>CAYZBG010000001.1:0-159237 GCA_964476565.1 uncultured Opitutus sp.
ATGGGGCGGCCAACGGGATTCGAACCCGCGACCCCAAGAATCACAATCTTGTGCTCTAACCAACTGAGCTATGGCCGCCGTGAGAGTCGGGAAAATTCGCGGTCGCGCGCAGGCCTGTCAATCCCTTCTTCGGTGCGATTCCGATCGCGAACGCCGGCGGATCCGGGTGGCCCGGTGACGGCCTTTCCCTTGCGGCGCGGAGGGCGGTCTGCTGTGCTGTGCGGGCGATGCGGTTGAGGCTGGTCACCTTCAATATTGCCCACGGCCGCGGGCTGACGCCGATCCAGGGCTTTACCTCGGCGAGGAAGCTGCGCAGCAACCTGCACCGTATTGCCAAGCTGATCGATCGGCTGGAACCGGACGTGGTGGCGTTGCAGGAGATCGACGAATGTTCGCGGTGGGCGGGCAACTTCGATCAGCTCGCCTACCTGCGCGACCTCACCAATTTCCCGTTTGCGGTCTTCGGCATCAACAACCGGCGCGCCGGTCTGCTGAACCTCAATTACGGCAATGCCTTGCTTTCGCGCCACCCGATTGCGGTCTCGGAGAATATTGTCTTCGGCCGCAGCCGGGTGGGGGAGAAAGGCTTCCTGTACGCGGAGATCGATGCGGGCGGTCGCTGTCTGCCGGTGGTGAACCTGCACTTTCATTACCGGTCCCGGCATCACCGGCTGGTCCAACTCGACCGCATGCTGGCGTACCTGCGGGTCAAGCAACGTCACCAGTCGCAGCATTGGGCGGTTCTGCCGGTGGTCTGCGGCGATTTCAACACCCCCGGCAACCGATCGGACGCCACGGCGTCGCTGCTCAGCCACCTTTGTGATTTCGGTGACTACGTGCTGCATCCTTCGCGGGGGAAGACCTTTCCTTCACCCCTGCCGACGAGGCTGCTGGACTTTGTCTTCCTGCCGCCGGGCTGCCTCGATCCGCGCAGTCGGGTGGTGCCGAGCGTGTTGTCCGATCATCGGCCGGTGATGGTCGACTTCACCCTGGCGTAAAGGGGCCTGCCGGCGCCTTACTGCTGCAGTTTGCTCTCGCCAGCCCGGGCCGGGCCTTGGCAATCCTTGGGTTCCATGGATCGAATCGCCCTCGCCTTTGAACGCGCCCGTGCCGCCCACCGCGCCGCCTTCGTCGCCTATCTTTGCGCCGGCGATCCCGACTTTAACACCTCGCTCGCAGCGTGCCGTGCCCTGCTCAAGGGAGGCGTCGACGTTCTCGAGCTGGGGGTTCCGTTCTCGGATCCTCTGGCGGACGGGCTTACGAACCAGCTCGCCGCCCAGCGTGCCCTCGAGAGCGGTATGACCGCCGCCCGCGTTTTCGATCTGGTGCGGGAACTCCGCCGCGAGTTTCCGGAGACGCCCATCATTTTCTACACCTACTACAACCTCGTGTTTGCCAACGGCGTCGACGCCTACGTGCGGGCGGCCCGCGAGGCCGGTGTCGACGGCATGCTGACGCTCGACTTGCCGCCTGAGGAGGCGGCTGATGTGGCGGCCGCCTGCAAGGCGCACGGCGTGCGGACGGTCTTCATCGTGGCTCCGACCACTCCTGAATCCCGCCTGCCGGTCATCGCGCGGGCGGCTACCGGATTCATCTATTACGTGTCACGCGAAGGTGTGACGGGGGTGCGGGATGCAGTCGCGGCCAACGTGCCCGAGGCGGTGGCCCGCATCAAGGCCCACACCTCCCTGCCGGTCGTGGTCGGCTTCGGGATCGCCCGCCGCGAGCATGTCGCGACCATCGCCGCCTGCGCCGACGGCGTCGTGGTGGGCAGCGCACTGGTCAACACCATCCGGGAAAACCTCACGGACCGCGCCCGCATCGTTCCGGCCATGGCCGCCCGCCTGGCCGACCTGATCGAGGGCACGAAGCGGACCTGATCGTCAGGTCGCCAGCGCCTGCCGGATGGCCGGCGGCACCTCCGCCTCGGCGGTCTCGCCCGGAAAGTCGAGCACCTCCGCCGCCGCGTCATCCTCCATTGGATACAGGGCGCGGAAGCGGCTGAAATCCATCAGCTCGAAGCGCCCATCGTCGTGTTCGAGGATGGCGGTGAGCGACTCGACCCAGTCGCCGCTGTTGAGGTAGTGCACGTCGCCGATCATGCGGTCCGCTGGCGTATGGATGTGTCCGCACATGACGCCGACGCAGCCCCGGCTGCGGGCGAGCTGGGCAATGTGGGTCTCAAAGTTGGAGACGTGGCTGACCGCGCGTTTGACGCGGGCCTTCACCGCCTTGCTCAGCGAATAGTATTCCTTGCCCCGCCAGACGCGCCAGCGGTTGTAGACCCGGTTCACCTTCATCAGCGCGCGGTAGCCCCAGTCGCCGGCATAGGCGAGGAAGACAAAGTTGCGTGTGATCGTGTCGAAGACGTCGCCGTGCAGCACGAAGTAGCGCCCCCGCGGCGTCTCGTGCACGTAGTCCTCCACGATGCGCAGGTTCTCGAACTCGATCGGCAGGAACTTGGCCAGCACGTCGTCGTGATTGCCGCGCAGATAGATCACCTCGATGTTCTTCTTCTCAAGTTTCTTCAGGATAAGGCGGATGAAGCGCGTGTGGGCCTTGGTCCAGTTGCCCGTCTGGCGCAGCCTCCAGCCGTCGATGATGTCGCCGTTGAGGATCAGCTTCTCGCAGCGGGTGTATTTGAGGAAATGATTCACCTCCCGGATCTTGCAGTCGAAGGTGCCGAGGTGGACGTCCGAAATGATGATCGTTTTGACCCTGAGCGGCTTGAGTTCCATCCGGGCGGCAGCGTACCAGATCGCCGCCGACGCGCCTAGGGGGCGGGGCGAAACGTCACCCGAATGTCACCCGACTGCGGCAGGCACGAGCACGTGCAGGCTGCGTGGCCGGACCGCGACTTCGAGCACAGCGCCGGTCTCGTGGGTTTCACCGTCGGTGTGGACCAGACCCGGCGCGGTGCGGACGATGGAGAAGCGTGCTCCGCGCAGCCGGCGGACACTGCGGCTGCCGTCGATCCGGCCGGCAAAGAGGCGGGGCAGCAGGGGCAGGGCCCCGAGCAGGCCGGGCGGATTCAGCACGGTGAGGTCCAGCAGGCCGTCGTCGACCGAGGCTCCAGGGGCGATGAAGCAGTCGTTGCCGTACTGGTCCGAATTGGCGACGGCGACGATGAAGGCCCGTGTATCCAAACGGGTATGACCGTTGGAAATGGAATAGGTCGCGGGACGGTAGCCAAACACCATGCGGCAGGTGGTGCCGATGTAGGCGGGCAGGCCGCGGCGCGTGAGCTCGTTGAAGCGGGCGCTCAAGTCGGCGTCGAAACCCACCCCCATGGCGTTGAAGAACGGGAGCCCGTTGACGGTGCCAGTGTCGATCGTGCGCACCCGGCCCTCGAGCAAGGTCCGGAAGGCGCCCCGACCCGGGCCGGGAATGCCGAGGTGCCGGCCGAGTCCGTTGCCGGAACCGCAGGGGATGAGGCCGAGTGCGGCCGGCGTTCCGACCAGGGCGGCGGCCGTCTCATTCAGGGTGCCGTCGCCGCCGATGGCCACGACCAGCCGGCAGCCCTCGTCGACGGCCCGGCGGGCGAGGTCGGTGGCATGGCGGGGCCGCTCCGTCAGCACCACGGTCGCGTCGAGCCGGTGCTCGGTGATGAACGAGCGGGCGCGGTCCAGCAAATGGGGATTGCGTGCGTTGTGGCCGGACCGGGGATTGAAGATGAACCGCGTCTTCACCGCACGCAGCATGGCAGGCGGTGCCAGGAGTTCGACCCTTTCTGCGCTCATAGGGCGGTCACGGGATTCGGTGCGGGTGCGACCGCGGCCGTTCGGCCGGCGATCTCGAGCAAGTCCCTTTCGAAGCCATCGATCACGCGGTCCCATGAGATGGTCAGGGCCGTGGCGCGGGCGGATTCGCCGAGGCGGCGGCGAAGGGCGGCGTCCTGGGCGACGGCGACGGAGGCGGTGACGAAGGCAGCGGCATCGCCCAGCGGCACGTGCCAACCGTTCTCGGCATGACGGATGTAACGAGCGGCGGCCGCGTAGTTGAACGCCACAACGGGCAGGCCGCTGGCCATGGCCTCGGTTACCACGTTGCCAAAGGTCTCGGTCAGGCTGGGGTAGAGAAAAAGGTCGCCTGAGGCGTAGCAGCGGGCGAGATCCTCGCGGTTGAGGAAGCCGGTAAAGACGGCCGAGGGAATCTGGCGCTGCAGCTTACGGCGCATCGGACCGTCGCTGGCGATGACCAGGCGCACGCCCGGCCGAGCGGCGGCGACGGCGCGGTAGGCTTCGATGAGCAGCGAGTAGTTCTTCTCCGCGGCGAGGCGGCTGACGTGGACGATCACGAGATCGTCGGGTCCGGCGCCCCAGGATTCACGCAGCGCCGTTGAACGCACCGACGGGGTGAAGACCCGGGTGTTCACCCCCCGCGAAAGCAGCCGCAAGTTCTGAAATCCATCGCGTGCCAATTCGGCGTTGAGTTCGGCGGTGGGCGAGAGCGTTACCCGGGTCCGATTGTGAAAGTGACGCAGGTAGGCGAGTGCCGGACGCGTGAGGAAAGCCGCGCCGTAGTGGCGGCTGTAGTGGTGGAAATTGGTGTGGAAGGTCGAGCTGACCGGCAGTCCCAGGCGATTCGCGGCGGACAGGGCGGCGTAGCCAAGCGGACCCTCGGTGGCAATGTGCACGAGATCGGGCCGATCGTCGCGCCAGCGGCGGAGCAGCCGGCGGCGCACGGGCAGACCGAGTCGCAGGAATGGGTAGCCAGGAATGGGCAGTCCGGGGCAGAGGTTCTCGGCGTAGAGTCCGTCGGCCCGGGGTGTATCCGGTCCGGCCTGACGCGGTCGCACCACGGTCATCGCATGACCCCGGTGCGCGAGACCCTCGACGAGATGGCTGAGGGTCATGGCCACCCCGTTGATTTCCGGCGGGAAGGTTTCGGTGACGAGGGTGATCTTCACGATGCCGCAACGAAGCAGCCGGCGGGCAACGGCGGAGCGAGCGCAATGTGGCCCGGGCGGCGCGAAATCACCTGACCGTAACAGAAAGGCTTTTACAACCCCGCGAACCCGGTCGCAATGGGGCCATGGTCCGTCGACTTCACGTGCTCACGGGTGTCACCGCCGCCGGTAAGACCGAGCTCGCGCTGCGCTGGGCGGAACGGCATGGCGCCGAGATCGTTTCCTGCGACTCGCTGCTGTTCTACCGCGGCATGGACATCGGCACGGCGAAACCGACCCAGGCGGAGCGGGCCCGGGTGCCCCACCATCTGATCGATGTCCTGGCGCTGAACGAGCGGGCCGACGTGACGTGGTACGTGAGCCGGGCGCGCGAGGCGATCGCGAGCATCGAAGCGCGGGGCCGTCCGGTGCTGGTGACGGGGGGGAGCGGCTTCTACCTGAAGGCCTTCTTTGCTCCGGTCGCCGATGACGTTGCGGTGCCCCCTGCCTTAAGGGCGGACGTTGAACGGATGCGGATCAACGAAGGACTGGAGGGCCTGGTGAACCGGCTGCGTGCGCTCAACCCGGATGGTCTGGGATCTCTGGACGTGGCCAATCCCCGGCGGGTGACGCGGGCGTTGGAGCGGTGCCTCGCCTCCGGGCGCAGCCTGCGCGCGTTGGCGGATGCCTTTGCGCGTCAGCCCGGTCCCTTTGCCGACTGGGAGGTCCAGTGCACGCGACTGGAGCGCGAGCCTGCGGAGCTCGATGCACGAATTGAGGCGCGGGTGCGCCAGATGGTGCTCGGCGGACTGGAAGCGGAGGTGGTGGCTCTCCGGGCGCAGGGGCTGGAAAACAACCCGAGTGCCGCTGGCGCGATCGGTTACCGTGAGACGCTGGCGATGTTGGCGGGGACGCTGCCTCGCACCGAGTGGGCTTCAGCGATCGTGGCCAACACGCGCGCGTTGGTAAAGAAGCAGCGGACGTGGTTTCGGACCCAGTTGCCGGCCCATCGCGTGTTGCCGGCAGCGTTGGCTGCAGTGGACGAGCTCTTTCCCTGAATCCGGTCCGGACAGATCAGGCCTGGGATGGAGCATCCTCGGCCCGGGTGGCCTCCGCCAGCAATTGAGCCACGCCTGGCGGGAGAGAAAGGTGCTGCGCGGCGAGGCGCGCGGCCGGGCTGAGTTTGCGCCACGTCTTGCGCAGGATATCGACAAACTTGGCCGGCGGATAGTCGGCGTGGGCGGCGGCGAACGATTCGATTTCGTTCTCCAGGAACACGAGGACCGCGGCGTCCTCCAGCGCCTGTGTGCCCGGGTTGGATTTGAGGCCGCTCTTGGAGACCCACACATGAACCTCGGCGGCTTCCGTCGCGGGCACGCCGGCGCTCATCAGGAGCTCGCGGGCGCGGTCGGCTTGTTTGGTGTACAGCGACTTTCGCCAGGCGAGGTAGCCGGGCTTTCCCTCGGGGTACGTCGAGCGCGGCACAAGCCAGCGTTCCAGGTGCTGGCAACGCGCGCCGAGCCGAAGGAGCGGCGAGGCGTCGGGTACGAGCCGGCTAACCCAGGCCTCGACGCGATCCGCGTAGACCAGCTCCGCGGCACGGCCGTCCGACTGACGGGTCGGATCGGCGTTGTGGGCGGCGTCGATCAAAGCGCGGGCCCGCGCGTAGGGAGGCAATTCGCTCATGTTGCCTCGATCGTTGCGCGAGTACGCCCGAGGCGCAACGCCGTCCTGACCGGCGACGGTCGCGCCGGGCGGCCCCGTGGGGCTCAGGGCGCGAGGTTGATCTTGTAGCGTTCGAGCGAGCTGGCCTCGAGACGGGCGAGGTCGGCGAGGGCGATGCGCAGCGCGATGCGCGCCTGCAGCTCGGCCACGCGTGCGTTGTCGAGGTCTTCCTGAGATTCCTGAACGCGGCGGAAGGTGCTGATGCCGGCGTCAAAGCGCGCCTTTTCGAGGTCGAACTGACGCTGGCTGAGCTCAGTGGCCTTGCGGGAGATCTCCACGCTCTCGATGTTGATTTCGACGGCGCGCACCGCACTGCGCACCTGAACGAGCAGACTTTGCTCGAGTTGCTCGAGGCGTTTCTCCTCGCGACTCAGGCCGATCACGGCCTGCCGATACCGGGCCTTCTCGGCCTTGAAGCCGATCGGTACGTTGAGAGTAAGGTCGATGGTCCAGTTGTAGCCGTCGCCGCTCCAGAGTTCCTCGGCGGCGTTGCTGGCGGAGGCCTGGCGGGCGTTGTAGCCGCCGGTGGCGCCGACCGACAGCCCCGGCAGGCGGTCGCGCTTGGCCGTGTGCAAATCGATCTTCAGCTGCTCGATCGCCAGCTTGGCTGACGCGAAGCTGGGCGATTGGTCACGCGCGACCTGGTAGGAGCGCTCCATCGAAACCGCGGGCGTTTCGAGATCCGACAGGGTGACGGCCCCGAGCGGCGTGTTGAATTCGAATTGGCCGATCAAATTGAGCAGCGCATCTTCGCGATCACGCACGGCCTGTTGGGCCTGGATGAGGGCGCGGCGGGCGTTGGCGACTCCGACTTCGGCCTGGAGCACCTCGAGGTCGGTGGCGATGCCGGTGTTGCGGCGGGTCTGGTTTTCCTCGAGCAGGCGTTCGGCGAGTTCGAGGCTGAAGCGGCGGACCTGTTCCTGTTCGCGCGCGAAGCCCAGGTTGTAGTAGGCGGCCTCGACGTTGCGTACCACCGTGAGGACGGTGTCTTTGAACTCGAGGTTGGAACGGGTGACGCCGATGGTCGCCCGGTCTACGGCGGCCCGGGTGTAGGCAATGCCGGCCCCCTGTAGCAGCGGCTGGCGGACGGTGAGCGAAAAGTCGCTGTTGTACGACGGGTTGAGAATGGTGTTCGCCGAGTTGTTGCTCGCGCGGTTCAGATTTGTGCTGGCCGTGATGGTCGCGCCGGTGACGATGCGCTGGGTCGCGGAGATCCGGTTGTTGTAGGACGAGTTGCGCGGCTGCGAGGTGCCATCGAGCACACTGCTGGCCACCGCCGACTGGCTTTCCGACCGGCTGGTCGTGTAGGTCAGGTCCGGCTCAAACGTGGCTTCCGCGATATTCAGTGCAGCTTCGGCATTCTCCCGCGCGAAGGTCTGGATTTGCAGGTCAAAGTTCTTGGCCAGCGCCCGCGCGATCGCCTCTTCGATCGTCAATGCCTGCGGCGCCGTGGCCGGCGCCGGGGCTTCCTGGCCTTGCGAGGCGACAACAGGCACCAGAAGGGCCCAGGCGGAGACGGTCAAAAGGCGTCGAATCATGAGAGAGGAAAAACCGGATGATGCGAAGAACACGGGACAGGCCAAAAAGTTACGAGCTATGCGGGAAAGTCGATGCCAGGCTTGCGCCGCAGGCGGGTGGCGTCGTCAATCCGGGCTCGGTGGGGGAAGACGAGCCGCATCCGCAAAAGTTTCATGGCGCCGGCTTTTCGTCCGACAAAGCCGGTCCCAAGGGCACGATTCACCCACCAGAAAACAAAAACGGACCGCGGTTAGGCGGTCCGTGCAAGCGAAAGGCGACTTGGGTGCGCCTTAGGGGGCTACCGGAGCCGTTTTGGCGAGCTCAGTCTCCACCAACTCCCGCAGGTAAGCCGTGGCGTTGCGGGACCCGTTGAATTGGGCGATCTGCGTACGGATCAAGCTGTACTGCGGATTGGCTTCGGAGGTGTCGGGCAGCTGCTTGCCGGCGGCGTGGACCAGAAGGCCCGCGCTTCCGCTCAGGATCAGGTCCGAGATGTCACCTTGCTGAAGGCTCTCGAGGCTGCCGAAGACGGCTTGATTCAAATCGGCGGGGGGATTCTGCAGGGTAAAGGCGGCGATGGACTTCGTTTCCACCTTCAGACCGGCGGTGGCGGCGGCCGCGGAGGCAGCCTGGTCGAACGCTTCACCCGCCTTGACGCGCAGGGCGATGTTTTCGCGCAAGGTCCGGCCCAAGGCCATGAACTGCTTGCGTTTCTCGTCGGCCACAAAATCCGCGCGAACGCGGTCAACCACCTCGGTGAAGGTGGGGGCGCGGGACGGAATGCTCTCGTGCCAGAACAGGATGGCGGCTCCGGTCGGGGTGGGCAGGGCGTCCGAGAAGTGGCGCTGGGCGTTGAGGCGCAGGGCTTCGGCACCGATCTGCGGATTGCCACCGAGTTCGGCTGGGACGTTGTTGGTGCCGAAAGGGGGGAGGGGCTTGAGCGCGAGATTGCGCTGGGCGAGGAAATCCGTGACCCCGGCCTGGGCGACCTTGCCCTCAAAGAGGGCGAGGCTGAGATCGCTGGCGGCGGTGACGGCCTGCTGCCGGGCGCGATTGAGGCGGAGCTCGGCTTCCACCTGAGGACGCACGGCTTGGAAATCGGCCTCGGTGGTTTCGCCGGGCGCGACCGTCGGGCTGGCCGGGGTGGCATTCGGCTTCGGAAAACGGAATGAGTTGGCCTGGTAGTAGGAACGGACCTCGTCGTCGGTCAGGTTGACCGATCCGATGAAGGCCGACGCGGGGACCTCAACGTAGCTGGCGCGGACCTGCGGCGGCACCTGGTAGCGGAAGGCGTTGGTTTCGAAGAACGCAGTGAGCTGGGCATCGCTGGCCGACACGGTCGGGTTGTAAGCGGCGTAGTCGAACTGGGCGACCCCGAGCGTCCAGGACGTCTCGGCGCGCGTCAGTTCGGATTTCACCTCGGACGGCAGGACGTAGCCCGGGCCGGCGAGCAGCCGCTGCACGCGCTGATACCGCAGGTCGTCGGCGAGCACGCGGCTGATGTCACCTTCCGAAACCTGTGGATTGGTCTTCAGGTTGTCGCGGAATTGCTGATACCGCGTGGCGTCGAACTCGCCCTGCGGACCGGCGAAGGCCCCGAGGCCGCGGATGAACTCGGTCAGCTCGGAATCGGTGGGATTCGGGAGATTCATCTCCCGGGCGAGATGCAGGCCGGTGTGGCGCATGAGCGCGTATTCCTGCATGCGTTCCTCGTCGAGGGCGGGGTAACCGGCCTGGAGGAACACGCTCAGACCCGCGTCGCCGAAGACCCGCGAGCTCTCCTCCTCGGAGCTCAGATTGACGCCGAAGAAGGGCCGCGGCTGGGCCCGGGGCGTGGTCCCCATACCGAGGCCCATGCCCGGTGCGAAATAGATGACGAAGGAGACGATGATGAACACCAGCAGCACTGCGAACATCGCACGGAAGTGCTTCTGGAACGTGATCTGAATCCAGGAAATCATAGAGGTAAACCGGCGACCCTAGGTCGTCGAAGGGGGGTGTCAATGGCAGGGTGAGTGGGGCGGGCACGACCCGGATGACCAGCGCCGCGGCCCCGGGGCGGCCGGGAGGTCAGGCTTACGAGCGCCGCTCTCCGAGTGCAAACGGCGGGCGCGAAGAATCGATCGGGTGTTCCTTGAACAGGGTTTCGATCGATTTCTGGAAGAAGTCCCCGCGAACCAACGTACCCGTTTCGGCGTCGTAGCGCGAGACGATGGGGTCGATCTCCGCGAGCGTCGGGCCGTCCGGGTCTTCACCGAAATCGTCGTCGAGGCGTTTGAAGTCGGCGAGGGTGATCCGACCCAGCGGACGCGAAGGCTGGTAGCGGAAATCGGTGGCGGCTTCGCCGCTCGCCGGGGGCACAGGGGTGAGAAGGTTCATGCTCACGAGCCGGTTGAGGCACTCATTCAACACCTGGGCGGGCACGGTGAGCATGCGCCCGAGCTGCGACGCGGTGCACGGCGGAAGGCAGTCGTTGAAGCGCCGGCAGATGGTCAGCAGGACGATGAGGGAAAGACGTTCCCGCATGGACTCGGCGAGGGTTGTCCAAGCGGCTTGGGAGTTGCGGAAGTTCACGTTCTGGACCGCGTAGCTGACCTGGCCTCCGAGCAGCACGAAAAACCAGAAAATATAGAGCCCGAACATCATGATCGGGAGAATGCCGAGCGAACCGTACAGGCTGGTGTTGAGCACGACACGCCGCACGTAGAGGAACGCGAGGAAGTTGTTTAGCACGATCAGCAGGGTCACCACGAGTGCGCCGATGAAGGCGGCCCGCCAGAGTACGCGGGTGTTGGGAATCGTGCGGTAAAAGACGGTGAGGACGCCGACGAGCAGTACGAGCGAGCCGGCCGGCAGCATGAGCTTCAGCAGTTGGCTGACCTCCGAACCGAAGGGGATCTTCGCTTCCAGGGCACCGAGCACGGCACTGGCGGACAGGCCGGTCACCGCGGCAAAGAAAAGCACGGCGCCGAGCGTCAGCACGGTCCAGTAGAACACGATCCGCATGAGCCACGAGCGGCCCCGCCGCACGCCCCAGATCTCGTTGAACGCCGTCTCCACCGACGTGAACAGTTGCAGCACGATGATGATCAGGGTCAGCGCACCGATGGCGCCGACGGCGCTGTTGCTGGCATTGTCCACGAACCCGTCGATCAGCTTCACGAGCTCGGGATTGACCTCGACCACCTCGCCTTCGCGCGCCGCCGGCGGCGCCGGTTGCGGCGTGTTCAACGTGGTCGCGGTGAGAATGTCGGAGGGGGGCTGACTACCGGACGCGGGCGGTGCCTTCAGCTGCTCGTATTGGGTAATCTGAGGCGCAACGAACTTGATCAGGTTGTTCAGGGTCTTGACCGCGAGGTCGTCGTCCTGGCGGTCGATCGCGAAGCCAGCCACGAGCATCGCAATGGCGACGAGGGGGCCGAGGCCCAGCAACGAGCTGAAGCTGAGGGCGGCGGCGCGGCTGAGGGCATTGTTCTCACCGATACCCGTCCAAGTGATGGATACGATGCGCAGCAAGGCGTGCAACCGTCCGCGCGGCGACTTGTCGCCTAAAGCCGAGGGCCGCCAGATCTCGTATTGAAACAGGCGCTGCAGCGTCCGCCAGTGTTGCACAATCCGAGGCATACGCGCGTTGCCGGACAGGCCGCCGTCAGGTGGCCCGGGTGAGCATCAAGTAGGCGAAGCCGCCCATGCCGCCGACCGCGAGCAGGGCGGCGAGGAGCACGCTGGCCATGCGGGTAAAGACGGTGCAGAAGTAAAGGCCGACCGAACCGGCGGCCACGGCGAGGAAGAGATTGGACTCCATCTGCGTCCAGAACAGGAAGCCGAGGAATCCGAAACCCAAGGCGGCGCGGAAGCGCAGGAAAGGATAAATCGCCGCGGTCTGCAGGACGAGGAGGAGGAACAGCACGAGGTCGAGCGCGCCGAGCAGGGCGAACGGCTGGAGGAGGAGCTTCGCGTAGTCGCCGCTGGAGATCAGATCGATGGACGGGAGCAGGAGCCCCACGGCGCTGGCGGCCAGGGCGAGGGTGGCGGCGTACATGCCCATCTTGGCGGCACGGGCGAAGGCTTCGATGGGGTCCGATTTATCCTTGGTATCCGCGGTGCGGCCTTCCGCGGCGGCCAGCATATCGTTGACCTCGATCGGCTTCGCGTCATCGCGCTGAACGTTCAAAGCCGCGATGGTTTCCTTGGGCTTGATCTTGAGCGGCTTCTTTTCCGGGAAGAGCGCCGCCATGAGCGCGGCATTGTCTCCGACGGCAACCCACTGCTCCGTGGACGCCTCGTAGTACAGGGTCGATCCGTCCACTTGGCCGGCTTCGGCCAGGGAAATCAGCTGTTCTTGATTAAACGGACCGCGCGCGTCGGTCTCGGTCGCACTGCGGATATAAAATTCCTGCGTGGCCATTCGCCGGGGAGGGTGCGGAGCGGGGGACGGTGCGGCAAGCTGTTTTCCGCCGCCTTACATCCGTTCCAGGGTCCGGAGTCCGAGCAACCGGAGCCCCGTTTCCAGCACCAACAGGGTGCGAGCGCACAGCAGGAGGCGGCGGGCGCGCACCGCCGCTTCGTCGACGATGACCTTGTCGGCCGCGTAGAAGGAGCTGAACTCGCCGGCGAGCTCGTACAGGTAGGTGCAGAGAAAGTGCGGACGCAACTGGCCGGTGGTCAGATTCAGCGCACTGGCGAAGGCCGTGAGTTTGCGGGCGAGCGCGATCTCGGAGGCGGTCTCCGGTGCCGTCGCTCCGGCGGTGGCCGTTGGGTCCAGGGGGTCGAGGCCGGCCTTGCGGAAGATGGAACGGATCCGCGTGACGGCGTACAGGAGGTACGGGGCGGTATTGCCCTCGAAGGCGAGAATCTTGTCCCAACTGAAGATGTAGTCGCTGCTGCGGTTCTGGGCGAGGTCGGCGTAGCGGACGGCGCCGATGCCCACGGCGGCGGCGATCTCCCGGCGCTCCTCGGCCGGCAGTTCGGGCGCTTTTTCGGTGACCAGGGCGAAGGCGCGTTCCTCGGCTTCGGCAAGGAGGGCCTTGAGTTTGATCGGATCGCCGGAGCGTGTCTTGATCGCCTTGCCGTCTTCCCCCAGAATCGAGCCGAAGGTGACGTGTTCGAAGGCGGGCAGCGGGCGGCCGGTCTTGGCAAACCACTTCTGCGTGGTGAGCCAGAGTTGTTCGAAGTGGTCGCTCTGCCGCGTGTCGGTCAGAACGGCGATCGCATCGGCTTTGAAATGCTCCACGCGGTAGAGCATGGTGGCGAGATCCGTCGAGGCGTAGTTGGCCGCGCCGTCGGATTTGCGGATGATGAAGGGCTGGGTCTTGAAGCGCGGGTGCTCGGGATGGAAAACCACCAGGGCGCCCTGCGAGATCTCGGCCAGACCGGTCTGCGTCAGCTCGTCGTAGACGCGCTGCAACTTGTCGTTGTAGAAACTCTCGCCCAGCTCGTGGTCAAAGTGGATGTCCAGCTTGCGGTAGATCTCCTGGAAGGCGCCGGAGCTGATGGCGTTGATCTTTTCCCACAGGGCCCGGTTTTCGGCATCGCCGGACTGGAGCTTGACCAGTTCGGCCCGGGCGCCGTCGAGGGCTGCGGGATCGGCCTTCGTTGCGGCGTCGGCGGCCTTGTAGATCCGTTCGAGTTCTTCGAGCGGATCGGATGCGAGGGCGGCGTCATTTCGCAGGTGCCGGTAACCCCAGATCAGCTTGCCGAACTGGGTGCCCCAATCGCCGATGTGATTGTCGCGAATGACCTCGGCCCCGCAGAATGCGAGGAGGCGGCAGATGGCTTCTCCGATGACCATGCCGCGCACATGCCCCACGTGCAATTGTTTGGCGGTGTTGGGTGAGCTGAAATCAACCACGTACCGCTTGTTGTGGTAAAGCGACGCGGCTCCGGATTTGAGATGCGCTTCCGAATCGTAAGCGATCAGCCAGCCCAACAAGGCGGCAGGTTTGAGGGAAAAATTGAGGAATCCGGGGCCGGCAATCGCAACGTCGCACGCGGCCTTCACCTCCGCGGGCAGAGCCTGGACGACGGACTCGGCGACGGCGCGCGGGTTCAGTTTCGCTTGTTTGGCGTAAGGCAGCACCCCGTTTGCCTGGAAATCGCCGTGCTTCGGATCGGCGGCGCGCACGTCCGGATTGAACCGCGCCGCGTCCAAGCCTGCCGACGCGGCGGCACGGCGAAGGGCAGCGTCCAGATCGGCGGCAAAGTTGAAGGAAACGTCCATCCCTTCACTCAACGCGCCAGCTTGTCCCGCGTGCAAGCGAGGAGTTCGTTTCTACCGGAGAACCCCTGCGGACCGGCACGCCTTGACCGGCTGCGGATGAGGGTTCGTACGGTTGGGTTTAAATTGTTTTAAAGGATTGAATGATAGAGATATGCGATCGAGTCGCTCGCTATAAGCAGGGGTAATTTTGACTCGACAACCCAAGATTTGACCGTATAACCGTAATCTTTTACGGGCCAACAGGCCTCTGGAGATATTCACAGCACACACATGACGAAACGCACTCTGCCTCCTCGTAGGTTCATTAAGCCGACGTTCGAGTTTCTGATCGAGAAGAAGCGCGACGGCGGCGAATTCACCCAGGAAGAAATTCGCTACATCATCGATAGCACCCTCGATGGGGAGATGCCGGAGCACCAGCTCTCCGCGTTGTTGATGGCGATTTATTTCCAGCAGATGTCCGCCCAGGAGACGGCGGAGCTGACCGAGGAGATGATGCTTTCCGGCGAGGTGATCGACCTGTCGAGCATCGCGAAGCCCAAGATCGACAAGTACTCGACGGGCGGCGTGGGCGACAAGACTTCCCTCGTGCTGGTTCCTCTCGCGATGGCCAGCGGGGTGGTCGTGCCGATGATGTCCGGCTTGGAGCACGATTACGTGATCAACACGCTCGACAAGTTGGCGGCGTTTCCGGGCTTCAAGGGGCATCTGTCGATCGACCAGTTCACGAGCCAGCTCTCGCGGATCGGTGGCGCCATTGTGGCGCAGGATGAAAAACTGGCCCCCGCGGACGCTAAGTTTTACGAGGTGCGCAAGGCCACCGGTACGATCCCGAGCCTGCCGCTGATCACGGGTTCAGTCTTGTCCAAGAAGCTCGCCGAAGGTTCCGAGGGCTTGGTCATCGACGTGAAGTGGGGCAATGGCTCCTTCATCAAGGATCTGGAGCAGGCCAAGCAACTGGCCCGTTCGATGACCCGCGTCGGCCGCTCGATGAAGCGCCGCTGCGTGGCGCTGGTGACGGACATGAATCAGCCCTTGGGCGACACCGTCGGCACGTCGTTGGAAATCAAGGAGGCCATCCAGCTGCTGAAGGGCGAGGGACCGGAAGACATGAAGGAACTCGTGCTCAAGCTCGGTATGGAAATCGTTCGTCTGGCCGGCGTCGCGGGATCGACCTTGTCGGCCAAGCAGACGGTCCAGCGCCATCTCACCGATGGTTCGGCCCTCGAAAAGTTCAAGGAACTGGTGAAGGCGCAGGGTGGTGACACCACCTTCATCGACCACCCGGAAAAGTTCCCGCAGGCGAAGCACATTCGGAAGCTGCCCGCCCCGAAGCGCGGCTACGTCCACACGATCAATGCCGCCATGATTGCCCGGGGCGTGCACCTCCTCGGCGCGGGCCGCGACGACAACCACGGGAAGATCGATCACGCCGTGGGCGTTTCCGAGATCCGCAAGGTGGGTACGCAGGTCAAGCAGGGCGAGCCGTTGATGATGATCCATTACAACGACGAGTCGAAGCTCGAGCAGGCCTTGGAGTACTTCAAGAACGCCTACCGCCTCGCGCCGAAGCGCCCGACACCGCCGCCGCTGGTGGTGGAACGCGTCGCGTAACGGCATTCGCGTAGCCGACGAGAGCCTTTCGAGCCGACCGGTGTTGCCGGTCGGCTCTTTTTTTGTCCACGCTGCACCATGTCCGATTTGCCGCCCTCCGAACCTGTTGAACCGCCGGGCAAGGCGCCGCCGGTGTATGACCGCGCCACCTGGGTGCGGCCGTGGGCGCAGCTGAAGTATTTCACCTTCCAGCCGGCCATCTTTCCGCGGCTCTTGGGCCAGGTTTCGCCCGACGCGCGGCCGGGGGACTTCGTCAACGTCTATGACAAGAACGGCCAGCTGGCCGGGGGCGGTCTCTACAATCCCCGCGCCAAGATTCCCTTGCGGGTCGTCTGCCACTCCACCGAACCGGTCACCGAGGCGTACTTTGAGACCGCCCTGCGCCGCGCGGTTGCGCTGCGTCGCGAGCTCTTCAAGCTCGACGAGGTCACCGATGCGTACCGGCTGATCAATTCGGACGGCGATGGCCTGAGCGGACTGACGATTGACCGCTATGGCGACACGCTGCTCTGCGAAGTGACCTCGCTCGGGGTGGCACAACGTCTTCCGCGCTGGTTGCCGCTCTTGCACGCACTGACGGGAACCCGATTTGCCCGGGTGCACGTCGATCACGATCTCGGCAGCCTCGAAGGCATCCGTCCTTCCGTGTTCAACGAGACCAACGCCGCTGCACCGACCAAGGTGAAGATTCGCGAACACGGGATTCGTTTCGAAGTGGATTTTGCAGAGGGGCACAAGACGGGCTTTTTCTGCGATCAGCGGGACAACCGCCGGGCCTTTGCGCGGTTTGCCCGCGATGCGCGTGTGCTCGATCTCTGTTCGTACACCGGCGGCTTTTCGCTGAACGCCAAGGTGACCGGGGGTGCTGCGGACGTCACGGCGGTCGACCTCGACGAAGCCGCCATCGCCCAGGCCAAGCGCAATGCGAACCTGAACCAGGCGCGCATCAAGTTCGTTCACGCCGACGCCTTCGCCTACGCGCGGCAGATGCAGCAGAACGGAGAGACGTGGGATGTGGTGATGCTGGACCCGCCGAAGTTCATCTTCACCCGCGACGAGCACGGCAACTGGGAGGGGCGGCAGAAATACGAGGATCTCAACCTGCTCGCCATCTCGCTCGTCAAACCAGGAGGGATCTTCGTCACGTGCTCATGCTCCGGACTGCTCAGTCTGGAGGATTTCGAAGCGCACGTGATCAAGGCGGCACACCGCCAGCATCGGCGGCTGCAGTTCTTTGATCGCACCGGCCCCGGCCCCGACCATCCGGTGTTTTCGAACTGCCTCGAGAGCCGTTACCTCAAGGTGCTTTGGTCGCGGGTCCTGTGAGCGCCGGGCCTTCGGGCCAAG
This sequence comes from uncultured Opitutus sp., assembly GCA_964476565.1. Taxonomy (GTDB): domain Bacteria; phylum Verrucomicrobiota; class Verrucomicrobiia; order Opitutales; family Opitutaceae; genus CAMAXB01. The sequence goes on from CAYZBG010000001.1 coordinate 17,313, forward strand.
TCAGCGCACGAAAGAGAATCCGGCCCGCACGGTTTCCGACCGCGTTTCGTAGGAGCGCAGGCTTTCGCCGTATCCATTGAAGTATTGCACCAGGAAGAAGGTGGCGAAATCCAAGAGGCGGAACTGCACCGGCACGGAGAGATCGAGCTGGGTGGTGAAACGGTCGAAGTCGCGTCCAGCGCGGCCCGTGTAGGTGAGGCGGGCGCCGTCACCGTGGGCGATTCCCACCTGCCAGTCGCCGTAGCCCCGGTAGTCGGTCAAATCGGGATTGTCCGACAAGCCCCCGACATACCCGTAGGCCCGGAGCAGGGCGGTTGCGTGCCAGCCGTCGAGGCGGCCGGCGGTGAATCCGCTGCGAACGAACAGGGTGTTCAGGCTGCGTGAGTCCGGGCCATCGCGGCCGTTGGATTCATGCTGGTAGCCGCTTTGCAGGCCGAGCCATGCGATCCCGCCGCCGCTGCCGGGCGCCGTGGGCGTGTGTTCGTAGAAAACCGCGGGCATGTACGACGTGTCGTAGAACGGACTGGAAGCCGCATCGATGTCCCAGAGCGAGCGTTGGGTGTAGGCGAACTGAAGGCGGCTGCCGGGATTGCGGAGCAGGCGCCCGGCCGACAGGAGCCGGTACTTGAAGCTAAACTGGAACTTCGCCCCCGGTGTATCCGGTCCGTAGATGAAGTAGATCGACTCGTGCGGGGCGAAACGGCCCGCGAACGTGCGCTGGGTCGCGGCGAGATCGGCCGGGGCGAGCGGTGGCGGGGTGAGCGCCGGCTGCCCGGATTCATCGGTCGGCGGCAGGGCCGCGGCCAGTCGGATGACGGCGCGCAACTCGGTTTGTCCATCCACGGTGAAACTCAGGATCGCCTCGCTTCGCACTTCGTCCGGCACGATCAGGCGATAGGGTACGCGGACAAAGCCACCGGCGGGAACGGTGCGGTCCACTGCGCTCTGCGCGCGAAGCAGGACCGAGGAGCGGGTGTCGGCTGTCGAGAGCGTGGCGCGCAGCTCCGCCGGCAGCCCCAGGGGCTGCGCGTCGGCGCGATCGTTGAGCACGACCAGCTCGACCTCGAGATCCCGCCCTGGCGCTTCGGCGGCTTCGGGAACCATCACCGCGGTCGGCAGGGACTGGGCGGTTGCGACGGCATGGAACGCACAGAGCGCAAGGAGAAGGATCAGGGACCGCATGGGTGGCGCGGAACGTTGGGGGATTGCGTCGACTATGTCCAACGTGGTCCGGACCAAGATTCGGGGTGGACATCCGTCAGGCCATCCGAAAGGTGGGGCGTCCCATGGAGACCTTGAGCCACCTGTTTGACCAAAACCGGGCTTGGGCGGAGAGCATCCGGAAACGGGACCCGGAGTTTTTTGAGAAGCTCTCACGCCAGCAAACCCCGCAGTACCTCTGGATCGGATGTTCGGACAGCCGAGTGCCGGCCAATGAGATCATTGGCCTGCTGCCCGGAGAAGTGTTTGTGCACCGCAACATTGCGAACGTCGTGGTGCACACGGACCTGAATTGCCTGTCGGTGCTCCAGTACGCGGTCGATGTGCTGCGGGTGAAGCACGTCATGGTCGTGGGCCACTACGGCTGCGGCGGTGTGCAGGCGGCCCTGCGATGCCAGCGGGTGGGGCTCGCCGACAACTGGCTGCGGCATGTGCAGGACGTGAAGGAAAAACACCATGGGTGCCTCTGCGGGCTCCCGGACGACGGTGCCCGCAGCGCCCGCCTATGCGAACTGAACGTGATCGAGCAGGTCATCAACGTGACCCGGGCGACCGTGGTGCAGGATGCGTGGGCGCGCGGCCAGGAGTTGCGCGTGCACGGCTGGATTTACGGACTCCATGACGGTCACATCAAGGACCTCGACTGCTCTGCCAGCAGTCCGGTCGAGGCGCAGCACCGCTACCTGAGCGCGGTGGCTGGCCTGAGCTAGGAGGCCGGGCGCAAAAAAGCCCGCTGCCGGAGGGCGGCGGGCGAGGACGGTACCGGTTGCGCCTGATCAGACGCGGCCGAGGTACGTGCCATCCGCGGTGCTGATGCGGATGAGCTCACCCTCTTTGATGAAGAGGGGAACCTGCACGACGAGACCGGTTTCGAGCGTAGCGGGCTTTTGGACGTTGCTGGCCGTGTCGCCTTTGACGCCTTCCGCGGACTCCACGACTTTCAGATTCACGGCGGACGGGAGTTCGATCGTGAGCGGTTTGTCGTCGACGAAGAGCACGTCCACCTTGCCGTTGGCCGTGAGATAATTCTTGGCGTCGCCAATCAGCGAGGCGGGAAGTTCGACGGTTTCGAAGGACTCCGGGTCCATGAACGCGAAGGTGTCGCGATCGGCGTAGCTGAACTCCAGCGACTTCTTTTCCGTGGGCAACACCTCGATCGAATCGGTGGACGCGAAGCGCTGGTCGAGCGACTTGCCGTAGCGCAAATTACGCATCTTCATCTGCACGAAGGCGCGCAGGTTGCCCGGCGTACGATGCTGGGTCTCCATGATGAGGTGGGGCTCACCATTGTACTTAATGACTTGTCCCTTGCGGATATCGTTGGCGGAAGGCATGGCGTTCGGCGGGTTTGGAAGGTGCTAAAGGGTGGGGAATAACGGGCGGCCTCCGGTGGTGTCAAGGCCTCGTACCCGGCGGTCCGCGCGCAATTTGCGAAACGGAGGCGCCCATCTCGGGACTTGCCCTCACCGGTCTGTTCCCGACACTCCGCCTCAAATCCCATGAAACAACGCACCCTCGCGCGCGAGGTCTCGATTCAAGGCCAGGCGCTGCACACCGGCGAGACAGTGACGCTGACGATGAAACCGGCTGCGGTTAACCACGGCATCGTGTTCAAGCGCGTCGACTTGGCGGGGCAGCCGGAGATCAAGCCGCGGGTGGATCTGGTCACGGACTTGGTGCGGGCAACGACGATTCAGTCCGGCCACGCCAAGATCCACACCGTCGAGCACGTGCTCAGTGCCTTGCACGGCTGCGGGATCGACAACGTGATCATCGAGATGAACGCCTCGGAGCCGCCGATTATGGACGGTTCAGCCAAGCCGTTTGTGAACCTGATCCTGCAGGCGGAGCCGGTGGAGCAGGACAAGGACCGGGAGTATTTCGTGCTGGAAGAGCCGGTGTCCGTGACGCGGGGCAACTCCACCATCATCGCCCTGCCCAGCGATACCTTCAAAATCTCGTGCACCTCGGCGGACGATCGCGGCATCCACACCCAGCACCTTTCGCTGACGATCGATCCCGACACCTACATGACCCAGGTGGCGGCGGCGCGGACGTTCACCATCTACGAGGACATCGAGGAGCTGATCAAACTCGGCAAGATCAAGGGCGGTTCGCTGGACTGCGCCGTGGTGATCAAGGGCGACAAGATCATCTCCAAAGAACCGCTTCGGTTCAAAGACGAGTTTGTCCGCCACAAGATCCTCGATATCGTGGGTGACGTGGTGCTGCTCGGCCAGCCGATCAAGGCGCACCTGATCGCCACACGCCCGGGCCACGCCATCAATGCGGAGCTGACCAAGGCATTGCTCGCCAAGCTCGAGGAGAAACGCAAAGGCCCGAAAAAGAAGCCCAGGCCCGCCACCGTGCTGGCGACGGAGACGTCACTCGATATCCGGCGCATCTTGGAAACGATCCCGCACCGCTACCCCTTCGTCATGATCGACCGGGTGGTCGAGTTCATCGGCACCGAGGAGCTCGTCGCGATCAAGAACGTCACCATCAACGAACCGTATTTCAACGGCCATTTCCCCGGCAATCCGGTCATGCCGGGCGTGCTGCAACTCGAGGCGATGGCCCAGGCGGCTGGCATCGTCATGTTGCGGAAGACGGCCAACGAGGGCAAAACGGCGTTCTTCATGAGCGCGGACAAGGTGAAGTTCCGCAAGCCGGTCCGTCCGGGCGACCAGATCATCATCAACGCGCGCATCACCAAGATGCGCGGCGACAAACTGGCGGCGGCGGAGTGCAACTGCACGGTGGACGGACAGGTGGTCTCCTCGGCGGAGCTGATGTTCGCCCTCGTGGACGAAGGCGACGAATAAGCCATGCCCACGCGCATTCACCCGACGGCGATTGTTGAACCCACGGTCGAGCTTGGGGCCGACGTGGAAATCGGACCGTTCGCCTACGTGGGGGGCGCCGTACGGCTGGGGGCAGGCACCCGCATCCATCATCATGCCTCGGTGGAGGGGAACACGGAGCTTGGCGCGGGCTGCGAGGTGTTTCCCTACGCGAGCATCGGTGCGAAGACCCAGGATCTAAAGTATCAGGGGGGCACGCCCGGAGTCCGCATTGGCGACCGCAATGTGTTTCGCGAGTACGTCAGCGTGCACGCGGCGACGCGCGACGGTGACTTCACCACGATCGGGGACGACAACACCATTCTGGCTTACAGCCACGTGGCGCACGACTGCCGTCTGGGCAGCCACATCGTCACGAGCAACTCCGTCATGATCGCGGGCCACGTCACGATCGAAGACCACGTCACCATCGGCGGTGTCGCCGGCATCCATCAATTCTGCCGCATCGGTGCCTACGCCATGATCAGCGCCTACGCCAAGGTCGTGCAGGATATCGCACCTTTCTTCATCGCCGACGGTCAACCGGCCGTGATCCGAGCAATCAACAAGGTCGGCCTGGAACGCAAAGGCTTCACCGCCGAGCAGCTGGAGCGGGTGAAGCAGATCCATCGCACGCTTTTCCGTGAAGGGCTGAACCGCACGCAGGCCTTGGAGAAACTCGGCCAACATGCGCAGGCAGACAGCGCCGAGATTCGCCGGGTGCTGACGTTCGCCGGACAGAGCGAACGCGGACTCGCTCCCGGCGGTTCGGTCTGAACCTAGCGTTCCTGGGTTTGGCCCCGGGATGGCGGTGCGGCCTTTAGAAGAGGCGGAAGGCCGGGGCCGCCCGCCGCCTCAGTGCTTGTGCTGCTGGTAGTGCTCGCGCAGCAGGTCGCGGCCAAAGTCTCCCTCGAAGTCGCGGAACGTGGTGTGGATGTGATTCGCGCGATTCTGCACGTTGTCGAACTCGATCAGGAACGTCGGACCTTGGATCCGGTAGTAGTTGCCGTCCCCGCGTTCGAGGCCTCCGGCCCAGGCGAAGGTGAGCCGGTCGAGACCGGCGGCGGTGATCTTGGCGAAGGTTTCCGCCGCGAGTTCGGGGCGCCACCGGCCGATGTAGAGTTTGACCAAGGCGATGAGGGCGTCGCGCTGCGGCGGCGTGAGTTCGGTGAACGGCAAGCCGGGCGGCTCGAGGGCCGCGACCTTCTTCTGGTTGGTCGTGAAGATTTCCGCCGGAGCCTTCGTGCTGAGCAGGGCGATCTTTTGCTGCGCGGGGGAGAGAGACTTCATGAAGGCGCGGCCGAGATCGTCCTCCTCGGCAAGCACGCGTTCGCCCTTGCGCGGTCCGATCGGAACCTCCGCCGGATTGCTGCCGATGAAGGACGGGGCAAAGGCCACATGATGCCCGTCTACGACCGTGAAGTTGAAGGACAGGTGGTGGCCCTCGAAGCGCCAGCCCCACGATTGGGAGTCGGACGGCTGGCCGAATATCGTGACGTAGTAGAGGGTCGGATCGCGCCGGGCGGCACCGCCCTCGAGTTCCTTGAGCACGAGTTCGAGCGAGATCGTCTCTTCGGCACGACGGTAGCCGGCGTGACTCAGGCCGGTCCGTAGGAACGCCAGCGCGAGGGCGTGCTGCGTGGTGTTCATGGCCTTGAACGGCAGGCCTTGGCGGGCCAGCGGCACGAAGTGCCAGTTTTCCCGCTCGGCGTCGTTCAGCGCAAAGACGGCCTGGGCGCGCTGATCGGTCGAGAGCGAATCGAGGAAAGCCACGGCGGCCTTGCGCATGTCCTCCGCCACGACCTCATGGGCGCGAAGGAGGGGAGCGCAGGCGAGAACAAGCACACAAAGCAGGACACGCGGGGTTCGGGGCATGAAAAGAATCATGCAGCCGCGGCCGGCCCGGAGCAAGGGGGGAAACGTCTTACGAATCGGACGACGGCGGGCCCACCGGGCACAAAAAAGGCGCAGACGCGAACGTCTGCGCCTCGAGAAAATGACAGCGAGCGGTCAGCTCAGGGTCACGCCGCGCGCCTTGGCGGCCCGGATCAGCGCGTGAGCCATGTCGGACGGCGTCTCCGCCACTTCGATACCACATTCCTTGAAGACCTTGATCTTCGCGGCCGCGGTGTCCTCGGCCCCGCCGACGATCGCGCCGGCATGGCCCATGCGGCGTCCGGCCGGAGCGGTGGCCCCGGCGATGAAGCCCGCCACGGGCTTCTTGCAGTTCGCCTTGATCCAGCGGGCGGCTTCGACCTCGGCGTTGCCGCCAATCTCGCCGATAAGGATGATGCCGTGCGTGTCGGGATCTTCGTTGAACAGCTTGATCACATCGAGGTGGGACGTGCCGTTGACCGGATCGCCGCCGATGCCGACGGACGTCGACTGGCCGATGCCCTTGGACGTGAGCTGAAACACCGCTTCGTAGGTGAGTGTGCCGGAACGTGAGACGACGCCCACGTGTCCCTTCTTGTGAATGTAGCCCGGGGCGATGCCAATGCGGCAACCGCCCTTGGAGCCTTCGCCGGTGCCGGGGGTGACGAGACCGGGGCAGTTGGGGCCGATCAGACGGGTGGCTTTGCCGGCGATGGCACGCTTCACGCGGATCATGTCCTTGATCGGAATGCCCTCAGTGATTGCGACGACGAGGTCGAGTCCGGCATCCACGCCCTCGAGAATGGCGTCACCGGCGAACGGCGGCGGTACGAAGACCACGGATACGGTGGCGCCGGTGGCGGCCTTGGCCTCGTGGACCGAATTGAAGATCGGGACCTTGTGCGCGCCGTGTTCGAAGAACTGTCCCCCCTTGCCCGGGGTCACGCCGGCAACGAGACGGGTGCCGTAATCCAGCGAGAGTTTGGCATGGCGGCCGCCGAAGTCGCCGGTGATGCCCTGGACGAGGATCTTGGTCTCGGGAGAAATGAGAATGCTCATGGAAAGGTAGGATCGATGATTTCGGAGTGGTGATTTCCCGAGCGTTCAGGCCACGAGTTTGACGATCTTCTGGGCGGCGTCGGCCATGGTGTCGCCGCTGACGATGGTGAGTCCCGACTCGGCCAGGGTTTTCTTGCCCGCGGCGACGTTGTTGCCCTCCAAGCGTACGACGAGGGGCAGCTTGAGGCCGACCTCGCGCACGGCTTCGACGATGCCGGTGGCGATCACGTTGCAGTCCATGATGCCGCCGAAGATGTTGACGAAGATCCCCTTCACGTTGGGGTCGCCGAGGATGATCTTGAACGCGGCGATGACCTGATCCTTCGAGGCGCCGCCGCCGACGTCGAGGAAGTTGGCCGGGTTGCCGCCGAAGTGCTTGATGATGTCCATCGTGCTCATCGCAAGGCCGGCGCCGTTGACGAGGCAGGCGATGTTTCCGTCGAGCGCGATGTAGGAAAGGTTGAACTTCGAAGCCTCGATCTCCTTCGGGTCCTCTTCGTTGAGGTCGCGCAGGGCGACGATCTCGGGGTGCCGGTAGAGTGCGTTGGAGTCGAACGACACCTTGGCGTCGAGGGCGAGCACGTCGCCGGTCGGCGTGGTGATGAGGGGGTTGACCTCGATCATGGCCGCATCGGTTTCCCAGAACGCAGTGTACAGGTTGCGGATGAGTTTCGCGGCGTTCTTCGCCTCATTGCCGGCGAAGCCCAGCTTCGTGATCAGCTCGCGCACCTGGAAGTCGGCGAGTCCGTAGGCTGGGTCGACGAGGACCTTGTGGATCTTCTCCGGTGTGTGGTGAGCGACGGTTTCGATTTCGACGCCGCCTTCAGTGGAGGCGACGATGACCGGTTTGGAGGAAGCGCGGTCAAGCAGGATGGCGAGGTAGTACTCCTTCTTGATGTCGCTCGCGACGGTGAAGTAGACCGTCTGCACTTTGCGGCCGGCGGGGCCGGTCTGAAGCGTCACGAGGGTGTTGCCGAGCATCTTGCCGGCGAGCTCCTTGGCCTCGGCCTTGGTCTTGCAGAACTTAACGCCGCCCTTGAAGCCGTCGGTGAACGTGCCTTTGCCGCGACCGCCCGCGTGGATCTGCGACTTCACCATGGTCGGTCCCTCGGGCAGTTGGGCCAGGGCGGTGTCGAACTCCGCGACTGACTTGGCGGCGGCACCCTTGGGTACGGGAACACCGAATTTCTCGAAGAGGGCTTTGGCTTGGTACTCGTGGATGTTCATGAACGTCCCGGGTTATTGCCACACGCAGGGCGGACATGGCACGCCCAAAAGAGGCGTTGCGGTCAGATCGTGGTGCAGACGGTGCGAAGGGTTGCCAACGAGGGCCCGGGACCGTCACGATCGCCGTCATGCAATCCCACGAGTTGCTGAAAGACGTACTCAAGAAGACCAGCGCCAAGCAAATCGCCGCCGAGCTTGGGCTGTCGTTGTCTCTCATCTACAAGTGGGCGGAGCCGCCGGCGGGCGATGATGGCAGCGGGGCGAACAACCCGCTCGACCGCATCGAGCAATTGCTGGCGATCACCCAGGACCGCCGGATCGCGCAATGGGTGTGCGAGCGGGCCGGCGGTTTCTTCATCACCAATCCGGAGGCGAAGGCGCACCCTTACCAACTGATCCCCGCCACCAACGACATCGTGCAGGAGTTCGCCGACATGCTGCAGGTCATCGCGACCGCGGCCGGCGACCAGACGATCACTCCGGAGGAGGCGCGCAAGATTCGCAGCCGCTGGGAGGACCTGAAATCGGTGACCGAGGGCTTCGTCCGCTCAGCGGAACGCGGAAACTTCGGTACCCTGGCGCAGAACCTTCAATCGAAGCCCGGGTCCTGACCGCCGGTGAGGGCGGCCGGGCACGTTCAGGCAGCTGACGAAGACCGGCGTTCGACCGGGAACCGCTTGGCGAGGAACGCGCCGCTGAACGGTTTCTCGCGCTGCCACTGTTGCGGCGAGGCGAGGGTGGGCGCACGGAAGATCGGTCGACACCATTGCACGTCGTGACGCGGCACCACGAGTTCATGGGGCGTGCGTTCAACGGGAGGATGCTCTGGGGTCGGAGGAAGAAACATGGTAGGGGGTAAAGACTGCGAACGGAGGGAAATGTTTCCCGTGCGGTGGGGCTTTAAGAAAAAGAATGCGGTGTCCGGCGGAGTTCAAACCCGGATTCGCCAAAATGCACCGCGCTGACCGCCTGGGACGATCTTTGACGCCGTTTTGACGGCGCGGCGCCGTCCGGTCGTTCGCGAGGCGCGCGAGGCGTGGTCGCGAAGACCGGACGTCGTCTCAGGCCACGCGGCGATGACGAAGGGTGCCGGGCACGACATCGGTGGCCCGCTTGGGCAACCGAAGCGTGAGCACGCCGTCGTGGATCTCCGCGTCAAGGTGTTCGTACGCCAAGCCGCGACCTAGCCTCAGGCTGAGGTGGTAGTCGCGCTGGGCGGGTTCGAGGTGCAAAGCCTGCCAGTTCACCCGCACGAGGTGGGTCTTGCGGGCGGTGACCGTGAGGTCGGGCCCCTGCGTGGTGATCTCCACGCCGGCGGCGTCGACCCCCGGCACGTACAGCGTGAGGGTGAGAGCGTCGGTCGATTCCGCGCAGTCGAAGTGCGGCTTGCGGAAGAGAGCGGGGGGCTCGGCTTCCGTGCGGCGCGCACGACGGGCGGACTTCAGCGGGCGGATGATGGTGTGCATGACAGAGGGATACGTGAGGTTGGAACCTCGGGGCCTTGGGCCTCCGGGCTTCGTCAGGTGGGCTAAACGAGGTTCCGTTGAACGGAAGGTTTAGGCCTGGAAGCCCGCGTCGGCTTGGACAGTATTCCAACGTTTGGCGACGACCGGACGCATCGAGACGCAGCAGGAGGCGTCGGCCTTCGTAAACGAAGTACCGGCGGAGCCGCGTTGATGGTTTTGAGTCCGGGTCATTGGAACAGATTACGGATATGCCAATGCAGACCGCGTGCCAAGTGCATTCTCGATTTTCACGATGGCATTGATCCGCAGCGATCCACCCGGCAGGGTCCGGGCATGGGCAAATTCCTCTCCGCCATCACCAACGCGTTTCCCCTTTGGGTGGTGGCAGGAGGTGCGCTGGCCCTGCACGAGCCGCGCTGGTTCACCTGGTTCAGCGGACCGTGGATCGTTTGGGGTCTTGCGGTGATCATGCTGGGCATGGGCGTGACCCTGACGATGGACGATTTTCGCCGCGTGGCCGTCATGCCCAAACCGGTCGCCCTCGGCTTTGTTGCGCAGTACAGCATCATGCCGCTGTTGGGGTGGGGCATCGGCCACCTTTTGGGGCTCGATACGGCGTTTGCGGTGGGACTGATCCTGGTGGCGTGCTGCCCCGGGGGCACGGCCTCCAATGTCGTCACCTTCATCGCCCGCGCGGACGTGGCGCTTTCGGTCGTGATGACGGCAGTGTCGACGCTTGCCGCGGTGGTGATGACGCCGTTGCTGACGACCTGGCTGGCGGGTTCCCGGGTCGAAGTCGATGCGTGGGGACTCTTCACCAGCACCTTGCAGGTGGTCATTCTGCCGGTGGCGTTGGGCGTAGCGATCAACCGCTACGTGCCGCGTGCGGTGGCCACGGTGCTGCCGGTTGCCCCGCTGGTCTCCGTCCTGACCATCGCCTTGATCTGCGCGAGCATCATCGGGCAAAACGCCGCGGCGATCCGGGAAGGGGCCTGGCGCCTCATGTCAGCGGTGTTTCTGTTGCACGCCGGCGGCTTCGCGCTCGGTTACCTCGTGAGCCGGGTGCTCGGCCAGCCGATGCGCACAGCGCGCACCGTGTCGATCGAGGTCGGCATGCAGAACTCGGGCCTGGGCGTGGTTCTCGCCCGAAAGCATTTTGCCGATCCGCTGACCGCGGTACCTTCCGCGATCTCCAGTGTCTTCCATTCCGTCATAGGCAGTTTTCTCGCGGCGTGGTGGCGCTGGCGGGATCGCAATCCGCCGCGCACCTCCTGATTTTCCCATGCTCAACGACGCCGACACGACCCTGGCCGAACTGAAGACGCGCATCCTCGCCTTTGCCCGGGAGCGGGACTGGGAGCAGTTCCACGCGCCGAAGAACCTGAGTATGGCCCTCGCCGCGGAGGCCGGTGAACTGATGGAGCACTACCTCTGGGCAACGCCGGAGGCCTCCCACGCCATCTCCTCCGATCCGGCGAAGCGCCGCCGCATCGAGGAGGAACTGGCCGACGTCGTGATCTACGCGCTCGAATTTGCCAACATCACCGGCATCGACGTCGCCGCGGCGATCGAAGCCAAGATGGCCGCCAATGCCGCCAAGTATCCCGTGGAAAAGGCGAAAGGGCGCTCCGACAAATACACGGAACTCTGAGCCCTGCGCCGTGGCCGGCGGGACACGCGGACCTAGAGCGTGTCACCCTTCCAGCCCCACATGCTGTGGTTCACGTCGATGAACTTCACGTAGACGCGGTCCTTGGCGATGCCGAGGTGATCTTCGATCATGGTACAGAGCACCGCGCTGAGTTTCTTGGTTTTTCTCGCCGGCAGGCCGATGGCCTTGAGTTCGAGAAAGGCGACGGGCTCGTCGGAGCCGGCAAAGAGCATCGCGGTGTCCGGCTGGAGGGCGACCATCACGAATTCCTCCGGCTTGTCGAGTTCGTGCGCGACGAGGGCGGAGGCTTCCTTAAGCACGGTCCGGCGGGCTTTGCGCGTGACCGGGAGGTTCGTCTGGATCTTCAGATACGGCATGGCGGGGAGGGGTTGAGGTTGAGACGCGTCCGCGACTGACGCGATCAGCCTGCAAGTTTCAGCCGGCGTTGTCCAACGCTTGCTGAGGCTCGCGCGTCAGGGGGCACGTCGCCTCGCCCGGTGCCGTTTCCTTACGCGCCCTTGGGGCGAAACGCCGCCATCACCTCGGTGCGCGTTTCCAAGCGCGGCCCGCCAATCAGGTCGATGCAGTAGGGGATGGCGGGAAACACGGCCTCGAGATTCTCGCGAATCGCCTTCGGCCGGCCGGGCAGGTTCACGATCAAGGTCGAGCCGCGAATGCCGGCCGTCTGGCGAGAAAGGATCGCGGTCGGCACAAACTGGAGCGACACGGCCCTCATGCGTTCGCCGAAGCCTGGCATCATCTTGTGACAGACTGCGGCGGTAGCTTCGGGGGTGACGTCGCGCGGAGCAGGGCCGGTGCCGCCCGTGGTCACGACGAGGGCGCACCCGACTTCATCCGCAAGGCGGATGAGCTCGCGCTCGATCACGGCCTGCTCGTCCGGCACAACCTTGTAATCCAGTTCGAAGGGCGTGACCAGCCACTCGCGCAGTAGGGCTGCGCACGCCTGTCCCGGCGTGTCCGCGTAGATGCCCGCGCTGGCCCGGTCCGAGATGTTGAGCACACCGATTTTTGCCGTCATGGGACTTCGGAGGCGAACCTGGCCACGATCTCGGCGGGAGTCACGCCCTGTTCGCGCAACGCGCGCAGACTGAGGGCATCGTGGCGTTTGGCGAGGCGTTCGCCGTGCTCATCGGTCATGAGGGGCGCGTGATAGAACGCGGGGACCGACCAGCCGAGCGCGCGAAACAGAAGGATCTGCCGGACGGTGGACATCACCAAATCGGCGCCGCGTACCACCTCGGTGATGGCGAGCTCATGGTCATCCACGACGCTGGCGAGCTGGTAGCTGGGCAGATCGTCACGGCGCCACACGAGAAAGTCGCCGAAGTCGCGGCCGGCAACGGCGTGCTGATCGCCGAGGCGTTGATCGTGGAATCGCAGCTCTTCCCCGTCGGGCACGCGGAAGCGCCAGTTCACCGCGACGGGTGAAGTGAGGGGCGGCAGCGGCTGGCCCGGAGGCGGACGAAAGGCCGGGGGATAGACCGGCTCGTCGGCCGCGCCGCCCTCGTGGGGCGCCGCTGCGGCTTCCAGCACATCTTTGCGCGACCGGGTGCAGGGGAAGATCCATCCGCCGGCATGCAGACGACCCAGCGCTGCACGGTAGCGGTCAAGGCGCTGGCTCTGGTCGTGACGCGGGCCGCTCCAACGCAGACCCAGCCAGTGCAAGTCCTCCTCCATGGCGGTGACGAACTCCGGTCGGCAACGGGCGCGGTCGAGGTCGTCGTTGCGCAAGAGCAGTTCGCCGGCGGCGGTCTGGGCCCGCTGGGACGCGATCCAGAAGGTGCGGGCGTGACCGAGATGAAGCAGCCCGGTGGGCGAAGGGGCGAGGCGGCCCCGGTAGACGGCGGACATGGCAACCCCGATGCAGGCGCGACCGTGGTTGAATTTTAAGCCCTAAATGATCTCTTTCCGGACACCCTCCGACCGCCATGACCAAACTGCTCTGCGTTTACTGCTCTTCGAGCGGAAAGCTTGACCCGAAGTACTACGACGCGGGTGAGCGCCTCGGCCGGGCCTTGGTCGAGCGTGGATGGGGTCTCGTCTACGGCGGGGGCAATGCCGGACTCATGGGCACCGTTGCCCGGGCGGTGAAAGGCGCCGGCGGCCACGTCGTGGGCATCATCCCCGATTTCATGATCGAGCGCGAACTGGCCTTTCATGCGGCGGACGAGCTCATCACGGTCACGACCATGCGCGAGCGCAAGCGGCTCATGGCCGAGCGGGCGGATGCGTTCGTCACGCTCCCCGGCGGCATCGGCACCCTGGAGGAGTTCACGGAGATCATGACCGAGCGGTACCTGAACCTGACCCGCAAGCCTGTGGTGTTGGTCAATCAGGACGGTTTCTACGACGACCTCATCCGGTTCTTCGATCGCATGGTGCACGAACGCTTCAAGTCACCCGGACTCACCGATCTGTTCACCGTGGCCGACCACGTCGACCGGGTCTGGCCCTTGATCGAGAATCCCCGGCCGTTCACGGCGGACGCGATCTGGCAGGAGCGGCGCTGACGCTCATGCATCGCGCTGGCGTCCTTGCCCTGCTCGACGCGCATGCGCGTCTGTCCCTCGAGCCGCATGAAGCCGCGATGGTACGCCGCACGCGTGCCTTCGTGGAGGCCCATGCCGATTGCCTGCAACGGACCTGCGTGCCGGGGCACTTGACCGGCTCGGCGTGGGTGGTGGATCCGGCGCGGCAGCGGGTGTTGCTCACCCATCATCGCAAACTCGGCAAGTGGCTCCAATTGGGCGGCCATGCCGATGGTGAACCGGATCTGCTGGCGGTGGCGCTGCAGGAAGCCCGCGAGGAGAGTGGCCTTCGGCACGTGCGAGTGGTTAGCCCGGCGTTGTTCGACATCGACTGCCATCTCATTCCCGCCCGGCTGAACGAGCCGGAGCATGTGCATTACGATCTCCGGTTCCTCTTCGAGGCCGATCCAGCGGAGCCGCTTCAGGTCAGTGCCGAGTCCAAGGCGCTGGCGTGGGTGGAACTGGCGTCCTTGGCGGAGCTCAATCCGGAGGAGTCCATGCTGCGCATGGTCCGCAAGACCGTGGCTCAGCGGTAAAGCCGGACTACGTCCTCGTTGCGCACCCACCCGGTCTGGCCGTCAGGAAAGGCGAGGCGGATCCAGCCGAGAAAACGTCGATCGATCACGGCCATCGAACCGGGGGCAAGTGGACTCGTCTTCTGGGCCGTGTCTGCCTCGGTCGGGATCGAACGCAAGGTGGTCGCATGCCAGACCACCGCGGCCCGGGCGTCGGTGGCGAGGCCGTAGCGTTGAAGGCTCAGGGCGGCGGCCACGCTTGCGACGATGGCCGTGATGACAAACAGGCCGGCGGCGAGGGGCAGCAGGCGGCTGCGGTGACCGTAGGCCACGAGCAATCCGCAGGCGCCGGCAGCGCCCAGCAAGGCCATGGCGCCAAGGAGCACTCGCTCCCATTCCGCCGGGGACAACCATCGGGCGATTTGATGCAACGGACCGGGGCGGGCGAAGGCCACGAGGTCGGCCGGAGCATAGCCGGCGCGGGTCAGGGCGAGTTCGAAATGCCAGCGTACCGAAGGATGGCCTGGGTTCTGGACGAAGGCGGCCGTGGCGTGGCCGGCCGCCTCGTTCCAGCGGTCCTGCTGGGCGAGCGCGAGGGCGAGATTGTGGTGGGCGATCCAGTCCGTCGGGCGCCGGGTGAGCGCCTCGCGCCAGATCTGCTCGGCCGCGGCAAACTCACTGCGTCCATATGCGGCGGCGCCCGCGTCGGCCGCTTCGGCGCGCGGGAGCGCCGCGAACAGCACCACCGCCACAAACGGCAGCAGGTGACGCGGGGAAAACAGGCTCAGCCAGGAAAAGGCCGGCACCCGATGTTGGTTCAGCGCCGCTTCGGCCCGGGCGATCCAGTCCTCTGGCAGCGCCGCAGCACTCCCGTAGAGACTGCGCTCGGCCTCGTCCCACAACCGCGTCCATTCGGGCGACGACGCGAAGTGCCGGGCGGTCGGCACGGCGCGGGCGAGCCCCCAAAGCCGCGCGGACTCCTGTTGCCAGGTCCGAAGGCCGGCGAACCGCGCGTCCGCGTTTGTAGCCGAACGCAGTGCCGCGAGCGTTTGCCCGAGGCGGCGCCGCGCGTCGCGCCGTTGCTTCCACGGGTCGTGACGGCGGGCATGGCGCCAGGCGAGGCCGAGCCAGACCAACGGCAGCCAGGCGAGGGCTGCGCCCATCGCAATGGCGAGGCCGGTGCGGGAGAAGGGCGTGGGGGCCTCGGCGATGCCGGCGATCGGGTCCAGCGGAATGGCGGCAGGCGGAGCCGGCGGTCCGGGCAAGGTGGCACCGGGCGTCGGGATCGCGTCGGGCAGCGTGACCGCAGGAGCAGTCGTTGCGACTGGATCGGAGGCGGGGGCCTCGACCGTCACGCTGACCCGCTCGGTCGTGAGCGTCTTGTAAGTTCCGCTCTTGGGATCGAAATAGGTCCAGATCACCGGTCCCAGCGTGTAGGTGCCCGGCTTGGTGGGAATCAGCACGACGTCCTCGCTCAACGTGGCCTCGAACAAGGATCCCTGGGCCTGCGTGCGTTTGGCCTGGGGCTGAACGACGCGAAAATCGCGCGAGGCCTCGCGCGCCGGCATGCCGGCGATGTCGGGCCAGTTGCCCACGCCGGCCAGTTCGAGGGTCCAGGTGATCGGCTCGCTGGTCACCGCCTTCTGCGGCACGACCTTGGAGACGAGGGTGAACTCGCCGACGGCGCCGGCGAAGTTGGCCGGGGCGGGCTGGGGCAGCGGCCGGACCACGATGGAAGGCCGGTTGCTGGTGATGTTGAATTGCTCGGCCTGGAACGACTGGAAGATGCTGAACCCGCTGGTCGGCACACGCAGGTTCACGAGCTGGGTGACCGCCCCCAGGGTGTAGCTGCCGGGCTCGCGGATGTATCCACGCGCCTTGTACAGCACGTTGTTGCGGTTGTCGCCGTTGACCACGCTGTTGAACGGCTCCGGCTGCGCCCATTCTTCATGGACGAGCGGTGCGGGGTCCCAGTTGGGGTTACTGCCGATGTTGGCGGGGAAACGGTTGGTCACGCTCAACGTGTAGTTGACCGGGATGACCTCGCCCGCCCAGACCGGTCCGTCGGCGAGGGCGAGGCGGGAGTTCGCGGCGGCGTCGAGCGGCATCGAGGAACCGACGGTGGCGTCGCCCACCTGGAAGCTGACGCCGGCCACGCGCTGAGGCCCCTTGTCGGTCTGAACCGTGAAGGCCGGGATCTCAATCGGCGCCTTGGCCGAGGGCATGGCGGAGTAGGTGAGAAACACCGTGCGGGTGCGGCTCGACTGGCCGTTGACGATGTTGAACGAGCTTTGCTCGCCCCGGCTGGGCCGGCCGAGGGACAGATTGGGCAGCGCCGGCAAGGTGACCTCGCCGGTCGGCTCGCAGTCGACGAAGATCAGGCTCAGCTCGGTGGTCTGACCGACGGCGAGCGTGCCGCCGGCCGGCTCCCACCGCACGCTCTGGGCGGCGGCAGGCCCGGCCAAGACCGAACACAGGAGAAGGAGGAAAGGCAGGAAACGTCGTCGCATGTTACCAATCGCGCCCTTTCTCGGCGGGCTTTCCTTTCTGATCTTGCATGAGCTGATAGAGACGGGCGGGGGAGTCCTGATTGCGCAGCTGCTCCAGCTTCTGAAGCGGGATGGCGAGTTCCGGCCGGGTGGCGGCTTCATTGGTACGTTCCGGCTGGCCGCCGATCTGCTGGGTTTCGCCCGAAGGTGGGGGCGGGGGCGTTTGCTCGGGCATCTCGCCGAAGGCGGACTGGCCGGCTTGGGGCGGGGGCGGCGTGTTCTCTTCGCCGGATTGGTCCTGTTCCGGAGAGGACGGCTGACCGGACGACGACTGCTCCTGCTTGGATTTCTCCTTTTGGTCCTCGCCGGATTTCCCTTCACCGCCTTCGCCGGGATTCTTTTGCGAGTCCTGATTCTTTTGATCCTCCGGAGGCTGATTCTGGTTCTGCGGTGGCTGGGGCGGTCGGGTAAGCAAGGCTTCGAGTTCGGCGCGCAACGCCGGCCAGTCCGCGGCCTTGGCATCGAGCGACTCCCCGGCCGTGACGGCCTCCAACGCATCGCGCACCGGGCCCTCCGGCACCGGTTGCCCGGCCTGCTTGACGCGCTGGCCGAAGGTGGCCGTGGTGCGCGCGAGGTCGGCGTAGTCGCGGGCGGCGAGCGCGGGACGTTCGGCCAGCTGGCCGACCAAGGCGGAGAGCGGGCCGGCCAGCGTCTCGACTGCGGGAGGCGTCGGGTCGGACTCGGCCGCACCGGCCGGCTGCGGCAGGGCAGCGAGCAATCCGGCCAGCGCGATGACGCCCACGGTGGTTCCGGCGGCCGCCGGAGAACGGGAGGGAGTGGGGGTGAGTTTCACGGTTTTGGCGCGAGGATGAACGGGGAACTCCCGCAGGTAACTCCAAAGGAGCAGGAGCACGGCCGGGGCCAGCACCCACTGGAAACGTTCGGCGAGGCGGACGCGGCCCTCCTCACGAAACTCGCCGGCGCGTCCGGCCTCCACGGTTTGACTGATCACCTTGGCGAGGTCGACCCACTGGCTGGCGTCGGTGTAGACGCCCTGCGTCCGCTGGGCGAGGTCGCGGAGTGTTCCGCCTTGCAGGCGGGTCATGACGACGGCGCCGCGTTCGTCCTTCACGAACGAACCCTCGCCATCGGGAATCATGGCGCCGGGCTCGGTCCCGATGCCGAGGCTGACGACGCGGACACCGCGCTCGACCAGTTGCGGCACGAGCGCCTGCCAGTCGTCGTTCTGTGACTCGCCGTCGCTCAGCACAATCAGGTACCGGTCGGCCGTCCCGCTCGAAGCGAAGGCGGACAAGGAGGTTTCGAGCAGGGCTTTGAAATTGGTGCCGCCTTCGGGCAGGTAGCCCGGATCGAGGGCGGGCAGGAACTCGCGCAGGATCTCGTAGTCGGCGCTCAGCGGACTTTGGAGAAAGGACGTGCCGGCGAAGACGACGAGACCGACCCGCTCGCCTTCGAGCCGTTCGAGCAGGCTGGTGATGAGCAGCTTGGCGCGCTCGAGGCGGGACGGCTTTACGTCCTCGGCCAGCATCGAACGCGAAAGGTCGACGGCGATCAGGATCTCGCGCGCCTGGTCGAAGACGGGCTCTTCGATCCGTCCCCACTGTGGCCGGGCGAGGGCGAGCACGGTCAACGCGAGTCCAAGCGCGAGGCGCCAGCGCACCCGCCGTATCGGTCGGACCTCATGGGCGGCGTCGGCGAGCACGAGGGTGCGGTGATCCGCTTCAGCGCGCAGGATTTTTGGGCGGGACGCGGCGGCAGCGCGGCGCCGGACGAAGACGTCGAGCGCGACGAGCGCGAGAGGTACGGCGAGAAACCAAAGGGCGTGGGGCCAATAAACGCTCATGTCCGGCCCTCCGTGGGAGTGCGCAGGCGCGCAGTCAGCGCGCCCAGGCAAAGCAGGGCGCTTCCTGGAATGGCAAACCAGCCGAACAACTCCGACGCGATCAGGTAGGACTTGGCCTGGAATTCGATCTTCTTGGCCTGGTCGATGGCGTTGAACGCTTCGGTGACGGTCTGTTCGTCGTCGGCGCGGAAGTAGCGCCCGCCGGTCTGTCGTGCGATGTCACGCAGGGCGCCTTCGTCGAGGTCAGACTGCATTCTGCTGTACGTGATGATGCGGCCATTGTCATCGAACACCGGAAAAGGCACGAGGCCGTCGCGGCCGGCGCCGATGGTGTAGACCGGCACACCCCGACTGCGGGCAATCTCGGTCGCCTGCACCGGCGTGAGCGAGCCGCGGTTGTTTGCCCCGTCGGTGAGCAGGATCACGAAGCCGCCTTTGCGGCCGGTGGCGGCGTCACGTTCCGCCTGAGTGAGGCGCGTGAGCGCGACACCGAGACCGTCACCGATGGCGGTGCCTTCCTCGATGAGGCCGATCTTCAGGCGGTCCACCTGGCGTCGCAGCCAGTCGTGATCGAAGGTGAGTGGCGCCAAGGTGTAGGCGCGACCGGAGAACACGACGATGCCGATGCGATCGTTGGGTCGGTTGGTGATGAAGGCTTGGATCACCGGCTTGATCGCCTGCAGGCGGTTCATCCGCTTGCCGTCGCGTTCGTAATCCTCCGCCAGCATCGATCCGGACAAGTCGATGGAGAGCAGGATGTCGTAGCCTTCCGAGCGTACCTCGCGTCGGTCCTGAACATGTTGCGGACGGGCGAGGCTGACGATCAGAAGGACAAGACCGGCGCCGGCAAGGAACGCGGGCCAGCGCGAGGTCTGGGCGAGGCTGGGCCGGTGCCAGGCGGCGGCAAACGGGACGAGCAGCACCGGCACGCGGCGCCGGCTGCGCAGCCAGACGACCAGCGGAATGATCGCCAGAAGCAGGAACCAGAGCGGATCTTTGAACGCGTACGGGCCCATGGCTCAGTGCGGCGCGCGCATGCGCTGGTGGAAGAAACGCACGAGGGCATCGAGTCGATTCTCGTCGGTTCCCACGTGCAGGCGGCTGAACGGATCGGGGAACAACTCGTGCCACGCGCGAGCCCGTTCGTCGCGCCAAGCGGCATGCGCGGCGCGCTCGGCTGGCGAGCCTTCGAGGGTGACGAGACGGCCGGCCAGCGGATCGTACGCGGCGAAGCGGCCGCCCGACGGCAGCTCCCGTTCCCACGGGTCCTCCACACGAAAGCCCATGGTCTGGTAGCGGCGTCGCATCACCGCCCAGCCGTCCGGCGCGGGTCGGGGCGCAAAGTCGCCCAGCCAGATCAGAATGCTGTGTTTGGGCGCCGCCTTGGCGAGCAACCGCCAGGGGATTTCCGCCGCGGCGGTGCCTTGCGCGGTCAACGTCGGCGCCGGCTGGGCCAGCAATGAGGCCGCGGCGTGCATGATTTGCCCCCGGCCCCGCACCGGCTCGCGGAAGGTGTAGCCGCCCGGAGCCGCGTGCACGAAGCCAACCCGGTCCCGGTTGACGGCGCCCAGCATCATGACGAGACCGCCGAGTTCGAGCAGCGCCTCGCGTTTCGAGATCGCGCCGGAGCCGAACTGCAGGCTGGGCGTGTCTTCGAACAGAACGAGAAACGTGATCTCCCGCTCCTCGACGAACTTCTTGCGGAAGGGTTCGCCGAGCCGGGCGGTCACATTCCAATCGATGTCACGGATGTCGTCGCCGAACTCGTACTTGACCACCTGGTCGAACTCCATGCCCCGTCCGCGGAACGCCGACCGGTACTCGCCGCTCAGCACGTTCTCAACCGCATGACGCACGCGCCACTCCAGCTGGCGCAGGATCGACAGCGACGACGAGGTGGCGAGGACGGCGGGGCGGGTCACGGACGTTAACGAAGGCGGCAGGCGTTGCGGCGGGCGCTCAGGCGCCGGCGGGGACGGGCGTCTTTTCCAAGACCTGGCCGATGATCGAATCCGCGGTCTGGGCGGCCGCCTCGGCTTCGTAGGTGAGTCCAATGCGATGGCGCAGGACATCGGTGGCGACGTCCTGAAGCACGGCCGGGCTGACGAAGTCGAAACCGCGCAACCACGCGAGGGCACGACCGGCCTGGTACAGGGCAAGCGACGCACGGGGCGATGCACCGAAGTTGAGCAGCTTGTAACCCTTGCTGTCGGGCGTGGTAAGTGCGCGGGTGCCGCGCACGAGCGCGATGATGTAGGCCTCCATCGCCGGGGAGAGATGGATGCGGTCGACCTCGTGGCGCAGGCCAAGCAATTCCTCGCCTGAGGAGACCGGCGCCAGGGCGGGGGCTTTGGTTACCTGTCCCCAGCGCTGCATCATCAGCGCCTCCTCGTCCATCGACGGATAGTCGACGAGCAACTTGAACAGGAAGCGGTCGACCTGCGCCTCGGGCAGTGGGTAGGTGCCTTCCTGCTCGACGGGGTTCTGCGTGGCCATGACGAAGAACGGCTTCGGCAGCGGATGGGTCTGGCCGCCGATCGTCACCTGCCGCTCCTGCATGGCCTCGAGCAGGGCGCTCTGCACCTTGGCAGGCGCGCGGTTGATTTCGTCGGCAAGGACCAGATTGGCGAAGATCGGTCCGCGATGGGACGTGAACTCGCCGGTCTTGGGCTGGAAGATCATGGTGCCAACCACGTCGCTGGGCAGGAGGTCAGGCGTAAACTGGATGCGCTCGAACTGCACCCCGAGGGCGGTGCCCAGGGACTTGATCAGGAGCGTCTTCGCCAGTCCGGGCATGCCCTCGAGCAGCACATGGCCATTGGCCAGCAACGCCACCAACAGGCGTTCGATGACGTCGTCCTGGCCGATGACGGCCTTGCCGATTTCGTCGCGGAGTTTTTGGGACCAGGCGGGACCAGTGATCATGCGGGAGGAAAGGGTGGTGGGAACCGGGGCGGCGGAGGAATGACTCACTTGCGGGGAAAGTGTTTCGCTGAGAGAAGGGCGTGCAACATGGATTTACCAACCGAAATCGGCCAGCGACTGGCCGCCCTCGGCATCCGGGCGGAGGAGGTGACCGAACGCTTCGTGCGCGGTTCCGGTCCCGGCGGACAGAAGGTGAACAAGACTTCGTCCACCGTGTGGCTCCGTCATGCGGCCTCGGGCACCGAGGTGCGCTGCCAGCGCGAACGGTCGCAGGCTGTCAATCGGGCCGTCGCCTGGGCCGAATTGTGCGACCGCCTCGAATCCCGCCAGCGCCTTGCGCAAGCCGAGCGGATCGACGCCCAGGAACGGGAGCGCCGGCGCAACCGCAAGCGCAGCGCCCGGCAAAAGGCTCGGCTCGTTGCGGGCAAACGCCACCGGTCGGCCGTGAAGGAGCGGCGAGGGCGAGTCAGGGATTGAGTCCGGGGTCTTCAACCGATGAAGCTGATCGGGCACATGGAACGGTACGTTGCGGTCTGGGCGCTGCTGGCGCTGGCGGGATGCGCCAGCGTGGCTCCGCGCTCTGCAGGCCCTGTGCCGGACCGTGGGGGGCATGAAAAGGTTGCGTCCGTGACCACCGAGACGCCGTCACCCGCGCCGGCGTCGGAACCGTCTCGGGCTGCATCAGTTCCGGCACCCGTTCAGCCGGAGTCGTCGGCGGCGGGTCCGGCTCCGGCCGTATTGCCCGCGCCGGTAGCGCCGGAGACCCGACCGGCTGACGGCGACCTCCGGGTGCTGATCGAGTCGCAACCGTCGGGTGCCACCGTGGTGATCAACGGGCGCACGGCGGGTCGCACCCCCTACACGATGACGGTGGCGGGGACCGGCCGGGGCTTTTTCCGCGAGGAGCAGGCCGTCCGGGTCCGTTTTATTGCCACCCAGGCGTCGGAGGTGTCCGCGACGGTAGAGGAGGTCTTCGCTCCCACGGACCGGGTGCCCGTCCGGGTCGTCTTCACACCGGAGGGAGCGCGGCGATTCTGGTGACCGCCCTTGCGCGGCGGGCGCGCCGCGGCAACGTGAACCCCATGCCGATAAACGTCGTGACTGCGCGCAAGGCAGGCTTGATCGGGCTGGTGCTGGCGCTCGCGGTGGGAGCGTGGGCCAGCGAGCGGCCGGTGCCTACGTACGAACTGGACCGGCCTGGCACCGTGGTGGTGTTGCGCCATGCTTTGGCGCCGGGCGTGGGTGATCCGGAGGGTTTCGATCTGAACGACTGCGTCACGCAACGAAACCTGAGCGACGCCGGCCGGGCCCAGGCGCGAACGATCGGCGCACGCCTGCGCCAGCACGGTGCCCGGACCGCGAAAGTCTACACCAGCGCCTGGTGCCGCTGCCGCGAGACGGCGACGCTGCTCGGCTTTGGCGAGCCGGAGGTGCTCCCGGCGTTGAACTCGTTCTTCGCCGACGCATCGCTGCGCGAACCGACCATGCGGGCGCTCCGGGCTTTTCTCCAGAACCTGCCGGTGGACGGCGGGCTCGTCATCTTGGTGACCCATCAGGTCAACATCACCGAACTCACCCGGAGCTATCCTGCCTCCGGGGATGGCGTGATCCTTCGCCTGAACGGCACGGAGAAACCGCGGATCGACGGCTTCCTGCGCGAGCCACGCGAACCGTGACTCAACGGCGTCGCCGCCGCTTTCGCCAAGCCATCGCGCCGGCGGCTCCGCTCCCGAGCAGCAGCAAGCTGATCGTGCTGGGCTCCGGCACGGCGGCGAACGACACAAAGTTGGAAAGCAGATCGTAGTTCTCGGCGGTCGCCCACGTGTTGTGGAACACGTTCGCATCCGCCACCACCAACACCGCGCCGGACCCGACCTTGAGATCGTTGGAGGCGAAGTAACCGGCGGCGATCTGCCCGCCGCTGAACTGCGCGAGCGGCTTGAAAGCGTCGGGCAGCCCGGTCAATCCGCCCTGCGCGATGCCCGCGAGCGAAGTGACGGTGCCGAACGGGCCGTTCGAGATCGGGTTCCCCGTCGGGTTGATCACGCTCAGGGTGGACTGCTGATAAGTGCCGGCGGTGTTGAGCCCGAAGGGAGAGAGGAAGCTTCGATTGGCCGACGCAAGCGCGTCGAGTGTGTTGTTATCCGTCAGCAGGACGGCGAACCCGCCGCGGTCCACGAACGCGCGCAGTGCGTCCTGTTCGGCGATCGTCAGGGTGTTGATGGCGGTGACGTTGCTGGACGGCGACATAAGCACCACGCCGGCGGCCGAGGAGAAGACGGCATCGCTGAGACTCGAGGTGAAGGAGAAGGTGGCGTTGGGCAGCGCGTCGACAATCGCGGTGCGGACGCCCGATTGCGCGGCGAGGTTGTAGCTGCCACCCCGATCGGTGTCGAAACCCACGATCACCTGGCCCAGCGCGCAGGCTGCGGTTGAGAGAAACAGGAGGAGTCCGATTGGTTTCATAGGCACAGCATCCGCTTTCGGACGTTCGGACAGTAACGTTCGATGCGAGGAGATACGAGCCTGAAATCCGGTGGCTCAGGCGCTGAGTATCACGAGGTAGCGGACCGGTGCCGGGCTGTGGTTGCGCAGCCCGTGGAGCTGGCTCGGATTGAAGACCGCACCTTCGCCCGCCTTCAGAACCTGCTGTGCCTCGCCCAGTTCAAGCGTGAGCTCGCCCTCGATCACGTGCACCGCTTCGCAGCCTCCGTGCTGATGAGGCGGGTGCGACCGCTGGCCGCCCGCCACCTCGGAAATGTGGTATCGCAGCGGTTCGCCGGTGAGATTTGAGTCCACAAAGCAGCGCGAGACGCCTTTAACTGGCTTTCCGGTTGTGAGCATGCATGCGGCATACGTCTGCGCCCGGGCCACTTCAATGGAAACTCCACGTTCTCCCCTCGTGCTAGATCCCGCCGTGGTGTCTGCTGATGTCGTCGCGCGGCACCTTGGCTTGGAGCCGCTCGACCAGGAGGGCGGCTGGTTTCGCCGGACGTACGTCTCGGACCTGGCCTGGCCACCGGGTACGTTGCCGGCGATCTACGAAGGCCGGCGGCAGGCGGCCTCGGCGATCTATGCGTTGTTCACTCCGGACGGTTTTTCGGCGATGCACCGTCTGATTACCGACGAGATCTGGTGCTTCCATGCGGGCGATCCACTCGAGTCGCTCCGTCTCCATCCCGACGGTGCGTTCGAATGGGTTCGTCTCGGCCTCGCGGTGGGGGAGGGACAACGTCCGCAGGACGTGGTGATGGGCCATGTCTGGCAGGGCACGCGCCTGGCGGCCGGGGGAAGATGGGCCCTTGTGTCCTGTGTGATGGCGCCCGAGTTTGCTTGGGCTGACTTCGAGTTGGGCGATCGGGCGGCCCTCATCGGCAGGTTTCCCGAGGCCGCGGAGGGCATTGCGGCGCTGACGCGCGACGTTCCTCCGGTGGGCCAGCGCTGACGGTGCGGCGGCCTGGCTGATTTTTGAGCTCTGTTTTTGGCGTGGGCCCGGCATGGTGAGGGCATGGAAAAACGTCGTTTTGCCGAACTGGGGTTGTCGCCGGAGCTGCTCAAGGCCGTGGACAAGATGGGCTTTGAGGAGGCTTCGCCGATTCAGACCGCGGTGATTCCCGCCCTTTTGGCGGGGCGCGACGTCGTCGGCCAGTCCGCCACGGGATCCGGCAAGACTGCCGCCTTCGGTTTGCCCGCGATCGAGAAGGTCGACCCGCAACTGCGTGCGGTGCAGGTGTTGATCCTGTGCCCGACGCGCGAACTGGCGGTCCAGGTGGCGGAGGAGATGGCGAAACTCGCGTTCTTCAAACGCGGCGTCCACGCGGTGCCGATCTACGGCGGCCAGTCCTACGAACGGCAGTTTCGCGCGCTGGCGGCCGGCACGCAGGTCGTGATTGGTACGCCGGGTCGCGTGATGGACCACATGGAACGCGGCACGCTGAAGCTGGACCGGCTCAGCATGGTCGTGCTCGACGAAGCGGACCGCATGCTCGACATGGGCTTCCGCGACGACATCGAACGGATCCTGTCCGCCGTGCCGGAACAGCGCCAGCTACTCTTCTTCTCGGCGACGATGCCGCGGGTGATCCAGGACCTGATCAAGCGGTACAGCCGCGATCCGGAGTGGATCAAGATCGAGGCCCAGGCGCAGAACGCGCCGCAGGTCGATCAGGTTTACTTCGAAGTCGACCGGCGGTCGAAGATCGAGGTGCTCACGCGCCTGATCGACATCCACGATTTCCGTTACGGCATCATTTTCTGCAGCACGAAGGTGATGGTGGACGAACTCGACGAGCACCTGCACGCGCGGGGTTACTCGGTGGACCGTTTGCACGGCGACATCACCCAGGCGCAACGCACCCGGGTGATGGACAAGTTTCGCCGGCGCGGCTTCGAGTTCCTGATCGCAACGGACGTGGCGGCGCGCGGACTCGATGTCGACGACCTTGAGGTGGTCTTCAACTTCGACCTGCCGAACGACGCCGAGGATTACACCCACCGCATCGGACGCACGGGGCGCGCCGGCAAATCGGGCCGGGCGTACACCTTCGTTTCGGGCCGCGAGTTGTACAAGCTGCAGTCGATGGTGCGATTCGCGAAGCTGAAGATTCGCCGGGAGAACGTGCCCTCTCTCGACCAGGTCGAAGAGGCGCGGGAAAATGTCTTTTTCGAACGCCTGCGCGCGACGCTGGAGGCGGGCGAGTTTCGGCGTCAGGACCGCATCGTGGATCGCCTGCTCGAGCAGGGCCATGCCAGCACCGACATCATTTCGGCGCTCATCCATCTCATGCAGGGTCCAGCCCCCGCACCTGCTCCGGTACCCGAACCGCCGGCCCGGCGCTCTGCGGCTCCGGCGTGGGTCGAGTCCCGTACTCAGCCGTCGTCACCGGCACCCACCGGCCCGGCGGGTGATGAGGACGCTTCGCCATCGGGACCCCGCAAGGGCAAGTTCGAGCGTCCGGGGCGGACCGGCCGCGAGCCGGGCTTCACCACGCTGTTCTTCAATGTCGGCCGCAAGCAGTTGGTAACGCCGGCTGACTTGGTGGGCAAGATCGCCGGCGTCACGCGGCTTCCGGCCCAGGTGGTCGGTGCGATCGACCTTCATCAGCGTCACGCATTGGTGGACGTGGAGAGCAGCCACGCGGAACGCATCCTCGCCAAATTGGCGGGCGTGCGCGTGAAGGGCGTCTCGCTGGAACCCGCCATCGCCACCGACGCCCAGCGCGAGGCGGAGTAGGCGCCGGGCACGGCCTGCCACGGGTTTGTCACGGTCCGCCACTTGACACGTCTCCATCGCGCGGCTACGTCGAAGCCCCGAATGGAGGCCGTGCTAGATCAACCCGTGCTGGTCCTCAACCGCCTCTGGCAGGCGGTCAATGTGATCGGCGCCCGACGGGCCTTCGCGCTGCTGGCGCGGGGACAGGCCGCCGTTGTCCATCATCAGAAGGATGACTTCCGCGTCTTCTCGCTGATGGACTGGATGGATTTCTCGCGCAACAACCCTCCCTTGGACGAGTTGGAAGCGGTTCACACTCCGCGCACGGTCATTCGGCTTCCGCGGGTGATCCTGCTCACCTGGTTCGACAAGTTGCCTTGCAAGGAGCTCAAGCTCACCCGCAGCAACGTGTTCGAGCGCGACAAGGACACCTGCCAGTATTGCGGCCGGGCCTTTGAGCGCGAGGACCTCAACCTCGATCACGTCATCCCCCGCGACCGGGGCGGCAAGACCACGTGGGAGAACATCGTCTGCTCGTGCATTCGCTGCAATTCGCGCAAGGCCAACCGGCTGCCGCATGAGGCCAACATGCGCCTGATCCGCAAACCCGTCCGCCCCAAGTGGCGTCCGGTGATCACGCTCGTGTTGGGCAATCGTGACCGCGAGCGCTGGAAAGACTTCCTCGATCTCGCCTACTGGAACGTCGAGCTCGAGGAGTGACCCCGGCCTGTGCGCTGCGTGGGGCGGGAGAAGTCTGCTCCCGTTAGGTCGGACTTACGAACGCGAGGCGGCGGTGCCGTTCACTTCGCCAGGAAACGCAGCGCGGCGTCGGGCTGGTCGATGAACAGGCCGTCCACCCCTGCGCCCACGATCAGGGCGGTGAGTAGGGCGTTGATCGAAGGCACCCCGGGGGGCAGGGCATCGGAGCGGAAGGTGTAGGGATGCACTTTCAATCCGACGGCGTGAGCATCGCGGACCAGGGAGCTGAAGACCGGTCGTCCGGCCGCATCCGCGCCGGTCAGGATGCGTCCGAGGGCGGGTCCGATGCCTTGGGCGAAGGTGGCGAGGTTGGCCAGTCCGGCGGGCGTGATCATGGCTTCGTAGATGCCATCGTCCTCGCGGTCTTCGCCGATGAGCTGAATCAAGGGGAGGGCCGTGCCGTGTACAGTGCGAAGGCGCCGGAGCGCTTCGCGGTCAAAGCATTGCACGAAAACAGGATCGTCGGCGCGGCGGTAGCCCAGCCGGTCCAACGAGGCCAGCAGCGCAGCGCCCAGATCTTTACCCTCGGTTGCGTGCCAGGCCGGTTGCTTGAACTCGACGTAGATTCCGGCGGTTCGGCCGGTGGAGCGGTTGAGCCCTTGGATGAGCGATACCTGTTCCTCGAACGTGCAAAGCCGGAAGCCGCCTCCGGTGGCAGGAAAACGAAGGGGGAATACGGGCTGGCCGGTCTTCGGATGGACGCGTTCGTTGACCTTGAGCGCGCGCAACTCCTCCCAAGTGAAATCGATCACGTAGAATCGTCCGTCCGCGCGCTGGCGGCCAGGATGGCGGGTGGCCACGTCCGTGGTGGTCTCGAGGTGGATGTCGTGGATCACCACGAGGACGTCGTCCTTGGTCAGCACGACGTCCTGCTCGATGTAGTCGGCGCCGAGGGCATGGGCGTAGGCGGCCGATTCGAGGGTGTGCTCGGGCAGGTAGCCGCTCGCACCCCGGTGGGCGATGACCAGCGGACGAGCGCCGGAGGGGAGGGTCGAGGCCATGGCCAGAAGGACGAGAACGAAGAGGCGGGGCGAGGCGATCACGATCGCCCAGGTTGAACCGGGCCCAACGTTCCGGCAAGGGAGGCCGGGCAACACTTCGGTGACATGCGGGTCTCCGCCGGCCACCGCCGCGCACCCGGGCCGGACGGTCAGAAGCGGGTGGTGGCGCTCAGCCCGTAGGTGGCCGGCTGGCCGCGAATGACGGTCGGGATGCCGAAGTTGGCGCCGAAGTTGCCGGCATCGATGAGGTAGTCGCGGTCAAGCAGGTTGTCGGCGTAGGCCGCGATTTCCCAGCGGTCGCGGGGCGAGCGCCATGAGGCGCGCAGATTGACGACGCCGTAGCCGTCCTGGCGCAGGGTTCCGCCGAAGCGAGTGTTATCGTCATCGAAGAAGTGCTCCGACTTGTACTGGAAGACCGGCGTCACCGAGAACCGGCCGAGCCGCTCATCCTGGATCGAGACCGTCGTACCGACCGACACGGCGTGCTTGGCGGTGAGGCGGAAGGACGAACCGGCGAAGCGCTGGGGCTGGCCGTTCTCGCCCGTATCGTCGAAGGTGGCGTCGGTGTAACCGTAGGTCACAAAGGTGCTGACCTGGTCCGTGAGGCGGCCACGCAGGGCCAGCTCGCCGCCCCGGCCGGTGGCGTTGCCGGCGCTGACGTTGATGAACCGGGCGGCGTTGTTCGGATCGCGCACCGTCGTCTGGAAGTCCGTATAGTCGTAGTGGAAGAGGGCAGCGTTGTAATCAAAGCGGCGGTTCGCGGAGGTGCCCTTGATGCCGACCTCGTAGTTCCAGATGACCTCCTCGGCGATGGTGGAGATCGTGAAGGGGGCGGTGCTGTCGACCGTGATGCCGGCCGGGCGGCGTCCGCGCGACACGCTCGCGTAAACACTGTGGTCGCGGTTGATCGAGTAGCGGCCGATGAGGCGGCCCACGACGGTCGTGTCGGTCAGGGATCCCTCGCGGCGGCCGTTCGTCGGGGCAAACGCGAGGTTCGGGCTCGCGCCGAGCAGGAAGCCGAGCGTGCTCGGAACGGGTGCCGGCAGGGCCTGGTAGCCACCGGTCTGGTCCTCATACGAGACGCGCAGCCCGGCGGTGACTTCGAACCGGTCGTTCACGCGGTAGGTGCCGTCGGCGAACACATCGGTGGTCGAGGATTCGGCGCTGTTGATGTATTGCTCCGTATGATACCCCTTGAGCGGCGCGTTGGCGAGTTGGGCGAGCGGGGCGAGTGACGGCACAGCGGCGAACGCGGCGAAGCCGGCGGGCAGGTTGCCCTGCGGGATGAACGGATTCAGGACGGGGACGGCGGCGTTGACAAGGAAGTCGGGCACACCGGCGGCGAGCAGCCCCCGACGGAAATCGCCGGAAAGGAAGGGCCAGACCTGGCGTTCGTCGGTGTAGAGCGAAATGCGCTGGTCGCCGTCCTCGCGGAAGTAGTTGAGCCCGACGAAGCCGGCGAAGCGTCCGCCGCGGTCATAGTTTGCGCGCAGCTCCTGGCTGAACTGCTTGCCGGTCGAGCGGTCCGAGAGCTCGAGAAGGAAGAAGCGGGATCCGTCGGCGTCGAATTCCTCGTGGGAGGCGAATTCGCGCACGCCGGTGATGCTCGTGAGCGTCCAGGCGTCGTTCAACTCATGGGTAACAATCGCCGTGCCGCCCCAGACCGTGCGGTCCGTCCGCAGCTGTTCACCGCGATTCAGCTCGGCGGCGGTGTAGGGATTGGTGCTGCCTTGCGACGTGGGAATGACCGCGCTCTTGAACGACGTGCCGGATGGCTGGTCCTGCTGGTAATTGAAGATGACGTCGACCGTGGTGCGGTCGCCGGGCAGCCAGCGCAGGGAAGGACGGATGGCGAGGGTGTCACGGCTGTTGAGATCGGGACCGCCGGCGAGGTTCTCGACCGTACCGTCCCGCTCGCCGTAGCTGAAGGCGATGCGGCCGAGCAGGCGTTCGGAGCCCAGCGCCGTGTTATAGAAACCCTCGGCTCGGCGCTCGTTCAGGTTGCCAAAGCCGACGGTCAGGGCCCCCTCGGTGGCATTCACGGGCTTGCGCTGGATGATCGAGATTGCGCCGACCTCGGCGCCTTTGCCGAAGAGCGTGCCCTGCGGCCCTTTCAGCACCTCGACCCGCTCCAGGTCAAACAGCTCGACCGTGCTGCCGGTGGCGCGACTGATCGAAACACCGTCCTGAAAGATGGATACCCGCGTTTCGCTGCGCGGATCGGTGCTGTCGGAGGTGACGCCCCGGATGTTGATGCCGGGGAAATTGGGCGATTGCTGCTGGACGAACAGGCCGGGGACGAGTGGGGCGAGATCCTTGTACTGGGTGATGCCGGCGTTCTCGAGGAACGTTCCGGAGTAGGCGTTGAGGGCAATGGGCACGTCCTGCACGGCCTGAACGCGCTTTTGGGCGCTGACTTCCATTTTCTCAAGTTCCACGACTCCGGGGACGGCCTGCGCCCGCAGGAGGGCGGGCACGGCGAGCAAGCAGACGGCGAACGCGGTATAGCGACGATGAAGGTACATGGGCGGCAGGTGAGGCTGGGTGAGTCTTCGTGGATAGAGGCGTTTGGGTCAATCCACGCAGGGAGAAGACCCCGGCTTCGCAAAAAAGTTACCTGGTTGACGACAATCGCCGGCGTTTTGGCACGGCGGCGCAAACCGGCGGCGTCAAACCGCGTTCACCGTCCGGCTTGCTGACGGAGCAAAACCCAGATCGTGGCGGCGGCGATCAGGTCGATCACCGCGACGGCAAGGCGGAGGGGGAAGGGCAGGCGGATCGGCAGCAGGAGGATCACGATTCCGCTCAGCACCAGCATCGCACCGGCGGCCGTCAGCATGACCCGGCGGCGGGACTGCGCGAGGGCGCGGGGATCATCGGGGTGAAATTTCATGCGCGGATCAGTGTTTGGCGAGCGGCAGCGTGATGCGCAGAGTGGTGCCTGCGGGGCTGGTTTCAAGCAGCGTGATGTCGCCATGATGACTGAGCAGGATGCGTTTCGCGATGGCGAGCCCGAGGCCGGTGCCGTCACTGCGGCCGGACAGGAAGGAGTCGAAGATGCGTTCGCGGAGCGCCTCCGGAATACCGGTGCCGGTGTCGGCCACGTCGATCGCGACGAACTCGCCCCCCTGTTCGCGCGTCTCCGCCTGACACCTCAGCGTGATCGTGCCGCCTTCGGGCATGGCCTGGGTCGCGTTGATCAAAAGGTTGAGCAGCACCTGCTGGAGCTGCCCCTTGTGCACGTCGACGACGAGCGGCCGAAGCGGCGGTTCGTAACGCAGCTGGATCTTGCTCTGCGCCAGCTTGAGACGAATGAGCACGATCGTGTCTTCGACGATGTCATGGACCGACCAGCGCGAGTGGAGGCTCGACGGCGCTTTCGCGAAGGTCAGTACGCGCGTCACGATTGCCTCCAGCTGGTCGATTTTCTCGCCGATGACGCGCACGTCGGTGCGGCGGGGATCGCCTTCCGGAAAGTCGAGGCCGAGGTAGCCGAAGAGCAGCTTGATCACCGTGAGGGGATTGCGGATCTCGTGGGCGATCTCGGCTGCCAGCAGGCCAAGGGTGGTGAGCTGCTCGTTCTTGCGCAGAGAGGCTTCGCTTTGGAAGACACGGGCGTAGAGCCGCGAATTCTGCAGCGCCACGGCACCGAGGCTCGCCAGTGCGCCCAGCAGCCGGCGTTCGTCATTGTTGAAACGGTGGATCTCCCCGGTGAAAACGGTCAGCACCCCCAGAACCTCATGTTCGTAGATGAGCGGCGTCGCCAGTACGGAGCGCAGCCCGGGATGACGCGGGAGGTCGACCACATCGAGAAACTCCGGCGACTGCACATTGGCGAACTCGACCTGCCGCCGCGTCTGGATCGGGGCGGAAACCAGGCACGAGCCGACCGGAAGGTCGCCGGCCGGTGTATCCATCGGGCCATGACTGTTGAGGGAGGCCAGCCGGACGGTGCCGTGCACCGATTCGAACAAATAGAGCGCGCAGGCCTGGGTCTGCGTGATCAGCCGGGCGCCGCGGGTGATGGTGTCGAACAGCTCCTGGGGCTCGAGTTTGGTCACGAGCGACTGGCCGATGCCGATGAGCGATTCGAACTGCCGCGCCTTGCCCCGGAGCTGGTTGAGACTCCAGAGGCGCTGGATGACCGCCGTCGCCTCCTCGGTGAGGCGGATGAACAGCTGGTAATCGCGGTCGGGAAACCCGTTCAGGCGGTCGCTGTCGAGGTTGATCACGCCGAGCACCTGGCCGCCCGGGCCGAGCATGGGGGCCGCCATCTCGCAGCGTACGTCCGACCGTACCGGAATGTAGCGGGGATCGGCGGTCACGTCCGGCACCAGCTGCGGCCGGCCGTGAAACGCCACCCAGCCGGTCACGCCTTGGCCGAGCCGGAGGGCCAGATCGTCGTTATCGTCGGGCAGACCGCGTTGGACTTCGATCTCAAGCCGGCCGGTGTCGGGATTGAGCAGCGACACGGAGCCGGACACCGCGCCAAAAACCTCCACAAGCGTGCCGAGGATGCCGTGCAGCGCATCGCCCGGCTCCTCCGTCTTTCCGAGCAGGGAGGCGACGCGGTAAAGGGCGTCGAGCGAGCGGGCGTCAGGGTGATCCGAGGGAGATGACATGCACGGACAGGCGGGGAACGGTGGCGCGGTCGGCCGGGCATGGCCAGACCTTTGCCGCCGACCGGGGCGGCGAAGGGACGCGGCCGGCGCGGTGGTGGGGTCAGACCGCGGCGGCGGGCTCGGCCGGCGAGATCACCTGGGTCAGTGCTTCACGCAGATCCTGGAGACGCTGTGGATCGGTCACGGCCACATGGGCGTTGTCCTCGATGTAGAAGGTATCGATGGCGATCCCCCGCTCAGTGCCGATGCGGGCAAAGGTGATGTCGAAGCCGTGGGTGCTGATGGTCTTCGCCAAGCGGAAGAGCAGCCCGATCTGGTCGCGGGCCTGGATCTCGACGATCGTCCGCTCCATCGACAGCTCATGGTAGACCTCAACGGTCGGGGGAAACGACGTCTGCAGCGTTTCCCCGGTCGATCCGTAGCGCGTGCTTGAGGCGTGCCGCTGGGCCTGGGCGAGGATCTCCGGCATGAGATCTTTGCCCTGCACCAGCGCAGCCTCGACGGTCTGGGCGAAAATTTCCTGGGCGCGGGCGTTTTGCACGACGCCGCGGCCGGGTTCCACGACGTAGAAGGTGTCGATCGCAATGTGGTCGCTGCGGGAGATCACTTTTGCGCTCAAAATCGAGAGTCCGGCCACGCTGAACGCCCCCGCCAGCTTGTAAAACAACCCGGCGCGGTCCCAGGTGACCACGTTGACGATGGTGAGCGAGCGATTGATGTCATCCTTCCACTCGATGACGGGATGGAGGGATCCGACGGAATCGGCGTTGGTGATGGATTTGAGCAACTGGTTGACCATCCGGATGTGGAGAGCGATCTCGCCGGTCTCCGTGTGGATGAAGTACCGCTCCGGCAGCAGGTTGAAGTGCGCCGTGATCTCATCCTGGCTGATGCCGGGGATGTTCTTGTTGATCAATTCCTTGAAGGTCATTTGCAGGCGTTGCGAATTGCGGGTGGCGAGGGTCTCGCCATGGATGAGGTGATCGAGGGTAGTGCGGTAAAGGGTGGTGTGGAGCGTGTCCTTGTAACTGTTCCAAAGTCCGGCCGAGGTGCCGCGCGCGTCGCAGAAGGTGTGAACGTAGAGGTACCTGAGCAGGTCCGCATTCCCCGCCAGTTCGGCAAATGCGGCGGACGTCTTTGGATCGTCCACATCCCGCTTCTGCCAAAAGCGTGCCATAATCAGATGATTCTTGATAATGAAGGCGACAATCTCGGCGGTTTCCTCGTCGACACCGAGGCGTTTCAGGAGGGGGCGGGCGATCACCACGCCGTTTTCGGCGTGCCCCTGGATGCCGTCGGACTTGCCGATGTCGTGCAGCAGCAGGATCAGGTAAAGCAGCACCGGGTTTGCCGTTTCGTGCAAGGCGTCCCGGTACTTGTGCGTGATCGGTTCGGCCTCGGCGAAAATGCGATCCAGTTCCCGGATCGTATTCAACGTGTGGATGTCCGCCGTGTAGCGGTGGTAGAACTCGTGCTGGACGAGGCAGGTCAGTGCGTCGAACTCAGGGATGAAGCGGCCGAGCACGCCGAGTTCGTGCATGAGCTGGAGCGAGGCATGCACGCCGCCGGCTTCCTCGAGGATTGCACGGAAGCTGGTGTTTGCGTCAGTGGATTCGGTGACGCGCCGGGTGATGAGAGGAACCGACTCGCGGATCAGCGTCTGCAGCGCGAAATCCGGATTGGCGCCCAGTTGCTGGCAGTGGCGGAAGACGCGGATCAGGCGGACCGGGTCATCGCGGAATACGTTGGCGGATTCGGCCGTCAGCTCGCGGCCGCGCAGGACGAAGCCATCGAGGCGCTTCGTGCGCTCATGGCGCCGGGCACGGATGGCCTCGCGGAAGGAAATCTTCTCGTCGGACGTCTGACTGAGCGTGAGGGCGAGCCGGTTCTCCACCAGGCGGGAGATGCGGTAGATCGTCTGGGCGGCGCGGTAATAGTCCCGCATGAACAGCTCCACGCGGGCGAGCAGCTTCGGCTCGGTGTAGCCGAGCCCGAGGGCGATGCGCGGCTGCGACTCGAGATTGAGCAGGTCGGTGGGCCGCTTGCTCGAGAAATGGAGCTCGTTGCGCACCTTTTGCAGGAAATCGTACGAACGGTTGAAGGCCTTGAGCTCGTTCGGCCGCAGGTACTTCAGGCCGACCAGTTCGTTGAGGCTGGTGATGTCGAGCTTCACCCGGGCCATCCAGGCCGTGTTCTGGTAATCGCGCAGACCGCCCACGCCGTTCTTGATGTCAGGCTCCTGCAGGAAGACAGTGTTGCCGAATTTGGCGCGGCGGGCGACCTGGTCGTCAAGCCGGGCGGCAATGTAGGCGCGCGGATTCTCGGTGGTGTAGAACGTCCGGTAAGCCTGGGCGAAGGTGTCGTAGAGCAGCGACGAGCCGGCGATCAGGCGTGATTCAAGCAGGGCGGTCTTGGTCTGGATGTCCTCACGCGCCTGCACGAACACGTCGTCGACCGTCCGGGTGGAATGGCCGACCTTCAGGCCGCAGTCCCACAGGATGTACAGGATCTCGTTGGTCAGATGTTCCTGCAGCGGCTTCACCGCTGACGGCTTTGCCTTCGAGGGAAACAGGAACATCAGGTCGATGTCGCTGAGCGGGCTGAGTTCGCCGCGGCCAAAGCCGCCAAGCGCCACCAGCGCCACCGGGGTGGGGAGCTCGCCGTGCTGTCGGGCATAGCTGGCCGTCGCGTAGTCGAACAGATGCGCCAGCATCACGTCGATCATCGCCGCCCGGGCCCGCGCCACGGCCAGCCCCGATTCGCCGGCGTCGTGCCGCATGCGGATCATGGCGCTCTCCAGCCGGAGAAAGGCCTTGCAGGCGGCGAGGCGTTTCGCGACGGGCGTCTCGCCGACGAACAACAGGCGTTCACGGGCGTGTTTCTGGATGCGGCCGATCATGGTGAAAGGGCACTACAAGGGGAATCCTGCCGGGCCGCAAAGCGGGAAATGCGCCAACCACCGCCGGAGGCCGCTCGCCGTACTCGCCACTTGCCAGCGGCGGTCCGGGTTGGTTGGGTCGGGGGTTTCCTCGATCCACCATGGCCGAAATCTCCAAGAGCTACGAACCGCGCGACGTTGAGAAAAAATGGTACGCCGCCTGGCAGCAGGCCGGCGCCTTCGCCGGACGGGTCGATCCGCAACGTCCGCCCTATAGCATCGTCATCCCGCCTCCGAACGTGACGGGCGTGCTGACGATGGGACACGTGCTCAACAACACGCTCCAGGACATTCTGATCCGCCGGGCGCGGTTGGAGGGCAAGTCCGCTCTGTGGATCCCCGGCACCGACCACGCCGGCATCGCCACCCAGACCGTGGTGGAGCGCGAGCTGCGCAAACAGAAGAAGACGCGGCATGATTTCGGTCGGGAAAAGTTCGTCGAGAAGGTCTGGGAATGGCGTCACGAAAAAGGCGGCATCATCCTCGAGCAGCTGCGTCGTCTCGGCGCGTCGTGCGACTGGGATCGCACCCAGTTCACGATGGATCCGGAGTATTCGCGATGCGTGCTGCACGTCTTTGTGGAGCTTTTCCGCCGCGGACATATCTATCGCGGCAAGCGGATGGTGAATTGGTGCCCGGTGTCGCTCACGGCCCTGTCCGACGAGGAGGTCATCATGAAACCGGCGAACGGGACGCTGTACCAGGTGCGGTACGAACTGACCGACCGGCCGGGCGAGTTCATCACGGTCAAGACCACCCGTCCCGAAACCATCCCGGGCGACGTCGCCATCGCGGTGCATCCGGAGGATCCGCGCTACACCGGGTTGATCGGCAAGACCGTCCGGCGTCCGCTCGGACCGGTGGCGAACATCCCGATCATCGCCGACGCAGCGGTCGACAAGGAATTTGGGTCCGGAGCCCTCAAGATCACGCCGGCGCATGACAAGGTCGACTTCGAGGTGGGGCAACGTCACCGCCTCGAGCCGATCGACGTGCTCAACGCGGATGGGACACTCAATGCCCTCGCCGGCCCCGAGCTTGCCGGCATGGAGCGTTTCGCCGGACGCAAGAAGGCGGCCGAACTGCTCAAGGCAAGCGGAGCGCTGGTGGGCGAGGAAGCCTATGCCAACAACGTCGGCTACTCCGAACGCGCCGACGTGCCGATCGAACCGCGCCTGACGTGGCAGTGGTGGCTGCGTTATCCGCGCATCGAGGAGGCCAAGACCGCCGTGCGCGACGGCCACATCAAGTTTCATCCCGAGCGCTGGTCGAAGGTGTACCTTCACTGGCTCGAGAACATTCAGGATTGGTGCATCAGCCGCCAACTGTGGTGGGGGCATCGCATCCCGGTTTGGTACCGGAAGGGCCTCGACAAGGAGAGTCTCACCGAGAAGGACCTGACCGATCCGTCCAAGGTGCATGTTTCCCTCGAGGGACCGGCGGATCCGGAGAACTGGGTGCAGGAGGATGACGTGCTCGACACCTGGGCATCCTCATGGCTTTGGCCCTTTGCGACCATGGGATGGCCCGACGCCTCGGCGGAGCGGAAGGCCGGCTTCGACTATTTCTATCCTACGTCGACGCTCGTGACCGGACCAGACATCATCTTTTTCTGGGTCGCGCGCATGATCATGGCCGGATTGGAGTTTGTCCGCCCCGGTGCGCCGCTTGAGCAGCGCATACCTTTCAAGGATGTCTACTTCACCGGCATCATCCGCGACGCGCAGGGACGCAAGATGTCGAAATCGCTCGGCAACTCGCCCGACCCGCTCGACCTGATTGAGAAGTACGGCGCCGACGGCCTGCGCTTCGGCATCATCTCAATCGCGCCTCAAGGGCAGGACATCCGCTTCCAGGAAGACCGGATCGAGAGCGGCAAGAATTTCTGCAACAAGCTCTGGAACGCCTGCCGCTTCCGTCAAATGAGCGGCCCGGCTGGGGACAACTCCAGCCTGGAGGCGATTCTGCAACGGCTCGAGCCGGCGAAGTTCGATGCCGACGATCACGCCATCCTCGACCGGCTGTTTGCGACCACCCGCGAAGTCGATCGCTGCTTCGCGGCGTTCGAGTTCAGCGCCGCCGTGCAGGCGTTGTACGGTTTCTTCTGGAACGATTTCTGTGACTGGTACGTCGAGGTGTCGAAGGCCAAGCTGCAGTCCGACGACACGAAGCTCAACTGCCTCGCGCTGCAGGACCTCGTCCTGCGCCAGACGCTGCAACTGCTCCATCCGTTCATCCCGTTCATCACCGAGGAGCTCTGGAACCTGCTCGGGTACAGCCGCGGCGGGGCGTTCATCCAGGATACTCCGGTGCAGGATTCGTCGGCGCTGGCCAGCGCTGGTCAGGCCGCAGGTCTTCGGATCGATCAGGCGGCTTCAGCCGCCGTCGCGCGCATCAAGGATACCGTGTCGAAAGCCCGCGCGCTGAAGGCCGAGTACAACCTCGGCAGCCGTCGCGATGCGACGTTCTTCATCCTCGCGGACGATGCCGACTGGGCCCTCATCGAGGCCAACCAGAGCAAACTCGCCCGTATGGTGGGTGCCGCCACGCTCGCTCGTCGGGAAAAAGTCGAAGGCGCTCCTGCGGCGGTCACGCCGCTCGGCACGTTCTATCTCGATCTCGCGTCGACCGTCGACACGGCAGCCGAGAAGCAACGCCTGGCCAAAGAGCTCGCGGCCTTGGACAAGCACATCGCTGGCACCGAGGCCCGGCTCGCCAATGAATCCTTCGTCAGCAAAGCCCCGGCCGCCGTCCTCGAAGGAGCTCGCCGACAGCTGGCCGAGCAAAAAGCCAAGAAGGTTGAATTGGAGCGGTTGCTGAAAGCTCTCTAGGCCCGAAGGCAGAACGCGGGTTCGCCCTTCGGCTCCGGAGTGATTTGATCATCAACAGGTTGACGAGATTGCTACGGCGAGTGATGCCATATAACTTTACTTAGGACATAAACTAAGTAAGGGTTACGTCCGCATGAATGCTCCGTCTGCCGCAACGCCGCCTGCCCCGTCAGTTGATTTGGAGAAGGCATCGGCCGGGGAGCGGGTGCGCTGGGCGGTTGAGACCTTTGGTGACCGGCTGGTGATGACGACCAGCTTTGGCATTCAGTCGGCGGTGATGCTTCATTTGGTGACGCAGATTGCGCCGACGATTCCAGTCATTTTCATCGATACCGGTTATCTGTTCCCCGAAACCTACCGCTTTGCCGACGAGTTGACGCGTCGCTTGAAGCTCAACCTCAAGACCTATGTTCCGGCGACGACGGCGGCCCAACAGGAGGCACTGCACGGCAAGCTGTGGGAGCAGGGTTTGGACGGGCTGAAGCGCTACAATTTCACTAACAAGGTGGAGCCGATGGACCGTGCGGTGCGTGAGCTCGCTGCGACGGCGTGGCTCGCCGGCCTGCGCCGTTCGCAGTCCAACACCCGCGAGGCCCTGCCGGTGGTGCAGCGGCAGAACAAGATCACCAAGATTCATCCGATTATCGACTGGGACAACCGCACCGTGCATCGGTACCTGACGCAGTACGACCTGCCGTATCATCCGCTTTGGGAGCAGGGCTACGTGTCCGTGGGCGATTGGCACAGCACGACCAAGCTTGAGCCTGGTATGAACGAACAGGATACGCGTTTCGGCGGCCTGAAGCGCGAGTGCGGACTGCACGAGCCCAGCGGTCGGGGCGATTTCGACATCTGACTTCAGGTCGGCGGCGAACGGCTTACGGGCTCGTGTCGGCTCCCGACGCCGGTCGTTCACCCGCCGTGGTTGTCCGGGTCCCGTTGGCTGCGTCGCTCGTACTCGTTCTTGACCGTGAGTACCAAGGCGAGGCCCGGTGCCCAGATCATGAAATAGAACCCCAAGGTGCGCGCTCCGGTTAGGGCGAGATTGCCCGGGGTGTGCTCGAGGCCGGCCAGCCATCCCACCAAGGGAAAAATCACCGTACCCAACGCGGCGCCGACGGCGATCGTGCCGGCGGTCCAGACGAGGAAGTGAAGCGCCCAATGCAGACGGCGGAGGTTCATCGGCGCATCGCGTATTTGACCAGCAGCGTGTCACCGCCGAGGTGCTCGTGTCCCAGCAGCTTCAGGGCGTGATCGGCGGCACCGGCGATCAGCGGTGTCCCGGCGCCAAAGAGGCGCGGTTCCAAGGTGAGCCAGAGTTCGTCCACCAAGCTGGCCGCGAGGAAAAGGCCGTGCATCTGTGCGCCCCCCAGGAGCGCGGCGCGGCGTACACCGAGCGTGCCGAGGCGTGCGACCAGTTCCTTCGGGCTTTCGCCGGTGAACTCGAGTTCGCCGGGCCGGGCATCGCGGGCGAAAGCATCCGGATTTCGGGACATGACGACCTGCAACCGACTGCGATTGCGCGGGGTGAGGAAGACGTCGCGCTCCGCCCGATAGGTACCGGCCCCGACGATGCCAGCGTTGAAACCGGCCAGCACCGCACGGAAGTAGGTCTTGTCCTCGGGAGAGGTAAAGGCACTACCCGGACGGTCGTGATGGGTGATGAATCCATCGACGGATTGGGCCGCGATCAAAATGACCTGCATTCCGGCAGGGTAGGGTGTGGACCGGGCGAAGCAAGTGGCCCGTATGTTCGTCAATGTGCGAGCTTGCGCGCGCTTGCCCGTGATCCGTAAGGTCCGAGCTTTGCATGAAAAAGGCGCTTATCACCGGCATCACCGGGCAGGATGGTTCGTATCTGGCCGAGTTTCTTCTCGCCAAGGGCTATGAGGTCCACGGTGTGATCCGCCGCGCCTCCACGTTCAATACGAGCCGGATCGACCACCTCTACCGCGATCCGCATGTCAATGGCGTGAAGCTGTTCCTCCATTACGGTGATCTGGCGGACTCGGTCCAGATGGTGAAGTTGCTGTATGAGCTGCAGCCGGACGAAATCTACAATCTTGGCGCCCAATCCCATGTCCGGGTTTCCTTTGATATCCCGGAGTACACCGGCGATGTCGTGGGTCTGGGCTCCGTCCGCATCCTCGAGGCGATCCGCGAGGCCGGTCTGGTGAAGAAGTGCCGCTATTACCAGGCGTCTTCGTCCGAGATGTTCGGCAAGGTCCAGGAAGTGCCGCAGGTCGAGACCACACCATTCTGGCCCCGGTCCCCTTATGGCTGCGCGAAGATGTACGCGCACTGGCTCACGGTGAACTATCGAGAGAGTTACAACCTGCATGCGTCGAGCGGCATCCTCTTCAATCACGAGAGCCCGCGCCGCGGCGAAACGTTCGTGACCCGGAAGATCACGCGAGCGGCCACGCGCATCAAACTCGGGCTGCAGGAGTCCCTCTACATGGGAAACCTCGATGCGCGGCGCGATTGGGGCTATGCGAAGGAGTATGTGGAGATGATGTGGGTCATGCTCCAGCAGGAAAAACCCGACGACTATGTGGTGGCGACGAACGAGACGCACACGGTTAAGGAGTTCATCGAGGAGACCTTCGGCCGCCTCGACCTGGACTGGCGGCGTTACGTCAAATACGACGCCCGTTACGAGCGCCCGGCGGAGGTCGATCTGCTCATCGGCAATCCGGCCAAGGCGAAGCGTCAGCTCGGTTGGGAGCCCAAGGTGCGCTTCAAGGAACTCGTGAAGATCATGGTGGAGGCCGACCTGGAACTGGCCAAGCGCGAGGCGCAGATCTCGGCCTTGCCGCCTCCGTGATCGCGGCCCGGGCTAACCTCCGCTGGGTTTAATCCTTCGATCCCCATCATCATGAAGCTCTACATTGCCGGCCATCAGGGCATGGTGGGCGCCGCCCTCGTGCGTCGCTTCGAGCGTGAGCCGGGCGTGCGTCTCGTGCTCCGCACCCGCCGGGAGCTGGATCTCGCTTCCCAAGCGGCGGTTGACGCCTTTTATGCCGCGGAACGGCCCGAGGTCGCGATCATCGCCGCCGCCAAGGTGGGCGGGATCCATGCCAATGCGACCTATCCGGGCGAGTTCCTGTACGACAATCTGGCGATTGCCACCCATACGATTCACGGCGCCTATCGGGCGGGCGTTAAGCGTCTGCTGTTTCTCGGCAGCTCCTGCATCTATCCGAAGCATGCGCCCCAGCCCATGCCCGAAGCGTGCCTGCTGACCGGTGCGCTGGAGCCGACGAACGAGGCCTACGCGATCGCGAAGATCGCGGGACTGAAGCTCTGCCAGTACTACCGTCAACAATACGGCGTGCTCTTTCATTCGGCCATGCCGACGAACCTCTACGGTCCGCGGGATAACTACCATCCGCAGAATTCGCATGTGCTGCCGGCCTTGTTGCGGCGGTTCCATGAAGCGGCGCAGGCGGGTTTGTCCGAGGTCACGGCTTGGGGCACCGGTGCTCCGCGGCGCGAGTTTCTCCACGTCGACGACTTGGCGGACGCCTGCGCCTTTCTGCTCCGACAGGATGCGCCCCCCGACTGGATCAACGTGGGCACCGGCACGGACGTGACCATCCGGGAGTTGACCGAGACGGTCGCGAGCGTGACCGGCTTTCGTGGGCGGATTGTCTGGGATGCGAGTAAACCCGATGGTACGCCGCGGAAACTGATGGATGTGTCCCGCCTGTCCGCCCTCGGCTGGCGTGCCAGGATCGGGCTGCGCGCAGGGGTTGAGCAAACGTACGCCTCGTTCCTCTCCGAGCAGGCGGCCGGGACGCTCCGGGGCTAAAAGAACGGCGGCGAAACTCTCGTCTCTGGCTGGCATTCGGGGAGCGGCGTTTCCGGCTGCTTTGGCGCCGCGAACCGTCTCAGGCAGGCTTCTGCATCGACTCGGCGACAAGCGGGCGCCCCTTCCCGAGTCATCCGTTGCCCTCCCGCCAGACAATAACGTTGAACCGGGCGATCCCTGCCGTTGAGCTCTCGGCGGTTCTCCCGCTTCATCTCCCGTCTCTATGTCCACTGAATCCTCCTCTGTCCCCTCATCACCGGCGGCCGAAGACCGCACGGTTGCCATCCTCAGTTACCTGACCTTGATCGGGTTTGTCGTCGCCATCGTACTGCACTCCAGCAAACCGACCCGGCTCGGCGCCTTCCATCTGCGTCAGACCCTCGGCGTGATCATCGCCGGGCTTGTCTTGGGTGTCTCCCTGACCGTGGTCGGTTTCATACTGGCCTTCATTCCGGTGGTCGGGCCGTTGCTGATGATGCTGATTTGGATCAGCCTATCCGTGGCGGGTCTCGGCGCGTGGATCTTCGGCATCATCACCGCGGTTCAGGGACAGGAGAAACCCATCCCGGTCATCGGCGAACCGATTCAGAAGTGGTTCGCGAACACGTTCAAATAAGCGTTCCCACATCGCAGTTATTCGCACGCCGGCCGCCTCGCATGAGGCGGCCTTTTTGTTGGCAGCTGCCTAGTCGCGGCGGTTGACCCGCCGGCGGACGCCTGATGTCATCGGAGCCGTGGCGGCGATCATCCCGATCGGCGTCCCCATCCCTCCCATGGCCACCCCGGTTGTCTTCAACAACACCGTCCTGCGGGACGGACACCAATCCCTGGCGGCCACGCGGATGACCACCGCGCAAATGCTGCCGGCGGCCGCCCTGCTGGACCGTCTCGGCTTTGGTGGGCTGGAAACGTGGGGCGGGGCGACGATCGACGCCTGCCTGCGGTTCCTCGGCGAGAATCCCTTCGACCGACTGCGTACGCTGAAGCAGGCCGCACCGCGCACGCCGCACATCATGCTGTTGCGGGGCCAGAACATCGTCCAGTACACGAGCTTTCCGGATGATGTGGTGGAGGCCTTTGTGCACTGCACGGCGCGCGCCGGTTGTGACGTCCTACGCATCTTCGATGCGCTGAACGATGTGCGGAATCTCACCACCGCGATCCGAGCGACCAAGGCGGCTGGAAAACATGCGCGTGGCGAGATCTGCTACACGACCAGTCCGGTCCACACGCTCGAGTCGTTCGTGCAACTGGGCCGGGAGTTCCAGCGCCTGGGGTGTGACTCGATCGGGATCAAGGACATGTCTGGAGTCCTGGTGCCTCGGATTGCTGCCGAACTGGTGACCCGGCTGAAGCAGGTCACCGGACTTCCGGTCGTCGTCCACACCCACGACACGGCGGGCTTTGCCGCTGCCACCTATCTCGCAGCGATCGACGCGGGAGCCGACGCAATCGAGACCTCCATCGTGCCCTTCGCGAATGGTACGTCCCAACCGGATACGCTCCGCATGCTTGCCCTCCTCGAAGGCCATCCGCGTCAGCCCACCTACGACCGGGACATCCTGCTCACGTTGCGCCGGTACTTCACCGACGTTTATCGGGATCTCGGCAAGTTCACCTCAACCGATAACGAGCGTGTCGATGCCGACACGCTCGCTTATCAGGTACCCGGGGGCATGCTCTCGAATTTCCGCACGCAGCTCAGGGAACAGGGCATGAGCGACAAGTTCGACGCGGTCATGGCGGAGGTTCCGGTCGTGCGCGAGGCCCTCGGATGGATTCCGCTGGTAACGCCGACCTCCCAAATCGTCGGTACCCAGGCCATGCTCAACGTGAAGTTTGGGCGATGGAAGAACCTGTCGCAGGCGGCGATCGACATCGCCTTGGGCAAGTACGGCCGCACGCCCGGGCCGATCGATCCGGAGGTTTTGGCGCTGGCGCAGGCCAAGAGCGGCCAAAAACCCATGGCGGGACGGCCGGCGGACGTGCTTGCGCCGCGCATGGCAAAGCTCCGGGACGAGCTTCGGGTGGCCGGACTGCCCACGGACGACGAAGCCTGCGTCCTGCACGCCATGTTTCCGCGGGAATTTGCCGCCCTGCACG
The DNA here is from genome assembly GCA_964476565.1 of uncultured Opitutus sp. GTDB lineage: Bacteria > Verrucomicrobiota > Verrucomicrobiia > Opitutales > Opitutaceae > CAMAXB01. The sequence goes on from CAYZBG010000001.1 coordinate 62,277, forward strand.
CCGCCCAGGCCGCCCCAACGGCACCAGCCGCCCCAGCTCGGCCGGAGAGGCCGGCGAGCCCTGCCACTGAGCCCCGTTCCGGAGCGACGAACCCACTGCGAAAGTACGCCCTGACGCTCGACGGGCACCGTACGGAAGTCACTGTTGAAGAAGTGGTTTAGGTGAACGAGGCCCTGGGGTGATCAACGGAGCCTTGGCGGCGACCTAAAGTTGCCCGCCGGTCGGGTCGAAGGGGAGGCATCAGCCTGTCCCGCCGATACCCATGACTGCGTTCCCACCTGGGACGGACGCCTCGGCGTCCGCCTCCGATCTACCGCAACCGACTCCTGCTGACGAATGCAAGTTGGTTACGGGATCGCGCTGGCATGGCTACAAGGTCGGTGCCTTGCTCGCGGGCAGCGGAGGTCACTGCTTCGAGGCCACGAAAATGGATGTGATGGAGGCGGTGTGGATTCTCGCCCGTCCGATCACCGAGCTCACCGAGTGGCGGCGCGGCGCATGGCAACGGCTCTCGTCGCTGGAGGAGACAGCCATCGTCGGCTGTGTGGAAGCGGTCGAGGAGGAGGGGTGGCGCTATGAGGTCTTCCGCCGGCCCCCCGGTTCGACCTTGGCGGAGTGGTTTGCCTGCCATCAGGCGGGGTTTGAGGGCGTTGAAGCCCTCGTGCGCCAGCTCGGCGAAGTCTTGCGGGCCATTCACGCCCAAGGTGTCGTCCACCTCAGCCTGTCTCCGGAAACCATCTACGTGGATTCCTCGGTCGAGACGTTGCGGATTGTCGTGGGCGGCCTGCATGAGGCGACGCTCTATACCCAGTCCACCGTGCAACCCGGCGCGCCCGACCTGTTGTACGCACCTCCCGAAGCGGCCGGGCGCGAAAGCCATCCTCCGGGCACTGGGCTCTGCGCCTGGGATTGGTGGTCGGTAGGCCGCATCCTTCAGCAGTTCATCCTCGGCAAGCATGTCGTGGCCCTGTTGAAGCCCGAGGTGGCGAAGGATCCGGCCGCGTTGCGCGCGGCCGCGGGTGCACTGCTGCTCGAACGTGATCCGCCGGGCATGCGGGCCGGCGCGGTCGAGGCGATGGGGCCGCAGGATCCGCTGGTCAAAACCTTGCTGCAGGGCCTGCTCACTTCGGTTCGCGAAGCCCGCTGGTCCGACGCGGATGTACGGCGTTGGCTCGCGCGGGAAACGGTGCGCGTCCACTACGAGTTGCCGGCACGGGCCCGCTTGTTTGTCTGGAAGGACCGGGGCTACACGGTGGCTTCGGCCGTGGAGCATTTCGTTCAGGAAGAGGCGTGGGAGGACGGGGAGCTCAATCTGTTCGCTCCGGACGAGGCCGGTACCTTTGCGGGCTTCTTAAACCTGAATCCGGAGCATCAGGCCGACGCGGCCTGCCTCGCGACCTTCAAGTCCTGGCTCGAACTCCCCGCGTGGGCGGGGGTCCCGCCGGCGGCCCGGCGTACCGTAACGGCGGCGGTGAGCTGGCTGGCGCTCGGCAAACGTCACGGACTCAAGGTCGGCCTCGTGGTTCGCGGGCGGAAAATGGACGCCGAAGGCCTGACCAGTCTGCTGGAGTCGGGCAATCCGGGCGACGTGATTGCGCTGTTCCGCGCCCTGCTTGAACCGGGTTTTCTGGAACGTCTGGCCACCGTCGATGCGCAGGCTGGGGCCGAACTGTATGATCTGGCCACGTTGGGCGGCGAGGCCCTGCGCCGGGCGATCGATGCGGGCTGGATCGAAGCGACCGACGAGGACGCGCATCTGCGGGTGCTTGGCCTTGCCTTGGAGTCCGACCATGCACTTGCCAGTCGGCTCGAGAAACTCCGCGGTGCCTACGTCGACAACCGCGATCCCGCGCTCGCGCATTTGCTCAACGACCGGGCCGGCCCGCCTTGGGCGGACATCATCCTTGCCTACACCGGTGAACGGGCGACGCGCTTCGGCTACATCACGGCGGCGCAGGTCCGCCGGGAGCGTCTGGCGAGTCTGGATCGCCGGCTCTCCGAGGTGCAAACGGCGCTGTTCTGGCGTCGGGTCGGATGGCTCCTCCGCGCGGTATGGCTCGCGGGTGCCCCGTGGCCCGCGGTCGGTACCGTGATTGCTGTCCTCCTGGGTGTCGGAGGCATTCTGGCCGGACGTCCGGGCTTGGCCTTGTTCGCCGCGTTCTTGGTCGCGCTCACCCGTCTCACCATGCCGTGGGCGCTGACGCGGTTGCTGCCCCGCACCGGAGTGGCCGGAGACCCTTGGCGGCTTTGCGATGGGGTGGGGCGCTGCCGGTGCGAAGCGGAGCGTTGCGATCCGGACCGTCGTTCCCTGGCCAAGCTGACGACGGAGCAGCGCGAGCTCGAGGCGCAGCGCGCCGCGCTTGGAGCGGAGGCGATTCCCGGGCCCCGCGTGCGTCCGCTGGCCGGGCTCGGCGTTGCCGCCGGCATCATGCAGACGGCCGCTGCGGTCTGCGCTGTGTGGCTCGGCAGCGAGGCCTGGTTCCAGTTTCGGCCCGGACCGGATACGGCCCCTTCGCCGGCATCGGGGGAGACGGCCGCCGTGTCCACGCCCCTCCAGGAGCCGGTCGACCAGGTGGAGTCAGGAAAATTTGAATACGTCGATGAGGGTTTTGGCCGCGGCCTGCGCGGACCGCTTGAGCCCTGGACCTTGCATGCTCCCGCGGCGCCGGTGGAGGCCTTGCCCGTCGAGGCACGGGTCCCAGCCCGGCCGGCCCAGACCGCGCATGCCTTGGTCAGCATCGAGCTGCTACTGCGGCCCTACGCGCGCAACGCCGTCAACGCCTTGGTGGCGGTGCGGGTGCCGTCCACGACGGGCCGGACTGAGTTGATGATTTTCAACGGCCGAAGCCGCCGACCTCTCGATGCCATGGCATTGCGCCTGACCTCTGAGCTAACCGAACGCACCTGGTACCAGTACGACCGCTGCCGCGTGGTCTTTCTCGGTGAACCCCGTCAGCTCGTCGGGGAGATTTCCCTTGCGCCACCCTGAGCTCTTTGCGGCCATGGGGGTTCATCATGATCGCCCCCGAGACCTTTTCTCACATCGAGCACATCAAGAAGCGCGCCGGACACCTGTGGAGGTTTCTTTGACGTCGAACAAAAGCAGCGCGAGATCGAGGCCATGGAGGCGCAGATGGGCGCCCCTGAGTTCTGGGATAACAACGAGCGCGCCCAGAAGCACATCGGCAAGCTGAATGGTCTGAAGAAGACGATCGGTCCGATTGTCGACTTCCAGAAACGGCTGGGGGATGTCGACGTCATGCTCGAGTTGATCGAGGCAGGCTCCGAATCCGAGAAGGAGGAATATTCGCGTGAACTGGAGTCCCAGGTCTCCGCGATGGTGTCCGAGTTGGAGCAGATCGAGATCGACGCCTTCCTCACTGGCCAGTTCGACCGCAACAACGCCATCCTCTCCATCCAGGCCGGAGCCGGCGGCACGGAGTCCAACGATTGGGCCGACATGCTCTTCCGCATGTACTCGCGCTGGGCCGAGCGTCGCGACTTCAAGCTCGAGTTGATGGACGTGCAGCCGGGCGACACCGCCGGGATCAGCAAGGCCACCCTGCTCATCAAGGGCGAAAACGCCTACGGGTACTGCAAGGCCGAACGCGGCGTGCACCGCCTCGTGCGCATCAGCCCCTTCGATTCGAACGCCCGGCGCCACACCTCGTTTTGCGCGGTGGACGTGATCGCGGAGATCACGGACGAAATCAAAATCGAGGTGCCCGAAGGCGAACTGCGCATCGATGTGTACCGTTCCTCCGGCAAGGGGGGCCAGGGCGTCAACACCACTGACTCCGCCGTGCGCATCACGCACCTTCCGACCGGCATCGTTGTCGTCTGCCAAAACGAACGTTCCCAGATCAAGAACAAGGCCGCCGCGCTCAACGTGCTGAAGGCCCGTCTGTACGAGAAGAAGCAGGACGAACAGCGCGCCGAGATGGACAAGTTCTACGGCGAGAAGGGCGAAATCGGCTTCGGCGCCCAGATCCGCAGTTACGTCCTTCAACCGTACCAGATGGTGAAGGACCTGCGCACGGGGGTCAGCACGAGCGACACCCAGGGCGTGCTCGATGGCGACCTCGACCGTTTCATCTACGCCTGGCTCCGGGCCGGCTGCCCGCGGCACCGGAACAAGGAAATCCAGATGGACGACGAGTGACCGGCGCGCCACGGGCGCGCCGGGATGACGAATGACCGATGGCGAATGACGAATGACTTGGGATTCTTTGCGTTGACGCCGGGGAGGTCGGAGAATCGGCAACCGAGGATGTCGGTGCGCAGCGAATCGGATGGAGGTGAATCCGTTCGACCCGCTTCGCGCATTCGACATTCGTCATTAATCATTCGTCATTGCCGTCATGCCTGATCTTTCCCGGGACGATCTCCGCGCCGCCTTTGCCGCCCAGCCACTGTTCGAGGCCAAGACGTGGCAACTGTCGCCGGAGGCGTGGCCGCTGACACGGGAGCAGCACGCCCAGCTGGAGGCGATCGGTGCCGCCTGCCTGGAGTTCCATCAGGCCGTTGAGACCCTTTATCTGCGCTCGGCTGCGGGCAAGAATCTGCTGCGCAACAAGCCGCTCGTTGCGCCGTGGGTGGCCGACTACCTCGATCGCGGCAAACCGCCGGCCTTGGTGGCGCACGCCCGCGATCCAAGGAACCGCGGCGCGTTTCCGACCGTGCTCCGGCCGGACCTGCTGTTGACCGAGGAGGGGTTCGTCATGACCGAGCTGGATTCGGTCCCGGGGGGCATCGGACTGACAGCGTTTCTCAACCGGCTTTACGGCGGAGGCCAGCCGGCGACGGATGCGCGCGTGCTCGGCGCGGGCGATGCGATGATCCGCGGGTTCTACGATTCCCTGGCAGCCTTGCGGGCCGATGCGCGCAATCCGCTGATTGCGTTGGTCGTAAGCGACGAGGCTGCGACGTACCGTCCGGAGATGCAATGGCTCGCGACGCAGCTGCAACTGCAGGGCAAGCGCGTGTTCTGCCTCGAGCCGGACGATGTCTTTCCGCTCGGCAGCTCGCTCTGTTTCGACGTGGAGGGCAACCCGGAGAAAATCGACATCATCTATCGTTTCTTTGAGCTGTTCGATTTGACCAACATTCCGACGGCGCATTTCTTCTTCGAAGCGTGGGCGGCCGGCGAGGTGGTGATCGCCCCGCCGCTGCGGCCTTTTCAGGAGGAGAAGCTCAACCTTGCGCTGTTCCACCATCACCTGCTGCAGGATTTCTGGCGCGAGCATCTCGGCGGACGCACCCTGAAGTTGCTGCAGCAGCTCATCCCTCCGTCGTGGATTGTCGATCCGGCGCCGCTGCCGCCTGGAGCCGTCCTCGACGGGCCGCGCGTGGGCGGGCGTCCTCTCACTGACTGGCGCCAACTCGCCGGCGCTTCGCAGAAAGAGCGTGAGCTCATCCTCAAGATCTCCGGTTACCATGAGAGCGCGTGGGGAGCGCGCAGCGTCGTGCTCGGCAGCGATTGTTCGCGCGAGGAATGGCAGGCCGGGCTCGACCTGGCGGTGAAGGATGCGCCCGCCAATCCCCACATCCTCCAGACGTTCAAGAAACCGATGCGGGCCCGGCACCGGCTGTATGCCTCCACCGGGACCGACGAAGCGGTGGAACGCGAAGGACGGCTGCGCCTGTGTCCGTACTATTTTGTCCAGGAAGGCACAGCCCGGCTCAGCGGAGCGCTGGCCACCTTCTGCCCGCCCGACAAGAAGATCATCCATGGCATGCAGGATGCCGCCCTGCTGCCGTGCCGGATCCGCGATTGACCGGACCGCGGGAGGCGTTACCTCAGCGGGACACGCGTAACCCTCCGTCACCTGTGCTCCCTTCCACGTTTTTCCTGCGGTCCTCCGTTCGTGCCTCGTTGCGCGGCTCCTTCCTGGCGGCCGGTCTGGCCTGGATTTCGCTGGGTGCACCGATGCCGGCGTTCGCGCAAACGGATCTGGCTACCTGGCGCACTCGGGCCGCCCAAGGCGATGCGGAGGCGCTCAACGCCTTGGGCAACGCCCATGCGCTGGGGCAGGGCGTGCCGCGGGATGACAATGAGGCCCTCCGCTACTACCAGGAGGCGGCCAAGTCGGGGTATGCGCCTGCCTGCTTCAATCTTGGCCTGATCTACGAACTCGGCCGCGGCGTCCCACGCAACGAAGCTGAGGCCGCGCGCTGGTATCGGCAGGCGGCGGCCCAAAATCATCCGCGGGCCGCATTGCAACTCGCCGTGCTGCTCGAGGATGGCCGGGGCGTCACGCGCAACGAGCCCGAAGCCGCCCGGCTTTACCGGATCGCTGCGGAGCAAGGAATCGGGGCGGCTCAGACCAGCCTCGGACTGATGCTCGCCGCCGGTCGCGGTGGCTTGGACATCAACCTTCCCGAAGCGCTGGCATGGCTGACACTGGCGGTCGACCAGGGGGCACCTCCGGCCAGCCGAGATCTGATCCTTGCCCGTCTCACTCCGGAGCAGAAGGCCCAAAGTGATCGTCTGCTCGTAGATCTGCGCGGCCGGCTCAGTGCTTCGGCCCCGGTGGTACCCGTGACCAGCCTTCCGGCGACACCGTCCCCGGTGGCCGAACCGACGGCGGTCGCAGCCGCCGCCGTTGCTGCGAGCGCCTCTGCCAGCCCGGCCGCGGTGGCGCCCCGTGACGACACGTCGGTGGCGGATTTGCGCGCTTCCCTCGTGCAGTTGCGTACCGAGAATCGTGAACTCTCGGCCGCGCTGACCGAGGCGGGCCGCGAGACTCGGCGGCTCGAGCAGGAGGTCGCGAGCCTTCGCGCCGCACCGGCTCAAGGGGTGTCAGCCCCCGCCGAAGCGCCCAGGCCTTCGCCGGACGCCGCTGCCCTTGCGACCCTTCAGGCGGCCCATGCGACCTTGCAAACGGACCTCGTGACGGCCCGCAAGACGATCGACGAACAGCTCAAACTCATCGCCGAACTCACCGACGCGGTGGAGGCGGCCAAAGCGTCGGCTGCCGCGGTGGCAACGTCCCCGGAGACCCCGGTACCGTCGGTTTCCCCGGCCACCTCGAACGTCGAACTCGAACTCGCCCGTGCCGATGCGGCCGCGCTGCGGGCGCAAGTGGAGACGTTGACCGCCGATCTCGCCAACCGCACGCGCGAACGCGATGAGGCGCTGGCTCGCACCCCACCGGCTCCCTCTCCCGGGCCCGGCGTACCGGATGATTCCATCTGGGTGGCACGGCTCGCGGCCGCCAACCAGATTGCCGCCGGGTTTCAGGCGCAGGTCACCGAACTTTCCGCTGCCAACGTCGCCCTCCAAGAGGAATTGGCCCAGCTTCGGGCCGATGTCGCCCGGCTCTCCGGGGCCATGCGGGTGCTGAGAGGCGACAATGCCCGACTCGCCGCGCAGGTCGGGGTCAATCCGGTGCCAGGCAACGTGCCGGTGCTGCGTCTTCCTCCTGCTCCGGTGGTCAGCTTCAATCCCGGACGTGCGGCGCCTTCGCGTCCCGGTCAGGCTCCGGCTGCTGTTCCCGCCCCGGCAGCGACCCTCTCGCTGGCAGGGGAGGAGGCCCGGTTTCACACCGTGGCGCCCGGCGACTCGTTGAGCGCACTCAGCCTGCGCTATTACGGCAACGCGCGCCGATGGACCGAGATTTTCGAGGCCAATCGCAGTGTGCTGCGCACGCCCAACCGTCTGAGCGTGGGTCAACGGCTGCGGATTCCCTGACGGGCGGCCGACGGCTTTGCCCTTGTACGGGGCATGAGCTACGCCTAAGGCTTCCGCGCGTGAGCTGCGCCCGTAGCTCAGCTGGATAGAGCACCTGCCTTCTAAGCATTGTATCGATTTTTTCAATACGTTTCGCAACATTTCAGAACGCTGCTTACAGAGGAGAAATCGACGTCTCGCGATTTCATGGGGGCCTGTTCGATTTCACACAATTCCACTGGATCGGGGCGAAATGTGTGAAATCGGGTGTGAATTTTTCGGCCGCGCGTACGATTTGACCCGGGACCAAAACCCGCCAGCCTCGGCACGTGATCGGCTTGGTTCTAGCTCCCGTCTACCTGCTCGTTGCTTGGGTTTTCGCCCTGGTCGTGTGGAATCAGGCCGTCGCTTGGTGGAACGATCCAACCGAAACCCCGCTGCGCATCGGCCTTGCCGGGCTGTTCATCTGCTTCGGCCTGCTCGTTGCGTACCATCTTGGGGTTGCCCTGATCAACCGCCTTCGAGGCCGGCGCGAGTGAACAAAAAAGCCCCGGCGTTTCGGCCGGGGCTGTGAGAGTGCGACTGGTTCAGCGTGCCGACTTTCTCGGCAACTTGCCGTTCAGAGGAGGGAGAACCTCCGGCCGGTAGACCAGCCTGAAGAGATGACTCGGGATCGTGCCCCGAGGAAAGCCAATCTTCTCGCCAAGCACACGGACGTACTCTCGCTCGCCAATTGTCGAGGAGACGATTTCAAACCATGCGGCCTCGACGTAATGGAGCCTGCCGACGAAGTGTGCGTGATCCCAGTCCGACGGGCTGCCGATCCAGCGAACGCGGTCACCTCTACGGAATGTGTGCTTCGGGCGCTTCATGACGCCCTCCCGGCCAGGGCTTCGGATGCATCGCGATGGGCTGCAAGCGCGTCACGAACCATAACGTCGTCATCGATATCGCCATCTCGGATGGCGGCTCGGACGGCCTTGACGAAGGGCGGCCCGTCGGGGACATCCCCAAAACGCTCCCGTGGACTGTGTGTTTCGCCTTCGATGAAGGAACGCGCAAGGGCGCGGATGTACTTGGCTGTGCGGGCTGAGACTTGGACTGTGTGTTTCATGAGCATGGAATGGATACACATTCCAGTGTCCAGAACCACGCGTTAGCGTCAATTCGTAACAACCTAATTACAAGGTTGTTACGTCGAGTCTCAAGAGGGGCACCATCCGTCAGAGTACGCGAGGCATACGCACAAACGCCGCACAAAGGCCCGTCAGGTCATCACGCGGCTGCGGTTACGACGGACGATCTCGACGATCTGATCTTCCGTCGACGAGTTCCACTGGATGCGGTTCGCCTCGCGCCGGCTGTCAACGAGCGTCAGGTTGAGCGGGCGGCCCGCTTCCTCCGCGGTGTCACGGCGTGCCGACGCCTGAGCTGGCACGCTCGCAAGCCCCGCCCGCGCGGAATCGATCGCAGCGCCCCGCGCGGCGAGATTGCCGTAGATCTGATCGGAAAGACCTGAGACGGCCCGCATTGAGTCCACAAAGCCGCCTGCCGCGAAGCCAGGGCGCCCCATGCGTGCGCCTTCGAGGGCCGCGATCGCGGGCTGAAAGAGCGGACTCTCGACCATCCATTTCGGCGCGACCCATTCGCCTGCGTGAACCACGCCGGCCGGCTTTTTCGCGGGCCCGGGTGCGGTGAATCCGCCTTCCTCGAAACCTGCGACGGATGATGCAAGCACCGTACCCTTGGCAATCGCGATGGAAATGGGAGCTTGGGCCGCGGCGCCGCCGAAGCTCGCGATTGTCGCCAGCGTCGCAGGGACAGCCCAGATCGCAGACGTTGCCGCGGCAACCGGGATCGCGGCCGCAACCGCTCCGGCCTGAATCGTTTTCCCTACCGTCGCCTGCAAGAGCATGCCGGCAATCCACTCCGCGAACATGGTGGCGATCGACGAAACGACGCTCGTTGCAATCGTGACGCCGACATTCCGCAGCGCATCACGCCAAGTCGTCGTCCCTTTGATCAGGCCTTCGATTGAAGTCTTCGTGCCGGCAAGCGCCGCGTTGAGCGTACCTGACACCGTCGCCGCGACATTGTTGGCCGTCGTGCCGAGCTGATTGAGAAAGTCCAAGGCCCCGCCTTCAACGCCTTCGCCGATGCCCTGAAACGACTGCGAGGGATCGTTCCGATCATCACGGCGCCGGCGTGCAAGGCTGATCCTGCTTTCAGGTTCATCAATGCGGCCGTAAGCCTCGCTCCGGCGCCGCAAGGCTGCGATCTCGGCGTCAATGCGGGCAACTGCGTCGCTGTCACCCGTCAACGCGCGCTCCTCAAGCCTGAGGGCAATCACGCGCTCGAGCTGACGGCGGTACTCGGCGGTGTTTTCGGCGAGCCGGGCCCGCGCCGTCGTCTCGTCGAGAAGTCGATTCTGCAGGATCTGCGTCCGCTCTTCGCTGATGCGGGTGAGCTCGTCGCCTGCGACATCGGCAATCGACCGCTGAACGGCAAGGATCTGTTGGCCGATTTCGAGGCGGCGCTCTTCGAGAGTAATCGCCCGCTCCCACTGGACCGGGTCGGCAATGTCAGTGAGGGCCGTCTCTGCGTCGATGGCGGCGAGCTCGGCACGCAGGGCAACAAGCTTCTCGGTCGATGCAATGCGGGCAAACTCCGCGTCCGCCTGTTTCTGCCCAAGCTGAGCGGCCCGCTCGTTGAGTTGTAACGCGGCCTGTGCTGCTTCAGTACGCCGACGCGATGCTTCAGCACGGAGCTTGAGCTGTTCAGTGATCGGCTTGCCGTCTGCCTCGGAATCAATCCGGGCGGCCTCCGCGTTGAGGCGGTTGATTCTCTGACCAATCGATTCACCAACCTGATTCTCGGCTGCGAACGTTTCACCGACTGTTTTTAGGGCCGCGGCGTAATCGGCCGCGGCCTTCTCGGCTGCCTTCATGGCCTCCGCTGCGCGTCGGTTTTCCGCGGTAAGTTCCGCCTGCTTTTTCTTCGTGTCTACGGCAGCGCGGCCCATGTCCTGCCACGAATCGTAAAGTCGAACGGCGGCTTCCTCGCCCTTGAAGAGCAGTGTCGGGAGCAGCGACAGATTAAGAATTCCCTCCGCCAGGAACTTCTTCCCGCTGGTCGCAAGCCCGTTGAGTGTCGTCTCGATCCCGCCCATCACCTCGATCGCATCCTGACTTACGCCCGGAATCTTATCGATGTTCTGGACGACGTCGCGGACTTCTCGAACCAAGAGACGCGCCGCACCTTGAACCGTGAAGAAGCCGATACCCAGCTTTGCGCCGGCGCCAATCAGGCCGTTCATCGACGTCTGAACACCAACGACAGCACGGCGCAATTGATCGACACCCGACAGATCGGACTTCGTCCTTAAAACAAGATCAACAATTTTGCCGGCCATGGTTTATCGTCTCCGAGGTTGCCGCATTGCCGTGGCCTCACGCTTCAAACGCGCGGCCGCCTGCTCTGCCCAAAAGGTGAGCTGGCGGAGCGTGTAGGTTTGAAGCTCCGACCATGAGTGGCCTTGGTGCCTGAGGCTCTCGATCAGGCCGCCGATTTCGCCGCGGGACGCAGTACCTGGGCGAACCGGGCGGCGACGGCGTTTCCCGCAGCAAAGAGGTCAGGCGTGCAGTTCACCTCAAGGGCGGCGTCTGCCAGCGCGAGAACCATCCGCGGCGAAAGCTTTTCAATTTCCTCCGGCTTGAGCTTCGCGGCCTTGCTCACGAGGTCGATGATCAGGGCGCCGGATGTGCGGACAACGTCGGCAAGTTTCGCGCGATCGAGAACAAGCCCGGCCTCAGTTTGGGAAACGAACTCGCCCGCGGCGGAACCGAGCTTCTCAACGAAGCCGAGCAGCTGAAGCCAGGTGAGCTCGTGAACGGTGAATTCGCCTTGCGGCGATTTGATGACGCGCGGCTCGCCCGCGAGGATTTCGATGGTTTTGGAGGACATAGGATGTGATGGAGAATTTTGCCCGCGCCGGCGAAGATGGGCCGGCGCGGGCTCAACAACTGACCCAAGTACAGAAAACGGTTATGCCGCCGCGCCGATGGAGCCGATCCATTCGTTCAACAGCGATAGGCCGTCCGGGTGATCATCGGGGAGCGTCTTGATCAGTTCGAGGGCCTCGGCCTTGTCCTGCGCGCTTCCTTTCATCAAGCGTCGGATTCGCGCGGGAGTATCGGCGGCAGAGGCGCGGACGTTTGACATGCGAATGCCGAAGCCGCGGGCCGCTTTGCCCAACGTCGCGGCGGACGCCTTCACGTTCATTTTCCCCTTGGGAGCGAACTGACGTGCCCACACCGAATGCGTGGAGGGTCGGGATTGAGTGTTGATGTCGGCGGTCGGCGTTGCGGATGCCGGCGCGGGCGCGGGCTGCGAGTCGGTCGTTTTGGCGAACTGCTTCGCCCAGACGGAGTGGGTGGAGGGTCGATTGGTTTGGGTCATGGTTCTATCCTACGGGCTCAAGGGTTGCATTGCCGGCGGTGACGTCGCCTCCGCCGGACTCGACGGCGAGGGCCAGACGCACGAAGCGCTTGATCGTCGGCGGGACCTTGAAGATGACCTCGCGGGCCCCGGACCCGGTACCGCCGGCACCGATGACGATGAGCGGCGCGAGGGTGGGAATGGCTTCCCATGCCTCGCCGTCGCCGGAATGCTGAAGCGTGAGGGTCGCCGCCTTGTCGTCTTCGAGCGCCGGCAGCGCGTCGACCTTGACGACGAAGTTGAAACTCTCGGTGGTTACCCAGGGCGTTGCGGCCCCGAGGTCGATCGGATCGCTGCTGGCGGTTCCAGCGGCCGCGGGCAGGGCGGTCACAACGTGCAGAAGGTGGTCGCGAAGGTGGCGGTTCATGGTTCAGTCCTTCTTTTTTCCGCCCTTGCCAAGCAGGCGTTTGATTTCGGCCTGGACGCCATCGACCATGGCCTTTGCGGTTTCGAGCCGGGCGGGGTGAGCTGTGAGCGCTGCCCGGGCGGCCTCGATCTGCGCTTGGCGGGCCACCACGAAGGCGCATGAATCGCCCACCTGGGCGTACTTGGGAAGTGAATACACAGCATCGTGGATCGCGCGTTCCGCCCCATCAATCATGGCCTGGAGGTGTTCCGGCATCGTCTCGATGTACTTGAGGCTTTCGCGCAGTCGGGGCAGTTCCGACCGTAGTTCCTCGATCCGCTCGAGGCGGCGTTCGGCGGCCTCGCGCTTGGCCATGGCCGCGCTCATCTTCCGGTTGGCTTCCGCGAGCTCCTTCCCGGCGGCCTCGACTTCTCCGACGATCTCGGGCGCCTCGCGTAGGTCGTCGACGGGAATCTCGTCCTCCGTGAAGTTGAATCGCTCCGCGACCTCGGCGAAGGACGACAGATTGCACCGATCCTTCAACACCGTGAACAACGCTCGGCGAAACGCCCCGGCGTTCGTCTGGTGATCGGCCCGCGTCTCACGGCACGCCTCGTTGAAACGCATGCGCCCGGCCGTCGTGACGCCTCGTGCCTCGATGAATTCCGTAAGCCGGTACCAAGGGTCGTTTATTTCGCTCGTCGATCTCATACCAATGCGGAGGTTCCCAGCCGGAATTAACCTTCGTTCGATCGTCCCCGGATTCTTCCGAGGTAAAAACGAGTTTCGGCCATTAACTTGCACGCCGCTGCGGGGGTCACTCCAATCCGCTCGGCAAGCTGGCGTTGGGTGCGGACGCCAGGCAGTTCGCCCAGGAGCCATGCGAGGGCGAACACGCGGCGCCCTGCGCTGACGAGGTCCCGGCCCTCGATTGCAAACCGGATCAACGCGGCTGCCGTCTCGCGGGCGGAGACGAGGGCGGCCTCGCTCGCCTCGCCGGCAAACGGGTCGTCGAACGCGACGGACGGCACCGGCCGGCCGTGATCGTCGTAGCCTGTTGTGCCTCCGTGGCTCAGCGGCGGGCCTTCCTGAACGCCTTGCGCCACACAGCGGCGACCGTCGGACGGTTTGAGATCTCGGCCCGTAGTCGAGCCTCTGCTCGATCATTCGCGGCGCGGAGGCGTGCCACCTGTTGCCGTATCGTTGGGCGTTTCTTTTTCATCGTGTTCATTCCTCGAAGTGCTTGGCCAGGGCTTGGTACTCCGTGAAGATTTCCGACCAGATTCCGCGAAGGACTGACCGGCAGAGCGCGACGTCACCGGCGGCCGCGGCAAACCGCATCGGGTGTTCCGATTCAGACCTCGACCGGAACGCGTTTAGTTCGCCGGCGGCCCGTTGGAGCCGGGCGCCAACCCAGGCCCGGTCCACGAGCTGACCTTCCTTCTCGTCGTTCGCGATCTTGAGTCGGCGTCCGTTTTCCTTCGCGACCCGGAGCCGTGCCGCGGCGAGCGCGCCGGCGAGTGCGTGATGGACTTCAAGGATCGTGTACGTCTGGCCGTCAGCAACCTTGTGACCGGCTGAGATCAGGCGGCGTTGGAGCGTGGATCGAGCGACGCCGAATTGCTCGCAAGCCTCGGCAAGCGTCAATCGGTGGGCGTTGGCTAGTTGGGCCGTGGTACGGCGTTTTCGGATTTTAGTAACCATAAACTCGAAGCTCTCTCATGGTGACGAGGCGCGCTCTCGCGGACCCTGTCGGGCCAAGGGCGAAAAGGAGACTTCCTTGGCGGGCAGTGGTGATGCCGCTGCGTTGCTTTACCGCATGAGCGGACGGCGTGGATTGGGTGAGTTCCATCCGACGGTGTCATGGTCCTCACGCACCCACGTGTCTGGGTCATCGTCGTAGCTTCCCCGATTATACCATGTCGCAGGATGCGGCACGAATCGGCGCTGATCCTCTGGCCACTGGCTGACGGCTTCCGCGTATGCCTTGGTGCGCTCGGTCAGGTACTCAGCGGTGGCTGTCTTGAGGGCCTTGGTGATCGCCTTGAGTGCCTCCGGCTTGGCGACCTTCCGCGGATAGAAGGCATAGATGCCAAGGGCGGGAGATATAGAATCTTCTCCAGTTCTTCTCTCTTTTTTCTGTCTTTCTTCTGATGTAGCCAACGGACCACTTTGTGACGAATTGGCTAACGCTAGTTCACCATTGGCGAACGATGGGCAATCGCTGGCGAACGAAAGCAGAACGTAGGTTGACGGCGCCCGTAGTGGCGGGGTGGTTACGCTGATCAGGCCAACCTCGGAAAGCACCATGAGATGCTTCTTGATCGTGCTCACAGAGACGCCGCTAATGCGCTGAATCCACGCGTGCGTGGTGGTGAACTGCTCGCGGCCCTCGTCGCTCGCAATCTCACAGAGAGCGTCATAGACCGAAAGGGCAGATGCGACGTTGTTGGTAGCGTCGAATGCCTCGCGAATTCGACGCCGGGCGGCCTTGCTCTGCCAGCACCATGGGCCGTCTTTCGTCGATCGAGGTGAGGTCATTTCGCACCATCCTGCCCAAGCAGCCGGCGGTATCGGGTGATCTCATTTTGCAGGGTCACCCGTTCGGCTGGATCAGTACATGCGTTGGCGGCCTCGACAGCCTCGGCCAACCGTTCACGCAGGATCTCGTCGGTGGGCCTCGGGGGTAGGTGAAGATCGAGCTGAGTCATTCCGCACCGCCTTTCGGAAAGGGCAGAGGGGCGACACATGGACTGCGGCGCCATTGTGCCCGCCATGCGCGGATCTTGGCGGCGAGGCGCGTGGCCTTGTGGCGAGCGCTGCGGGGCTGATTGTTTTCGCGGCGGTTGGACTTCAAGACGCGCCTTTCCCTGCCACTAAAGCGCGAACGGATGCGACTGTGTAGAGACATTGACGAAGGCCAGGCACTCGCTTCAAACGGCCCTCTTTTTCCATGCGCCAACAGGTGACTCTGGAGATTCGTTTACTGCCAAGGAGAGCGCGGACGCCTTCCAGATCTACTGCTAACGGCTCAAGCGTTGGTTGCGTGGTGTGTGATTTTGTTTCGGTGGATTCCATAGGGCACGCTGTGTTGCGTACCCTATTCTATGGACCCGATTTGGTTTCATCCTGCTGAATGCAATTCGGCCAGCTGCTGAGCGCCAAAAACAACGAACCCAGGGCTTGCTGACCCCGGGTTCATGTCGTGCTGAACGCGAACCTATGCGCCCTTTTTTCTGCTGAATTATTTGACAGCCTTTGCCCGGCCGCCCGCGCTGGGGCCTACTTTCTTGAGCCTGTCGCGCTCGGCCTCCATGGCGTTGATCCACCACGTCGGAAAGGAGTCTCTCGCGCGTGACGATACCCATGCAGACTCGGCACCATCGGGCCCGAAGTGAGGAGTGAGTGCCGCGATGCACCATTTCCTCAAAGTGTAGATGTTTTTTGTGCCAAGGATGGTCTTGGCTTCTTCGGCCGTATGATAGGTTTCTGGCGAATCTAGACGCTTTTGCGCGTCAACCAATCCGGCTGCTTCCTCGTTAATCCATCGATTCCAGAAGATCCATTGAACGAGAAGCCGGTGAATCTCTTTTTTCGTCCATAAGCTGGGAGATGGTTGCTCGCATCCAAGCACTTTGGCCCAGCCGATCGCCTGGGCAAACATTGCCAGCTCTGCGGGTGTTGGGACCTTCATGACGCACCCCCAAAGTTGACCTTGGCTGCCTGAGAAACGCTGTGCTCTCGCGTGGCAATGCCCTTGTAACGGGCAAGGAGGGTGACGCCTTCGTCAGCATGTCCCAGCCAGTCTGCAACGGTCGGGACCGGGACGCCGGCCTGTATCGCCTGCGTGGCGAAGAAATCGCGCAGGTCGTGGTGGGTGAGGCGAGGGATGCCAACGGCCGCGCATGCCCGCGTGAGGCTCTTCAAAGCCTCGCGGACACGAAAGACGCGGCTCGAGGGATCGACGTGCGGGACACCGTCGACGGCGACCTCTGCCTGCTCTTCCCGCTTGCGTCGGATCTTCTCGAAGAGCTCACGGGCGGCCGGGATCAGCGGGACTTCACGGTCACCTGCCTCTGTCTTCGTACCGCGTACCCGCAGGACGCCGGTGACGAAATCGACGTCGCGCCAAACCAAGCCGGCCGCTTCCCTCTGTCGGCATCCGGTGAAGGCAAGCCCTCGGCAGAAGTCCGCGGCTTCGATGCCCCGCCCGCCGATGCATTCCATTTCCGCAAAGATCTCGGCCAGCTTGGACGGCGAGGGCAGGTCGGGCTTCTTCGGTCGATCCTTCGCCCTCAGACCGCGTTTCCCGGCCAGCACGTTGGCGTGAAGGGCGCCGTTCTCGACCGCCCGGTCCAGCATGCGGCGGACCGTCGCGAGGCCCTTGTTGAACAACGACGCCGACCGCCCGGCCGTGCCGGTCGATTTGGCGCCAGGCGGGCGGAAACCGGTCCCGGATGTCAGGGCCCGGTTCCGCCACTCGTTCACGGCCGTTACGGTGATCTCGTCGGGGCGGAGGGACGCGAAACCTGGCCATGTCTTCTCGACGTAGTCAATCGACTGCAGCCGCATCTCCTTGGACTTCGGTCCGATCTCGGCAAGTTGCGCGATTGCGGCGCGCTCGAGGGCGACCAGTTCCGCCATGGTAGCGACGCCCGCCTTGGCCTTGCGGGACGCCTTGCGCACCCGTTCCACCGATGCCTTGCGATCAGCGAAGCGGCGCCGGGCAACTTCGAGCTCTGTCGTGCCGAGCGCTTCAAAGCGGTTCTTGCCGGCGAGAGTGAACCGCGCATAAAAGCGTTTCGTTTTCGTGTGACGGAGCAGGCCCTTCGGCCAGCTCGATGTTCTTTGCCAAGTCTTCGGGGTGGTCTCGTTGCTCATGGTTTCACCGTGTTTCACTCACAATTCGCAAAATGTGTGAAACGACGTGTGAAACAAAAAGCAATGTGATAGTCCTAAGGCATTGGTTGTCAGTGGAATGCGCCCGTAGCTCAGCTGGATAGAGCACCTGCCTTCTAAGCTGGTGGTCGTGGGTTCGAATCCCGCCGGGCGCGCCACTGCGAAGGTGGCTTGCCGGTGAAGCGGCGGAAACGCTTTGAGAAGTAGTACGGGTCCTCGAAGCCAACGGCGGAGGCGATTTCCTTCAGCGGCAGACTGGTGTGCGTCAGCAACTGCTGCGCCTCCCGCAGGCGGAGTTCCTCGCCGTACTGTTGCGGCGTAATGCCGGTCTCCTCTTTGAAGAGATGGCTCAAGCGCGAGACCGACAGGCCGCAATGCTCCGCAAGGGGGCCGAGCGCGAACGGTTCGTCCACATGGGCAGCAAGATAGTCCATGGCCAGGCGCACGCGCTCGTCCATCCGCCAGCGCTCATGCCCGCGGGCCGAGAGATCCAGCCACAACAGTGCCTCCTCCAGCGCGTTCAGGCGCAGCTCGTCGGTGCCATCCCACCCGCGCCGGGCCAGCGAGACGAGGCGCGCGAGGGCCTGCACGAGGCCGCTGCGAATCTCCGGCGCCGTCACGCGCAGACGTGCGGGCCCGTCCGGCGGCCGGGGCCAGCGCAGCCACGCACGCCAGTGGGGTCGCGGCTGAAAATGCGCCCAGCGCAGAGACCACGTGCCGGTTTCCGGGTCGGTGCGGTAGTCCTGCGGCTCGCCGGGCGGGTAAAGCGCCGCCTCGCCCGGGAGCAACGTCGCCGACGCCCGGCCGTGAGCGAGCAGGCCCGCGCCCTCAACCGTGTAGAGTAGGAGCCAGTCGCCGCTGCCGTGCGGCCGCCAGTTCTGGTAGGCGCGGCCTTGGCGGGGGAAGAAGCCGCCAAGCACCGTCTCGACCGGACGATGGGGCGTGACGGGGCGTTTCGTCTCCATGGCGAGCGTTTGCAGCTTCCTGCTGTTGCGGTGTCGTAGCAAGATATTCCATTAAGATGGCCGACGCCTCCATTCTGTCTCGACACGAAAAACGATAGGGTAAGCGAATGGTTGCCTCCCTCGATTCCTCGCCGACCCCGCTGCTCTCACCCTCTCAGCTCCGCCAGTTTCGCGACGACGGCTATTGCGTCGTGGAAGGGCTCTTCTCCCCGGAGGAGATCGCCGCCATCGAGGTCTTCTTCGAAGAGTTCAAGCAGAACGGGGCGGCGATCTACGATGGGAACAGCCGCTATGAGGAGGTCGACAAGACGAAGCGGCAGGTGCGTGCGATGCATCCGCACCGTCACAGCCGCCAGGCCCTGACGTGGGCGCTGCAGCCGCGCGTGATGGAGGTGCTCGCGGCGCTGCTCGGCCGGCCGGCCCTGCTCGCCCAGACGATGTACTATTTCAAGCCGCCCGGGGCCAAGGGACAGGGCATGCATCAGGACAACTTTTACCTCCTCGCGGCGCCGGCCACCTGCATCGCGGCGTGGACGGCGATCGATGCGGCCACCCTCGACAACGGCTGCCTTTACGTTGTGCCGGGCTCGCACCGCCACGACATCCATTGTCCGGCCGGCGAGGCTGAGGCCTGGCTCAGCTACGGCGACAGCCATATCAAGCCTTTCCCGCGCGACGCGAAGCCGGTGCCAGTCGAAGTCCCGCGTGGCGCCACCATGTTCTTCGGTGGCAACCTGATCCACGGGTCGGGCCCGAATCGCACGACCGATCGCAGCCGGCGCACGTTCATCGGCCACTATATTGACGAGGCCTCCGACCGGGTCGCCGAGTTCTACCATCCGGTCCTCAACGCACGCGGCGAGGTGGTTTCCAACATCGCCATCCCCCAGGGCGGCGGCCCCTGCGGCGACGGCTGGCTGGGCGCGACGCACTGACCCTGTCAGGCTGCTGAGGCGGCGACCCGCAGCACGGTGAGGGCGTGAAGCCTCGCCGTGTGCACTCGGTCGCGATTGTAGCCGCCGCCGTAGAGTACGACGGCAGGCAGCCCTCGGGTGCGAATCAACCCGAGGACATGCTCGTCCCGGCTGGCAAAGTCGGCGTCGGTCAGGCGCATTTGCCCGAAGCGGTCGTCGATGTGAGGATCGGCGCCGGCGATCCAGAAAATGAAGTCGGGCCGAAAGTCATCGAGGGCTGGACCGAGTGTCGCTTCCAGCTGCTCAAGGTAGTGTTCGCCGGCAACGTATCGCGGCAGACCGACGTCGAGACAGCCGGGAACCTTGACCGAGGGATAGTTGCGGGCGACGTGGATGGAATATGTGAAAACGCGGGCGTCGCTGGCGAAGATCGCATGCGTGCCGTTGCCCTGATGTGCGTCGGTATCGATCACGGCGATACGCCACTGTGGCGAGCGAGCCTGCAGTCGTCGGATTGCCACCGCTACGTCATTCAGTACACAGTAGCCTTCACCGCGGTCGGCAAAGGCATGATGCGTGCCGCCCGCAAGGTTGCAGGCCAGGCCATCGGTAAGAGCAGCGTCCATTGCGGCGAGGGTACCGCCGGTCTCCAGCCGGGAGCGGGTGAGCAGATTCTCTCCGGCCGGGAGTCCAAGCTTGAGCGCGGCAACCGCATCCAGGGCGCCGGCGCGGATGCGTTCCAGGTAATCGGGATGATGCACGCGCCGCAGGTCCTCCCACGGTGCGGGTTCGGGCTCTTCGACGGTGACGGCCGGCCCCGCCTCGGCCCGGATCATGGCCTCGGCACGCCAGAACTTGTCCATCGGGAAGGGATGGGTGTCGGGCAGCGGGAAGACGTAATCGGGGTGGTAGAAGCAACGCACGGCGGGCAAGCAGGTTGAAAAATTGCCGTTTCGCAATCGCGTGCAGGATGGAGCGTGAGATTCTGAACGCGTTGGCCCGTCTGCGTCCTGGGACGACGGTTTGTCCCGGAATGCTCGCGCGGCGCCTCGGGTCGACGCTGCGGCAGTTGCGTCCGGCCTACCTTTCCCTGGCGGAACAAGGAACCATCGTTGTCACCCAGCGCGGATTGCCGGCGGATCTCCGGACCCTGCGCGGGCCCTTTCGCGTGGCTTTGCCGGAGCGTGGCTCCGGTGCTACTCGCGCGTCTTCGAATCGAGCAGGATCGTGACCGGGCCGTCGTTGACGAGCGACACCTGCATGGCGGCGCCGAATTCGCCGCGGGCGACCGGGGCGCCGAGCCGCGCTTCGCAGTCCCGGAGGAACCGCTCGTAGAGAGGGATCGCTGCGGCGGGCGGCGCGGCGTCGTTGAAGGACGGCCGTGTGCCTTTGCGTGTGCTGGCGAAGAGGGTGAACTGGCTGACCACGAGCAGGCCGCCGCCGATGTCGAGCAACGACCGGTTCATCCGGTCCTCGGTGTCGGCAAAAATGCGAAGCTCGACGAGCTTCCGGGCCAACCAGGCGGCATCTTCGAGCGTATCGCCGGACGCAATACCCACCAGCACGAGCAAACCCGGGCCGATCGCGCCAAGGGTGCGGCCCTCTGACGTTACCTTTGCTTCGCTGACCCGCTGTGCGACCGCACGCATGCAGCGTCAATCCAGCTGCTTCACGAGCACTTTGGGATTCCGGCCGCTCTCTTCGTAAAGCCTGAGCCGGTCCTTCGGTAGAATGGATTTGTCGGTTTCCTCGAAGCCGCAGACGCTGGTGAAGAAGGTCGCGCTCTGGGTCGACAGGGCGACGACGCGTTTCGCACCGCGTTCCTTGGCCCGCAGGCTGGCGAACTCGACCATCTTTCTCCCGATGCCCCGGTTATGATAAAAAGGCAGGACGTACACCGAACCGATCTCAGCGAGGTCCTTGATGTCGGGATAAAAATAGAGCGTGACGCAGGCGATGATGTTTTCGTCGATCTCGAAGACGAAGAACTGCTCGATGTTTTTCTCGATCGCCTGCTGGGTGCGGTGGATGAGTTCCTCGCGCTTCACCGCGCTGCGGGTGAGGCTGTAGATGAAACGGACATCCCGGCGCGTGGCCTTGCGGATCTGCTGGTAGTCGTTGCCGTAAATCAGGGTGCCGATACCCTCGTTCGAGAAGATCTCGTTGAGCAGTCCGTCGAAGATCCGGCTATCGACAATGTGCACGCGCGGGGTGCCGGTCTCGATCGCCTTGACGGCGTGAGTCACCTTGGAGCGGGCGTCGTCAGCGATCTGTTCCGGATGTTCCTTGAGGAGAAGGCGGAGGGCATCGACTGAGATCTCGCGCCGGAACTCGCCGTTGAGGAGCAGGCCCGGAAGCTCGGTGAGATAAAGGATCTTGGTGGCGTTGAGCGCTTCGGCAATTTCGGCGGCGAGCAGATCGGAATTCACCCGAAGGGTGCGACCGTCGGGACCGAAGCCGATGGGCTGGATGATCGGGATGATGTCCTCGGCGAGCAGGTGCTCGAGGAAGCCCTTGTCGACCCGGTCCACCTTGCCGGTGAACTGCTGGTCCACGCCCTTCAGCACGCCGATCGGCAGGGCGCGAACCGCGTTGGTGATGGCGCATTTGAGCCCGTTTTGGGTCAGGCCCTCGAGAATGAGGTGGGAGACGCGCGACGAGGCCCGCACGGCCAGGTCGAGGGTGGCGGCGTCCGTGACACCGGTCCCGTCGGCGTTCGAGATGGGCACATTGCGCAGATCGGAGAGCTCGCGCAGTTGCACCGAAATACCGTGAACCAGCACCACGCGGATGGTGAGGCTGCGCAACACGGCGATATCGACCAGCAGGTTGGGGAAGTTCTCGTCGGCCACACTCGAACCATCGAGCGCGATCACGAAGATCTGATCCCGGAAACGCGGGATGTACTTCAAGATGCCGCGCAGGTCGGTGGGCTTGATCGTCGTGGCGGTGGCCGGGATCGCCGGCGTGGCGGAGCCATTGCTCATGTCTCGTGGTTGCAGGGGGGAGTCTTCGGGCAAGGAGATCGATCCGTCAATGACCGAGGCGGGCAGGCTGCGGGTGGCCAGACGCCTTGCCGCGCATCAATCCCGCACCGGGAGCGTCGATGCTCCCTCCTGGTGCCACGCGCTCCCCGCCAATCCTCACTCGACGACGATCTCCCACCGCTGCGACTGTCGGGAGCCGACGAGGAGAACCTGATAGCGGCCGGTCTTGAACGTGCCGGCGGGAATCTCGATCTGGACGATGCTTTCGCGGCTGCGGGCGAGCAGGTCTCCCTGAATGCGTTCGAAGGTCGGTATCAGCACGAGGTCGTTCTCGCGCAGGTAGAGTTCAGCGCCGGCGAGTTGCTCCTTGTTGTCCGGCACCGAGCAGACGAACTGCACCGCATACGGCGCGTCGCCGCGGGTGGAGGCTGCCGCCGTCACGCCCAGCACGGATTCGGGCATCAGGGGGATCTCGACGAGCACCTGACTGAGAATGACGGGCAGGCCACCCGGGGCGGAGGAGGGGGTGGCGGCGGCGCCGGCGAGCCGGAACCGGGAAGGGTCGGCGTTGCGCTGCGCCGCAACCGTGAAGCGTTGGTAGCCGGCTTCGAGCAGACGGACAACGTTGGCGCGATTCTTCGAATCCTCGTAGGGCTGAAAGGCCGGACCGGGTTTGCGGTAGCGCAGCGTGATCCATGTGTACGGGATGATGCAAAGCAGGATGGCCAGGATCACCCAGCGCATCGGCCACGGTTTCTTGTCGGTGCTGCGAGCGGACATGACCGGAGAGTGAAGGCGGCGTCGCCGGGTGGGGCAATCCTCCTTGCGTGGTCGATGTCTAGCGGGACCGGGATGGGCCCCACTCATGGGATTTGAAAGTGGACTTGCGACCCGGGTGGAGGCGCCGCGTACTGATCCGGCATGAGTTCAACCGCGCCCGACCCCAAGGCGGGGGAAAAAGCCTACTATCGCGCCATCGGTGAGGCCGGTCGGGCGCATGCGCGCGGCAAGCCGTTCTCCGACGCGGAGTGCGGCAAGTACCTCGCGGATCTCGGTGCGTTGCTGGCGATGATGGAACCGGCGCCCCGGCGCGTACTCGACCTCGGATGTGGCACGGGTTGGACCTCGCTGTTTCTGGCCCGCGCCGGGCACGACGTCACCGGGGTCGATCTGGCGGAGGAGGCCATTGCCGCCGCGCGCGAGATCGCGGCGAGGGAGGAGTTGCCACGGCTGAGCTACGTGGCGGCCGATTACGAGAGCTTCGCGCCCGAGCCGATCTACGACTATGTGTTGTTCTACGATGCGCTCCACCATGCCGAGGACGAAGCGGCGGCCCTGCGCACCGCTTACCGTGCACTGAAGCCGGGCGGTGTCGTTTTTGCCTTTGAACCCGGGGCGGGCCATCATCGCACGCCCGGTGCCCGTGAAGCGGTGTCCGTGTATGGCGTGCACGAGAAGGAGATGCCGCCGGGCAAAGTCTGGCGTCTCGGCCGGGCGGTGGGCTTCCGGCGTGCGCTCTATCTGCCGCTGCCTCGCCAGGTGAGCGGAGGCCTGTTTCGGCGGGACTTTCTGCGCCACCCGTCGGGCGGCCGGCTCTGGCTCGAGCGACTCTGGGGATTCTTCCGCGTGGTGGGCCGGGTTCTCTTCGCGCGGCGATCAGGCCTGCTGTTGATGTGGAAATAGCGGCCCGTTGTCGGGCCGGTGTGGATACAAAAAAAGCGCGCCGGGTGTGGCGCGCTTGAGGGACGGGAGCTTCGGCTCGCTCAGACGAGCAGCAGGGCCGGCGCTTCGAGCAGCTGCTTGAGAGCGCCGAGGTACTGCGCGCCCACCGCGCCGTCGAATACCCGATGATCGCAGCTCAGGGTCATCGTCAGCGTTTGGCCGGCCACGATCTGGCCGTTCTTCACCACGGGCTTGGCCACGGTGGTTCCGACCGCGAGGATGGCGGCGTTGGGCGGATTGATGATGGCGGTGAATTTGGGGATGCCCATCATGCCGAGATTCGAGACACAGAAGGTGCCGCCCGTGTAGTCGGCCGGAGCGAGTTTCTTCTCCTTGGCCTTCTTGCCGAGGGCCTTGGCTTCGACGCTGATCTGGAAAACGCTCTTCAGGTGCGTGTCGCGGATCACCGGGGTGATCAGGCCGTCCTCGAGCGCCACGGCGAACGCCACGTGCGCGGCGCCGTGATGGCGGATGTGCGTGCCTTCCCACGAGCAGTTCACGGTCGGAACCTTGCGCAGGGCCTCGGCACTGGCCTTGAGCACGAAGTCGTTGACGGAGAGCTTAACGCCTTCCTTTTCGAGACCGGTGTTGAGCTGCTGGCGCAGCGCCAGCAACGGCTCGGCGTCGATCTCGATGTCGAGATAGACGTACGGGATCGTCGTGGTCGATTCGACCATGCGTTTGGCGATCACGCCACGCATGGTGGAGACGGGGACGAGACGATCCTCCTGCACCGGACCCTTGTTGACGAGTGAACCGCCGCTGAAGGTGGCTGCCTTGGCCGCGCCGGGTTTGGCGGAGCCGTTCTTCTCCGCGGCGATGACATCCGCGCGCACGATCCGACCTCCGGGACCGGAGCCGGTGATCCGGGCGGGATCGAGTCCCTTTTCGGCGGCCAGTTTTCGGGCGAGGGGCGAAATCTTGACGCGCCCCCCGGCCGTGGTGGCCGGGGCCGGCTCGGCCGGGGCCGAGGCCGCCGCCGGAGCCGGGGCGGCGACGGGCGCCGCCGGAGCAGGGGCAGGTTCAGCTTTCGCGGCTTCGGCTTTGGCCGGAGCGGCGGCCGGACTCTTGCTCTTCGGCGTCGGCACGGATTCGCCGGGCTTGCCGACGGCGCAGAGCGCCTCACCAATGGCGACCTGCGAGCCGGCCGGAGCGAAGATCTTCAACAACGTGCCATCGAAGAAGCACTCCAGCTCCATGGTCGCCTTGTCGGTTTCGACCTCGGCGAGCATCATGCCGGCCTTAACGGCGTCGCCTTCGTTTTTGAGCCATTTGACCAGCGTGCCCACCGTCATGGTGTCGCTGAGTTTGGGCATTTCGATGATTTCGGCCATGGGGAGAAGGAAAGGGTGAATTATGAATGATGAAGGAGGAAGGAGACGGAGGGCGTGGCTGGCGGGCGTCGGTTCAACCCCGTCTTTCCGGCTTCTTACTTTACGGCCGCCAACGCCGCCTTGAGCACGCGCTGGGGATTCGGCAGTTGTTCGGTTTCGACCGGCGGGCTGTAGATCGCGGGCGCGTCGACCGTCGACAGGCGATGGATCGGACCGTCGAGTTCGTCGAAGGCCATGCGCTGGATCATGTCGGACAGCTGCGATCCCACGCTGGCGAACGGCTTCTGTTCCTCGACGATCAGCACGCGGTGCGTCTTCGCGACCGACTTCAGCACGGTGTCGATATCGAGGGGACGGATGGAGCGCAGATCGACGATTTCGACCGAGAGGTCGTGTTCTTTCTCCAGGACTTCCGCGGCCTTGAGGGAGTGCAGGACGGAGCGTCCGTAGGTGACGATGGTGAGATCGGTGCCTTCGCGCTTCACGTCGGCTTTGCCGAGCGGAACGACGTGTTCGCCCTCCGGAACCTCGCCCTTTTCGCCGTAGAGCAGCGTATTCTCGAGGAAGAAGACCGGATCGTTGTCGCGGATGGCGGACTTGAGCAGGCCCTTGGCATCCGCGGCGGTGGCCGGGACGACCACCTTCACGCCCGGATGGTTGGCGAGCACGTTCTCCGGCGTATGCGAGTGGGTGGCGCCGACGTTGGTGCCGCCATTGGCGGGACCGCGGACGACGATCGGGCAGTTGATCTTACCCCCGCTCATGTAGCGGACGTTGGCGGCGTTGTTGAGGATCTGGTCAAACGCGACGGAGTAGAACGACCAGAACATCAGCTCCATCACGGGGCGGATGCCGAGCATCGAGGCGCCGATGCCCATGCCAATGAAGCCGGCTTCGCTGATCGGCGTGTCGACGATGCGTTTCGGGCCGAAGCGTGCGAGCAGGCCTTCGGTGACCTTGTAGGCACCGTTGAACTGGGCGACTTCTTCGCCCATGACGACGACGTTGGCATCGCGCTCGAGTTCCTCGGCGAGGGCGTGGCGGATGGCTTCGCGATAAGTGATGAGAGGCATCGTGGAGATCTCGGCGTGAAAACGGATGAAGGGGTGCGGAGCGCAGGTCAGTTGTCGAAGAACAGGCGGCCTTCGGACGTGCGTTTGTCGGCGTGGTCGACCTCCCAGTAGACGTCTTTCTGGATGTCTTCGACAGTCGGGTAGGGGCTTGCCTCGGAGAAATCCGCGGCGGCATCGGCCTCGGCGCGCGCCTCGGTGTCGATCTGTTCGATGAGGGCGTCGTTAAGCACGCCTTCGTCCACCAGGGTGCGTTGGAAAAGGGTGATCGGATCCTTGGTGCGCTGGTATTCCTCGATCTCGGCCTTGTCGCGATAGGTCTTGTCCGGATCGGCCACGGAGTGACCGCGGTAGCGATAGGTATCGATCTCCACCACGGCCGGTTTCGATTGCTCCCGGGCGCGGGTGAGGAACTTGTCCATCGTTGCCCGCACCGCGTAGACGTCATGACCGTCGCAGGTGGCCCATTCCATGCCGTAGGCTTCGGCGCGCTGGGCGAGGCCCGGGCCGGCGGAGGAACGCTCCTGACTGGTGCCCATCGAGTAGCGATTGTTCTCGATCACAAAGATGACCGGGAGATCCCACAGGGCGGCGAGGTTGTAGGCTTCGTGCACTGCACCCTGATTCACGGCGCCGTCGCCCATGAATGCCATCGCGGCCCCTTTGAGCCCCTGATACTTCAAGGCATAGGCGAGACCGGTGCCGAGCGGGATCTGGCCGCCGACGATGCCGTGGCCGCCCCAAAAATTCATCGACGGTTCGAAATAGTGCATCGAGCCGCCCTTGCCCTTGGAGCAACCGGTGACCTTGCCATAGAGTTCCGCCATGAGGGGCTTGGTGTCCATGCCGACGGCGATGGCGTGACCGTGGTCCCGATAGGCCGTGATCACATGGTCGTTCTTGCCCATGAGCGAGCAGCAGCCGACGGCTACGGCCTCCTGGCCGATGTAGAGGTGGAGGAAGCCACCGATCTTCTTGGCCTGATAGGCGCGCAGACTGCGTTCCTCGAAGCGGCGGATGCGCACCATCTGGCGGTAAAGCTCGATCCGCTGCTCCTTGGTCAATTGGGCGTTGATCGGGGCGCTGGCGGGGGTGGTGCCCGCATCGGCTTTCTTATCGGCAGTGGCAGTCGGTTTTTTGCTCACGGGAGGAGGCGACGATGGTTGGAAAAACGCGAAGTCTTTGTCGGACAGAGGGGAAATCAAGCGTTGATTCGCCCGCCGCCGCCGGTCGGAGGCGTGACTTGCTCGACAGTGATTCGCAACGGCTGGCCCGGGTCGCAATCGGCGCGCAACGCCACGAATTGTTCCTTGTACTGGTCAAAGATCGGCCACAACGCGGTCCGGTCGGTCGCGGGAAGCGGGAGCGTATCAATCTCCGAGCGCGCAAAGAATCCGAAACGGCCCTCGCTGATCGCAGGAGGCAGGCTGGGAATGGGCCGGAGGCACCGGAACAGGAACAGGAGCCAGTGCGAGGACCCTTCGTAGGCCTTTTCGGCGATCATGCCAAACAGGTGCAGGTCATCGGTCGTGATCGTGAACCCGGTTTCCTCCTTCGTTTCGCGCACCGCACATTCAAAGGGCGACTCGCCCAAGGCGGTCTCCAGTTTTCCACCGATCGGACTCCAGGCGCCCAGGTTGGGTGCCTTGGCACGCAGTAGCAGCAGGTGTTGGCCGTCGGAATTCTCGAGAAACACGAGTGCGGCGATCTTGTAGGCTAGCGGGACGGACATGGAGCAAGGACGTGGAAGGGCGGACTTCGAACGTGACCCGACCGAAAGGTGGCTCAATGCTAATTGGTCCCCCTATGCGTCTTCTCTCACTTGTGTCCTCGATGGGCACCGGCCGGGCTTTGCTTGGCGTGCTCCTGCCGTTGGTCTGTGCCGCGGCGGCCCCCGCATCGCCGCCCGCCGCCGTTGCCGTGCACGACGTAACCTGCTCCCTCCTGCGCAACGAGGGTGGGTGGCTGGAACTCGCGGTGGAGCTGGAGGCGGGCGTACCGTCGCGGCCCCGGGCATGGGTGGACCACGTTACGGTGGCGGTCTGGCTGGCGTATGAGCCTCCGGCGGCATCCGGCGCGCCGCCACGGCGCTTCCACGCCGCGGCGGAGTTTGTCACCATTCCGTCCGGTCGCTCCACGGTTCGATTCTACCTGCCTCCGGAGGTCGTGGTTCGCGACCAGGTGCGTACCGACCGGATCGACTACGTCGTGGAATTGCAGGTGGACGGACGAAAACAGGAGTGGACCGAGGCCGCGGTTTGCCGGCGTTTGCGATCATCTGCGGCATGGGCGGTCTTTCTCGCTCAAGGCCGCGCCGCCGAAGGTGAGGCCGACGGCGTCCTGCGGAGTCAGGCCGAGTCTCCGTTTGCCTGGGATCCGCGACGGCCAACTCCGGCAATGCGGTTGAGGCGGTGAAGCCAGGGAATAAAACGCACTTTACTTGCAATAGATTTTCTGGGATCGACGGACTCCCCTATGCGTTCCGTCTTCTTGAACGCAGTCGCCGAGGTGGCTGGCTGCATGGTCTGCGCGCGCTTTGAAGTCCGTCGAGGTTCCGGCCTTGTCCTGCATGGGTGGCATCCTCCGACGGAGAGCACCGTTGGAAGCCGCGCCGGCGTGGCCTCGGCGCCGACCCCACCCACCAAGCGATCGGTGGTTTTCCGGTTCCGCAAAGCCCGGGAGGGACTACGCCTGGCGGTGCCAGCTTCGGTTGCAGTGGTGCGCCGTCTGGCCACGCCGACGCTGCCGCAGGCGGCAAAGGCGAAGCTGTTGGCATTTGAGGCCGGCCAGATGGCCGGCGTTCCGGCACCTGAAGTCGAATGGGCCCACGCGAGCCTCCCTCAGGACGGAGGACAGGCCAGGGTCCTCTTGGCAGCAGCCAGCCGTTCCCTTCTGGAAACCTGGACCCGGGAGGCGGCGGTTGGCCGAGGTGTGCCGGACGACGTCGAACCGGCCTGCCTCGCGTTGTATCGCAGTTTTCGTTACACGCATCCCGGCATCGAGTCGGGGGTGGTGCTGCTGGATGTGACCCGGCGGGGCCTTCGCGTGCTGCTCATCGATCAACCGGGCTATGCCGCGCGTCAGGCGGTGTGGCCGCCTGCTGCCGCCGGCACCTCAGCCCCCTGGGGTCCGCAAAACCCTCCGACGGCCGGTGCCCTCGCGGAGCGTGCTCATCTTGAACTGGCGCGCCTGCTCGCCAGTGCGGATACCGTCGGCGAAGGCAAGCGGCCGGTCATTCAGCGGCTGTTCATTTGCGGAGAGTGGTCCCTGCTTCCCGGCTTCGCGGCGGCCTTGGGCGGCCGACTTGGCCTCCCGGTTGAGGGCTATGATCCGCTGGGGCGTGTGTTGATGGAAGGAGCTTCGCCGGCCGCCGACCTGCGTGTCGCCATGGGTGAACTCGTCGGCCTCGCGGCGCGCGGACTGGCCGATGCTCCTGACTTACCGCTGGTGTCGCCTGCGGTTCGGCACGAGCAGGCGCGCCCGGGCCGGGTGCGCCTCGTCAGGCTGGCGCTGGCTGCGGCGATGCTCACCCCGCTGCCTCCGCTGATTGCGGTCAATCACCGCGCCAGCAGGGTGGAATCGCTCTGCCAGGAGATTTCGAGCGCACTGACCCGGGTGGAGCAGTGGGAAAAGGTCGTTGCGCTCGCGCTGACTCGGCTGAACCGGCTCCAGGCTGAGCGTGACTTGCTCTCCGGCCTGCTGAACGAGCGCGTGGTGTGGGTGCGTTTTCTCGCGGATCTTGAAGAACGTCTCGCCGAGGTGCCGGGAATCGAATGCCGGCACCTGAGGGTTGAGGATGAAAGCCAAGGGCGGGGTGCGGCCCTGGTCAGGTTGGGCGGGCGGTTTGACCGTTCCGTCGCGATGGGCGGAGAGGTGCCGTGGGATGACCGGATGCGTACCTTGCTCGCCCGGCTTTCGGCGTCGCCGTTTGTGGCGAAGGTTGAGCACGAGCGCTTCCTTGAGGTGGGAGCGGCGCAAGCCGAGTTTGAGCTGACGCTGCGCCTGTGTGTCCGGCCGATCCAGCCATGAAGTCCAGGCGCTGGCATGGGTCGGTTTTTACCTGGCGAGGAGCCTGGGTCACCACCCTCACGGTACTTTGCGCCGTGCAGGTATTCGGCGTGTTCCGCGCCGTCCGGCGCCATACGGCTGCGACGCAGCATCAGTCGGCGCTTGAGCGGCGAGCCCAG
Organism: uncultured Opitutus sp.; assembly: GCA_964476565.1. GTDB lineage: Bacteria > Verrucomicrobiota > Verrucomicrobiia > Opitutales > Opitutaceae > CAMAXB01. The sequence continues at coordinate 92,870 of CAYZBG010000001.1, forward strand.
GCCGCGATGCGGCTCAAACCGTCTCCGACGGAAAGCGGGCTGGCCAAACTGAACCTCCGGATTGAAGGCATTGAGACCGACCTCGCTCCGTTGCGCCGTCACTTTACCCGCCCGGCCGGATCAACCACCGTTCCGGGCTCGCGAGCCGAAGCCTACTTTGCGTTGCGCGCCTACATGAGCCGGCTGCAGGCCGCGGCTTTGAAGATGAACGTGGGCCATCGTCCCGAGGAGCGGTGGGGCTTTGCTGCCCATCAGCACGAAGGACCGCCGGACGGGCTGGGCGCGAACGTACACGCCCAGTGCGTCGATCTCGAGCGCACGTTGAGTGCTTTGATCGAGGCGAAACCCGCACGGATTGAGCGTGTGCAGCGGGAACGCCCAACTGGCCTGGCACCCGACCTCAGGCGCTCGGCGGGCGACGAGGCGGACTTTTTCTCCCTCGCTCCGGGATTGGCCTTGCCCGTCAGGTCGGGCGTGGATGTGCGCGCGTATCGGGTGACCTTTGTCGGTGATCGTGACGTGCTTCGTACCTGGCTCAACCGCCTCGCCGGACTGCCTGGGCCAGTGATCGTGCGCGACGTGATCGCGGAGCCGGTGGCCGCGGTCCGAGAGCGGGAGGAGCCGGCGTTTGGGAAGCCGGCGCTCACCCGTTTCACTGTGACGTACGTGGAAGTGGTCAAAAACGGTGAATCTGCGCCGGAACCGGAACGGGCGAGACCTGAGGAGCGACGGTGATGCGTCGAATGCATGGGGCGTGGCGGCAGGTGTTGGCCGGACTTGCGTGCTCGGCGTTGGTGGTGTCGCTCGCGCTTTCGCTCACCTGGTACCGAGCGGTGTCCACGCCCGTGCTTCCTTTACGCCTGTCGCCGGACGAGCCGGAGGAACCGGCACCCACCGAAGGCACGCAGTTTGACCCGGATTTCAACTGGCCGGCTCGTCTCGGTGTGCAGGGGCTGTTTGCCCGGAGGGCGCACGACGCACGGCCGAAGATCGACACGAACCGGCTGAGCGACCGCTCCCCGCCCATCCTGCGCTACGTGCGACGCAAGCTGCCGCCGCTCCGCCTGGAAGGATTCTGGGCGGCACCGGAGGGACTGCGCGGAATCTTTGTGGTCGGCGCCACCGGGGAGAGCGTGATCGCCGCCCCGGGGCACCGCTTCGCCGATCTCGGCCTCGTCCTGGAGAGCCTGGTCCGACGATCGGGCCGCCCGGAATCCGGCAGCGGCGATGTTGTCATCGAATGGTGGATACGTGATGTGCTTTCCGGGCATATCAGCCGGCACGATTCGGCGATTCAGGCGTCCGAAGGCACCATGCTCGCCGGCTTCGAGGTGGAGGCCTCAGCGCCGGTGGTCGAAGTGGAGCAGGGCGGAGCGCTCGTCTCGGGCGCCGACCGCTGGGTGGTCGATTCGATCTCCGAACACCCGCCCGAGGTGCGTCTGACCGGCTCCGGCGCATCGCCCGAGCTCCTGCTCCGCCCGGTCCTGCCTGCGGTTCCGGTCCACCAGGACGCCGGGCCCGCTCACTGAATTTATGCGAACTGTTCTCGCTTCCTTCCCCTCGGCGATTCGTGTGCTGCTCGCCTTCGGGCTTGCTGGCTGGACCTGCAGGTCAGGTCAGGCGTCTGACGGCGAACCAGGCTCACTGGAATCGGACGCGGCGGCGTGGGCCGGCGCGGTACGTGAGCGCCTTGATCAGGCGATCACCGCGACTGAGCCGGTGCTGGCCCGGTCGAAGCAGGAACTTGAACGAGGCGAACCGTCGGCTGCGCTGGCCCTGCTGGACGAACATCTGCGCCGACTTCCCGACACAACGTTGACCCGAGATGCCCTCATTCGCACCCGGCGTCTACGGGCCGAGGTGTTGGTGACGATGGCGGGGCGGGCGTTGGACGGCGGCGAACTCGCGGAAGCGCGCCGGTTGCGCGAGCTGCACCGCGAAAGCGGAGTCGCGGATGTGCGGGCGGCACGGTTGGACGCGCGGCTGGAGGCCGCCGAGCTCGATCCTCCGCTTCCCCAGCTCGAAGACGTCAGCCCCGGTTATCTGCATCGTCGAAAAGAGCTCGCGCAGTGGCTGGCACGCGGACGTACCCAATACGGAGTCGGGGACCTGGAGGGCGCGGTACTCAGCTACCGTCACGCCGGGCAGCTGGCCCCGGATGACCCGGAGCCCAAGCTCATGCTCAAGCGCATCGCCGCCGACCGCGAGAAACGGGGGCCGCTCAATCGCGAGCGGTCGCGCACGCAGATGCTGCAGGAAGTCGCCCATGCCTGGGAACGTCCGGTGGCCCAAGCCGGCGCCCCGGCCGAACCGGGACGGGAGCGGGCGAATGCCGAGCCTCTCGTGAGGAAACTCTCCGAGATTCAAATCCCGCAGGTGAGCTTTGTGCAGATGGACCTCGCCAAGGTGGTCGCGACCTTGAGCGCAATCTCCGAGGACTACGACCGGACGGACCTGCCGTCCAAGGGCGTCAACATTGTGCTGCTGGATCCGTCGGCACGGAACCCGCCGGTCAACCTCACTCTCAGGAATCTGTCGCTGGCGCGTATCCTGGATTTCATTACTGATGCCGTCGGCTATCAGTACGAGATACAGGCAGATGCCGTGGTGGTGCGACCGGGGGGCGAAACGACCTCGCTCGATACGGAGTTCTTCCCGATTACCCGGTCGACCGTGATCCGCATGACGGGCCCCGCGTTGAGCACCCCGCCTGCGCCGCCGGCGGGGGATCCGTTCGGTGCGGCCGCGCCGGCGGTCGCTGCCGCGGGTGCGGAGGCGTTGGCGCTCCGCGGCTTCCTGCAGCAGGCCGGCGTGAACTTCGAAGGCACGCCCGGATCCAGTCTCGCTTACGATGGATCGGCGATGATCGTGACCCAGACGGCGCGCAACCTCGAACGTATCCGGAATATCCTGCATCGGTACAACGACGTGCGCCAGGTGGAGATTGAGGCCAAGTTCATCGAGGTGCAGGAGGGGGCGCTCGAAGAGTTGGGCGTGACCTGGAATGTAACCCGGCGCGGACGGCGCCTGCTGGATCCCGTGACCGGCGAGCCCCTGCGGGATGCCACGGGGGCGGAACGCTACGACGTGCAGGACCGTTTCACCTCGGGCGGAGTGCGACCGCTGGCGGAGGCGTTTCGGAATTCAAATTCGGTCAATGCGATCCTCATCGACGGCGAAGCGGCAGCGACGACGGCTCCTCCGACGTTCCCGGGGGCCGTGCTCATGGGCGGCGCCGGCAGCCCGCTGGCGGACCTGTCGGGTGCGGTGGGCGACTTTGATGTACAGGCCGTGGTGCGCGCGTTGTCGCAGAAGCAAGGCACCGATCTACTCAGCGCGCCGAAGGTCACTGTGCTTTCGGGCAATACCGCAACCATGGTGGTCGCGCAGGAGATGCGGTATCCCCAAAGTTACGGGGAGATTCAGAGTCAGGTCGGGTCGAGCAACAGTTCCGGTACCTCGGGCTCGGCAGGAGTTACGGTCACGGCCGGGACGCCGCAGGATTTCGCCACGCGCAACGTGGGCGTCGAGCTTCGGGTCACGCCGATCGTGGAGGAGGACGACTACAGCATCAGCCTCGACCTGAATCCGAAGGTGACCGAGTTCGAAGGTTTCGTCGAATACGGCGGGCCCAGTCTGGCGATTTCGTCGGGCCGGACGGTGACCGTCCCTCCAGGGTTCTACCAACCGATCTTCTCGGTGCGCGAGGTCTCGACCAAGGTTACGTTGTGGGACGGAGCAACGTTGATCATGGGAGGATTGACGCGCGAGGAGGTGAAGCAGGTCGACGATCGGATTCCCGTGCTCGGAAGCATACCGGGACTCGGTCGGCTCTTTCGTTCCAAGGGCGAGACGGCGCAGAAGCGGAACCTGCTGATTTTTGTTACGGCCAACCTCGTCAGTCCCGGTGGCTCGCCCAAGAAGCAGGTGCTGCAGGATACGCCCCCCAGCACCCCGTTTCGCAATCCCACGTGGGTTGCCCCGGGAGGCCCATCGGCCCGACCGCGCGATCAGGTCGCGCCGCCGGCGGCCACAGCGCATCAAAACGGCGGATCCTGACCGGTCGCCGGTTGACGCCTGCGGGTGACCGGCCTTGCCTTTCCCGATGGCGAAATGGTTGCTCATCGATGGCTTCAATCTGGCGTATCGCTGCTTCTTCGCAGTTCCGGAGCTCACGCGGTCCGACGGGTTTCCCACCAACGCATTGCACGGCTGGGTGAAGTCGATTTGGAAGCTGCAGGATCAGGAGCACCCTGAGGCGACGTTGGTTTTCTTTGACCTTGGCGGTGCGCAGGACCGACTCGCGCTTCTGCCGGAATACAAGGCTCAACGTGAGGAAATGCCGGAAGCCCTCGAGCGGCAGATTCCCATGATCAAGGCCCTCACCCGGGCGATGGGACTCGTGGGCGTCGAGCAGGAGGGGGTCGAAAGCGACGATCTCCTCGCCTCGCAGGCATGCGCGCTGGCCGGCGGAGGCCACGACGTCATGATCGTGAGTTCCGACAAGGACTTTGCCCAGATCGTGAGCGAACGGATCAAGATCATGCTGCCTCCGCCTTCGGCGAATCCCAAGCTCGGCTGGCGTATGCTCGATGCCGCCGGAGTAGAGGAAAAATTCGGGGTGCCGCCGGCGCAGATCGCCGACTACCTCGCCCTGATCGGCGACACGTCGGACAACATCAAGGGCTTGGACGGAGTCGGTCCCAAGACGGCGTCGAAATGGTTGAAGGAGTTTGGCGGTGTGGAAGGCGTGATTGCCAACGCGGCCCAGCTGAAGCCGGAACGGTTTCAGGTCCAGGTTGCGGAATCGGCCGACAACTTGCGTCGCAATCTCCGACTCACGACGCTTAATCTTGGCCTGCCGGTGGTTGCAGCCGATAAGACACCGGTCGATGCCGGCGCCCTTTTCCAGCTGCTCGAAGAGCTCGAGATGAAGAGCAGCCTCGCCGAAGCGAGGAAGCGTTACACGCAGCCCGAACTGTTTTGAGCCCGCGCCCGACCTTCGGGCCTCAACGACCCTCGGCGGAAACACCGGCCGGATCGAAGATATAGCCGACCCCGTGCACGGTGCGGAACGTATCCAGATTCAGGCCGTGCTGGGTGAACATCGTGCGGATCTTCACGATGTATTGGTCGAGCGAGCGGCTCTTCACGTCGGCGTGGATTCCCCAGACCGAGTGAATGAGCGCCTTCCGCGTGATCACCACGCCCTTGTTGGTGTTCAGGTAGGCGATGATGCCTAGTTCCTTCCGGCCCAATTTGTGGGTCGTGCCGTCCGGGAAACTGATCTCGAGGCGTGTCGGGTTGATCTGCGCCCCGCAGAAATCGAACGGATCGTCGCTGATCTTGGCGTTCTTGGTGACCTTGAGGTCGTCCTTGGACTCCGTGCGACGCAGCACGGCCCGAATGCGGGCAACGAGTTCGGCGTAACCGAAGGGCTTCGTGATATAGTCGTCGCCGCCCAGTTCCAAGCCGCGAACTTTGTTCACCTCCAACGCATTTCCGGTGACGAAGATGGTGGGGACGCTGATGTCGTTTTTCTTGAGATCCTCAAACAGGGCAAAGCCCGATTGATCGGGAAGGTTGACGTCCAGAAGGACGAGGTTGGCGAAATTGCGCTTCAAGAAACGCAAGGCATGCGCGGCCCGGTTGCAGAGCTGCGTTTGCATGCCGGCCTCCTCGAGGTGGATGGAAATGAGCTTGGCCAGTTCTTCTTCGTCTTCGACGACCAAGATGAGGGGCTTTGGCTCGGCGCGGGTGGATGAAGGGACAATGGACATGCAGGTAAACGCTTATATCGGCCGCTGAAGGATTTTTTACAATTAAAATTATGACTTTTGCCAATAAAGATTAAGACGGTGTTTCCCGCGCCGGGAGACCGGTAAAGACCCGGTGCAAGTTCCGTGCTAGCGCCTCGGGAGAATAGACTTGAAGCGCCGGCAGGCGCGGTGTCCCTTCGCGCCGTGTCGTCGCAAGCACCACTCCTGATGCTCGGTCTGCCGAAGGGCAGTCTCGAGGAATCCACGAAGAACCTCTTCGCCAAAGCAGGCTGGAAGATCACCACCAGTTCGCGCTCGTACCGGCCGTCGATCGACGATCCGGAACTCGATGGACGCTTCGTCCGGGCCCAGGAGGTGAGCCGTTACGTGGAGCACGGCTTTTTTGACTGCGGACTGACCGGACAAGACTGGGTGCTGGAGAACGAGTCGGATGTCGTGGAGGTCTGCGACCTCATCTACAGCCGCGCTTCGGTCAAGAAGTCGCGCTGGGTGCTTTGCGTCCCGGAAGCGTCCCCGGTAAAAACGGTCGAGGACCTCGCCGGCAAGCGGGTCGCCACCGAACTGGTCAACACTGTGAAGCGTTACTTCGAGGCGAAGCGGGTTCCGGTCGAAGTCGAGTTCTCGTGGGGAGCGACGGAGGTGAAGGTCCCGGATCTGGTCGACGCGATCGTGGACATCACCGAAACCGGTTCATCGTTGCGCGCGAACAAACTTCGCATCGTCGACACGCTGCTGGAAACCAACACCAAGCTCATTGCCAACAAGGCGAGTTGGGCCAATCCCGCGAAACGTCGGAAAATCGAAACGATCGCCCTGCTTCTTCGCGGTGCGCTCGAGGCCGGAAGCAAGGTGGGGCTGAAGATGAACCTGCCCAAGTCGGCGCTCGACGCCGTGGTGCGGACGCTTCCGGCGCTGCGCAACCCCACGATCTCGCCCCTCAGCAACGTCGACTGGATCGCGCTCGAGACGATCATCGACGAAAGCGTGGCCCGCGAAATCATCCCCCAGCTCAAGTCCCTCGGTGCCGAAGGCATCGTCGAGTATCCGCTCAACAAGGTCGTCTACTGAGGCGGCCACGTCGTTCCCGACCCATGTCCAAGCACATCGTCACGCTCGGTCTGCTGCAGCACGCCTGCACGGCAGATCCCAAGGCCAACCTGAAGAAGACCCTCGCCCTGGCGGAGCAGGCGGCGAAGAAGGGGGCCAAGATCATCTGCACCCAGGAGCTGTTCCGCTCCCAGTATTTCTGCCAGAGCGAGGACCACGCGTATTTCGCGCTCGCAGAGTCCATCCCCGGCCCGAGCACGGAGGCCTTTCAGCGCCTGGCGAAGAAGCACGCCGTCGTCATCATCGCGTCCCTCTTCGAAAAGCGGGCGTCAGGCCTGTACCACAATACCGCGGTGATCATCGACGCAGACGGCTCGCTGCTCGGCGTCTACCGCAAGATGCACATCCCGGATGATCCGCTTTTCTACGAGAAGTTCTACTTCACTCCGGGCGACACCGGGTTTCGCGCCTGGCAAACCCGTCATGGCAAGATTGGCGTCCTCATCTGCTGGGATCAGTGGTACCCGGAGGGCGCGCGTCTGACCGCGATGCAGGGGGCAGAAATTCTCTTCTATCCGACCGCCATCGGCTGGCATCCGAAGGAGAAAGCCGAATACGGGGTCAATCAGCATGGTGCGTGGGAAACGATCCAGCGCAGTCATGCCGTTGCGAACGGGTGCTATGTCGCGGCCATCAACCGCATCGGCCTCGAGCAGCCGATTGGCGGGGACGGTCTTGAGTTCTGGGGCCAAAGTTTCGTGGCCGGTACCAGCGGACAGATTCTCGCCAAAGCGAGTGTCGACCGCGAAGAGGTCATGATCGTACCGGTCGATCTGGCGAAGGTGGACGTCACCCGCACGCACTGGCCGTTCCTCCGCGACCGCCGCATCGACGCCTACGGTGATCTGACCAAACGGTTCATCGACTGAGTCCCGTGGCCACTTCCCGGAAGGCTTCGAATTCCTCCGCGCGTAGCTCCGCGACCGGACGCACGCCGGCTGCCCTTGGCTTCCGCATGCCGGCGGAGTGGGCGCCCCAGGCCGCGATCTGGCTTTCGTGGCCGCACAAGCGCGCGTCCTGGCCGGGTCAGTTCCGCCCCATCCCGTATGTCTTCGCCGGCATTGTGGCGCAGATCAGCCGGTTTGAGGCCGTGCGCATCAACTGCGCCGCCGCCCTGCAGCCGCGCGCGCAGCGGCTGTGTGCCAAGGCCGGTGCGGACATGGAACGGGTGACCTTCTACGATCATCCGACCAACGATGCTTGGTGCCGCGACCATGGACCGATTTTCGTGAAACACCGCCGGACCGGGGAGGTGGCGGTGACGGACTGGGTGCACACGGCATGGGGCGGGAAGTACCCGCCCTACGACCTCGACAACACGATTCCGCCGTTGGTGGCGAAGAAACTGCGCATGCGGCGCTTCGAGAACAATATGGTCCTCGAGGGCGGCTCGATCGACGTGAATGGCGAAGGATTACTGCTGACCAGTGAGCAGTGTCTGTTGAACAAGAACCGCAATCCGCACCTCAGCCGGACCGAGATCGAGCGCAACCTGTGCGACTACTTGGGGGTGACAACCGTGCTGTGGGTGGGCGATGGTATCATTGGAGATGATACCGATGGGCACATCGACGACATCACCCGGTTCTACAAGCCCGACGGCTTCATCACCTGCGTGGAGAAGAATCGCCGCGACCCGAATCACCGCATCCTGGCGGAAAATCTCGAGCGCCTGTCTTCTTTCCGCACGCCGCAGGGACGGAAGTTCGACCTCGTGGAGTTGCCGATGCCGAAGCCGTTCGCGATCCAAGGGCAGCAAGTTCCGGCCAGCTATGCGAATTTCCTGATCATCAACGGTGCCGTCCTCGTTCCGACCTTCCGGCAGAAGAAGCGTGACGCGGAGGCCTGTGCGATCATCGGCGGCTGCTTCCCGGGCCGCGAAGTGATTGGGATCGATTGCTACGATCTGATCTGGGGCCTCGGCACCCTCCACTGTATTTCTCAGCAGCAACCCGCCTGACAACCGCGGGTGGGCCAACGGATGTCGCGTCACCGACTCCGGCGAGCCCTGCCGATTTGGGATCGACCTGCCCACCCGGCGAAGGCCATTTTCTTTCGGCCCGGCCGCCACCTTGGTCCGGTTTCCAGGTCCTTCTCTTACCGTGCGCTTCCCCGTTCTCCTTGCCGCCTTGATTGCCCTCCTCGCCCTGACCGGTTGCGACTCGCTTCCGGCGCGGCTGTCAGATCGCTTTGCGAACGTAGCGCCCCAGGAACGCGAGATCGAGGCGGACCGAAGCGTGGTCTTTCAAGCCACCCAGCTGGCCTTCAAGAAGATCGGCTTCACGGTCGATCGCGCCCTTGAGGCCCAGGGTATAGTGGTGGCGCGGAGTAACTTGCGCTCGGACGATGCCTTCGTGGGCGTGAGGCAGTACGAGATGGATGTCAAAGTGAGGGAGTTCGGTGAGGGTGCATCCAAAATCGCCATCCGACTGCAGGAGCAAGTGGAGGGTGAGGTCAAAGCCGGGGCGACGAGCCATGTCCTGCGTGAGCATGGCCTGTATGACTCGTTTTTCGCGGCCCTCGACGCTTCGTTGGCCGAGCTCAAGTCCGGCACGGACCAGCCGCGAAAGTAGGGCCTCGGTGCCGTACTTTCCGCTTGCTCCGAGCGTGGCGTTGCCGCGATTCTGACCGTTCGCGGCATTCGTTTCGGTCAGACCGGTGCCTCCGCCGCGGTGCTCCCACCGGTCTTACGTCAGTCAACCATCAACCAACGGCCCGCAAGGGTCATAACGGATGATCGGCGCTGCGGGGCAGGCGGCGTTTGTCCGTGTTTTCGTCATGAGTTCCATCATGGAAGAACTGCTCGCGCAGTCGTCCTTCGATCAATTGAAGGAAGGCAGCATCGTGGCAGGGGTTATCACCGAAATCCGCCAAAACGAGGTCGTCGTCGACATCGGGGGCAAGTCCGAAGGCGTCGTCCCGGCCAATGAATTCATCGATCTCGGTGAGCTCCAGGTGGGCTCGCCGATCGAGGTCCTGATCGAAAAGGTCGAGGACAAGAACGGCAACCCCGTCATTTCCTACGACAAGGCGCAGCAGAAGAAGAACTGGGAGAACATTCTCACCAAGTTCCCCGAAGGCTCCGTCGTCGCGGGCCGCGTCCGCGCCAAGGTCAAGGGCGGCCTGATCGTTTCGATCGGCGTCGACTCCTTCCTGCCGGCTTCGCACATCGATGTGCAGCCGCCCAAGAATCTCGACCAGTACGTGGGCCAGACCTACGACTTCAAGGTCCTCAAGATCAACCTCGAGCGCCAGAACATCGTCCTCTCCCGCCGCGAGCTCATCGAGCAGCAGCGCACCGAGAAGCGCCGCAACCTGCTCGACTCGATCCAGCCGGGCCAAGTCCGCAAGGGCGTGGTCAAGAACATCACCGACTTCGGCGCGTTCATCGACCTCGACGGCATGGACGGCCTGCTCCACATCACCGACATGTCGTGGGGCCGCATCGGTCACCCGTCCGAGATGCTCAAGCAGGGCGAGGAGATCGAGGTCATGGTCATCGACATCAACCGCGAGAAGGAGCGCGTCTCCCTCGGCCTCAAGCAGACCAAGAACAACCCGTGGGACAACATCGACCACAAGTTCCCGGTCGGCGCCAAGGTCCGCGGCAAGGTCGTCAACCTCGTCCCCTACGGCGCGTTCATCGAGCTCGAGCCGGGCGTCGAGGGCCTCGTCCACATCACCGAGATGTCCTGGACCAAGCGCATCACCAAGCCCTCCGAGCTGCTCAAGGTCGGCCAGGAGCTCGATGCGGTCGTCCTCGGCATCCAGAAGGACGAGCAGAAGATCTCGCTCGGCCTCCGCCAGCTCGAGCCGAACCCGTGGGACATGGTTCGCCACAACTACCCGATCGGCGCCCGCGTCCGCGGCAAGGTGCGCAACATGACCACCTACGGCGCCTTCATCGAACTCGAGGAAGGCATCGACGGTATGGTGCACGTCTCCGACATGTCGTGGACCCGCAAGGTCAACCACCCGTCGGAAGTGCTCAAGAAGGGCGACGAGGTCGACGCCATCGTGCTCGACGTCGATCCGAACCAGCAGCGCATCAGCCTCGGCATGAAGCAGCTCGCCGTCGATCCGTGGACCGACATCGACAGCTTCTTCAAGATCGGCGACGTCGTGCAGGGAACCGTCACCAAGATCACCTCCTTCGGCGCCTTCGTGGAGCTCAAGGACGGCATCGATGGCCTCGTGCACATCTCGCAGATCAGCGAGGAGCGCATCGAGAAGGTGAAGGACATCCTCAAGCCCGGCCAGCAGGTCACGGCCCGCGTCATCAAGATCGACCGCGACGAGCGCCGCCTCGGCCTCTCAATCAAGGCCGCCAACTACTCGGCCGACCAGCTGGCCGCGGAGACGGCGAGCTACGACGCGCTCAACCGCGACAGCTCCGGCGACATGATGAACCTCGGCGACATCCTCGACGAGGCCGCGAAGAAGGAATAAGCCCCTTCGTCCTCATCCGCCCAGACTTCAAGGCGCCCGGAGCAATCCGGGCGCCTTTTTTTGTCCATTTCCCCGCGCGGGCCGTTGCTGTCGCTGGGCGTTCAGGCCGTGGGTCGTTTGGCTCAACGTCCGCGGCTGGTGGTGGGCGGCCTTACGGTGCCCCGCGGTGCCAAGGCCTCATGCTTCGCAGACGCCCCCTGGTACTTCGGGGCGAAGCTCGATCGAGCAGCCTGCGGCGAGGCCGGGAAACGAACGGGCGTAGGCGAGCGCGATGTCGTACGAGGAGCAGTCAATGCACTCGAGGCCGCCCAGGAATTCGCGCGTTTCGGCGAACGGCCCGTCAGTGACCGTGATCCGTTGGCCGTCGGACCGCACGGTCTTCGCGGTCGCGACCGGCTGCAGGCCGATCGCGGCGACGCCATGACCGTGCTTCAGGATGTCGGCGTGCCATTGCCCGCAGGCTGCGTGCACACGATTTTGCTCCTCGCGGGAGAGGCGTCCGAAGCGGACTGGATCAACGTAGATCAAGAGGGAGTACTTCATGAGACCGGGAGAGGTTTGTCCTGGTCGAACGGATCGAGCCGATTTCGACCGGCACCGACGATTGACGCCACGATCGGGCCGGCCTTCGAGCGGGAAAGGGCCGCCTCGCTGGGAACTGCTCGGCGGTACGGCATAAAAAAGGCGGCAACCCCGAGGTTGCCGCCAGAAAACCACGCAAAGGAAATGCTCAGTTGCGCCCGGATTTGCCCGGCTTGGCACTGCGCGCCTCGATGAACTCGCGGATCACCTCCATGCGCTTCCGCTGCACCTCCTCCTGCTCAATTTCCTCGAGCGAGAGTTGGGCTTCATTGCGGGCGATGGCCTTCCGCATCTTTGACAAAGCGATGTTCTGCAGCTGCCGGATGCGTTCACGCGTCACCTTGAATTTACGCCCGACTTCTTCGAGCGTGAGCTCGTCGTAACCGTCGAGGCCGAAACGATAGCGGAGGATCTCTGCTTCGCGAGGTTCGAGGGAATCGATCATCGAGTGCAGGTCGGAGGTGCGGGTGCGTTCGCTGAGCGACTCAAACGGGCTTGCGGCGTTCTCGTCACCGACGATGTCGCCGAAGGTGCCGGAGTCGCCGTCTTCGCCGATCGGGGCGTCGAGCGACGTCGGGCGGACGCTGACCGACTTCAAATGCGCGACCTTGTTGGTCGGGATCTGGAGCTCCATGGCGAGCTCTTCATCGGTGGGCTCGCGGCCGAGTTCCTCGGTCAAGGCCATGGCCGTGCGGCGCATCTTGGCGATCTTGTCGACCAGGTGCACGGGCAGGCGGATCGTCTTCGACTGATTGGCGAGGGCGCGCTTGATCGACTGCTTGATCCACCATGCGGCGTAGGTGGAGAGCTTGCCACCCTTGCGCGGGTCGAAGCGTTCCACCGCCTTGATCAAGCCAATGTTGCCTTCGCTGATCAGGTCGAGGAGCGGGAGGCCGAAATCCTTGTAGTCCATCGCGATCTTAACGACCAGACGGAGGTTGGCAGAGATCATGTGATCCCGAGCGGCCTTGTCGCCCTTGCGGATGCGCTTCGCCAAACTGACCTCTTCCGCCGGAGTCAGAAGGGGAGTCTTGCCAATCTCCTGCAGATAAAGCTGGAGATTGCTGCGCTCGAGCGGACCGGTGTCCCGGCTGGCGGGCTCGTTCTTTTCGAGGAAAGAGGGAGGGGCGTCCGGCGCTGCCGTGACCACCGCTTGGGTCGGCTCGGAGGATTCAACTTCGTCGGCGTCGGCGTACTTGCGGGAAGTGTTCGAGAGGGAAGCCATGACGTAGGGGAGCTTTCAGGTGGGAGGTGGCGGAGGTGGAAAAAATTCCCGGACCGTTTTCTTTTTGACAGAAGGGGAGCGTAAATCGTTCCAGCGGGTTTGCTTGGCCTTTCACCTCTGGGGGCGATCGACCGGGCAAACCGTCCGAGGGCCACGATGGCTCATGGGGACCGGCCAAAGAGACCCGTTTGTCCCATTTGCGTCGTTTCATAGAAGAAACGAACCAGCGTCCGCAGCGGATGCGGAGACCGTGCGAAATTTTTGGCGGTTCGTCGCGAGGTGCCTGCGAACGCGCGGGTTGGAACGCCGGTCACTCCGTCAGAGGACCTCTTGCCACACCAAACCTAGGGACGGACCGGGGAAGGGTGCGGCTTACAACCGCTCCGCCATGGCGGCCGCCTTGAAGAGAGCGGACGCCTTGTTGATGGTTTCCTGATATTCGGACACAGGCACGCTGTCGGCCACGACGCCTGCACCGGCTTGAATGTGGAGCTGCCCGTCCTTGAGCAAGGAGGTGCGCAGCATGATGCACGAGTCGAGATTGCCGTCGTAGCCAAAGTAACCGAGCGCGCCCGCGTAGAAGCCGCGTTGCGTCGGTTCGTTCTCGGCGATGATCTGCATGGCCCGGATTTTGGGCGCACCGCTGACCGTGCCGGCGGGGAAGGTGGCGCGCATCAAGTCGTAGGCGTTGTGTTCGGGGGCGATGGTACCTTCCACCTGGGACACGATGTGCATCACGTGGGAGTAGCGTTCGACCACCATCATTTCCGGCACATGCACCGAGCCATAGGCGCAGACCCGGCCAATGTCGTTGCGGGCGAGGTCGACCAACATGAGGTGCTCGGCCCGTTCTTTCTCGTCCGCCAGCAATTCCTTTTCCAGGGCAAGATCCTCCGCCGGGGTGGTGCCGCGCTTGCGCGTGCCGGCAATCGGACGAATCTCCACGCGTCCGTCCGTCAGCCGGACGTGGACTTCCGGTGACGCGCCCACGATCGCATACTCGCCGGTCTCGAGGATGAAGGTGTAAGGGCTCGGATTGACCGTGCGCAGCGCACGGTAGAGATCGAGTGCCGGACGCTTGAATGGTTTGGAGAAACGCTGCGATGGCACCACTTGGATGATGTCGCCGGAGCGAATGAATTCCTGGGTCGACTCGACCACCTGCTCGAACCGTTCCTGGGTGAAGTTGCCGGGCGGAACCTTGCCGGGTGGCGTGTCGACCAGCGGGGCGGGCGCGAGGGCGCGGGGCTGGCGGAGGAGGCCAAACAGATGCTCGAGCTCACGCACGGCCTGGGTGTAGGCCGCTCCCGCGTCGTCCTTGATGTGGGCGTTGACGCAGAGGCGGAGGGTTTGTTTCGCGCGATCGAAGATCAGCAGCGAATCCGAGAGCATGAAATAGAGCAGGGGGAGACCGAGTTCGTCCTTCTTCGCCGCGGGCACGGTCGACTCGATCCGGGTCACGTATTCATAGGCGATGAAGCCGACGGCTCCGCCGGTGAAACGTGGCAACCCGGGCAGGCGTACCGCCTTGTGGCCGCGCATCTCCGCTTCGATCAGGCTCAGCGGATCCTTTGGCGTAGGAACCGTCCGGCTTGCTCGGCCGGGCTCACGGATCTCGGTCGTTTCGGATCCGCAGGCAAAGATCTTGCGCGGGCGGCAGCCGATGAAGCTGTAACGGGAAAGATTCTCCCCGCCTTCGACCGATTCGAGCAGGTAGGAGGGGCCGCCTTCCCGAAGTTTCGCGTACGCCGAGACCGGGGTCTCGAAATCCGCCATCAGATCGGTGTAGACGGGAATGACGTTGCCTTGCCGGCTGAGCTCCAGGAAAGCCTCGCGGGTCGGAAAGATGGTCATACGTGGGAGAGTAGCGAGTAGCGGGTAGCGGGTAGCGAGTAGAAAAAGGCAACCTGGACCCGCGAGGGCAGGTCGCGAGGAGTTGCTTAAGGCCGGCGATATGCTCGCTGCCCGCTACCGACTACTCGCTACTGACTTTCTCCTCACTCCACCGTGACGGACTTGGCAAGATTGCGCGGCTTGTCCACGTCGCAGCCGCGCGCGACGGCGATGTAATAGCTCAGCAACTGCACCGGCACCGTGGCGATGACCGGCAGCACGGCC
Organism: uncultured Opitutus sp.; assembly: GCA_964476565.1. GTDB lineage: Bacteria > Verrucomicrobiota > Verrucomicrobiia > Opitutales > Opitutaceae > CAMAXB01. The sequence continues at coordinate 108,131 of CAYZBG010000001.1, forward strand.
TCATGGCAGTCCGGGATGAGGATGATCTCGTCCGCGAGCCCCGGCGGCAGTTCACAGCCCTCGGTCAGGATGGCGATGATCTTTCCTTTGCGTGCCTTGATCTCCTGCATCGATGACACGAGCTTGTTGAAGATCTCGCCCTTGGGCACGAAGAAGACCGACGGGCAGTCCTCGCTGATCAGGGCAATCGGACCGTGCTTCATCTCGGCCGCGGGATAGCCCTCGGCGTGGATGTAGGAGATCTCCTTGAGCTTGAGGGCCCCTTCGAGCGCGATCGGGAAAAGCGAGAGGCGCCCGAGGAACAGGAAGTCGTTGTAATGGGCGTACCGCTGCGCGATCTCCCGGATGCGCGGGGCCTGTTCCAGCGTGTGGCGTACGAGGTCCGGCACCCCCTTGAGCGCATTCACATATTGGATACCGTCGCTGAAGCTCATGTCCCGCATCCGCGCCACATAGAGGGCGAACATGGCGGAGATGAGCAGCTGCGAGGTGAACGCCTTGGTCGAGGCGACGCCGATCTCCGGCCCGGCATGCTGGTAGATGCCGCCGTCGGACTCGCGTGCGATCGTCGAGCCCACGCCGTTGCAGATCGCCATGACCTTGTACCCCTTGCGCTTCGCCTCGCGCAGGGCCGCCAGGGTGTCGATCGTTTCACCTGACTGGCTGATCACGAAGAAGAGCGAATGCGGATCGAGTGGCGAGTTGCGGTACCGGAACTCGGACGCGTAATCCACTTCGACCGGGACCCGCGCGAACCGCTCGATCAGGTGCTCGGCGACGAGACATGCGTGCCAGGCCGAGCCACAGGAGCAGAACACAAACCGGTCGATGGCCCGGAAGTCCGCCGCCGTGAGATTGAGACCACCGAAGTTCGCCGTACTGCCGTCCTCGGAGAAGCGTCCGCGCATGGCATTCTCGAGCGCCGCGGGCTGCTCGAAAATTTCCTTCTCCATGAAGTGCTCGTGGATGCCTTTTTCCGCGGCCTCGATTGACCAGGTGACCTTGTCGATCACCGGTGCGACGTCCGCCTGATCCAGGGTGGTGATGGAAAAGTCCTTCGCCGTGACGTGGACGATCTCGCCGTCCTTCAGGTAAACGACGTTCTGCGTTCGGCTGACCAACGCGGAGACGTCCGAGGCGATGATGTTTTCGTCGACGCCTACTCCGAGGATGAGGGGCGAACCCTTACGGGCCGCGACGATCTCGCCGGGAACGTCGGTGCACAGCACGGCAATGCCGTAGGTGCCTTCGACATGGTAGAGCGTCTTGCGCACGGCTTCGAGGAACCGGCTACCCTCGGCGGGTTGCGGCTCTTTGGCGTAATGATACGCGACGAGATTGGTCAGCACCTCCGTGTCGGTCTCGGATTTGAAGGTGTATCCCTTGGTCAGGAGGAAGCGTTTGATGGCATCGTAGTTCTCGATCACGCCGTTGTGCACGAGGGCGATCTTGTCGTCGCTGCTGAGATGTGGGTGCGCGTTTGCATCGCTGACGCCGCCGTGGGTCGCCCAACGGGTGTGGCTGATGCCCGTCGTGCCCACCAGGGCGTGCCGCGCCGCCTCCTTGGCCAGCACCGCCACGCGGCCGGCCTTCTTCGCCACCTCAATGCGACCGTTTTGCTGGATCGCCACACCGGCGGAATCGTAGCCGCGGTATTCGAGACGCTTGAGTCCCTCGATGAGAATGCCCGCAGCCTTCTGTTTGCCGACGTAACCAATAATTCCGCACATAGTTTTACCCGTTTAAGCTCGCGAAGATAGGGGCCGCGCGGAAACTCGAGCAAGTCAATAGACCCCAGACCTCATGAGTACTCAGAAAAAGGTGATGGCTGTAATCATGGGCGGCGGACGCGGCACGCGTTTGCACCCTTTGACCATGGAGCGCTGCAAACCGGCGGTACCCCTCGCCGGCAAGTACCGGCTCGTGGATATCCCGATCAGCAACTGCATTAACTCGGAGATCAACCGCATCTTCCTGCTGACGCAGTTTCACACCGCCTCGCTACATCGCCACATCCAGTCGACCTATCATTTCGATCCGTTTGGTGGCGGATTCGTGGACATCCTCTCCGCCGAGCAGACGGAGAAGAATGCGGACTGGTATCAGGGCACGGCGGACGCCGTTCGGCGCAATCTTCAGCATTTCCGCAACTTCCCCCACGACTATGTGCTGATCCTGTCCGGCGATCAGCTCTACCGCATGGACTTCCGCAAGATCATCGCCGAACACGCGGCGAGCGGTGCCGACGTCACCATTGCGGCGATACCGTTCCCGGTGTCCAAGGTGGAGGGACTCGGTCTGATGAAGGTGGACGACACGCTGGCCATCCAGCAGTTCGTGGAGAAGCCGAAGGATCCGGCCGTGATCAACAGTCTGACCCTCAGCCCCGCGCTGGAGTCGAAGCTGCAGGCGGCCCAGCAGGGTGAGAAGCACTGTCTCGCCTCCATGGGCATTTATGTGTTCAACCGCGCGGCTCTGGCCGAAGCGCTGGCGAACACGATGACCGATTTCGGCAAGGAGGTCATTCCCAGCCTGCTGGGGCGGAAAAAGCTGAATGCCCATGTCTTCGAGGGCTATTGGGAGGACATCGGTACCGTCCGTGCGTTCTTTGACGCCAATCTCGCGCTGGCCCAGCCGCTGCCGCCATTCAATTTCTTCGATGCGACGGCCCCGATCTACACCCAGGATCGCTATCTGCCGGCGTCGAAGATCAACAAGTGCTCGGTCGATTACGTCGTGATCGGCGACGGTTCGATCGTGGAGGACTCCTACCTCAAGCACAGCCTGCTTGGCATCCGCTCCTTTGTGCGCGCGGGCTGCAACCTCGAGGACGTCGTGATGATGGGGGCGGATTACTACGAGATGGACGACCAGATTGCGGCCAACGCCCGGCAGGGAGTGCCCAACCTGGGCTTGGGCAACAATTGCCGGATCCGCGGTGCGATCATCGACAAGAACGCCCGTATCGGAAATAATGTTACACTGTCACCCGACGGCAAAGCGGACGGCACGTACGCGCACGGTGTCGTGGTTCGCGACGGCGTGCTGGTGGTGCCGAAGGGCGTGGTGGTTCCGGACGGAACGACGATCTAAACCGGCGCGGCGGCCATCCGGCCGCCGCGGCTCTGATGCGTTGATTCGTCGTCGGAGTACCGGCCGCTCTGTTCCGGATCAGGTGTTGAACCGGAACAGCGCGACGTCGCCGTCGGCAAAAACGTAGTCCTTGCCTTCCAGGCGATATTTTCCCGCTTCGCGGGCGGCGGCGACACTGCCGAGGCGGGTGAGGTCCTCGTAGGACACGACTTCCGCCTTGATAAAGCCTTTCTCGAAATCCGTGTGGATCACCCCGGCGGCCTGGGGCGCCTTCCAGCCCTTCTTGATGGTCCAGGCCCGAACCTCCTTTTCGCCGGCCGTGAAATAGGTTTGCAGGCCCAGCAGGGCGTACGTGGCCTTGATCAGCGCCGAGACGCCGGAGTCGTCGACGCCGAGATCCTTGAGAAACGCCTTGGCCTCGTCCGGCGCTAGGTCGATGAGCTCTGATTCGATGCGTGCGCTGATCGGCACGTAGGCGGCGTCGTGGTGGGTGCGCACGTACTCGGCGACCTTCTTGACGTGCGGATTCTCCTCGGCCGTGGCGAGGTCGCTTTCGGCCACGTTGCACGCGAAGAGCACGGGCTTGGCGGTGAGCAGCTGAAAGAGCTTCATCAGCGCCTTTTCATCGTCGCTGGCGGCGAGGGTGTTGGCCGTCCGGCCCTCGTTGAGATGCGGCGACAGTTTCTCGAGCAGGGCGAGCTCGGCCTGTGCCTCCTTGTCGCCCGATTTCGCCTTCTTCTGCGTCTTGTCGATGCGTTTGGTCACGGCGTCGAGGTCGGCGAGCACCAGCTCCGTGGTGATCACTTCGATGTCCCGCACTGGATCGACGTTCCCCATCGTATGGATCACATCGCCATCCTCAAAACAGCGCACCACCTGGACGATGGCGTCGACCTCCCGGATGTTGGCGAGGAACTGGTTGCCCAAGCCTTCGCCCTTGCTGGCGCCGGCGACCAGACCGGCGATGTCCACAAACTCGATCGCCGCCGGAATGACGACGTTGGTCTTGGCGATCTTCTGCAGCACGTACGCGCGTTCGTCGGGTACCATCACCACCCCGACATTCGGGTCGATGGTGCAGAACGGGTAGTTGGCCGCCTCCGCCTTGCGCGAGCGGGTGAGGGCGTTGAAGAGAGTGGACTTGCCTACGTTGGGCAGACCGACGATGCCGGCTTTGAGCATAAGAACGGGCAACGTCGCGCCCGCACCGAGATCGGTCAACGGCAAATCCGTCCGACTTTGGTCCCGCTGGGGGCTTGACAAGGCCAACGTTGTCTCGTGCAGTCTCGTCCTTTTTCCAAACCACCCAGTCGTCCGCATCCGTCACCACGCATCTCCATGTCTCTCAAGATCCGTCTTTCCCGCATCGGCTCCACGCACAATCCGATTTATCATGTGGTTGTCGCCGAAACCCGTTCCCGCCGCGACGGCCGTGCGGTGGAGATCCTCGGTACCTATTCGCCCCGCGCCAAGAACAACGCCCTCACGCTTGATGTGGCCCGCGTGGACTACTGGGTCAGCAAAGGTGCCACGCCCACGGACACGGCCAAGTCGTTGGTCAAGAAGGCCAAAAAGGCCGCTCCGAGCGCCTAAGGGCGCCTCCATTGCCTAGCGCGCAAGCCCCGGAATTCCACCGGGGCTTTCTTATGGGTCCGATCCGTCTGCCGCCATGCCCTTGCACATCGATGTCCTGACGCTGTTTCCGCGGATGCTCGAAGGGTTTTTGCAAGAGAGCATCCTCGGCAAAGGCATCGAAGCCGGATTGCTGACCGTCAAGGTGCATGACTTGCGGACTTGGACGACCGATCGGCACCGTACGGCGGATGACCGTCCCTTTGGCGGAGGGGCGGGGATGGTCATGAAACCGGAACCGGTCTTTGCTGCGATCGAGCAATTGCAGACGCCGGGATGCCGTCGCATTTACCTGACTCCGGACGGAGTGCCGTACTCGGAGCCGTTGGCCCGCGAACTGGCCGGTCAGACGCATCTGATTTTGCTGAGCGGTCACTACGAAGGCATCGATCAACGGATTCGTGATCGGTTGATCGACCAGGAGATCAGCATTGGGGATTATGTCCTGACCAACGGGACTTTGCCGGCTGCCGTGGTCATCGATGCGCTGGCGCGCTTCATTCCCGGCGTGCTCGGGGAAGAAAAGTCGTTGACGCACGAATCCTTCACCGGCAAGTTGCTCGACTTTCCTCAATACACGCGTCCCGCCGATTTTCGAGGTATGTCCGTGCCGGAAGTGTTGCTCTCCGGCAACCACGGCGAGATCGAGAAATGGCGGCACGCGCAGCGTACTGAGAAAACCCGCCAAGTCCGACCCGATTTATTCGAGAAACATCGTCATGAATCCCATCATTAAAGACATCACTTCGCACCAGCTGAAGAAGGATCTCCCGCCGTTCAAGGTCGGCGACGGCGTCCGCGTGCACACCAAGGTGCGCGAGGGTGACAAGGAGCGCGTCCAGGTCTTCACGGGCGTCGTCATCGCCCGCAAGGGACATGGCATTCATGAGACCTTCACCGTCCGCCGCATCAGCTACGGCGAGGGCGTCGAGCGCGTGTTCCCGGTGAATTCCCCGAACATCGACAAGATCGAGATCGAGCGCAACTCGGAGCCGATGCGTGCCCGCCTGTACTACCTGCGCAGCCGCCAGGGCAAGGCCGCCATGGCGGTCAAGGAACGCCGGGTGGAAGTGCCGGCCTCCTGAGGTCGCCCCGCGTGAACATTCAACAAAGCGAGCCTGTCCCGGCTCGCTTTTTTTTGCGCTCAAATTTGGGCTTTCATGCCGGCATCCCCGGCCTTCATCCTCACTTTTCCGTCCTAAACCCTTTCCTCCATGAAGTTGAATACCGAAATCCTCGCGAAAGCTAGCAACCAAGCGCGTGGACTGGCGATCGATGCCGTCCATAAGTGCTCCTCCGGCCACCTCGGCCTGCCGTTGGGCGCCGCTGAGATCGGCGCTGTGCTCTATGGCCACGCGCTGGTGCACAACCCGGAGGTTCCGCGGTGGCTGAATCGTGACCGGTTCGTCCTTTCCGCCGGCCACGGCTCGATGTTCCTCTACGGTTGGCTGCACCTGAGCGGCTACGACCTCCCGCTGGAGGAGGTGAAGAACTTCCGCCAGCTCCATTCCAAGACTCCGGGGCATCCCGAATATCATGAGACCCCCGGGGTCGAATGCACCACGGGTCCGCTGGGGCAGGGTATTGGCAACGCGGTGGGCATGGCGGTGGCCGGCAAGATGGCTGAAGCCCGGTTCAACACGGCCGAGCAGACCGTTTTTGACTATCACGTGATCTGCCTCGCCGGTGACGGTTGCATGCAGGAAGGCGTGGCGATGGAAGCCGCGGCCTTTGCGTCCCACCAGGGACTCGACAACCTGATCCTGATTTACGACGCCAACGATGTTACGCTCGATGCGATGGCGGACAAGACGCAGAGCGAGAACACGGCGCTGCGCTTCAAGGCCCTCGGCTGGGACGTCCAGACCCTCGCTGACGGCCACGACCTTGCCGCCATCCTCAAGGCGATCAACAAGGCGAAGAAGGCCACCTCGGGTAAGCCGCAGCTTATCGTCGCAAAGACGGTGATCGCGAAGGGCATTCCCGAAGTTGCCGGCACCTCGAAAGGTCATGGCGAGGGCGGTGCGAAGTTCGCCGATGCGGCCCGGGCGGGCCTCGGTCTGCCGGCCGACCAGCACTTCTTCGTGAGCGACGATGTGCGCGCCTACTTCGCCGAGCACAAGAAGCGTTTGGTCCGTAGCTACAAGAAGTGGACCAAGACCTACGAAGCCTGGAAAACGGCGAACCCGGACAAGGCGGCGCTGCTCGAAAGCCACGCGGCCAAGCCTGATTTCTCCTCGCTGCTCTCGAAGATCCCGGCTTTTCCGGCCGACGCCAAACTGGCGACCCGCGCGGCGGGCAAGGATGTCCTCCAGCCGATCGCCGCCGCCCTGCCTCTGTTCATTTCCGGCAGTGCCGACTTGTATGGCTCGACGCTCAACTACATCGCGTCGGACAAGGATTTCGACCGGAGCAATCGCTCCGGCCGCAATCTCCGCTACGGCATCCGCGAGCACGGCATGGCTGCCATCAACAACGGCATCGCCTACGACGGCGTCTTTCGCACGTCCTGCGCCACCTTCCTCGTCTTTGCGGACTACTCGCGTCCGTCGATGCGTCTCGCCGCGCTCTCGAAACTACCCGTGGTCTACATCTACACCCATGACTCCGTCGGCGTGGGCGAGGATGGTCCGACCCACCAGCCGGTGGAAACGGTCTCTGGTCTGCGTGTGATTCCGAATCTCGATGTGATCCGCCCCGCCGATCCCGAGGAAACGGCCGGCGCGTTCGCGGCTGCGCTCGAGCGCACGGACGGACCGACCTTGCTGGCCCTCACCCGCCAAGCGGTGCCGATGCTCAACGACATTCCGGTCGAGCAGCGCCGCCAGGGCGTGTTGAAGGGTGGCTACGTCGCCATTCGCGAAACCGCACCGCTCACCCATATCCTGTTGGCGGCCGGCAGCGAACTGCAGCACGCCGTCGCGGCGGCGAAGATCCTCGGCGCCGGCGTACGCGTGGTCTCCCTCCCGTCCTTCGAGCGTTTCAACCGCCAGTCGGCCGAGTACCGTGAATCCGTGATTCCGTCGTCGTGCCGCAAGCGCGTGTCGATCGAAGCCGGTGTGACGGGCCTCTGGCAGCAGTACGTCGGTCTCGACGGCAAGGCTCTCGGCATCGATCGCTTCGGCATCAGCGCCCCGGGCAACACCGTCATGAAGGAACTCGGCATCACGGTGGATGCGGTGGTCACCGCTGCGCGCAGCCTCTGATCATCCGGCCGATTCAAATCAAAAGGCGGGCCCGCAAGGCCCGCCTTTTTTTATTGCCCGAAGAGCACGCACACCGGTTGGGGGACCTGGAAATGGTGGTTGGTGCGCTCCAGTTGTCCCGTGGCCGGATCGACCCGGAAGACGTAGCCGTCGTTGGACTCTTCGTGCAGGGCGACCAGCCATCGTCCGTCAGGGGAGAGATCGAAGTGCCGCGGCGAACGGCCGCCGCTTGGCACGGTCTGCCGCCAGGTGAGCAGACCGGTGGCGGGGTCGCGCGCGAACACCACCAGGCTGTCGTGTCCGCGATTGGATCCATACACGACGTGACCCCGGGGATGTACAATCACCTCAGCAGTCTTGTTGGCGCCGTTGAAATCCGACGGCAGCGTCGGCACGACCTCCAGCAAGGTCAGGCGTCCTTCGCGCGCATCGTAGGCGAACGAGGCGATGGTTCCGCCCATCTCGTTGATCACATACGCGTGTCGGCCGTCGGGGGAGAACGACAGGTGCCGAGGTCCGCTGCCCGGGGGAACCGGCGTGAAGGCGTGGACGTGGGGAGTCAGCTCCGCCCGGGCGTGGTCGAGCACATACGCCATCACTTTGTCCGTGCCGAGATCGGGTACGAAGACGAAGCGATTGTCGGGTGACAGAGTCACTCCATGCGCGTGGGGTTCCTTTTGCCGGTCGGGATTGATGCTGGACCCTTGATGGCGGATCAGCGTGCGTGCCGGGCCGAGGGTGCCGTCGGGGAGTCGCGGCCAGGACGTGACCGTGCCGGTGCCGTAGTTGGCAGAGATTGCCATGCGCCCCGTCGCATCAATGACAACGTGAGTCGGGTGACCCGCTCCCGATGCCTGTTGGTTCAAGACGGTCCAGGCACCGGTGGCCGGGTCGCGCCCGCAGGCCTTGATCCCTTCCAGACCGGCGTCGGTGACGTAGACGTTCGCGTGGTCCGGCGACCAAGCGAGCCAGGTGGGATTCTTCGCCTCGATGATGCACTCGGGCGGCCCGACCTCGCCCGTGCGGTCGTCGAACGGCGCGCGATAGACACCTTTGCTGGTGGTGCGCGTGTAGGTGCCAAGGAGGAGGTGGGACGGGGAGAAGGGCGAGGCCATGACGGTGGGTGAGGGGGTTCCGGTGTGCGCATCGAAGCCGGTCATCGCAAGCCCAAGCTGGCATCGGCCTGCGCCGCAATCGCGTGAAACGTTTTGCGCCCCGCGGTGAGGGCGGAACAATGAGGTCTGCCATGCGTCTGCTTTGGATCTTCATCGGTCTCGCCGTCTTGGTCCTCGTTCCGTTCGCGATCTGGGGCGGGGATTTGGAACGCAGTTTCTCCGCGACGGGCGCAGTGGACTGGCTGCGTGGCTATGGCGCGTGGGGCTGGCTGGCCGGGGTGGTGCTGCTGATGCTCGACCTCGTGCTGCCCATTCCGAGCACGGTGGTCATGTCGGCCCTTGGATTTCTGTACGGGCCATGGTGGGGAGGCTTGCTGGCGGCAGGTGGCTCGTGGCTGGCCGGTGTGTTTGCGTATACCCTGTGCCGCACCCTGGGACCGAGGATGGCGGTGCGACTCGTGGGTGAACGCGACCTCGCGCGCGGGCAGGCCTTGTTCGAGCGTTACGGCGGCTGGCTGGTTGCGTGGTCGCGCTGGATGCCGGTCCTGCAGGAAACCGTGGCCTGCATGGCTGGCCTGGCCCGCATGCGCCCCGCGCCCTTTGCGGTTGCGCTGGCCTGCGGAAGCCTGCCGATCGGATTCTCGTTTGCCGCGATCGGGCATGCCGGCGTGGAGCATCCTGGACTGGCGCTTGCGCTCAGTGCCGCGCTGCCACCGCTGCTCTGGCTACTCAGCCGTCCGATCTGGCGCCGCCGGGATTCCGGAGTCAGCGGGGGCTGAGCCGCAGAATGTATTTGATCGCGTAGTAGTAGGCCCGTTCCCGCACGACATCGGTCTGAACGGCGTCCTCCAGGCCGAGCTCGTTCACCCGCGTTACGGCTGTGGTGTCGCCATCGAGCGGATACAAGGTGATGTACGCGAGGATCCGGATCAGGTCCTCCTTCGGCACGCGGGCCTCGAGCGTCTCGAGGACGAGGGCCGGGACATAGCGCTCCACCGGGAGCTGGATCGCGTCCGGCACGGCGGCGACGTAGAGCAGGTTTCTTACGCGCTGCACCGGGTCGTCGACGAAGCCCGGTGCCCAGTGCGGCAGGTTGGCGCGCAGGGTGTCGAGTTCCTCCACGATGAAATCGTCCGGTTGCTCCGAGGGATCAGCGTAGGGGGCGACCACCCCGTGATCGGGCGGCACGCCGAAGTAGCGGATCGCCTGCAGGTGGCTCGGTTGGATGTCACGCCAAGTCCGGGGCGTTCCGTCGGCGGCCGGCCCGTCCGGTGTCGCGGCCGGTTGGGCGGCAGGCTCGGATGACGGCGATGGCGCGGCCGGGCGGTCGGGTTCCGGTGCGGGATTGGGGGTCTCTGCCGGTGGCGAAGGCGGAGACGGCGCCACGGTGGGCGGCGCGGCGGGAGGCGGCACGTCGTCGGGGCGCGGACGGGTCCGGTCCTGAAGTTCGGCTGCGATGCCGACTCCAGCCCAGCCCAGGATCACCAGGAAGAGCCACGGCTTGCCGGACAGGGAGCGGAAGGACTGCTGGGCGTCCCACCGGAATAGACGCAGACCGGCAAGCGATGCCACCACACCCAGGCCGGCGAGGGCGGCGAGGGCGAATCCTTCGCTGCGCAAACCGGTACCGTTGACGGTCGTCTGAATCGCTTCGACGGCATATCGTCCCGGAAAGAAGGCTGAGACCTGTTGCGCCCATTCCGGAAGGGCGGTGAGAGGCACGGCGACCCCGCCGATGATGAGCATGGGCAGAAAGACACATTGCCCGAGCGCTTGGACCGCGGGCACGTTGTTGGCCAGGGTGGCGATGACGAGGCCGAGTCCGATGAAGGCAAATGCGGCGAAGGTAAACGCCACGAACAGTTCGAAGGGGTGGGCCGGGAACGGCAGGCCGAGCGCGAGGGCAAGTCCGAGCTGAAGCAGTCCGGCCAGCACCAGCAGCGCGTAGCGGGCGATCAGGGTGGCGGCGACCAGTGCGGCCGGTGCGACTGGGGTCAGGCGGTAGCGCCGCCAGACGCCCCGCTCCCGCTCGCTGACCAGCGTCGTGGGCAGACCGAAACAGGCGCCGCCAAGAATCGACACCGTGAGCAACTCGCCCATGTGCCGGACCAGAGGAACGCGGTCGTGCCGGTACAGCACCCAGAACGCGATGAGAAAGACCAGGGGAAAGAGGAATCCATAGACCAGCGCCATCCGGTTTCGGAAATGTAGGCGAAGCGAACAACGCAGGCTGGCGACCATGGCTTTCATCGCACGTCCTCCTTCGTCCGTTCGGGCGTCCGGGTCAGGGCAAGGAAGACGTCCTCCAGCGAGCCGCGGTCGACCTCAAGTCGGACGAGGGCGTTGCCCGACTCCGCCAGACGGCTGAGTAAACGCGGGACCGCCTCCTCGGGGCGAAGGGTGAGGCCTTGCAGACGACTTCCGTTTACAGCGAGTGCGGTGACATCAGGTAATCCGACGAAGAGGGAGGCAGACAGAGGCTGGGCAGCGGTGAGCCGCACCTGATGCGGCCGCGCTTGGGCACCGACCAGGTCGTGCGGTGCGCCGGTGGCGACGATGTGCCCCTGGTCGATGATGGCGATCTGGTCACACAGGCGTTCGGCCTCGTCGAGTTGATGGGTGGTCAGAAGAACGGTGTGCCCGGCGCGTTTGAGGTGGAGGATCTCCGCGTGGAGTTCCTGACGCGCCTCCGGGTCGAGTCCGGTGGTGGGCTCATCGAGCAGGATCACTTCCGGGCGATTGAGGAACGCGAGCGCGAGGGCGAGCCGCTGGCGTTGTCCGCCGGAGAGCGTGTCGTAGGCGGCGTCCGCCTTCTCCACCAGGGCAAAGCGCGCCAGCAGGTCGGCGGTCGGAACCGGATGCGGATAGAACGACGCAAACAGCTCAAGCGCTTCCCGGGGTGTCAGCTTGTCCTGCAGGGCGGTGGTCTGAAGGGCGGCGCCGATCCGGGCCTTCACCGCGCGCGGATGCCGTCGGGCATCGATGCCGCAGAGTTCGATGTCACCCGAATCCGGCTGGCGAAGGCCGAGCAGGCATTCGATCGCCGTTGTTTTGCCCGCGCCATTGGGGCCGAGCAGTCCAAAGATGGTGCCGGCCGCCACCTCGAAACTCACGCCACGCAGTGCGTCGAATGCGCCGTAGCGCTTGCGGAGCTCTCGAACGGCGACAATGGCAGCCATGACTTGGGATGGAAAAGCGACACCGGGGCGTCAACGCAAGCTGCGAGCCGCTTGTCCGCGGTCATGTTGCTCCGGCAAGTCCGGCGAACGACCGATCGCAAACCAGCCGGGGCATTTCCGCCCCGGCCGCAGTGCGCTTATTTCAACAACGCCAGCAGCTCGTCGTCCGTCCACGGCTGCGTGCGCTTGATGGATTCCTCACGCACGCCCTTGACGAATTCGGGCGTGACCGGCGAGGCCGTGTGGCCCCAGGAGCGGCGCAGGTAAGTCATCACACCCGCAATCGCTTCGTCATCGAGACTGGCGAGGGGCGGCATCATCAGCCCGCCGCCTTCCTTGCCGTTCAGGATGATGCGGGCGAGGTTCTTTTCCGGTCCGACCACATGCCGGGAATTGAGCAATGCGGGGGCGAGTCCGGCCATGCCTTGACCGTTGGGTTGGTGGCAGGCGGCGCAGAGCATCGCATACTGAGCTTTCCCCTTTTCGAAGAGAGCGAGCTGTTCGCCATTGAGGCGGGTGGCCGCGGCCGGCGCGACGAAGCCCTCCAGGCCCGACCAACGCAGCGACTTGAGCAGGGTGGCGGCCTTCTCGGCAGACGGATCCCCGGCGGCCTTTGAAAGTGCGATCAGGCCCTTCGGCTCAACCGGAAGGGTGAGGCTGGCAGGAGCGGCGGCGCCTCGGCCACGCGGACTGCGCGGCAGGCTCTGCTGAACGCCATCAAGGATGGCGACGCGCAACCACGACTCGTGCTTCACGGAGGGGTCGACGCGACCGAGTAACGCATCAATCTTGCGGGCGTCGCCAGACTTGAGCACGGCGCTCGTGGCGATCGCCACGGCGGATGAGGCTGGCGAAGCCTTGGGCATCGCTGCGAGTGCGGCGATGAAGTCAGTCTCTTGGCCGGCCAGACCGCTCACGAGGGCGGTGCCGAGGAAGGGCTGTTTGCCGTGCACGCGGGCCACCTGGGCGAAAATCTGCGCCTTGTCAGCGGAACCCAGGGCACCCAGGGCGAGGGTGGCGTGCAACACCACGCGGGGATGCTCGTTGGCATCGATCGCTTGTGAAACCAGCAAGGCCTTCAATTCCGCATCGGCTGAATTCTTGATAAACGTCTCGCTCAGGCGCGCACCCGCAGCGCGCAGACCTGAGTCCGGATCTTGCACGGCGGACATGACGGTCGCACGGTCAAGCTGGCCGATCCCATCGAGCGTCCACAGGGCATGGAGACGACCGAGCGGATTGGCTTTCGGGTCGGCGGCGAGGGCGCGCAAGGCCGGCGCGACGGACGGATCACGCCGTTCGACGAGCAGGCGCTGCGCCGTGTCACGCCACCAGCCGCCCGCGGCGTTGAGTTGTTCGACGAGGGTGGCGTTCGAGGCCTTGGCCAGATCCATCGGCGCCCGCACCGCCGGCGCGTTTTCCGGGACAATCCGGTAGATGCGGCCGAGCCCTGTACCTTGGTCGAGACCGCGTTCCTCGATCTGTTTGCGCAGGAAACTGGTGAGGAAGATCCGGTGCTGCAGAATGCCGCGGTAGAGATCGACCACGTACAGCCCGCCGTCCGGACCTTCGTACAGATTGACCGGACGGAAACGCTCGTCCGTGGAGGTCAAAAATTCCGTCTCCGTGTAGGCGCTCGTTCCGACCCGGGTGCCATCGGGCTGGTCCTTTAGCACGATCCGTTTCACCAGGTTGGCTGACGGTTCGGCCACAAAGGCGTTCTCCTGAAACTCAGCGGGGAACAGGGCGCCGCGGTAGACCAACGGGCCGCAGGCCGCCGTCATGGCCCGGATCTTTCCCTCGGCGTCGAGGATTTGGTAACCGCGATTCACGCCCGGCGTAACCCGTCCCGGCCAGATCCGCAGGTCAGCCGGAACCATCCGAACGCGCGCGCCATCGAGGTTGGTGAGGTTTGGATTCCTCAGCAGGTACTCCGCTGGCACCAGATCGGCGTGGAGTGGGTCGCTGTTGGTATTGTGGTAGATGCGGCCGAGGTTGTCCTGGCTGATGCCCCATTGGCCGCGGGCAATGGTTTCCTCGCGGGTGAAGCGGCCGTTGCCCTCGTAACGAAAACGGACGTCGTGCTTCGCGCTGTAGATCCAATTGTCTTGGGCCCAAAGCAGACCGTTCGCCGTGTGCTCTGGATTGCCGGGCTGACCATAGTCGGATGCGACCTCCGTCTTGCTGTCGGCGCGTCCGTCGCCGTCAGTGTCCCGCAGGAACCAAAGATGCGGTGGCTCCGCGACGAGCAGACCGTCGCCCACCAGGGCGAGGGCGCGGGGCATGACGAGTCCCTCGGCGAACACGGTGCGCTGGTCCATCCGGCCGTCTTGGTCGGTGTCGGCGAGCACCGCGATGGTCCCGGACGGCGCGTCTTCCCCGGCGCCGTCGGCGTTGAGCATGTAGCCGCGGAACTCCGCGACCCACAGGCGGCCGTCGGTGCCGAATGTCATGGCCACCGGATCGTGCACCAAGGGGTCAGCCGCGATCAGCTCGACGCGATAGCCGGCCGGCACCTTGAGCGTCTTGATCGCCTCCTCGGGGGACAGGACCGGGGCCGGCGGGATCACGATATGATCCGGCACCGGGGCCTGCACTTCACCTTCACGATCGCCCTGCTGGGCGGTGAGGGGCACGGACAACGACAACACGGACAGGGCGAGGGCGAGGGTAGGGCGGGACATGAAGCTTGGGAACAGGAATCAGGGGCGACGGGATTTCAAACCTCGGCGTGAAAAAGCGGACTTCGGATGGCAACTAAGTGACGTTAACGGAGCGATCGGTGGCGGCGGATTGGTAGATGGCGTTGACCAAGGCGACGGCGTGGCGCGCCTCCCGCCCTTCGATGGCCGGCTTTCGGCCCGATTGCAGGGCGTCGATCAGGTCCTGGATCTGACGCAAATGACCCTCGTGGGAGATGGCATGAGCCGCCCCGGCACCGGACCGGAGGGCCGTGTCCGACGGCGCGGTGCGGATCGAGGCGTCCTCAGGGCGTTCTTCACGGAAATCCCAGCGGGTAATCTGGTCGTCTTCGAGACACACCGATCCCTGATCGCCGCACAGTTCGATGCGCCTGGACCATCCGGGCCACGCTGCGGTGGTGGCCTCAAAGGCACCGAGGGCGCCACAGGGATAACGCAGGACGGCGCTGGCGGTGTCCTCGGCCTCGATGCCGAGATGGACCCGGCGGGTAGTCTGCGCATAGACCTCGGCGGGCAGACCGGCGAACCATTGGAGCAGGTCGAGGCCGTGGATGGACTGGTTGATCACGGCGCCGCCCCCATCGAGCGCCAAGGTACCCTTCCACCCCGTGTAGTAGGAGGCGGGCCGATGCCACTTCACATAGGCAGAGGCGAGCACGAGACGGCCGAGGCGGCCGGCTTCGATCGCGGCTTTGACGGTGCGTGCACCTCGGCCGAAACGGCTTTGGAAGATCGGAGTGATATGGACGCCCGCTTGGGCGGCCGCGGCGATGATCTCATCTGCCCGCGCGGTGGTGATCTCGATCGGCTTTTCGATCACGAGATGTTTGCCGGCGCGGATCGCGGCCAAGGCGGGCTCAAGGTGCGCACCGCTCGGGGTGGTGACGCAAACCACGTGGAGATCCGGCCGGGCCAACAGCGAGGCGAGATCACCCGTGGCAAAGTCTGCGCCATGGCGGGCCGCGAGTTCCCGGGCGCTGGTCTCGTTTCGACTGGCAACACCGACCAGCCGCGCTCCCCGGGCGTGGGTGATCGCTTGGGCGTGGAAATCGGCGATCATGCCGGAGCCGATGATGCCAAATCCGAGGACGGGTGGGAGCGAGGTGGCCATGAAGCAGACGTGGGGCAGGGAAGAAGACGTCGCGCGCCCGCCATCGGCAACGACGAACCTGGTGAACGTTTACGTGCCTCCGTCTGCCGCTGCGGTTGCCACGCGTTTGGCTGCCTTATCCCACCGACTCAGTCTGGACCCGAGGATACGCAGCGGGTCCTCAAACGGACGGGAAAATGGTACGGTCGCTGGGAATCGAACCCAGATCACCGGCTTCGGAGACCAGTGCACTATCCATTGTGCTACGACCGCAGAGAACGCCGCAAAATTCAGGACGGGCCGTACCGCTGTCGAGAGGAAAACCGCGGCGAGCGTAAGGCCGCCTCAGGCCGTTGGCTGCCGATCGGCCGGCGGGGCGACCCGACTGAGGACGAGAACGACGGCCGCTCCCGCGAGCACCAGGGCGCAGGCGACCAGGATCTGTCCTTGGTCCGCGGGCAGTACGTTGACCTGCATCAGAGGCACGATCTCTCCCTTGCTGTTGATCCGCGTGGAGACGGTTTCCTTCCACGGCCACACGGTGCGCAGCGCGCCGGCCATGATGCCGGTCAGTGCGACGAGGGTGGTGCGGCGGTAGTGATGCAGGAGCCAGCTGACGACCCGGACAAAGGAAAGGACACCGGTGCCGATGCCGGCGATGAAAATGGCGAGCGTGGCGAGGTCGCGATGGTTCACCGCCTCGAGGATCTGGTGATACTTGCCGAGGATGACCAGGAGGTAGGAGCCGGAGATACCCGGCAAGATCATCGCGCAGATGGCGATGGCTCCAGAGATGAACACAAATACGGGCGTGGGGGGCGTCTGGGTGACCGGCAGGCCGACCAGCCAATAGGTGCCGAGTGCGGCGGCCACGAACGCGATCCATTCGACCGGGCGCCATCGCCAGGTGCTATGGGCCAGCAGGACGATCGAGCCGAGCACCAGTCCGAAGAAAAACGACCACAGTTGAACCGGGTGACTCGTGAAGAGCGCCGTCAGCACTTTCGACAACGAGAAGATGGCGAGGAGCAACCCCGAGCCCAGGCACCCGAAAAAGACGAGGGGCAACTTGCGGTTGAGGCCCTTCCAATCGAGACGAAACACCATCCGGAGCGCCTGAAGGTCGAAGGCCTTGATGCCATCGATAAACCGGTCGTAGATGCCGCAAACGAAGGCGATGGTGCCCCCGGAGACGCCGGGAATCAGGTCGGCCGTGCCCATCAGGAAACCGACGAACATGAGGCGAAGGTGGTGAATCAGTGTACGCATACAGGCAGGGCAGAGGTGCGGGGGAATCCCGGGCGGAGAGACGCAAATCGACACAAAAAAGGCAGGTCGACCGGGGTCGATCCTGCCTCAAATCGGGGGCGGAGCGCGGTGGCTCAGACGTCGGGCTTGGTCTTGCGCAGACCCTGGACCCGGTCGCCTTCCTTCCACTGGCCGCGCTTCTTCAGCACCGCGACGCGTTCGAAGCGCTTGAGGACGTTACGTTTGATGACGATGCCTTTGGCACCTTGGAGGCTGTTATGCTGGGACATGGCGGAAAATCGAGGTTGGTGACGAGTTAAAGGGGTGGAGGCGTAGAGTTCGCCTGTGCCCATGACAAGTATTTTTCTGCCACGTGATCGGCCCGGATCACGAGCCATTCCGGATTCTGGTAGGGATGCCGGCTTAGGAGCCAGGTTTCGAGTTCCAGGTGCCGGTGGGAGAGAAACTTGACGGTCAGGCGGAACTCGGCGGCGCGTTCGACCTGGTTTTGCCACCGGTAGATTGACTGGATGGGGCCGTCTATCTGCACACAAACGGCAAGACGGGCTTCCACCAGCCCTTTCGCCAGCGATTCAGCCTGCTCCCTCGTCTCCACGGTGGTCCAGCCGATCAACATGGTACGGAGTGAAAACGGGAGCCCGGGCGGGTGCAAGTCGCGACAAGATTGCCCTTGACGGGGGAGGGCGTCCCCCATGCCCTAGCCGATTCACGACGACGACCTCCCTTCGAGCCATGCGAGACGACTACATCAAAGACGCGCTGAAGATCATTCCCGATCCCAACATCCTCATCAACGTGGTATCGCGCCGCGTCAAGCAGCTGAAGCGCGGCAGCCGGCCCTTGGTCGAGTCGCTGGAGAAACTGTCCCCGGAGGATGTCGCCCTGCGCGAGATCATCGACGGCAAGATCAGCTTCGAACTCGCCCACAACTAAGGCGCCACGGCTCGGTCCGTAATTTCTGTCACGGGCGGCTCCGCGGTGCGGTGCCGCTCTTTTTGTTACCATGTGTGCAGCCAAATCCAAGGCGGCCGGTGAGCGCTTCACCGAGATCCGGAACGCGAAGGCGTTGCGTGACTACACCGTGGACGAACGCTTCGAAGCCGGCATTGCGCTGCGCGGCACGGAGGTGAAGTCGATCCGCGCCGGCAAGGCGCAGATCAACGACGCGTTCGCCCGGGTGCACAAGGGCGAGGTCTGGCTGATGAACGCCCACATCGACGAGTACGCCTTCGGTACCATTCACAACCACGAGTTGCGCAGGAACCGCAAGCTGCTGCTCAAGCGCGCGCAGATCCGCAAGATCGCCGAAGCCCTGGACGCCGGCGGCCGGGTGCTCGTCCCGCTGCGGATGTACTTCAAGGACGCCCTGGTGAAGGTTGAGCTGGCCCTCGGCACCGGCAAAAAACTTTACGACAAGCGCGAGGACCTCAAGAAGAAGGCCGTCATGCGCGAAGTCGACCGAGTCATCAAATCCCGTCGTTAATGTCCCCGGCCTCCTCGATCACGGTCCGGGTGCCCGGCAGCACGTCCAACTGCGGCGCGGGTTTCGATACGCTCGGTCTTGCGCTCACAATCTACAACCGCGTGACGCTGGTGCGCGTGGCCGGCGAGACGCCCGTGGCGGCGACCGCGCCGGACCGCCGGGCGCAGGCGATGGTGGCGGCGGCCGCCGGCCGGTTCTTCGAGGCGGCGCGGCGTCCGGCCTTCGGCTTTTCGTATCAGATTTCTGGAGACGTACCGCCGGCGCGCGGGCTCGGATCGAGCGTCACGGTGCTGGCGGGGGTGGTCGCCGGGCTCAATGCTTTGACCGGAGCGGGACTCCCGCCCCACACCCTCACGGCGCTCGTCACCGACCTCGAGGGACATCCGGACAATGCTTCGGCTGGCATCCTCGGCGGATTCTGCGTATCACGGTGCGATCCCGCCACCGGCGCCTACCTCGACACGCTGCGGTTCGCCGTGCCGCGCGAGGTGGCGTTCGTCGTGGCGTCGCCGTCGGTGGAGATTGCGACGAAGGAGTCGCGCGGCGCCCTGCCGGCCGTGCTGCCTTACCAGGATGCCGTGCGCAGCATCAACAGCGCCACCTATCTGACGGCGGCCTTTGCCTCGGGGCGGTTCGAGAAACTGCGCGACGCGGTGGCGGACTTCATGCACGAGCCGTACCGGCTGCCGCGCGTTCCCGGAGGTCGGGATGCCATTGCCGCCGGGGTTGCCGCCGGGGCGTGGACCGGCTGGCTCAGCGGTTCGGGTTCCAGCGTGCTCTGTGTTGCGGATGAACGCGTCGCGCCGGCGGTGGCCTCGGCCATGCAGGCGGCGTTTGCCCGGGCCTCGCTCGCGGCCGAGGCCCGCATCCTGCACGCGGACAACGACGGCCTGCGTCTAGAGTGATGCGGCGGCGGGTTGCCGGAGCCCGGGTTCCGGCCAGTGCCGGACAATCTCCTCGGCGAGCAGCCTCCAGCTGAAGGGCTTGGCCAGAATCGCCTTGAGCATGGGCAGGTCCGCGTAGCCGGTTTCCGCCAGTTCCATCATGTGGCCGGTGATCATGACGACCGGCACGTCCGGCGCGACGCCATGCAGGCGTCGGATGAATTCCAGCCCGTTGATGCCAGGCATGTAGTAGTCCGTAACCACGAGGCCTGCATTCAGGCCGGGTACCGCCGCGAGCGCGTCGAGCGGCCGCGTGTACGCCTTGATCGGGCAGCGCAGCGAACTGGTGAGTAATTGCGCGAGGAGATCCGCGTAGGATTTTTCGTCGTCGACGATGACCAGGGCCTTGTCGGAGGTGAAACTCACGGGCGGTGTCTGGAGGGGCGGGCGCGATCGAATGAGGTTTGGCTCGCGGCGGAAGCGGTGCGGGCTTTGAAGGTTTATGTGCTGCACCTCGTCCTTTTTCAACCCGAGATCCCGCAAAACACCGGGAATATCGGCCGGATGTGCGCCCTGACGCGCAGTCGGCTCCATCTGATCCATCCCCTCGGGTTCGAGATCACCGACCGGCATCTGCGCCGCGCAGGCATGGACTATTGGCGCAGCCTCGACGTGCACGAGCATGCCGACTGGGCCTCGTTTCGCGCGAGCCCGCATGCGCCCCGGCGGCTGTGGCTCTTCACCACCAAGGCCCGCCAGTCCTTTTGGCAGGTCGCCTTTGCCGATGGCGACGGGCTCGTCTTCGGGAACGAAAGCTCCGGCGCGCCAGCCTGGTTGCATGAGGAGATGGGGGAGGACCGGCGCGTGACCATCCCCCAGGCCGATCCCACCTTGCGGTCGCTCAATCTGAGCACGGCCGCCGGCATCGCCTGCTACGAAGCCTTGCGTCAGACCGGACTCATCACGGCGGCGGCGCCGTGACGGCAGTCAGCGGGCGAGTTTCCGCAGGCGCAGGGCGGCTTTGACGCCCTTGCGGGCCGGATGCCGGACAGCGTGGCGAATCAACCATTTCCGCTCAGCCGTGGCATCCGTGAGCCAGGTTTCGCAGAGCGAGAACACCAGCGAGGGGTGATCCTTAGCGATGTCGCCGAGGTGGTTGGCCACGCTGCGGCGCACGTAGAGGTCGGGATCGTCCTTCAGGCGTTCGAGCAACGGCAACACGGGGCTTGGATCGCGAATGAAGTCCGGCAGTCGAGCGGCCCAGGGCAGACGCGGCCGCGTGCCCTCGGAGCACAGCCGACGCACGTGCGGATCGGGATCGTCGGTCCAACGCCGCAGTTGGCGGAGCGTGCGGTCCGGCCAGCGTTGCAGGAAGGGCCGGATCGAAAACTCGGCGCTGAACCGCCGGGTCAATTCGTACTGGGCCCGCATCGAAACCGCGAATGGATCGCGTCCGGCGTTGTGCACCGGATCGAGTCCGAAGGTGGCGACATACGTCACATGCGGCAGGTAGAAAAATCCGGCCAGGCCGAAGTCATGCGTCCGCTCGAGCGGCGGGGTCAGGGAACGCAGCAGCACGTCAACGGCCTCCGCATAAGGGGCCGGGAGGAAACGGTGAAGGGTCCGCGCAAGATGATGGGCCCGCTGCATCAGCCCCAGCGGACCGAGTCCGTCCCGCGCGGCGGCGGCGAAGCCGGTCGCGTCGAACCGGGGATGCGCCCCCTTGAGATTTGCCGCGAGGCAGTCGATCGCATCCCGGTCGAGCAAGACGGTCAGCGTGCTGCCTTTGGCAATGGAGCGGGGCGCAGGCGGAAGGCGCGGACGGGATTCCGGTGGCGGTTCAGACGAGGATGGGCGCATGAGCGGAGTCTCGCACAGGCTGCTGACAACCCCCTGTCAGGAGCCGGCACTACCGCGCGGAGAGCACCGGCTTCGCCGGCAGGGCGTAACCATGCCAAAACGCGTCGATCCGGCTCCGGTCGGGCGCACCGTCACTGACCACGAACCGGTAACGCATCACGTGGGGCCGGCCGGGCTCAATCGAGAAAGCGCCGAGCTGCTGGGGGGCAAAACTGAAATAGGGCATGTTGGGATGCAGGCGCACCGGTTGGGGCGCGCGGAAATTATCCGGGTGCCCGAGCGTCGCCGTGCCGGCCTGCACTCCGCCGGTTAGGAGGCCCCCCACATAGCACCAGCGGGCCCGGGTATTGTTGCCTTGGATACGGTCGGTGATACCCTCCGACGTGAGGAACTGCACCGCCTCGCCCGGTCCGTTCCAGCCGGCGGCGCCCCGGAAGCCAAAGCCGCCGTAGTGATATTCCGGCAGGATGAGCGGATCCGGCGTGGCGCAGGTGTGGGTGATGACCACGTCGAACATCCGCGCGGGCCGGTCCGTGCTCTCGAGGGCGTAGGCGGTCACACGCCAGGTCACGTCGAGTACCTTGAGCGGTGATGGCGCGGTCAGATCCGTCATTTCGTGCCGTGCCTCCAAACCGCCGTGGACCGGCCCGGCCCAGGTGCGGTCGAGGGCGACAAAATGTTCGGCTCCGGTGCCCGCGTGCATGTTCCAGAAGTCCGGTGACCGGCCTTGAAACGACGTCTTCGTCCAGGGCGCCCAGATGCCGTGATGGTGGGGATGGTTTGCCGGATAATCGTCGGTGACGACCTGCCCAGCCGGCGAAAAGACCGGATGAAGGTAGCCGGCGCGCGGGATCTTGGGGTCGATCCCGGAGCGCGGCAGCCGCGTCGGGTCCGTGCGGTAGTGGAAGACGGTTTGGTCGCTCACTGCGACCTGGAGATCGCCGTCTTGATTGACGACGGATACGCCCGGCGCGGGCGGGAGCTGCCCTTCGGTCAAGGTGAACGCCAGAACCTGGCCGGCGGACTGCCATGGTACGATGAATGACAGCGTGCCGCTGTCGCCCGGCTGCAGGGCGATCGTACGCCCGGCTTCGTCGCGCAGCACCGGTGAACGCGGTCCGTCCTCCGGCACGGCGAAACTGACCACCTGACCGGCCCGGTCAACCTCCGCGGCCGTCAACGTCACCTGATAGTCGCGGGCCGCGCCGACCGCAGTCAGACCGGACCAAACGACAGCGAAGAAGAGAGGCAGCGAGAGGCGTTTCATAAGCGTGGGTTTTGACGTGGGACGATGCGGTTTCGGGCGGCCGGGTCGAGCGAAGGATAACGCAGATCGATAACGCCGTGCGTTCGCGTGGGATCGCCATTGCGCCACGGCCATCCGGTTCTAGAAACCGGTCATGGCATCCGCAGCCGAGACCGGGTCTGTTTCCAGCCCCTCCGAGAGCGAGCACGAGCGATTGTTTCAGCATTCGCTCGACCTGTTGTGCGTTGCGGGCATCGACGGCTGGTTCCGCCGGGTGAATCCATCGTGGACCCGGGTGCTGGGTTGGTCCGCCGCCGAACTGCTGTCGCGTCCCGTGATCGAGTTTGTGCATCCGGAGGATCGCGAACGCACTCTGTTGGCGCGTCGCGGTCTGGCGGATGGCACGCAACTGAGCGGTTTCGAGAACCGATACCTGTGCAAGGACGGCAGCTATCGCTGGCTCTCATGGCAATCGTCGGTCGAGCCGGGTGGGGCCACGGTCTTCGGCGTGGCCCGGGACATCACGGAGCGGCGACGGGCCGACCACGAGCAGTTCATCGTCGCCAAGCTCGAGTCAGCCAGTGTGCTCGCGGCGGGCTTGGCACACGACTTCAACAACCTGCTCGCGAGCATGCTGCTGAACCTTGAGATGGTCGCACTCGGCGGGCCGGTGTCGGAGCGGCAGAGGCGCCACCTGCAGCAGGCCTTGGATTCCGTGCAATCCGCCCAGGCGCTGACCAGCCAGCTCGTAGCCTTTGCCCAGGGAGGCGCGTCGGTGTGCGCCCGGACCCAGCTCGCACCGGTGCTGCGGGAGGCCATTGACGGCGCCCTGTCGGGTTCGAATCTTCGCGCAGATTGCCGGTTGGCCGACGATCTGCCGGCGGTTGATGTCGATCCGGTCCAACTCACCCAAGCCTTGCGGAACGTGCTCCTGAACGCACGGGAGGCGATGCCCGAGGGCGGGGTGGTGGAGGTTCGCGCGGAAAGGCGATCGTTTCCCGACGCACCCGCCACCGGATCCTCGTCGGGGGACTACGTGCGAATCTCGGTCCGGGATCAGGGGCCGGGCATGCCAGCTGACACGTTGGCGAAGGTGTTCGATCCTTATTATTCGACGAAGCAGCGCGGCGACCAAAAGGGGATGGGCCTGGGCCTGACGATTTGCCGCACGGTGTTTCAAAAACACGGAGGATTCGTGACCATCGAATCCGAGCCCGGCGCCGGCACCACCGTGCATGGCCATCTGCCCATTCCCGTGCGGTCGGTGCAACCGGAGGAACGGACGGTCGAGCCGAAGCGTACGCCCGTTGCCCCGCGGGTGCTGGTGCTCGAGGACGACCCCAACCTCCAAGGCATTTTGGAACAGACGCTGATCCATCTGGGCTATGGCGCGACCGTCGTCGGTGACGGTGCGTCCGCTCTGAAGGCGCATGCTGAAGCCGCCGGCGAGGGTCTTCCCTTTGACGTCCTGTTGCTCGACCTCACCGTGCGAGGCGGACTCGGCGGGCAGGAGGTTTTGGCGCGGTTGCAGAAGGCCAGTCCGGACGTGCGTGCCGTGCTGATGACCGGCTATACCCACGAAGCCGCCTTCCGCGACTTCAGCCGCCACGGATTCAAGGCGGCGTTGGCCAAACCGTTCCCGGCGGAGGCCCTGCGCACCACACTCGCCCGGGTCCTCGCCGCCAACGGCCCGTAAACGGCGGGGTTCCGGCGTTGCGCGCCGGCCTCGATCGGTCCACGGTGGGCGCGTCCGGGTACCTCCTCCCGGACGGCGCCGCCTCCGCCACCCCAATCTGCCTCGCCCCATGAAAACGCTGCCGTTCCTCCTGTCCGCTCTGCTCCTGCCGGTACTGCTTCGTAGTCAGTCAGTGGATACGGGAGTGATCCGCGGAGCCGTGACGGGTGCCGGCGGACCTGAGGCGGGCGTGTGGGTGATCGCCGAGACGAACGACCTGCCGACGAAGTACGTCAAGATTGTCGTCACCGACGACCTCGGCCGGTACGTGCTCCCGGAGCTCCCCTCGGCACGCTACGAGGTCTGGGTGCGGGGCTACGGCTTAGTTGATTCCCCCAAGGTCACAGCGGCTCCCGGTCAGACCCTGCCTTTGACGGCAGTGAAGGCTCCGGATGAACGGGCGGCAGCGCAGTATTACCCGGCCGGGCATTGGTTCTCGCTCATCCGTCCTCCGGGCAAGGACGAGTTTCCCGGCACGGGACCGGCCGGCAACGGCATCGCCGCCGGCATTCGCAACCAGGCCCAGTACCTTCGCCTCATGAAGTCGGGCAGCTGCCTCGCCTGCCACTCACTGGGCAATCGCGCCACCCGGGAACTGCCGGAGACCTTTCGCCATCTGCCTTCGATCGAGGCAGCATGGGAGCGGCGGCTGATGTCGGGGCAAGCCGGCGGCAACATGATCGCGACCCTTAATCAGCTGGGGCGGGAGCGCACCCTCGCGATGTTTGCCGACTGGACCGATCGTATCGCGGCGGGCGCGGTGCCGCCCGCTCCCCGACGCCCCGAGGGCATTGAGCGCAACGTCGTGATCACCCAATGGGAC
The DNA here is from genome assembly GCA_964476565.1 of uncultured Opitutus sp. GTDB lineage: Bacteria > Verrucomicrobiota > Verrucomicrobiia > Opitutales > Opitutaceae > CAMAXB01. Next base: position 133,448 of record CAYZBG010000001.1, read on the forward strand.
TGGGCGGATCCGACCGACTACCTGCACGATCTGGTCACCACCGACCGCCGCAATCCGACGGTCAACGCGAACGGACTGATCTATGGCGCGCTCGAGCACAGCGCCGATTATCTGCCGGTCCTCGATCCGATCCGGCACACGGTCGACCGGGTGCCTCTCACCGTGCGCGACCCGGCCACGCCTCCCATGTCGCCGGCCATGCCGCAGCCGTCGCCGTATTGGGGCGACCAGGTCATCTGGGACAGCAAGGCCAACGTGCACAATCCGATGTTCGATCATCTCGGCCGGGTGTGGATCACCGCCACCGTGCGGCCACCGGAGAATCCCGCGGTGTTTCGCGCGGGGTCGTCGCATCCGTCGGCGAAAGTATTTCCAGTCAATCGCGCCAGCCGTCACCTCGGGGTCTATGACCCGCGCACCCGCACGTATACGCCGATCGACACGGGGTTTGGCACGCACCACCTCATGTTTGCCGAGGACGACCGTCATACGCTCTGGACGAGTGGGGGCGGCCCGGTGGTCGGATGGTTCGACACGAAAACGTACGATGAGACGGGGGACGAACTGGCGGCGCAGGGCTGGACGCCGCTGGTGTTGGATACGAACGGAAACGGACGGCGTGATGCGTACGTGGAGCCCAACGAGCCGCTCGACCCAGCGAAGGACAAGCGGATCGCGGCAGGCCTCTATGCGGTGGCGCCGGCACCCGATGGATCCATCTGGGGCTCGTCGCTGGGTTATCCTGGCGCCCTGATCCGCATCGTGCCGGGGCCTAATCCCGCAGAGACCGCGCTGACCGAGTACTACGAGCTCCCCCTCGATGCGAACGGCGAACCCGTCGAAGGCTTTTCGCCGCGGGGGATGGACATCGATCGCAACGGCGTCGCGTGGGTGGCTCTCGCCAGCGGGCATCTGGCCAGCTTCGACCGCCGGAAAGTGAAGGGGCCGCTCAACGGTCCCACCGCGACGGGGCAGCATGCGCGGGACGGATGGACCTTCCACGCGGAACCGCTCCCGCAGATGCAGGGACTCGCCACTCCGGGCAGTGCGGAATCGAGCTACTACACCTGGGTGGACCAGTTCAATACCTCCGGACTGGGGGCCAACGTACCGATCAACACCGGCAATGGCGCCGAGGGTCTGCTGGTCTGGAAGGACGGCAAATGGGTCATTCTGCGCGTGCCGTATCCGCTCGGCTTCTACACCAAATGGGTGGATGGCCGGATCGATGCTCCGTCCGCGGGTTGGAAGGGACGTGCCCTGTGGGCCACCATCAGCTCGCGGGCTCCGTTCCATATGGAGACCGGGAAAGGAACGCCGAGCAAAGTCATGAAGTTTCAGATGCGCCCGGATCCGCTGTCCCATTAGGTGCGCCTGCGCTTGGGCGCGTCCGAACTGCATTCATGAACCGCCGCCGAACTGCAGCCGGATAACGTGCCAGAGGTCGCGCGTGATCTGTCCGCCCCGGAGGTAATCGACGGCGGCCAGCTGGTGGGCGGCCACGATCATCCAGAACACCGCCTGATACGAAATCTTTGACGTCTTGTGGCGGAAGAGCCGCTGCGCGAGCCCACCGCCCGGCCAGCCGCCCAGCAGCTCGCCCAAATGGAGGAGGCTCTCCGGAATGCGCTGGCCGCCCGTCTCGGCCCGACGTTTGTCCACCCAGGTGAGCACGAAGACGAGAACGGACAGAGTCGCCACGGTCCCGACCAACGTCGGACCGTGTACCCAAAGGGAGAGCCGTTGCAGCGCCAGCGCCGGGGCCACGAGCAGGGCGGCGCCCAACATCCAACCCCAGGGCCGCAGTCCGCGACGCCTTTGATGCGAAGACGCCTGCGCCGGATCAGCCATGCGCGCAACGACTCACGGAGCGGGTGCGTCTCAGGCCCACTCGGGCGGATTCTGCAAATGCGGGCGCAGCACGCCGATGCAGGGCAGGTTGCGGTAGCGCTCGGCAAAATCGAGACCGTAGCCGACCACAAACTTGTCGGGGATGCTGAAGCCGACGAAATCGGCCTCGAACTCAACTTCGCGCCGGCCGCGTTTGTCGAGCAGCACGCAGGTCTTCACGCTGGCCGGCGACTGCTTGCGGATCATGGCTGCGACCATGGCGAGCGTCTTGCCCGTATCGAGAATGTCGTCGATCAGGAGCACGTGACGGTTGGTGATGTCGAGCGTCAGGCTGTGGACAAGCTGGGGTTTGCCGATCGATTTGGTCTCGTTGCGGTAGCTGGAGATGCGAATGCAATCGAGGCGGATGGGATTGGGAATCGCGCGCAGCAGGTCGGCCGTGAAGAGAATCGCACCGTTGATGATGGAGATGACCGTGATCTCCTCCTCGCCGTAGATGGTGGCGATCTCGGTGCCGAGTTTCTTGATGCGCTTCTTGATCGCGTCTTCGGTCACCAGCACCGATTCCAGGTCGGCGTGGGCGGGATGCAGCTTGAGGGTGGAGGCCATGGCGGAGTGAAGGGCACAAGAAGCAGGATCCCCGCCAAAGGTGCAAGGCTGGGCCCGCTTCGTTCGCGAAGGAGGTTACAGCCCGGTGTCGGCGGTGAATTCCTTTGACTCACCCCGGGGCCGAATCTTGCCTCGCCCGACGTCGTCGCCGGCATGATTTCCATTCGTATCCAGAACCTTTCCAAGCGTTTCGGGTCGGTGGTGGCATTGCAGGGGCTCAGCCTGACGATCGAGCCGGGCGAACTGTTCTTCCTGCTCGGCCCGAGTGGCTGCGGCAAGACCACCCTCCTGCGCAGCATGGCGGGTTTCTACATCCCGGAGGAGGGCCGCATCCTGTTCGGCGACGAGGATGTGACCCGGTTGGAGCCGCACAAGCGCAACACCGGCATGATGTTTCAGAGTTACGCGCTCTGGCCGCATATGACCGTGGCCGAGAACGTGGCGTTCGGTCTCGAGGAGCGAAAGGTGGCGAAGGAGGAGATCCGGCGCCGCGTGGGCGAGGCCCTCGCTTCGGTGCGGATGGAGGCGTACGCCGACCGCCGGCCCAACCAGCTTTCCGGTGGCCAGCAACAGCGCATCGCCCTGGCCCGCGCCTTGGTCATCCGCCCCCGCTGTCTCCTGCTCGACGAACCATTGTCGAATCTCGACGCGAAATTGCGCCTTGAGATGCGCGCGGAAATCCGCCGGGTCTGCAAGGAGTTCAAGCTGACCACGGTGTATGTGACGCATGATCAGAAAGAGGCGCTTTCGGTCTCCGATCGCATGGCAATCCTCGAGAACGGCCACATTCTCCAGGTCGGGAGTCCGCGCGAGGTCTACCGCCGGCCGCGTTGCCGTACGGTGGCAAATTTCATTGGCGAAACCGATTTCATCCCGGGCAAACTGCTGGGGCTGACCCAGGGGCGCGCCACGGTTGAAACTGCGATCGGCCGGTTCGAGGGCCTGCTGGGTGACCCTGAGGCCCGACCCGCTCCGGGGTCGGATGTCACCCTGTCGATCCGCCCGGAATGTTGGCGCCTCGATGCACGTCCCGGAGAGCCCAATTGCGTGCGCGGCCGCATCGGAGACTCGGTGTACCTGGGCGAAGTGGCCCAGTACGACTTCGTGTCCGGGCCGATGTCCCTCAAGATTTACGAACTGAACCCGCGGCATCTCGGCCAGGCGGCGAGCGGCGACTTGCATGCCGCCGTCGCGGTCGAAGACGTCGTGGTCCTGGTGGCCTGACGACGGGAGGGAGCGTGACCATCGCCGTGGAAACGAACGCCCTCCGCACGGTGACGCTTGCAGCGATGCAGGGACAACGTCTCTTCCTGCCATGACCAAACGGCTGCTCATCATCCTGGCGCTGGTCGCGACGGTGGCGCTGCCCTTTGTCCTGCGCCCGTCGCGGGTCGCCGTGCAACGGGCGGACGACCGCCTCGTGATCATTACTCCGCACAATGAGGCGATCCGTCACGAGTATGCCGCCGGGTTCAGCCGCTGGTACCGCGAGCGCACCGGTCGTACAGTGGCCATCGACTGGCGCGTGATCGGCGGAACCAGCGAGATCGCGCGTTTCCTCGAAGGCGAGTACGTCGCGGCGTTCCAGAACCACTGGACCCGCGAGCTGCGCCGGCCGTGGAGCAACGACGTGCTCACGGCGTTCGCCAATGCGCGGCTCGACCCGGCGGCCCCGGAGATCGCAAAGGAAGCCCGGGCCACCTTCCTTGCCTCGTCGGTCAGTTCGGGCATCGACGTCTTTTTTGGCGGAGGCACCTACGACTTCGTACGGCAGGCCCAGGCTGGACGGATTGTCGACAGCGGGATTTTGCAGCGGCAGCCACAGTGGTTTGCGGCCGACGTCATCCCGCGCGAATACGCAGGCGAGGAGTATTGGGACAAGGAGGGTCGCTGGATCGGCGCGGTATTGAGCAGTTACGGCATCATCTACAACAAGGACTCGCTTGCCCGCCTCGGCTTCACCGCGCCTCCGGCGCAATGGGAGGACCTGAAGGACCCGCGCCTCGTCGGCGAAGTGGCCCTCGCCGACCCGACGAAGAGCGGCTCGATTGCCAAGGCGTTCGAGAACGTGATCCAGCAGCAGATGCAACGCCGGCTTGTCGCCTTGCAGGCCGCGCGTCCGGATGCGCCGGCGGCGGAGCTGGAGCGCGAGGCGGTGCGGGAAGGCTGGATGGACGGGATGCGCCTGGTGCAGTTGATCGGAGCCAACGCCCGCTATTTCACCGACACCTCGCAAAAGCCGCCGATCGACGTGGCGGCGGGCAACTGCGCTGTGGGTATGTGCATCGATTTTTACGGCCGTCAGCAGGAGGAGGCGGTGCGGCGCCGCAGTGGGAGCGAGCACCTCGGCTATGTGTCACCGCGCGGAGGCACCGTCAGTTCGGTCGACCCCATTGCTTTGATGCGCGGCGCGCCCAACCGGGACGTGGCGCTGGCCTTCATCGACTACGTGCTTTCGATGGAAGGTCAGAACCTGTGGAACTTCCGTCCGGGTACCCCCGGGGGGCCGGAGCGGTTTGCCCTGCGGCGCCTTCCGGTCCGGCGTGACTTCTACACGCCCGAGATGGCCGTGCATCGATCGGATCCGGACGACAACCCCTACGCCCAGTCGGAGCAGCTGATCTATCGAGCGGCGTGGACGAGCGGGGTCTTCCGTGAAATGGCCTTTGCCATTCGGGTGATGTGCCTGGATTCGCATGCGGACCTCGCCCGGGCATGGCGCGCCATCATTGCCGCACCCGAAGCGGACCGGGCGCGCGCGCTGGCGGTGCTGCAGAATGTGGACCGGCTGAGCTACGAGGCGATCAATGGCCCGATCAAGCGGGCGCTCGGTGCGCGCAGCAAGGTCGAGGAGATCCGTCTGGCGAGCGAGCTTGGGACGCACTTCCGCAACCAGTATCGCGAAGCGGAGGCCATAGCCCGCGGCGGACGGTAACGCCCTGCGTGGCGGCTACCAGCTGGCCACGGTGCGGGCAAAGCCGGGACGGTCCGCCGCATTGAAGAATGCGGTGCCCGCCACAAACGTGTCGGCGCCCGCAGTGCGGCAGGCCTTGCCGGTGACGAGGTCGATCCCGCCATCGACTTCGAGACGAAAGGCGAGTTTTCGTTCGCGCCTCCATTGGTCGATCTGGGTGAGCTTCGGCAGCATGTCCTGCCGGAATGACTGACCGCCGAAGCCCGGCTGAACCGTCATCACCAGAACAAGGTCGACGTGCGCCAGCCATGGCTCGATGGCGGTGGCTGGCGTCCCCGGATTGAGCACGAGGCCGTTCTGGCAGCCAAGGTCGCGAATCCGTGCGAGCGTGGCGCCGTGATCGTACTCCGGCTCGATGTGCACGCTGATGAGATTCGCCCCGGCCTTGGCAAAGGGCTCGATGTAGCGATGGGGCTGATCGAGCATCAGGTGGACGTCGAAGAACAGCCGGGAACGCGGGCGCAAGGCCGCTACGGTCTGGGGGCCAAACGTCAGGTTGGGCACGAAATGCCCGTCCATGATGTCGATGTGCACCCACGCCAAGCCGAGTGCGGCCGCGGTGTCGGTGCCGGCAGCCAGATGGGCGTGATCGCTGGCCAGGAGGGAAGGGGCGAGTATCGGTGCGTGCATCACAGCCGAAGCATGGACGCCGCCCCGCGGCAAAGTAAAGTCGGAGCCGTCACCACACGTCCACTACAGCCCGCAGGGTCCGTTCGGCCAAGGCGTCCGCGAGGAGCGGGAGCGTCTGGTATTCGGCCTGCAGCTGGCCACTGTCCGTAAAAATCTGACGGCGGACCTGGAGGGGCCGGCGCTCAAAGATCATGCGTCCCGAGCGTTGGTCGCGAAGGGAAGCGGTGGCGGTCAGGTCGAGATCGACCTTGCGGGCCAGGCCCGTGTCACCGGGGCGGACGGTGGCAACCTCACGATGGAGGTGGTCGAGCGAAAGGGTGAGCACCACGTCGGCCGTGTCGGCGGAGGCGGCGAGGGTGACGCGCCCATCCTTGAGGAACGCTTCACGCAGTCGGGCCGACACCACCGCGGCGGCCTGGGGAATGCCGGCCTCGTTGGCCACGGGCGCAACGAACACCGTGCGGAAGTCGGGCTTGGCCCCCGTGCCCAGTTGGTAGTGTCCGCATCCGGCGAAGAGCCAGAGTGCAAGCGCCGGTACGGCAAGACGCGATACAACGCGGCTGAAGGCGGCGAGGGACACGGCGGGCAGGCCTCAGAAAAGGCCGAGGAACTTCTTGCGCGTCGCGCCGCCGCTTTGCTCAGCGCGGGCGGCGCGTTCAGCCTCGGCGGCATCGATCTTGGCGAGCTCGGCGCGGGCGCGCTCGGCGACGGCCGAGTCAGGGAAGGCGGTGATGGCCTCGTTGTAGAAAACGCGGGCGGCGCGGAAGTTCGACCGGCGATAGAAATAGAACTCGGCGATCGTCATCTTGCTCTCCGCGAGCACCTCTTTCATCGAACCGAGACCGCGTTCGGCGGCGGCCACCTTGTCGTCGCTGGGGAAGAGGATGATGAAGTCCTCGAAGTAGGTGATGGCTTCCCGGGTGGAGGCCTGGTCGTAGGCCGGACCGTCGACGAGGGAGGCGTGCGTTTCGGCCAACTTCAGGTAGGCGTCCGGAGCGAGGATGCTTTGCGGGTAGAAATTGATCATGCGATCCAGCGCATCGATGGCCTCGATGTCGTTGCCCAGGCGTTGGTGGGCACGGGCGACGTTCATGAGGGCAAGCGGGGCGTAGTCGCTGTACGGGGCATTGACGATGATCTGCTCGAAGTAGCGGATGGCCTGGTCACGATTCCGGAAGCCCGGCAACCAGCCCCAGGTACGGTTGCGGGCACCGTCCATGAGGGCACTCGCGATGCGGTACTGCTCGCCGACAACCTCGTTGAACCGCGGCGAGTTGGGATAGCGGCTGACGATGATTTGGAAGGCGTCGAAGGCCTTGAAATACTGGCGGTTGGAAAGGCGGAGTCGGGCGAGACGATAAACCGCCTCGGGGCCATAGACGGAGTTGACGTAGCGCTTGGACACGCGGTCGTAGTTCTTGATGGCCGTACCGATATTGCCGCGCTCCTCGGCGGCGCGGGCACGGTTCATCAGTTCCAAGGCGTTGTTGGCTTCGTCGCCGATCAGTCCGGAAAGGACACCGCCCTCGATGGACCAGCCGGAACCGGGGGTCCAGACGAGCTCGGCGCGGGCGGGAAGGGTGGCAAAACAAACAAGGGCAACGGCAGCGAGGCCGAGCGCGCGAACGAGCGGGAAGAACATAAGGATTTACCAGCGAACCAGTGCGCTACCGTAGGTCAAGCCCGCCCCAAAGGCGACCAGCAAGGTGAGGTCACCGGGACGGATCCGGCCGCTCTTTCGCGCTTCGTCGATGGCGAGGGGAATCGAGGCGGCGGAGGTGTTGCCGTAGCGGTCCACGTTGAGATAGAAACGGTCGAGCGGGAGCTCGAGGTATTGGGCGATCGCGTCGATGATCCGCAGGTTGGCTTGGTGCGGGATGACGCAGCTAATTTGGTCCGCCTTGATCTGGTGTTGTTCCAGAATATCGCGGGCGGCATCCTCCATCTCCCGGACGGCGATTTTGAAGATCTCCCGGCCCTTCATTTGAATCGCCCGCGGGGCGTTGGTGCCGCCGGCCGAAGGTGGGGGCGTGCTCCCTCCGCCCGGGATGCAGAGCAGTTCGGTCAATCCGCCCTCGGTGTAGAGTTTGGTGCCGACGATCCCGGCCGTGGGCTGGCGGGCAGGTCCGAGGACGACGGCCCCGGCTGCATCGCCGAAGAGCACGCAGGTCGTCCGATCGTTCCAGTCCAGCACGGAAGAAAGCTTCTCGGCGCCGATCACCAGCGCGTGCCGGTACCGCCCGGATCCTAGCATCGCCCAGGCCGTGTCGAGGGCGAAGATGAAGCCCGAGCAGGCGGCGTTGAGGTCGAAGCAGGCGGCATGCAAGGGCACCCCGAGCTTCTTCTGCACGATGCAGGCGGTGGCCGGCATCGGCATGTCGGGCGTGAGGGTGGCGACGATGACGAGATCGATCTGCGCGGCGGTGATGCCCGCGTCCTCCAGGGCCCGCCGGGCGGCATGCGTGGCGAGATCCGAGGTGGCTTCACCTTCGGCGGCGATGCGGCGCTCCCGGATGCCGGTGCGGGTGAAGATCCACTCATCCGACGTCTCCACGACCTTTGACAGATCGTCGTTCGTCATGATCCGTTCGGGAACGTAAGATCCGGTACCCAGCAGGGCGATGGCAGGAGAACCCATGGAAAGAGGACGTCCGCTCAGACGTCGGGGGCCGCGTCGACCGGCTGCGGGCGTATGGCGAGATTGGCGCGAGCGACATCCGCCTCGATGAGATGATTCATGTCGGCCTTCACGATGTCGCTGGCGATGTGCAGGGCATTCTTGATCGCGTGGCGGTTGCTCGATCCGTGGGCCTTGAGCACGTTGCCGCGCAGGCCGAGCAACGGGGCGCCGCCATACCGCTCGGGGTTGATGCGCTGCTTCAACGCCTTGAAGGCGCCGCCGGCGAGGAGGGCGCCGCCCATCCGCAGGGGATTGGCCCGGAGTTCCTTCTTCAGGATGCCCGAGAAAAAGTGAGCGAGCGATTCCCAGCTCTTGAGCAGGAGATTCCCGGTGAAGCCGTCGCAGACCGCGACATCGCAGTGGTCGGTGAACACCTGAAATCCCTCGGTCGGCCCTACGTAATGGAGGAGATCGCCCGTGCGCTTGATCATCTCGTGGGTCTCGGCAACGAGGGTGTTGCCCTTGCCCTCCTCCGTGCCGATGGTGAGCAGCCCGACGCGGGGTTTCTGCACGCCAAGGACGACGCGGGCATAGTGCGAACCGAGGATGGCGTTGTGCACCAGATGCTCGGGTTTGGCCTCGGGATTGGCCCCCGCGTCGATCAGGATAAAGTAACCGTTCTCCCGCGGGATGACGGCGGCGAGGGCCGGCCGATCCACACCTTCCATGGTGCGCAGCTTGATCGTGCCGCCGGCCATCAGCGCGCCGGTATTGCCGCAACTGACGACGACGCCCGCCTCGCCTTCCTTGACGCGTTCAATGGCGCGAACCATCGACGCGTCCTTTTTGCGCCGCAGCGCCTGCATCGGTTTGTCATCCATGGTGATGACTTCCGAGGCATGAAAGACCTCGACGGACGGATGGTTGCCGAGTCCGCTTTGGGCAAGGAGCGGCAGCAGCACCTCCCGGTCGCCCACGAGGGTGACCGGATTGAGGGTGGGGAACTCCGCGAAGGCCAGCTTGACCGCCTCGACGACCTCCGAGGGGCCGAGATCGCCCCCCATCGCATCGACCGCGATGTTCCCGGAAACGCCGGCAGGAGGAACCATCACAGGCGGATGGTACAGTTGCCTGGGCGAAAAACTCAGACGCTCACATCGAGCACCTGACGGCCGCGGTACATCCCGTTCTTCGGGTTGACGCGATGCGGACGGAAAGCGCTGCCGTCGGTCGGGTCCTTGGCGACCTGGGGAGCTTTGAAAGCGTTGGCAGCGCGGCGGTTGGCGCTGCGGCGTTTGGACTGCTTGCGTTTCGGATTAGCCATGGTGAGTGCGGATTGAGAGAGTGAGTGGTCGTTTCCGCCGGCCCGTGAGAAAGCTGCGAAAGGTGTCGGAGTAAAGGCCGGCGAAAAGGAGCGTCAAGCGATTACCAGACGCGCCGTCGTCGAGGATGATTTGCGATGCGCCTGCGGCGGCGGACTTAATCCAGCGGGACGTGCGGTTCGACGTCGGCCTCGTAGTTGATTCCGGGCAGGCCGAACCCGAAGAGCCGCAGGAATTCCTCCCGGTATCCGGCGATGTCGGTCAACGCGGCGAGGTTCTCGGTCGTTACCTGGGGCCAGACGCGGGCCACCTCTGCCTGCACCTCCGGGTGCATCTCCCAATCATCGATCCGAACCCGGCCGCCGTCGTCAAACGTCAGCGCGCTGCCGTGGTACATTTGGGTCGCGAACAGGCGTTGGATTTGTTCGATGCAACCTTCGTGGGTGCCCCGTGCCTTCATGACCTTGTACAGGATGGAGATGTACAGCGGCACCACTGGAATGGCCGAACTCGCCTGGGTGACGAGCGCCTTGTTCACGGAAATGAACGCGCGGCCGTAGCCGTGGGCCTTGAGGCGGGCATCGATCTTGCGAGCGGATCTTTCGAGATCGTTCTTCGCGAGGCCGATGGTGCCGTTCTTGTAGATGGGCCAGGTGACCTCCGGTCCGATGTAGGAATAGGCCACCGAGGTCGCGCCCGGAGCGAGCGCATCGGCCTGCTCGAGGGCGTCGATCCACATTTCCCAGTCTTCCCCGCCCATCACCGTCGTGGTGTCCGCGATCTCGGCCTCCGTGGCGGGCTCAATCGTGATCTCGCTGACCACGCCTTTGTCGGTGTCGACCGTCTTGTTGGTGTAAGGTGCGCCCACCGGCTTAAGGACCGACTTGTGCACGACGCCGGTCACCGGGTGCGTGCGGCGGGGGGAGGCCAGCGAATAGACCACGAGGTCGACCTGACCGAGGTCGGCCTTGATTGCGGCGACGACCTGCTGCTTGAGCTCCTTGGAAAACGCATCGCCGTTGAAGTTGCGGGCGTAGAGTCCGTCGGCCCGGGCTGCGCGGGTAAAGGCGATGGTGTTATACCAACCCGGGGTGGCGGGACGTCCTTCTTCGGACGGGCGCTCGAAAAAGACACCGACCGTGGCGGCTTGCGACCCGAACGCGGCGGTGATGCGCGAGGCGAGGCCGTAGCCGGTCGAGGCGCCGATCACGAGGACCTTCTTCGGGCCCTGCTTGATCGCGCCTTTCGCCTTCACGTACTTCACCTGCTCCTCCACGTGTGCGGCGCAACCGCCCGGATGTGCGGTCACGCAGACGAATCCACGGACTTTGGGTTTGATCACCATGATGGGGGCGGAGGCTTCTCGCCGAAGTCGCTTGTGGCAAGTGACAAAATGGTCGCCGATCCCCCGGTCAGAATGCCCAACCAGCCCCGCGATCTGCGTTCATCTTTTGGCGGGTTTCGGCCAGCATTTTCTCCGGCCGGTTGCCGTCCGGGCGCGACAGATCGCCGCCGGACGGATGCCGGTTACGGGCTGATCAACACCATCGGGCCTTCGGCCTTTGGCACGCCCCCTTTGCGTTCAAGGCTGACCGCAAACTTGGCCACCGTCTCGATGCGTTCCTTCGGCTTGAACTGCAGCCGGGCCGCGCCCGCAGAGGGCTCGACGGAAAAGACGCCACCATCGACCGGAATGGGATACTGCGGGTCGATCACCCAGAGCTGGTAATCGCGATCCGCGGGCAAGGCCGGGAGCTTTTCCACCTCCAGGATGCCTTCCTGGGCTTCGGGGTTCCACACGGCGACTGCCTCCGCTTCGGGCGAATCCTTCAGCAGGGAGGCCAACGTGGAAATCTTCAGCTGCGCGAGGTCTGCCTGGCGCTGCAGGCGGGCGACCTGCGCGCGGGTGTTGCGTAGATCCGTTACTTGGGCCTGGGCCAGGAGCCGCTCGGCCTCGAGGAGTTGCCGGGCGTTCTCCGCGTCCAACCGCGCCACGGCTTCACGTTCCCGCAGGGCCAGGGTCTCTGTTCGCGCGTCGAGGTAAAGTTGACCGAGGTAGGCGGCGCCCACGGCGAAGCAGGCGGCGGCCGCCCATCCGGCCCAGTAGCCGATGCGCAAGGGAATGATGTTGTCCTCCTGCCGACGAGGCGGAAGGGAGGCCAGGACGCGCTGCTTGAGGGCAGGCGAGGGCTCGGCCGCCGGCGCCATGACGGCAATCGCATGAGAGGCGCCCCGCAACTCGGCGACGAGGCGCTGCAGACCCGGTTCACGGGCCAGTCTCGACTCAAATTCACGCTTTTCGTCGCCCTCGAGCAGGTCAAAGGCGTAGAGCGACGCGACTTCTTCTGTGCGTTCGTCGATCATAGACCTTGGGGCAAAAGTTCACGCAGCCGGAGCAGGCCGCGCCGGATGCGGGCCTTGACCGTGCCGAGCGGTTCGCGGAGGCGCGCGGCGATTTCCTGCTGGGTCAGGCCGCTGAAATAAGCGAGCTGCAGTGCGGACCGCTGTTCGGCCGGCAGCGTTTCGAGCGCCTGGCGGATGGCCGCCGCCTTCTCTTTCTGGAAAAGCATGTCGCCGGAGTCGGCGTTGTCGGCTTGGTTCTCGTCGTAGCCCAGATCGCCAGGAGCGGACTGGGTCAGCAGCTCGCCGCGCCGTTTGCGGGCGCGCACCCGGTCGATGGCCCGGTTGCGGGTCAAGGTCACGCACCAGCCAAACGCGGTTCCACGATCCGCCTCGAAGTCACCGGCCTTGTTCCAGAGTGCGATGAACACATCATGGACGATGTCCTCCGCTTCGCGGGCATCATTGAGCACCCGCAAGGCAATGGAGAAAAGTGGCCGCGAGTAGCGGTCGTAGATGGCCCCGAAGGCATCTCGATCGCCGCGGGCCACGCGTCGGATCAGTTCGGCGTCCTCGTCATCCCGGCGGGTTTCCGAGGGGCCCGGTTCAATCGGGGCCGAACTCATGCGCAATGTGTCCCAACGATGCGTGTTCCTCCGGGCGTCGACCGTAACGGCGACTTCGGTGGCGTCGGCCAGGGATAGGGGGAGGACGGACATTTCATCTCGGATACGCGCGGGTCAGCGCGATGGATGCGAAGTGTCCGGCGTTTTTCCGACAGATCAACTGCAAACCCAAGTGACCTGCGACCATGCGGCGGGAATGGCGTCGCCGCGCTATTGCCTTGCTGAGGGCGCGGGCGAAGCACCATCGTGCCGCCGTCCCCATGGCTTACCCGTCCACCCCGACGCAAGCAGACTCCTCCGGTCCTGAACCCGCGCCTACGTCCCTCGGCGGACTTCTCCGCCAACTTGGTCCCGGCCTGATCATCAGCGCGATCATCGTCGGATCGGGCGAGCTGATCGTTACGCCCAAACTCGGTGCCGAGGCCGGCTTCACGCTGCTTTGGTTCATCATCGTTGGATGCCTGCTGAAGGTGTTCGTGCAGATCGAACTCGGTCGCTACGCGATCACGCGCGGCAAAGCCACCCTCGAGGCCTTGAATACGTTGCCGGGGCCGCGTCTCGTCGTCGGCTGGGTGGTCTGGCTCTGGCTGGCGATGTACCTGTGCCTGGTGCCCCAGGTGGCTGGCATGGTCGGCGGCACGGCCACCGCCTTGCGGCTCGGGGGCGTGACGATTTCTCTGCCCTGGCTGGCCGTCGGGATCGGCACGAGTTGCGCGCTGTTGCTCGTGCTGGGACGGTATCGCCTGGTGGAACGGGCGTCCTTGCTGCTCGTCGGCGTGTTCACCCTCGCCACGCTCGCGGCCGTCGCGACCTTGCAAACGACTCCGTACGCCGTCACCGGGGCCAACCTCGCGGAAGGATTCTCTTTTCGCCTGCCGCCGGACATCGTCACCGCCTTCGGCGCGTTCGGCATCATTGGCGTCGGAGCGTCCGAACTGATCTACTATCCTTATTGGTGCATCGAGAAAGGGTATGCCCGCAAACTCGGGCCGGACGACGGCACCGAGGCGTGGCGGCTGCGGGCCGCCGGCTGGTTGCGGGTGATGCGCATCGACGCGTGGATGTCCTTCGTCCTGTACACGACCTGCACGGTTGCGTTCTACCTGCTCGGAGCCGCGATCCTGCATGCGAAGGAGCTCCGCGTGGAGAATGCGCGGATGATCGAGACCTTGTCGGTGATGTACCGCGAAGTCTTCGGCGAATGGAGCCTGTGGTTGTTTCTCGTCGGCGCGGTGGTGGTCCTGTATTCGACGATCTTCGGCGCGACCGCCTCCAACGCCCGTTTGTTGGCCGATGCGCTCGGGCTTTTCCGGCTGAAGCGTTACCGCGATGCCGAGCACCGGGTACGTTGGGTGAAGATCTGCTGTGTCATCCTGCCGGTGGCATTCACCAGTGTGTTTCTGATCTTTGGAAACCCAGTCCATCTCGTGTTCTGGGGGGCCATTGCCCAGGGGCTGATGTTGCCGTTCCTCGCCGGGGCCACGCTCTATTTCCATCGGCAGAATCCTCATCGGAGTCTGCGGGCGCGCCCGCTTTCGCTCGCCTGCCTCGTGCTGGCGGCGACGCTGATGAGCGCGCTGGGGCTCTATCAGGTCTTCAGCGAGGTCAGCCGCTGGCTGGGTTGAGCGCGGTTACGTGCCGGGTTCGGCGGAAGCCTTCTTGCCCAGACTCTCAAGGACGTTGACGCCCACGAAGGCAGTCAGCGCGCCGGTCAGGAACGCACCGGCCTCCGTCGCCACCAGCGCCGGGGGCAGGTTCAGGTAACCCACGCCCAGGACCCCGGCCACGAAGGCGATCATGGCCACCACCAGACCTTCGCTCACGCGCCGGGCGGTCCATGCGCGCCGCGCCCCTTTGACAAAGCGTCGGGCATACCCGCCGAGGGCGCCGCCGAGCAGGACTGCAATCACCGGAGCCCACGGCACCTGCTGATGAAGGGTGGTGGCTCCCGCAACGCCGTCTGCGTTGGCGGTCACAGCCAAAGGCCCCAGGCCGGCGGTGCGCACGGCGATGGTGGCAACCGCCTCGCCCGAAGCGAAGACAGGATCAGGCGTCTCGATCGTGGCGCGTCCGTCGAGCGCGAGGGCGAGGGAGGTGGCGCGATCCACGGGCAGGAGCGTGCCATCGGCGCGCACCCGCCGCACCGCCACCTCCACCCGGTCGAGTCCAAAACCGAGCACCCGGCTGCGTTCGGGCAACAGGTCGAGGCGGGGCAGGGCAGTGAGTTCAAAGTTCACGTCTGACAGCGGCGAACGCACGCGGAGCGTGGGCGTGGACGTGAGCGCGGTGAAGCGGAGCTCGATGGTTTTCTCATGCTCGATGCCCGGCGCATCAATGCGCACTTCCGCCGGGGCTGCGTCCAGTCCTTGGTAGTCGAGCTTGATCAAGATCGGCTGGTCGAGCGTGAGCGAGGCAGGCGCGCCCGGCGGGCGTTGCAGGCCGAAGGTGAGCCGCGTGCCGTACGTCCGGCGGACGGGATCCCACGGCGCCGGCATGGGACTGGGAGCAAGGGTGAGTCGGAACCACACCGGATTGGTGGCCGTGCCGTCGGGCGAAGGCAGAATGACACCGCCGGGCAGCACCACCTTTTCTGGCAGCTTGAGAGGAAGAGTGGCGATCTCACGCGGTTTCAGCACCACCGGCGTACGTCCGGCGAGATCGAGGCTCAGGGCCCCGCGCTCACTTCGCGGCTTCACCTGCTCCGTCAGATCCCGCCCGGCGAGGTCCGTGATGCTGAGCGACGGCAGGGGTGTCGTGATGCCGGTCACGGTCTGACGTTTCTCGGCGAGGCGGGTCGCCAGCGGAGCCGTCACCTTGGCCCGGTCGGCTGCGTCCGCAGCCTCCAGCACGGCCGAGGCCCCCAGACCAAATAAGAGAATACAAGAACAGACGCGGCACAGGGTCATGGCGGTGGCGGGGACGGGAAGGAACCGAACGAGCGCCAATTATGACGGTGCAAGCGAATGACACAAGCGGTGAGAATTAGGCATTTCAACGGGCCATCATGCCGGTATGGAAGACGTGATGATACCCCGTGGAGCCCTCGTTTTTCTCATGAGCCTGTCCCCGTTACTGCCTCCGGCGTTTTCCGCCACCCCTGACCGGATCGATCTGTGGCCGGAAGGCGTGCCGGGCCTTCTCGCGGGCGCGGGCCCGGAAAAGGTGGAGAACGAACGCGTCTCCAACGTCCACCAGCCGTCGCTCACGGTGTTCCCCGCACCGGCCGACAAGGCCAATGGTACCGCCGTGATCGTGGCACCGGGCGGAGGCTATGTGCGGCTTGCGATGGGGCACGAGGGCATCGAGGTGGCGCAATGGCTCAATTCCCTCGGCATCACCGCCTTTGTGCTGCGCTATCGCATGGTCGAATACGGTCATCCGGCGCCGCTGCGCGACGCCTTGCGGGCGATTCGCACCGTTCGCGCGCAGGCCGCCACGTACGGCGTGAGGCCCGACCGGATCGGCATGATTGGTTTCTCGGCCGGCGGTCATCTGACCGCCTCGGCAGCCACCTTGTTCGATGCGCCCGAAGGCCGCACCGGTGCTGCACTCGACCGCGAGGTCAGCGCCCGCCCGGATTTTGTCCTGCTGCTGTACCCCGTGATCACCCTTCAGGATCCTCACGCGCATGCCGGTTCGCGCCGCGCCTTGCTGGGACCGGATGCGACCCCAGCGGACATCGCGGCCATGTCGCTGGAGACCCGGGTCACCGCCGCCAATCCACCGGCCTTTTTGGTGCACACCCAGGAGGACACGGCGGTGCCGCTGGAGAACAGCCTGATGTTCTTCCAGGCCCTGCGTGCGGCCGGTGTGCCGGCTGAGCTGCACCTGTACGAGCGCGGCCCGCATGGCTTCGGCCTCCGCTCCGGGCACGGGCAGACGTCGGACTGGCCGCGGCGGGCGGAGGCGTGGATGCGCGGCCACGGCTGGCTGCCCTGAACAGTGTCGTCGCCGCGCCGTTGACGGCGCGGCGGCAAGCGGGCCTTGTGGCGCGCATGTCGTCTTCGGTTCCGTCGCCTCCGCTTGCCCCTTTGACCGGCTCCCCGGATGCGGACGCCGTGCTCGCGCGCTTTCTCGAGGTGATGGCGGCGCGGAACCTCGAGCTTTACCCTGAACAGGAGGAAGCGATCCTGGAGCTGTTCGCGGGTCGTAACGTTGTTCTGAATACACCGACCGGATCCGGCAAATCCCTGGTGGCGGCGGCCTTTCATTTCAAGGCCCTCTGCGAGGGCCGGCGGTCGGTCTACACCTGCCCGATCAAGGCGCTGGTGAACGAGAAGTTCCTCGCCCTCTGCCGCGACTTCGGACCGGAGAACGTCGGCATGATGACGGGCGATGCGAGCGTGAATCCGCGTGCGCCTGTGCTCTGCTGCACCGCGGAGATCCTGGCCAACCTCGCGCTGGCCCACGGCGACGAGGCCGGCGTGGCGGCGGTGATCATGGACGAGTTTCATTACTACTCGGATCCGGAGCGCGGCTACGCCTGGCAGGTGCCGTTGCTGCTGCTGCCTCAGTCGCGCTTCCTGCTCATGTCGGCGACGCTGGGTGAGACCGCATTCTTCGAACGCGAGCTCACCCGGCTCACCGGAGCGGCGTCGGTCACGGTGCGAAGCGACCGGCGTCCGGTTCCGCTGGTATTCGAATACTCCGAAACGCCGCTCACCGAGCAGCTCGACCTGCTCCTGCGGGCTGGTCGCGCCCCGGTTTACCTCGTGCATTTCACGCAGCGCGCCGCCTCGGAGGCTGCCCAGGCGCTGATGAGCCTCAACGTGTGCACCAAGGAGGAGAAGGCGGCCCTCGCGACGGAACTGGAGAAAGAGCGGTTCAACAGTCCGTACGGCAAGGACATGAAGCGTTGGCTGCGCCATGGCATCGGTGTGCACCACGCCGGGTTGCTGCCGAAGTACCGCATCCTCGTGGAGCGGCTGGCCCAGAAGGGGCTGCTCAAGCTCATCTGCGGCACCGACACACTCGGGGTCGGCATCAATGTGCCGATCCGCACGGTCGTCTTCACCCAACTCTGGAAGTACGACGGTCAAAAGGCCGCGATTCTCAACGTGCGGGACTTCAAGCAGGTGGCCGGCCGGGCCGGCCGCCGGGGCTACGACGACAAGGGTTTCGTCGTCGTGCAGGCGCCTGAGCATGTGATCGAGAACAAGCGCGCGGAGGAAAAGGCGGCGGACGATCCGAAAAAGCGCAAGAAGCTCGTCAAGCGCGCCGCGCCCGAGGGCGCAGTGGGGTGGGATGCGAAGACCTTCGAACGCCTGATGAACGCCCCTTCGGAGGGACTGGTTTCGCGGTTCGATGTGACGGCCGGCATGGTGCTGCTCGTGTTGAGCCGCGAGGCCGACGGTTGCCGCGTGCTGCAGCGGCTCATCCGCGACTGCCATGAGACCCCGCACAAGAAACGTCTGCTCCGACGGAAGGCCTGGCAGCTGTTCCGCGCGTTGCTCGAGCGCCGCATCATCGAGTGGATTCCCCCTCTGCCCAGCGGCCGCAAGCTCCGGGTCAATGTGGCGTTGCAGGACGACTTTTCCCTCCACCAGGCCCTGTCCCTGTACCTGCTCGACACGCTGCCGCTGCTCAACCGTGAGTCGCCGGACTACGCCTACGACGTGCTCACCTTGTGTGAGGCGATCGTGGAGGACCCGGACCAGATCCTGCGCCGGCAGGTTGACCGCTTGCGGGGAGAGAAACTCGAGGAGCTCCGCGCCGCCGGCGTGCCCTACGAGGAACGCATGGAGAAGCTTGAGGAGATCGAGCATCCCAAACCGCTGCGCGAATTCCTCTACGATTCCTTCAACGCCTTTGCCGCCGCGCACCCTTGGATCGACCGCGAGAACGTACGGCCCAAGTCGATCGCCCGCGAGATGTACGAGCGCTACCTGTCGTTCGCCGAGTACGTGCGGGCCTACGGCCTCGAACGCGGCGAGGGCGTGCTGCTGCGCCATCTTTCGCAGGTGTGGAAGGTCCTCAGCCAGACCGTGCCGGAAGCGTTCAAAACCGAGCCGGTCGTGGAAATGGAAGTCTATTTCCGCGAACTGATCCGGGGCGTCGACTCCAGCCTGCTCGAAGAATGGGAGCGTCTGCGCAATCCCGACTTCGTGGCAGCCGAGCCGGGCGCCGACAAACCCGCGCGCCCGTCGTCGTACGACGTCACCCGCGACCGCGCCGCCTTCTTACGGCTCGTGCGCACCGCCGTGCTCGGATTTCTCCAGGACGTGGCCGTCCGCGACTGGGAGGCGGCCGCCGGCCGGCTGGGCGCGGGGGAGGCCGACCCGGCGGCGCCACGACGCATCGAGGATGCGTTTCAGCCCTACTTCGCGGCGCGGGAGCGTTTCCGCCTCGATCCGGAGGGACGTTCCAGTCGTCATACTCACGTGGATACAAGTGAACCCGCGCGCTGGACGCTCGCTCAGGTGCTGATCGATGCCGGGGAGGCGAACGATTGGGAGGCGTCGTTCGAGATTTCGCTCGCCGACTCGCGGGCGCTGGATCGCGTGGTGCTGCGCTTCCTTTGCGTTGGCCCGGTGGGCAGTCCGCCTCTCGGCGATTCTGCTTCGGGCTGAGCGGCCGGGCGAGGTCGGAGCGCGCGAAGGCCGGATTCGCTCAGCGCGTGGGCGGGAAGGTCACCTCGGCGGCAGCCTGCTTGGATTCGTCGGCGTGGCGCCGGATTTCGGCGGCGGCATCGCTCGACGGAGCGGCCGGCTTCATCGCCGGTTGCGTCGCGGGCAACCAGGTGCGGCAACCGGAAGCCAGCGGCAGCATGACTGCGGCCACGGCAAGCCGCAGGGCCTGCCCAGGATTGACCGGATTGCGACGACGCATGCACATGCCATGAAAACCGATCATGCACCGCCTATCCGCAAGGGGAAGAAATGCTTAGGCATAGTACCCGGTGGGGTTCGCGCATGATTTGCGGTTGCGCCCTGCAACTTTGTATGTCGCCGGCGGGTAGTGGAGGCATCGGCGCTCGTCGCCTTCAACCTTCAATCCATCCCTACCATGAATCGTCTCTTCACCACCACCCTCCTTGCCGCCTCGCTTGCCTTGTCGCCGCTGGCCCTCCGTGCCGCCGCGCCGGGCGAAGTCGACTTCGGCACGTTCACGCCGGCTGCGTCCGGCGAGTTCGTTGAGATCGACCTCAACAGCGCGCTCATCTCGTTCGCGGCCCGCCTTGCCGCCACGCAGGAGCCCGAAGCAGCGGAACTGCTCAAAGGTATTCAACGCGTCCGCGTGAACGTGGTGACGCTCGATGAGGGCAACCGCGTTGCGACTGGCGAACGGGTGCAGCGTATCCGCGATGACCTCCGTCAAACCGGCTGGTCGTCCGTCGTCACCGCCAAGGCCAATGGCGGGGAAGATGTCATGGTGCTGGTCAAGATGACCGACGCCGGCGCGATCGACGGCATCGTCGTCACGGTGCTCGAGGGCACGAAGCAGGCGGTGCTCGTCAACGTCGTCGGCAACCTCGACCCGGACAAGTTGGCCGACCTCGGCCGGCGGCTGAACATCGATGTGCTCAAGCGCGCGCAGGTCGCCGCGAAGCAGTGAGCGACGTTCGCACGCCCGCGCAGCCGTCACCGCAACCTCCTTCCCCGTGAACGCTTCTCCTTCTCGCCGTCGGTGGCGCTGGGCGCGCATCCTCGGTGCGATTTTCCTCTTCGGGACTGCCCTCGTGGCGGCCGCGATCCTGTCGGTGGTCACGCTCTCGCGCGACGCTGCCAGACTGCGTTCGGATCTGCGGGCGGCGAATCCGGACGCGGAGTGGTCCACCCGCATCCAGGGTGATGTGGGACCGGTCCTGCTCGGGGCACTCCGCCTGGGTCTTGGTTTCCACCACGAACTCGAACCGGAGGTCCGCCAAGCCGTGGCCGCCGTGCGCCGCGCGAGTGTCGGGGTGTACCGGCTGTCGAAGGAAGGGCCGGGCGACGCCGTCCCTCTGGTGTTGCCGGAGGCGAGGGCGGGTTGGACCCGCCTCGCGGCCGTCCGTCACAACCGGGAGCGGGTGGTGATCTACGTGCGCGACCCCGGCCCGGGAACCGACGTCCTGCGGGTCGCCCTGGCCGTGCAGACGCCCGACGAACTCGTGGTCGTGGCCGGTGAGCTGGCGCCGGAACACCTGCTTTCCCTCGTCCCCGCACGCAGCTGAGTTGCCAGCCGGTCGGGTCCGTCAACACTGACGGCATGGGGCGAGATCTCCCGACCATCCTGCATCTCGACGCCGACGCGTTCTTCGTGTCGGTCGAGCAGGCACGCCGGCCTGAACTGAGGGGCCGCAAGGTCGCCGTGGGTGGCCGCGAACGCGGGATCATCTCGTCCGCCAGTTACGAAGCCCGCGCCTGCGGCGTGTACACGCCCATGCCTTCGCGTCGTGCCTTGCAGGTCTGTCCGGATTTGATCCTCGTGCCGCACACGGCGGGATTGTACGGCGAGGTATCGCGGCAGATGTTCGACCTGTGCGAGGAGCTCACGCCGCTGGTGCAGCGCAACTCGATCGACGAGGGGTACCTCGACGTGGCGCCGTGCGGCTTCCATACCCTAGCCGAGGTGGAACACGCCGCCCGAAACCTGCAGCAATGCATCGGCGAACGGCTGCAAATCACGGTCTCTTTCGGACTCGCGACGAACAAGCTGGTGGCCCAGATCGCCTCGAAGCTGCGCAAGCCGCGCGGCTTCGTCGTGGTGCCGGCGGGCGGTGAGGCGGCATTCCTCGCGCCGCTGGAGATCGGCAAACTCCCGGGCATCGGGCCCAAGACGGAGGCGCGGCTCAGGGCCGCCGGCCTGTCCCGGGTTCAGGACATTGTTGCAGGCGAGGAGACGTTGCTCCGACAGACCTTCGGGACCGGCTGGCGCGAGGTGTTGGCCATGGCGCGCGGCGAGGATGATCGTCCGGTCGAGACCGAGGGGGACGATGCGAAGAGTTACTCCCAGCAGGAAACGTTTCGCCAGGACGTTGCGGAGTTCGCCACGATTGAGCGCGTCGCGAAACGCATGATCGACGAACTGCTGCCGAAGATCCGCGAGGACGGGAAACGGGTACGGACGATCACGATCAAGGTGCGGTATCCGGATTTCACGCAGGCCAGCCACGCCCACACCCTCGCCGAGGCGACCGACCTGGAGCATCCGTTCTATCCCTGGGTCGGTCCGCTGCTGCGCAAAGCCTGGACGCAACGGCGTCCGCTGCGCCTCGTCAGTGTGCGTTTCTCCGGAGTCGAGGACCACGGGACTCAACTCGATCTGTTTGCGGAGACGGATGAAAAACGCCGCCGGCTCGCTGCCGTGCTCGATCGCCTCAATGACCGGGGACGGGCCGCAGTGGTCACTCACGGTCACCAGGTGGAATCCGCGGCAACCGCGCGGAAGCGCAAGCCATGACCGGGTGGACAAATGGACGACGGCTTTGCTAACGTGTAAGTCGCTTTTGAGCCATGCCCATCTACGAGTACTACTGCCCGGACAATCACACGGTCTACCAGTTCTACGCGAAGACCCTCGCGCAGGGGAAAAAGATTCCCCGCTGCCCCGACAACCCGAAGTTTCGCATGGTGAAGTGCGTATCGTCGTTTGCGGTCACCAAAGGGGGCAAAGGCGAGGATGCGCCTCCGAGTCCTGAGGCCGGCGAGGCGGAGGGCGGAGATGACGCGCGCATGGAAGCGGCGATGAATGCCATGGAAAAGGAGTTCGCCCACGTCGACGAAAACGATCCGCGGGCCATGGGCCGCATGATGCGCCGCATGGCGGAGATGACGGGTGAAAAGATCGACGGCGAAATGGAGGAGGTCGTGCGCAAGCTCGAAGAGGGCGCCGATCCGGAATCACTCGAGGAGGCCTTTGGCGACGAGGGCGGGGGAGAAGACGATCCTTACGGCGACCCCGGAGCGGGCGAGGCTGACACGGCCAAGGAACCCCGGGAAAAGCGCCAGCGTTTCAAGGCCCGCCGCCGCCCGCTGGCGCGCCGGGACCCCAAGCTCTACGACTACGACTGAGCCGGGGCTCAGATTCCGCGCGGGCGGTTTGGGTTCATCGGGCCTCCATCGCCACGATTTGGTCCGCCTGAAGGTAGAGGATCAGTGCGTCACCGAAACGCTCCGGTTCCCCAACTCCTGGGAAACAAAGGCCAAGGAATGCGGAGTAAGGCGGCGGCGGGAGAGTAAGCTTCAGGCGTGACGCGATCGTTTCCGGGCGCGCGGCAATGTTGGCGCGCGCGACGGGGCTCGCCCGCATGCTCATGAACTTCCTTCCAGCCGCCAGCCTCTCCTCGCCCGGCGGATCGGCCGCCGTGGCCACCGGCAGCGTGTTCGAGGCCCGCGGACTGACGAAGGTCTACGGCGTGGGCGTGGCGCAGGTGCACGCGCTGCGCGGCATCGATCTCGAGCTTTACGAAGGGGAGTTCGTCACCCTGCTCGGACCCTCCGGCAGCGGCAAATCCACGCTGCTCAACATCCTCGGCGGCCTCGATGTGCCGACGAGCGGATCCGTGCATTTCCGTGAACACGATCTGACCGCCAGCGACGACGCCTCGCTGACGCGCTATCGGCGCGAGCATGTGGGCTTCGTGTTCCAGTTCTACAACCTGATGCCCAGCCTCACCGCGCGGGAGAACGTCGAGCTGGTCACCGACATCGCCGTCAATCCCATGCCGGCCGACGAGGCGCTGGGGCTCGTCGGACTGACCGAACGCGCGGATCATTTTCCGTCGCAGATGTCGGGCGGGGAGCAGCAACGCGTGGCCATCGCCCGCGCCATCGCGAAGCGTCCCGACGTGCTGCTTTGCGACGAACCGACCGGAGCGCTCGACGTCCATACGGGCATCCTCGTGCTCGAGGCGATTCATCGCGTGAACCGCGAACTGGGCACGATGACGGTCGTCATCACGCACAACGCCGTGATCGCCGGCATGGCCGACCGCGTGATCACGCTCTCCGACGGCCGCATCGCCTCGGTGCGGCGCAATGAACGCAAGGTGGCGGCGAGCGAACTCCAGTGGTGAACCATGAAGCGCCTCGACCGAAACTCCTGCGCGAGCTCTGGAGCCTCAAGGGGCAGGCGTTTGCCATCACCCTCGTGATGGGCAGCGGCGTGGCGACGCTCGTGATGATGTTGAGCACGGTCACTTCGCTGCGCGATGCCCAGCAGGACTACTACGACAGCCACCGCTTCGCGCACGTGTTCACCCACCTCAAGCGCGCGCCGGACGCCCTTGCGGCCCGGATCGGTGCCCTGCCCGGCGTGGCCCAGGTACAGACGCGCATCGTCGTCGACGTGACCCTCGATCTGCCCGACGTGATCGTACCGGCGTCCGGGCGCTTGATCTCGCTCGATGCGGATCCGCGCGAAGGGCTCAACCTGCTGCAACTCCGCCGTGGGCGTTTCCCGGAGCCGTTCGCGCGGGGCGAGGCGCTCGTGAGCGAAGCCTTCGCCGACGCCAACCGCCTGGAGCCGGGCGACCGGGTGCGCGCGATCATCAACGGCCGGATGCAGGCCCTGCTCATCGTCGGCATCGCGATTTCGCCCGAGTACATCTATCAGATGCGTCCCGGCGAATTCATCCCCGACGACAAGCGCTTCGGGGTGTTCTGGCTCGACCGCCTCGAACTCGCCTCGGCCTACGGGCTGCAGGGCGCGTTCAACGACGTGGCACTCACCCTGACGCATGCCAGCGCCGAACCGGACGTCATCGAGCGCCTCGATGCGTTGACGGCGCGCTACGGGGGTCAGGGCGCCTACGGGCGGACGAAGCAGTTGTCGAATCGGCTCGTGACCGACGAGCTCTCGCAACTGCAGGGCATGGCCTCGATTCCGTCCGCGATCTTCCTCGGCGTGACCGCCTTCCTGCTCAACGTTGTCATCTCGCGGCTCGTGCAGACCCAGCGCGAGCAGATCGCGATCCTCAAGGCCTTCGGTTACACGAAGACGCAGGTCGGTGCGCACTATTTCAAGTTCGTCCTCGTCCTCGGCGTCGTCGGCATCGCCATGGGCATCGCCGCCGGCGACTGGCTCGGACGCGATCTCGCCGCCCTCTACGGGCGCTACTTCCGTTTTCCGGACATGGAGTTTCGCCTCGACCGGGTGAGCGTGTTGCTCGCCGTCGGGATCACGGCCGGCGCGGCCACCCTCGGCGCCTTCGGTGCGGTGCACCGCGCGACGAAGCTCCCTCCGGCCGAGAGCATGCGTCCGGAGGAACCGGAGCACTATCGCCCCTTGATCATCGAGCGGCTGGGCCTGAAGCGCCTGGTGGGACGCATCCCGCGCATGATCCTGCGTCAGCTCGAGCGGAAGCCCATCGCTTCGGGTTTCTCCATCCTCGGCATCGCAATGGCCATGGCGATTGTCGTGCTCGGCAGCTTTTCGCGCGACCTGGTGGACTTTGTGATCGACCTCCAGTTCTTCGGGGCGCAACGCCACGACGCGAGCCTCACCCTCGTTGAGCCGGCGGCGAGCGGCGCCTTGCACGAGATCCGGCGCATGCCGGGCGTCATGACGGCGGAACCGTTTCGCGCCGTGCCGATACGCATGAAATTTGGTCATCTCTCGCGCCAGCTCGCGCTGCTCGGCCTGCCGCCGGACGCCGAGCTTATGCGGCTGGTGGACACGTCCTGGCGCGAGGCGCCGCTGCCGCCCGCGGGACTCGTCGTGTCGCGCACACTCGCGGAGCTGCTCCAGGCGCGGCTCGGCGATGTCGTGACCGTGGAGGTCACCGAGGGGCAGCGGCCCGTTTTCGAAGCGCCGCTGGTGCACCTGATGGATGACGTGACCGGCACCTCCGCCTACATCGACCGAGCCGTGCTCAACCGCCTGATGGGCGAGGGGGA
>CAYZBG010000002.1:0-29083 GCA_964476565.1 uncultured Opitutus sp.
AGTATCCAAATAATGCATACTTTTTCGTCCTCCGCAATTTGAAGACAGCGCCTAGCCCGGCGGCAAGGACGCCGCTGCCTCCGCACTTGACAGAGACGGGAACCGAATTTTTTTCCGGAACTCCCCGTCTGGCTGTTCCTTCCTGCTCTCCGATTAACCACCCATGATCGAAGTCAAAGGCTTGGTGAAGACCTACGGTCCGAAGCGCGCCGTCGATGGCGTCCGTTTCACCGTCCACAAAGGCGAGATCCTCGGCTTTCTCGGCCCGAACGGCGCCGGCAAGTCGACGACGATGAAGATGATCACCGGCTACCTGCGCCCCACGGCCGGTACCGCCATCGTCAACGGCCACGACGTCACGGTCGATCCGGTGGCGGTCAAGCAGGCCATTGGCTATCTGCCCGAGAGCGCCCCGGCTTACGGCGAGATGACGGTGCAGGAGTTTCTCACCTTCATCGCCGAGGCGCGCGGTTACCGCGAAGCCGGAGCCAAGGCCGAGCGCATCGAGCGCGCCGTGCGCCTCACCCACCTCGGCCCGGTGCGCCACCAGACGATCGAGACGCTCTCCAAGGGGTACAAGCAGCGCGTCGGTTTCGCCCAGGCGCTCCTGCACGATCCCCCGGTGCTGATTCTCGACGAACCCACGGACGGCCTCGATCCCAACCAAAAGAACGAGGTCCGCGCCCTGATCAAGAGCATGGCGGCGGACAAGGCCATCGTCCTCTCGACCCACATCCTTGAGGAGGTGGAGGCGATCTGCACGCGCGTGATCGTCATCTCGCAGGGCAAGGTTGTCGCCGACGAAACCCCCGCCGCTTTCCAGGCCCGCCAACCCGGCGCCCGCCTCGACGCCATCTTCCGCACGCTCACGACATCTTCGGAGTAGCGAGTAGCAGTCCTTCGACCTTCGTCATTGGTCATTCGTCATTGGTCATTTCCCCCATGTCCCAGATCACACCTGTCTTCAAACGCGAGTTCCTCGGCTACTTCCGGTCGCCCGTCGCCTACGTGTTCCTCGTCGTGTTCCTCATGGCGTCGGTGGGGCTCGCCTTCTTTGTCGGCAACTTCTTCAAGGCGAACCTTGCCTCGCTCGAGAGCTTCTTCGTGTTCCATCCCTGGCTCTTCCTGTTCCTGATTCCCGCCGCAGGCATGCGCCTTTGGTCGGAGGAGAAACGCACCGGCACACTGGAGCTGCTCTTCACCCTGCCCATCACGCCGCTCGCCGCCGTGCTCGGAAAATTCCTCGCCGCCTGGGCGTTCCTCACCACCGCCATTTTGCTGAGCTTTCCCATGGCGATCACCGTTGGATACCTCGGCGACCCAGACTGGGGAGTGATCTTCAGCAGCTACCTGGGCAGCATTCTCATGGCCGGGGCCTACCTCGGCGTGTGCTCCCTCACCTCGGCCCTCACGAAAAACCAGGTGATCAGCTTCGTGCTCAGCGTCATCATCTGCCTCGTGCTGGTCTTCCTCGGCTGGAGCGTCTTCAACGGCGCCCTCTCCGCCGTGCTGCCGGTCTGGCTGGTCGACTTGCTCGCCAACTTCAGTTTCACCACGCACTTCGATGCCTTCACCAAGGGCATCATCGATCCGAAGAACATCGTCTTCTTCCTCTCGCTCACGGCCTTCACGTTGTTCCTCAACGTCCTCGCCCTCGAACGCTGACCCCGGACACCACGCCATGAAACCCGGATCCAAGACCGTCGCCGTCCTCACGCTCTTCGCCGGCCTCGTGCTGGTGAATTACCTCGCCTCAAAACTGCCGGTGCGCGGCGACGCCACCGCCGGCCGCATCTACACCTTGTCCGAAGGCACGCGCGCGCTGCTGGGCAAGATCGAGGAACCCGTGACGCTCGACTTTTATTTCTCGCGCAACGCCACGAGCGTACCGGTCAGCTACAAGAACTTCGGCGCCCGCGTGGAGGAGATGCTGCGCCAATACGTGCGCGCCTCGGGTGGGCGGCTCGTGCTCAACGTCATCAACCCAGAACCCGACACGCCCGAGGAGGAACGCGCCACCGCCGCCGGCGTGCAGCCGCAAATGATCCCGTCGACGGGCGAGCAGATCTACTTCGGCTTGGTCGCCACGCAGGCCGACCAGCAGGAGGCCATCACCGCCTTCAATCCACAGCGCGAATCCTTCCTCGAATACGATCTGTCCCAGTTGATCTACAGCGTGCAGCAGTTCGACCGGCGGAAGCTCGGCCTGATCACCAGCCTCCCGCTCCAGGCGCCGCCCTTCAATCCGATGATGATGATGCAGGGCGGACGCCCGCCCTCCGGCCAGATGGTCGCGACCGAATGGGAGAAGAGTTTTGAACTCGTGCCGGTCGAGGCCACCGCCACCGCGCTGCCCGACAACCTCGACGCCCTCGCGGTCATCCACCCCCAGGGCCTTACGCCCCAGCTGACCTACGCGATCGACCAGTTCCTGCTCGCCGGCAAACCCGTCTTCCTCGCCCTCGATCCGGCGTCGCAACACTTCCGCCGCCAGGGCGGCCAGATGGCGATGATGGGCATGGGCGGCGGGGCCAATGTGTCGAGCGACCTGCCCGACCTGCTGCGCGCCTACGGCATCACCTACGACGCTCAGGCGGTGGTCGGCGACTTGATGAATGCGACGCAGGTCCAGACCAACACCGGCGTCGCCCGCTTCCCGGTCTGGTTGTCGCTGCGCCGCGACGGACTGAACGCGGACGCCATGCCGACCGCGCAACTCCAGTCGCTGCTCTTCGTTGAACCCGGCAGCTTCAGTGTGAGCACCGAGTCCGGGCTCGAGGTCACGCCGCTCGTCCAATCCTCCGAACAAAGCGGTACGGTGGCCGCCATGACCCTGCAGTTTGCCCAGCCCGAAGAGGTGTCGCGCCAGATCACCCCGTCCGGTCGCAAGACGCTCGCCGCCCTTGTGCGCGGCACGTTCAAGTCGGCCTTCCCGAACGGCGCGCCCGCCGCCACTCCGCCCCCCGCGGCCGACGGCGCGACCGCCACCCCGGCTCCGCCGGCACCGGCCGCGCCCGGACTCACGCAGTCCAGCGGCACCTCGACGCTCATTCTCGTCGCGGACACCGACTGGCTCTTCGACGACTATAGCGTGCGCCGGCTCAACTTCCTCGGCATCCAGGCCGCGGAGCCGATCAACGACAACCTCGCCTTCGGCAGCAACACGCTCGAGTTCCTTGCCGGCTCGCAGGACCTGATCTCGCTGCGCGGCAAAGGCACGTCCCTGCGCCCCTTCGACGTCGTCCGCGCCATCGAGGTGGAGGCGCAGCAGCGCTACCAGCAGCAGCTCACCGCCCTCGAAGCACGGCTGTCCGAGGTGCAGACCCGGTTGAGCGAACTGCAGCGCACCTCGGGTGAGGGCAACCGTCTCGTAGCGTCGCCCGAAGTCGCGAAGGCGATCGAAGAGTTCCAGCAGCAGGAGGTCGCCATGCGCCGCGAGCGGCGCGAAATCCGGCGCGCGCTGCGCGAAGACATCGACGCCCTCGAGAACCGCCTGCTCATCGCCAACCTGCTCGCCACGCCGCTCCTCGTCGGCGCCTTCGGCCTCTGGTTCCACCGCCGGCGCACCCGCTGAACCGTCCACGCCCGTACCCGCAACCTCCCGTTCCCGGTATGAAACTGCGTCCACTCCTCCTTGTCGTCGCCAGCCTCGGTGTCATCGCCGTGATCGTACATTTCGTCACCCGGCCCACTCCCCCACCCGCCGCCGATCCGCGGGTCGGACAGGCCCTCGTTGCGCCGACCGTGGTCGAGCAGGCCGCGCGGATCCGGCTGACTGAAGCCGGCCGAACCGTGGAGGTAGCCAAGGCGGCCGACGGCAGCTGGCGCGTGGCGAGCTACCACGACCTGCCCGCCGATTTCGCCAAGCTCTCCCGCTTCGTCAGCGACCTGCGCGGCGCCAAGCTGGAGCGCCTCGTCACGCGCAATCCCGAGTCGATCGCCCGGCTTGAGTTCAAGGACACGCGCGTGACGCTGCTGGACGCGGCCGGGGCCGAGCTCTGGTCGGTCACGCTCGGCAAGAACGCCGACGGCGGCGGCCGGTTCGTGCGCTTTGGCGACGAGAACGCCGCCTTCCTCTCGCGGCTCTCGACCTGGCTCGACCTGGAATCGCGCAACTGGGCGGACAGCGCGCTGGTCGGATTGAAGAGCGAGGACGTGGCCCGCCTCGAGATCGGCTTTGCTGATGCACCGGCCCTCACGGTCAGCCGGCCCGACGCCACCACGGCCTTCTCCGCCGGCGAGGCGGCGGCCGGACGCACGCTCAAAACCGCAACCGTAACCAGCCTGCTCAGCACCCTGGCCAGTCTCCGCTTTACGGATACGACGGCGCCGGACGACACCGATGCGGTCGACGCACGCCGGCAGGCCCGTAGCTTCACGCTGACCACCTTCGATGGCCGCACCGTGACCGTGGCGCTGGGCCGCCGGCCGGAGAGCACCAAGGTCGTGGAGCCCGTGCCCGCCGCCAAGCCATCCGAACTCGTGGCCGACGCGACCGGCAAGGCACCGGCGACCGATCTCTTGAAACCGACCACCGAAACGGTTCCGGCCGGACCGGTTTTCGCCTTTGTGACCGACTCCAAGGCCGATGCACCCGGCGCACGGGTGTCGGCCCAACGCGCCGCAAAGGTGGCTGACTACGTCTTCACCGGCCTGCCGGCCCGACCCGACGATCTCTTTGAACCGGCACCACCGCCCGCCGCGGCGAATCCCTAGCCCGTTTGTTTCACATCACCGACGACGACTCACCTTGGGTCACCGAGAGCACTGAGCTCCGACACAGAGGCCACCGAGGAGAAATCTTCCGATCCGAACTTTCGGCGCAGCGTTGGGCCGGATGTCGTCCGCCTTAAACTCCACGCACACCGCGTGGCCTCCCGCGTCCTCTGTGTCTGGGCTCAGGGTACTCTGTGAAACCAGTCTTGGCCTTATTAATGGTGAAATTTGCGGGCTAAGCCGAACCGAAGTACTTGAGTCCGGCCACCCCGGCGATGATCAGGCCTAGGCTCACGATCCGCCCGATCGTCGCCGGCTCACCGAGCAGCCACATGCCGAGGATGGCCGTGCCGGCGGCGCCCACCCCCGTCCACACCGCGTAGGCCGTGCCGATGGGTAGGCCGCGCGCCGCCAGGGCGAGCAGGTACATGCTAGCGGCCATCACCGTGACGGTCGCCACCGACGGCCACAGCCGGGTGAAGCCCGCCGTGTACTTGAGTCCGATCGCCCAACCGATCTCAAAGACCGCGGCGACGAGCAGGAGAATCCAATACTTCATGCTCCGCACGCTGGCGCGCGGAACCGTTCACCTCAACCCCGCTGATGCGCGCCGGATGCGGGTCCGGGATTGCGCGAGAACAGGGCGATCGGACGAAGACACTTTCTCCGACCCGGGTCGCCGGTCATCTCAGCGCGTCGGTCAGGATGACAGTCACCCGGCCGGCGCCTTGTGAGGGCCACAGGCAACCGGCCTCATTTCTCTTCCCGCACCCCTTGCGGAGAACTCCAAATCCAACGCTTACGTCACCACCAT
Source organism: uncultured Opitutus sp. (assembly GCA_964476565.1). Taxonomy (GTDB): domain Bacteria; phylum Verrucomicrobiota; class Verrucomicrobiia; order Opitutales; family Opitutaceae; genus CAMAXB01. Next base: position 5,531 of record CAYZBG010000002.1, read on the forward strand.
GCAACTACGCAACCCCTTGGCCGGTCTCGTGGTCGCCGCGCTTGCGCCGGCACTGCTTGCCCAGGACGTTTCCAACGCCGAGCCGATCACGCTCAGCGAGTTCGTCGTCGATGCATCGACGGATCGCGGCTACGTCGCCACGAACGCAACCTCCGCCTCGCGCATTCCCGTGCCGCTGCGCGACCTTCCCCTCAACGTCAGTGTGCTCAACTCCCAGTTCATGCAGGACCTCGCTCCGCGCGATCTCAACGAGGCGCTGCGCTATGCCACCGGCGCCCGCAAGGCCTTCGAAACCGAGACCGCCTACTTCCTGCGCGGCCAGCGCATCAACTATCAGCTGCGCAACGGATTCGCCCGCTACGACTTCACGCCGGCGGCAAACATCGAGCGCGTCGAGGTCGTCAAGGGCCCGGCCGCCATCCTCTACGGGCTGACCTTCCCCGGCGGCGTCATCAACTACATCACCAAGCGCCCGCAGGCCCGCACCTTTCTCGAGGTCAACGCCGAAGCCGGAAACTACGACCTCCGCGGCGCGTCGCTCGACGCCAACGTGGCCGTGCTTCCCTCCGGCCGGCTTGCCACGCGCCTCATCGCCTCCGCGAGCGAGGGTGGCAGCTTCGTGCCCAACAATCCGAACCGCTATCAGACCCTTTCCCCGTCCGTCCTCTTCAAGCCCACCGAGCGGACCACCGTGATCGTCGAGTACGACTACGCGAACAAGCTCGACAACAACTGGGCCTTCGGCCGCCCGCGCATCATCCCGAACGTCGCGAATCGTTTCGGCACCGACGTGCTGCCGGCGAACGCGAGCCCGGGAGACGGCTTCAAGGAGCAGGACTCGTCGGCGTTCGCCTTCGAGGTCGAGCAGAAGCTTACCGACACGTTCACGGCCCGCCTGATCTACAACTACTCCGCGCGCGAGGAGACCGAGATCAAGTACGGCGCCGCAGCCGCCAACCCCATGACGCTCGTCTCTCCGGCGAACATCTACGTGAACAATTTCCGCAACTGGGACGAGAACTACCAGGCCGAACTGGTGGGCCGCATCTCCACCGGTCCCCTCGAGCATCGCCTGCTCGCGGGCGCACAGGTCTTCCAGCGCGAGTTCTCCCGTCGCCAGCGAAACCCGCTGCCTGGCATCCGCCAGGATTACACGATCCTCACCATCCCGCCGATCCCCTCGACCACCTTCTTCGATGATTCCGTGTGGGCTCCGATCAGCTACACCGGGAGCAGCGTGAATGAAATCACCGGATTCTACCTCGTCGACACGATCAGCCTGCTCGAAGGGAGACTGAACCTGCTCGGCGCCCTCCGCCGCACGGAGATCGAGCAAGGGGATCCGCGCGCCGGCACCACCGATCTCACCCAGGACCGGACCAGTCCGCAGCTCGGGGCCAATTATCGAGTGACCAACGCCCTCTCCGTCTTTGCGCTCACCTCCGAATCCCTGCAACCCAACGGGCAGAACACCAATCCCGTCGGCTTCGGTCCGCAGGGTGCCTTCGATCCGCAACTGGGCGAGCGCTACGATATCGGCGTGAAGTTCGAGTTCTTCAACCAGCGCATCTCCGGTAGCGCGTCCTATTTCGACATCGCCAGAACCAATGTGCCGCAGGTCGACCCCGTGCTGACCGCCCAATTCCAGGCCACGGGAGGCACCGGCCAGGTGCGCATCCTCTCGGGAGAAGAGACCACGCGCGGCTTCGAGCTTGAACTTGCCCTGAGCCCGACGCCGGACTGGCAGGTGATCCTCGGCTACCAGTACATCGGCTTCGCGGAGATCACCGACGACTCCAACCCGGCCCGCATCGGCACGCCGCTCGAGAACATTGCCGACACTCAGTTCAACCTCTGGACGAAGTACGCGCTGAACGAGCAGTTCAGCTTCGGCGGCGGCTTCACCTCCATCGGGGCCTTCGATGCGCAGGGTGTCACGTACGAGTCGACCACCCAGACCGACCTCTTCGCCCAGTACCGGACGAAGCTCTTCGGACGCACTACGCTCCTCCGACTCAACGTCTACAACGTCTTCGACGAGGAGAACCAGACCCAGGTCGGCGTGTTCTCCGAGCCGCTCCGCATCCAAGGATCGATCACCGTGAGATTCTGAGTGCGACCTGATTTCGGGCGCGCAGCCGGAGATGCTTCCAGCGTGCGCCCGAAACACTATCCGGACCGGCTCAACCCCGCTGATGCGCGCGCATCAGTGCCGAGGAGATCGCGAGCTCCACCTTGTTCCGGGCGTGATGGAGATTCTGCCGCAGCCCCTTGCGCACCCGTTCAACGTCCTTGCGTTCGAGGGCATCGAGAATGGCGAGGTGCTCCCCCGCCGTTTCTGCGACCCGGTGCGGCGTCGTGACCACCACGAGACGCACGAACCTCAGGCGGGCGTTGATCTCCTCCAGCGCGTCGAGGATCGGCGCATTGCCCACCGCTTCGGCGAGGCGAAAGTGGAACCGCTCGTCGGCGCGCACGAGTTCGTCGCCGTCGACGGGATCGTCGGCCCGCAACGCGAGCAACGGTTCCCAATAGGCGCGTTCCTCGGCGAGCAAGGCGGCGGGAACCCCGCGGTGCGCCAGCGCTTCGCCGACGAACAGCTCGAGCGCCAGGCGCATGTCGTAGAGCTGCTGCGTCTCCTGCACGTTCGGCTGCTTCACGTAGCACCCCTGATTGGGCACCTTGTCGACGAGTCCCTGTTCAGCGAGCGCGCGCAACGCTTCACGCACCGGGATGCGGCTGGCGGAAAATTCATCGCACAACGCCTGCTCGCCTAGGTGGTGCCCGGGCGGGTAGTGCCAGTTGAGAATGCGCTCGCGCAACGTGGCGAGGACCTGCCCGCCCAGCGGTCCGCCTTCGACGGGAGGAACGGGCCGGGGGTTTGCATCGCGAGGCATAGCCAATCAGCAGCGTTTCGGGCCGCCCTGAGCAAATCAAAACTGAATACGGCGTTGTATACAACTTGGCATACAACGTGCTTTTTCGGGTGGGCCTACCGCACCAACCCAGCACCTCGCCATGCGTCCATCCGTCCTTCACCGCCTGAGCGCGCGCCTCGCCCGGCCGCTCACGCCCGTCCTCCTCGTTGCGGCCGTGTCCGCTTCGCTGCCCGCCCAGGACTCCTCCGGTCCCGAGCCCGTCATCACCCTCGACCGGTTTGTCGCCGAAGCCTCGGCCGAAGACCTTTACAACGTCATCCCGCGCCGTGACACCGCGAGTCTGTTCGGCACGTCGCGCAGCCTGGCCGAGACGCCGCGCTCCGTCACCCAGGTGGAAAGCGCGCTGATCGACCTGAACGGCATCCGCACGGTGAACGACTTCGTCGCCATCACCGCCGGTTCCTTCACCGGCAACTATTTCGGCGTACCCGGCGCCCTCGATGTGCGCGGCGAACGCGCCGACAATTTCTTCCGTGGCTTCCGCCGCATCGAGAACCGCGGCAACTTCCCCACCCCGCTTGGCTCGACCGACTTCGTGGAGATCATCAAGGGGCCGCCCCCGCCCGTCTACGGCGGCGGCAAGGTCGGCGGCATCCTGAACTTCATCCCGAAGACGGCCAAGAGCCGCACGACCAAGTTCATCGAGCGGCCGGTCGGACAGGTCAGCGCCACCGTCGGCACCTACAGCAAGAAGATCGGCAGCATCGAGTACGGCACGCCGTTCAAGCTCTTCGGCAAGCGCTCCGGCGCCTACGCCTTTCTCCAGCACGAGGACTCCGAGAGCTACTACGACAACATCTACAACCGCGGCACGCTGTTCCAGCTGTCGATCGACACCGAGTTGTCCGACACCGTCCTGCTCGAGTACGGCCTCATGGCCCAGCGCGCGGATCTCAATCAGAGCCTCGGCTGGAACCGCGTCACCCAGCGCATGATCGACACCGAGGGCGAGTACCTCGCGGGACGCCCGGCTCTGAACCTCGACACCGACGGCAACGGCTTCCTGTCGCCGGCCGAGGTGGCGCCCTACGCCCTCGAGCAGTTCGCCTTTGCCAACCCCTTCCCGTATGGCGCGCTTTCCGCCAACCAGCGGGCGGCCTTCGCGCTCGACCCGGCCACCGTGCGCACCGTGCGCCTGAGCCACCACGCCGTGCAGGCCGAGACGATCGACTTCTCCGATACGGACGCGTTCACCGCCTTCTTTGACGTGACCAAGCTCTTCGACGGCGGCCTCACGCTGAAGAACCAGTCGTTCTACGACTCGATGAACCACACCAAGTATTCGAGCTACGGATTCACGGCCGACTACGTGGCGATGGTGTTCGAGAACAAGACCACGTTGAGCTACACCAGCGCCCCGTCCGACCAGCTGCGGCTCTCGACGGTCGCTGGCGTCTCGTGGCGCTACTCCGACGGCGACGAGCGCGAATCCCGCGGCCGCGGCTACCAAGTGCTCGACCGGCGCGACCTCTCGTTCGGTGCGACCGGCAACGACCGCTTCGAGGGCGCGTACACCGGCACGGGCAATGTGCCGTACAACTGGCGCCAGATCGGCGATTTCTCGAACACCGGCGCCTTCGCCCTGCTCGACCTCACCTTCGCCGAGAAGCTCTCGCTCATCTTCAGCGGTCGTTACGACTACTACGACGCCACGACCAACGGGACGGACATCCTCACCGGCGTCTTCCACGAGCGCTCCCGTCACGATGACACCTTCACCTACAACGCGAGCCTGAGCTACGCCCTGCCGGGCGGAATCATGCCCTACATCACCCATGCCGAGTCGACCTACCTTGAACTCGGCCAGGGCGGCATGATCTACGAGGGCAACCTCGACACGAGCGTCGCGGGCGACACCTGGCTGCAGGACTCGACGCTCACCGAGGTCGGCGTGAAGGCCACCCTGCTCAACCAGAAGCTGTTCGCCACCCTCGCGTACTACGAACAGGAGAAGTCGTCGTTCGACACCGACGCGGGCAACTTCACGTACTATGAGTCCCGCGGGACCGAGTTGGAGGTGCGTTACGCTCCGACCCGCTCGCTGAGCCTGACCGCCGCCGCCACCTGGCAGCGCACCGAAGTCGAACGCGTGCCCTTCATCCTCGGCGTGCCGCCCTCCTTCCTCGGGCTTGATCCGCTGCTCACGTATGGTGGCCGGTTCGTCGCCATCGGAGGCCTGATCGGCGTGGGTTCGCCGCTCGTCTCGCCGACTCCCGCCCGCGTCTTCTCTTTGAACGCCACCTACACGGCCCGAAACGGCTGGGGCGCCTCGCTGGGCGGCACCTACGTGTCGTCGTTCAACTCCGGCTATCTGAATGAAATCGTGCTGCCGGACTACTTCGTCACCCGCGCCGCCCTCTTCTACAATCGCGGTCCGTGGTCCTTCCGTCTGAACGCGAACAACGTGCTCGATGAGAAGTATTACACGCCGCAGTTCCTCTTCTGGGAGTCGTTCATCAGCCCGAGCCAAGGTCCGACCGCCGAACTCACGGCGACCTATCGCTTCTGAACCGCCTCCCGTCCCTTGGTCAGTGTTAAGGTCAGATGTAGTTGTTAATGCAGTGGACCGGGGGCTCCGCACGGGCGGAGCCCCCAACCGCTGCCGCCGCTGGCCCGGCCCCTGCTTCCCCTCCCGCATCAGCCATGGTGTTCCCTTCCGATCCCGCCGCCTGTGCCACCGTCGCCGCGTTGCACGATGCCTACGAACAAGCGCTCCGCCGCAATGACGTCGCCGCGCTCCAGTCGTACTTCTGGGACAACCCCGAAACGGTCCGCTATGGCGTGGCCGAGCATGCCTACGGTGCTACCGCCATCGCCGATTACCGGCAACAGGCCCAGCCGCCTCCGCCGGGACGCCACGTCATCCGTCGCTCCGTCGTCTCTTTTGGCCCGGACCATGTTTCAGTGATGTGCGAGATCGCCGCCGACGCGGACGGCACCTCCGCCGATATCCGCCAGTCGCAACTGTGGGTCCGCTTCGCCGACGTGGGTTGGAAGATTGTCGCTGCGCACGTGTCGCGTCCCGTGCCAGCCGGCCGCCCCTGGGCGCTCTATGCCGCGCGGACAGCCGCCGCGGTGGGACTGCCCTTGCGCCCGGAGGAAGTGGGCGACGTGGCCTTTCATCTCGAGCGCGCAGCCACCATCGCCGCCCCGCTGCTCGCCCATCCCGTTCCCGAGACGGTCGAACGCGCCGCAATCTTTCGCGCATGAGCCAGCCCCTCTCCTCCGCGCCCGTCTCTAACCTTCGGGGACCAGAACCGTCCGGTCCCGCGGTGGCCCAAACCCGCGCGGCGTTGGAACGGATCCACGCCACCCACGCCCGGATCAACGCGTTCACCCATTTGACCGCGGAGCGGGCGCTCGCCGAAGCGGCCGCGATCGACGCCGCGAAGGCCGCAGGTCGTCCGGCGACAGCGCTGGCCGGCACCACCTACGCGGTGAAGAATCTGTTCGATCTCGCTGGCGTGACCACCGTCGCCGGTTCCCGGATACAGCGCGACGCACCCCCCGCATCCGAGGATGCGACGGCCGTGGCCCGGCTGCGCGAGGCCGGGGCGGTCTGTCTCGGAGCCGTCAACATGGGCGAATACGCCTACGACTTCGTCACCGAGAACGCACACGACGGCCCGACCCTCAATCCGCTCGACCTGGCACGCTCCGCCGGGGGGTCCTCGGGCGGATCCGCCGCGGCCGTCGCCGCAGGCCTGGTCGACTTCGCCCTCGCCACCGACACCAACGGTTCGATCCGCGTCCCCTCTTCGTTCTGCGGCATCTGGGGGCTCAAACCCACCTACGGCCGGTTGGGACGCGGCGGAACGTTTCCCTTCGTGGAAAGCCTCGACCACATCGGGCCGATGGCGCGATCGGTGGAGTTGCTCGCCCGCGTGTACGATGTGATGCAGGGGCCCGATCCGCACGACGCAGCGTTCGCCCCGCGGCCGCCCGAACCCGCCCGGCCTTCGCTCGAGGAAGGCCTGGCCGGACTCCGCATTGGCCGCCTGGGCGGCTATTTTGCCCGCAGCGCCGTGCCGCAGGCCTTCGCCGCCGTCGACACCGTTGCGCATGCGCTCGGCGCCCATCGCACCTTCGAACTTCCGGCCGTCGCGGCCGCCCGGGCCGCCGCGTATGTCATCAGCGCCTCCGAGGGCGGACAGTTTCATCTTGACCGCCTGCGCACCCGGGCCGCGGACTTCGACCCGGCGAGCCGCGACCGCTTCCGCGCCGGCGCGCTGCTGCCCTCCGCCTGGTACCTGCATGCGCAACGCTTCCGCGCGTGGTGGCGCGAACAGGTGCAGGCCGTGTTTGCCGAGGTCGATGTGCTGATCGCCCCCGCAACGCCCGTACCGGCGACCGTGCTCGGTCAGGAAACCATGACCCTCGATGGCGAGTCGCTGGCGGTGCGCCCCAATCTCGGGCTTTTCACCCAACCGCTCTCCTTTGTCGGCCTGCCCATCGTGGCCGCACCCGTTTTCTCCGCCGAACCGCTGCCCATCGGCGTGCAACTGGTGGCCGCCCCGTGGCGCGAAGCGAGCCTGCTGCGGGTGGCCCGCCACCTCGAGCGCGAGGGCGTGTGCGTGGCCGGCCCCGCCACCCTGCGACCGACCTCATGAGCCTCCCGCGCGTGCTGACCCTGGATGCCGACCCGCGCCCGTTCGCGTTGGACACGGCGGCCTGCGCGCTGCTCGTCATCGACATGCAGCGCGACTTCCTCGAGCCCGGCGGCTTCGGCGCGTCGTTGGGCAACGATGTTTCGCTCCTGCGCCGCACGATCGAACCGACCCGGCACCTGCTCGCTGCGTGGCGCGCGCACGATCTCCCGGTGATTCATACCCGGGAGGGTCACGACCCCGCGCTCGCCGATCTGCCCCGTTCGAAGTACGAGCGTAATCTCACCGGCCCCCGCATCGGTGATTTGGGTCCGATGGGCCGCATCCTCGTGCGCGGCGAACCGGGCCACGCCATCATTCCCGAACTCGCTCCGCACGCCGGCGAGTACGTCATCGACAAACCGGGCAAGGGTGCGTTCTGGGCCACACCTTTGCACGCCCACCTGCAGGAGCGCCGCATCCGCCAGCTCGTTGTCACGGGTGTGACCACCGAGGTCTGCGTGCACACGACGGTACGCGAAGCCAACGACCGCGGTTATGACTGCCTCGTCCTCGCCGACGCCACCGGATCCTACTTCCCCGAGTTCCACCTCGCCGCCCTCGCCATGATCCGCGCCCAAGGCGGCATCTTCGGCTGGGTGGGCACCACGGCACCCCTGCTCGGGGCCCTTTCCTCATGATCACCGCTGCTCCGGCCAAACCGCGTCTCTGGGTCCCTGGGGACTGGAACGCCTTCTTCGGTTTCGGCACCAACATTCTGGTCAACGTGCTCACGCTGACCGCGCTGCTGCGCTTCGTGCTGGGCATGCCGGACGAGCTCGTCTTCGGGCGCATCCTGCCCGCCGTCGGTCTCATGCTCTGCCTGTCCACCTGCTACTACGGCTGGATGGCCTACGATCTCGGGCGGCGCACCGGCCGGTCCGATGTCTGCGCCCTGCCGTCCGGTCCCGGCGTCGGCCACATGTTCATCTGCGTCTTTGTCGTCATGCTGCCGATCAAGCTGCAGACCGGCGATCCGATCAAAGCCTGGGAGGCCGGCCTGACGTGGGTGTTCATCCAGAGCATCGTGCTCATCGTCGGAGCGTATGCCGGCAAATGGGTGAGGCGCGTGACCCCGCGCGCCGCGCTGCTCGGCACCCTCGCGGGCGTCTCGATCACCTTCATCTCCATGCGGCCCGCGTTGCAGATGTACCTCACGCCCGCGATCGGCGTGGTGTGCTTTGGCATCCTCCTGCTCAACTGGTTCGGCGGCGTGCGCTACGTGCGCGGCCTGCCGGCCGGACTGATCGCCGTCGCCGTGGGCACCCTCATCGCCTGGGGCTCGACCTTGCTGGATCTCAACTACGGCGGTCTCTCCCTCGACGGTCTCGTGGCCTCGTTCACCCACTTCGGCTTCAACCTGCCGATCCCGGCGATCGGTCATGTCTTCTCAGGCTTCGAATACCTCGGCGTGCTCCTCGTGACCGCGATTCCGTTCGGTCTCTACGACCTCGTGGAGGCCATCGACAACGTCGAGAGCGCCGCCGCGGCCGGCGACAGTTTTCCGACCACGCGCGTGCTCACCGCCGACGGGGTGATCAGCCTGATCGGTTGTACGATGGGCAATCCGTTCATCCTCGCCGTCTACATCGGCCACCCCGGATGGAAATCGATGGGCGGCCGCGTCGGCTATTCCGTGGCGACGGGAATCATGATCATCGCGCTGTGTGTGCTCGGCGTCGTGCCGACCTTGCTGGCGGCCATTCCGGTCGTGGCCATTCTGCCCATTTTGCTCTATATCGGCATGTTGATCGGCTCGCAGGCGTTTCAGGAAACCCCGCGGCGCCATGCGCCCGCCGTGGTGCTCGCGATCGTGCCGCACCTCGCCGCGTGGGCGACCGGACTGGTCACGGGCACGCTGACCGCGGCCGGCGTCACGCAGGTCACGCCCGAGGTACTGGAACGCCTCAGCGGCGAAGGCGTGTTGCTGTCCGGCCTGCAGGTGCTCGGCGGAGGCGCCGTGCTCACCGGCATCATCCTCGGCGCGATCACCGTCTTCATCATCGAACGTCACCTGTGGCGCGCCGCCGCCTTCGCCGCCGCCGGCGCAGCGCTCACGTTCTTCGGATTCATGCACGGCGAACACATTGGGTTCGCGCAATCCCCAACCATTGCCGCGAGCTACGTGCTGCTCACCGTCCTGCTCGCCGGTTGCGCCCGGTTCGCGGCGCCACCGCCACTCCCGCCGGAAACCTCCGGCCACGCCTGACCGCGGATCGCCCATGGACTTGTCGGCCCTCTCGCTCGACCTCGTCACCCTCCGGGCGGCCTACCGCGAGAAGCGCACGACGCCCGCTGCTGTGCTGGCGGAGGTGCAGCGCCGGATCGAGGCCCACGGCGATCCGGCGGTGTGGATTCACCGGCTAAGCGAAGCGGAGATCTCCGCCCACGTTGCGCGGGTGACGCAGCGCGGCTGGGAACATCAGCCGCTCTACGGCGTGCCGTTCGCGATCAAGGACAACCTCGACCTCGCGGGCGCCCCCACCACGGCGGCGTGTCCCGAGTTTGCCTACACGCCCGCGACCTCCGCCTTCGTGGTGCAGCGGCTACTCGACGCCGGGGCCATCCCGGTGGGCAAGACGAACCTCGATCAATTCGCCACCGGCCTCGTCGGTGTGCGCTCGCCCTACGGCACCCCGCGAAATCCGTTTCACCCCGAAATGATTCCGGGCGGATCGAGCAGCGGCTCCGCCGTCGCCACCGCCGCGGGCCTGGTGAGCTTCGCCCTCGGCACGGACACCGCCGGCTCCGGACGCGTGCCGGCTTCCTTCAACAATCTCGTCGGGCTCAAGCCGACGCGCGGGTGGTTCAGCACGCGCGGACTCGTCCCGGCGTGCCGCTCGCTCGATTGCGTGTCGGTGTTCGCGCTCACGGTCAATGACGCGGCCGCCGTTGCAGCCATCGCCGGCGCCTACGACGACGACGATCCCTTCGCCCGCAAACCGGCGGTCGCCTTCGATCCGGCATCGACCGCGCAGGAGCCGCCGCCGTTTCGCTTCGGCGTGCCCCAGGCCGGTCAGCTCGACTGGCTGGGCGACGCGCAGCATCCCCCCTTGTTCGCCCTCGCCCTCGAACGCCTCAAGGCGCTGGGCGGTCAGCCGGTGGAAATCGACTTCACGCCGTTCGCTGCGGCCGCGCGTCTGCTCTACGAAGGGCCGTGGCTGGCCGAGCGCTGGGCGGCCGTGCGGAGTTTTCACGCCGCGCACGCCGCGTCGATGTTCCCCGTCACCCGCACCATCATCGAACGCGGTTCCGCGCCGACCGCCGCCGACGCCTTCGAATCCGGTTACCGGTTGCGTCAGCTCCAGCGCGAGGCGGAGAAAACGTGGGCGCAGGTCGACCTTCTGCTCCTGCCCACCACCGCCACCGCCTACACGCGGGCGGAAGTCGCCGCCGAACCGTTGCGGTTGAACGCGCAGCTCGGACTCTACACCAACTTCGCCAACCTGCTCGACACCGCCGCGCTTGCGGTGCCCGTCGGCTTTCGGTCCGACGGCCTCCCGTTCGGTGTCACCCTCTTTGGCCCCGCCTGGACCGACGCCCGGCTGGCCCGCATCGGCCGCGCCCTGCACGCACGTGCGGCCCTGCCCTTGGGCGCGACGCGCGCCTCCCTGCCCGACACCGGAGCCCCCCTGCCCACGCCCCTCGACGAACGCCTGCCGGCGGGCTGGCTGCCGCTGGCGGTGGTCGGCGCCCACTTGTCCGGCCAGCCACTCAACGGCCAGCTCACCTCGCGCGGCGGCCGTCTCTGGCGCAAGGACCGCACCGCGGCAGCCTACCGGCTGTTCGTCCTGCCGCAGACCTCACCCGTGAAACCTGGGCTGCAACGCGTGCCGACCGGAGAAGGCGTATCGATTGAAGTCGAGATCTGGCTCCTGCCCGCCCCGGCCTGGGCCGAGTTTGTCGCCGCCGTGCCCCTGCCCCATGCCATCGGCCAGCTGCAACTGATCGACGGTTCCTCGGTCCCCGGCTACCTCTGCGAACCGCTGGCGCTCAACGGTGCCACCGACATCTCCCGCTTCGGCGGCTGGCGTCGTTACCGCACCGCCGTTTCCCAGGGTGAAATTGTCGCTTGAGTTTACATCAACGTATTCCGATATGTTGATGCGTAATGAAACTCGACCGGCCGATCTCTGCGCTTTTCGCCGAAAACCGCCCCCTGCGGTCGCTCGAATTCTTTCCGCCGAAGGACGATGCCGGCGTTGAGGCGCTGCGTCAGTCTGCCGTGGCCCTGCAGAAGATTCCGTGGGATTTCGTCTCCGTGACCTACGGTGCCGGCGGCAGCACCCGGGAACGCACCGCCCAAGTGAGCTCGCTGCTCAAGGAGGAGTTCGGCCTGACCGTCATGCCGCACCTCACCTGCGTCGGCCACTCCCGCGACGAACTCAACGCGCTGGCCGACCGCATCCACGCGGGCGGTTTCCGCAACATCATGACGCTGCGGGGCGACCCGCCGAAGGGCGCCACGACGTTCGAGGTCGCGAAAGACGGCCTACGCTACGCGAACGAACTCGTGACGCTGCTCAAATCCCGCCACCCGGACTTCTGCCTCGGCGTCGGCGGCTATCCGGAGAAGCACCCGGAGGCCCCGTCACTCGACGCCGATCTCGATGCGTTGAAGCGCAAGGTGGACGCCGGCGCGGCCTTCGTGACGACCCAGCTCTTTTTCGACAACGCGATCTACCACCGCTTCGTCGACCTTTGCCGGAAACGCGGCATCACTGTGCCCATCGTGCCCGGCATCATGCCGGTGCTTTCGGTGAAACAGATTCAGCGTATCGCCGCCCTCAGTGGTAGCACGCTGCCGGCAACCCTCGCGCGCCGTCTCGACGTCGCCGCCGAGAATCCCGACGTGGTCGAGATCATCGGCATCGACTGGGCACTCGACCAGATCCGCGACCTGCTCGCGCACGGGGCACCCGGTTACCACCTGTACATTCTCAACCGCGCGCGCAGCGCCCTCGCCCTCGCCGCCGGTCTTGCGGCCTGAGCCCGAGGCACCGCCGACGCGCTCGCCCACGTCGGGATCGCGCCGCCCAAGGTAGGGACGGATCTCCGAGCCGTCCGCTCGCCCGACCCGGCGGTTTCGGAGAAACCGCCCCCACCTCCCGACTGCAGATGGACGCCAGCCCGGCCCATCGCCAAGGGCCCGCCTCAGCGGGCCGGTGGTGACCTTAGACCTTGCGACCTTCGACCTTGGACGACGCAACCGCGGCGCCATAACCGCCGTGCATGGCGGCATAACGAGGTGGCATTGGGCGGACGCCGGGCGGCGTGATAGACTGGATGACGTCACACCTCATCCATGTATTCGAATCCCACCTACACCTCACCCGCCTCGGTCCTTGCCGCCGTGGTGCTCGTTCTTGCCTCCGCCTTGCCCACGGCCGCCGCCCAACCGGACGCCCGCATCGCGCTCGGCCGCCATCTCGTGGAGGACATCGGTCTGTGCGCCGACTGCCACACTCCGCGCCTGGCGGACGGAAGCTTCGACCGCAGCCGCTGGCTGCAAGGCGCCCCGCTGGGCTTCGCCCCAACCGCGCCCATGCCCTGGGCCCCGGCTGCGCCAGGCATCGCCGGCCTGCCTACCCTCACCGACGCGCACGTCCTCCGCCTGCTGACCACCGGCGAGCGTCCGGACGGCACCCGGCCCCTGCCTCCGATGCCGGCCTATCGCCTGACCGCCGCTGAAGCCGAGGCGGTCGTGGCCTACCTGCGCAGCCTTTCGCCCACCTCCTAAACCCATCGTCAACCCATCGTTTGCCATGAAAGCCTACTTCTTCGTCAACGTGCTCGAAGTCCTGGATACCGAAAAAATGGAAGCCTACCGCCGCCGCGTGTTCGACGTGGTCGCCCAGTTCGGCGGACATTACCGCGTGCTGGCCGGCCCCTTCGAGGTCGTCGAAGGCAACTGGCAGCCCACCTTTCCCGTGCTGATCGAGTTTCCCTCCCTCGAGACGGCGCGCCGCTGGTACGACTCGCCCGAATACGCCGAGCTCAAGGCGATGCGGCTCGCCGCCACCCGTGGCGAGGCCGTCTTCTTCGCTCCGTATCAACCGGCCGGTGTCGCCGCGGCCGCGGTGCCCGCGGAGGCCTGAACGGCGGCAGCCTCCAGCCAGCTGCCCAACACCTCGATATCCTTGGCCGCCGCCGCGCGCGGCGACCACACCAGCAGGGTATCGATGACCATCGATCCCGGGACGAGACGCACCGCGCCGACGCCCGCCGGACGGCTCGGACTGGTGAGCGAACCCATGTACCCAACGTACTCACCGGCCGCGACACCGGCATAGACGTGCAGCATGTCATCGACCACGGCCTTGACGCGCGGGGTGAAGCCGGCGCGCTGGCAGGCCTCCTCCACCGCCCGGCCGAAGTTCGGGAACATGCGCTCGTCCCACAACGCCCAGGCCTCCTGCGCCAGCTCGGCGAGGTGCACGCGCCGTTTCTTCAGCAAGGGGTGATCCGCCCGCAGCAGCACCGAGGGCTGCTCGCGAAACATCAGCGCGTGGTTCAGGCCGCGCAGGCGGGCGGCGCCGGGATGACCGGTCAACACGGCGTCGAGCTCCCCGGCGCGCAGCTGCTTCAGCGCCTCGACGGGCAGCACCTCCACCAGCTCGACCTGCAAACCGGGACGGCGCTGACGCAGCCGCTGCAGGTAGGGCGTCAGGTACAAGGCAAGGAAGGTGCCAAAGTGAGCGAGGCGCAGCCGGCGCGGCGCCCCGGGCGCACCTCCGCGCACGATCGCGGGCAAGCCGTCCACCGCCGTCAGGAGAGGCCTGACGTGATCGAGCAGCACGGCGCCACTCGACGTGAGCACGACGCGTCCGGGCTCGCGCCGGAAGAGAGGCCGGCCCAGTTCCTCCTCCAGATCCCGGATCTGCCGGCTGAGCGCGGGCTGCGACACCCGCAGGCTCGCGGCCGCTTGCGAAAAGCTGGCGTGGTCGGCGACGGCGACGAAGGTGCGGAGGTGACGGAGTTCCACGGGAAAAAGCAGGAGCGCGGCGCAGGACGGACCGCCGCGCCGGAAGGCATCGCAAGCCGGACGCCTCCCGTCAACCAGCCGTCAGCGGGGACACGGCGGCGCAGAGCCCGCCGTCGCAACAGCCGCTGAAGCGCTCGTAGCCGTTCAGGCGGCGTACCGTCGTGACCGCCGACGCCCACTTCACCCCGGTTTCCCCAAAGAGCACGCCCCGTTCCGCCGCGGCGGCGATGGCTTTGTCCACCGCCCGAATCCGCACCGACGTCTCCGGTCCGGCGCCGTTCCGCTCGAGGTCCGGGAGGCAGATCGTCGTGACTGGGAAGAACTCGTGCAACGCGTTCATCAGCCGGGTGTGCGCCCGCGCGAGACGGGGCTTGACGATGAAGCGGTCGCGCCCTTCCAGCCGGTCGAGCACGGCATCGAGCACACAGAGCCGCGTATCCAGTTGGTCAGGGACCGGCAGGACCTCGTCGGGCCTGCCGAAGCGCCGAATGGTGCAGGTCCGCTCGTAGCGCCAGGTGATCGTTCCCCGGTCGCCCCGCAATTCGATTTCGGGCGGCAGGTCGGCGCTTCCGGCATGCGTGCCATAAAACAGCACCTCGGCCCCTTGGGTCGTCACCGCGCGGAGACAGCACGTGTCGAAGCTTTCGATCGGCGCCGCGCGGTACAACTCCGCCTCGAGCGTCTCGACCGTTGCCGCCTCCTCGGCGGCGGGCCCAGCCCAGAACAGGGCCATCATCAGGAAGTGCGCGTAGGCGTTCGCTACCGGCGAATCGAGCACCCACCGGCCGTCGACCTGGAGACGTCCTGCCCAGGCGTTGCGTTGAAAATAGCCGGCCGTCCTCGGCCACTGACCGCGCACCACGACGCGTTCCAACCGACCGATCTCACCGGCGAGGATCCGTCGCTTGAGCTCGTGCGCCAGGGGCACGTACAGGTCCTGATAGCCCACGGCGACCATGCGCCCCGCCGCTTCCTGCGCAGCGATGATCGCGTCGGCTTCCGCGAGGGTCGGCGCCAACGGTTTCTCCACCAGCACATGCGCACCAGCGGCAAGCGCCGCCAAGGTCATCGACGCGTGCCAATGAATGCCCGTCGGGATCATCACTAGGTCGACCTCGCCCGCCAGCGCCGTCATCATCGCCTCGTACGAGTCGAACAACCGGATGCCCTTGCGCTCCAGGCGCCGGCAAAGTCCGTCCTGCTCCTCGCGATTGATGACCGTAACCCCGACCAGTTTCAGCCGTCCCAACAGCGCCTGCTCCATGGCCATCAACAGGTGCCACCGACCATATCCAGAGATCCCGACCAATGCCGTACGAATCATGCAAGAGAACGGCCGTGGCTCGACGAGCGGGGTGGGATCATCGGAAAGAGACAACGGCGCTTGCCGATGAGCGTCAGCCCGTGCCTCTTGCAAGCGTTGCAACCCCATGCCTGCCCCCACCCTTCGTACCCTCGCTGAGAAATGCGGCCTGTCCGCCTCGACCGTCTCCCGCGCCCTTTCCGGTCACCCGAACGTACGCCCGGCCGTCCGTGAAAAGGTCGCCGCAGAGGCGGCACGGCTCGGCTATCGGCGCAACCAGCTCGTGGGGGCGCTCATGGCCCATGTGCGCACGAACCACACCCAGCGCTTCATCGGCACGCTGGCCCTGGTTCACGTGCCGTCGCCCGAACAGCCTGAACCCCGGCCGATGCAGCGGCTGATGATCGAGGCAGCCCGCCAACGGGCCAGCGAATTGGGCTTCAAACTGGACTTCTTCAGTCTGGACCGGGCCAAGCAGCGGCCCGAGGCGTTGGGGCGCATGCTGCAGGCGCGCGGCGTACAGGGGGTGATCATGCTGTACTCAACCCTTACCACCCTCGACGCCGGGTTTCCGTGGGAGCTCTTCGCGCTCGCTGAGATCGATTACGGTTCCACCGCCTTGCAGAAGCACACCGTGCAGGTCGACCACCACCTCACGTTGACCGGCGCCCTGCTGCGTCTGCGCGAACTGGGTTACCGGCGGATCGGCATGTTCATCGAACGCTTCAAGGATGAACGCCTGCTCTTCAAGTGGAACGCCGCCTTTCGCGCCTTCCAAGAGGTGCAGGGTGGCATCGGGACCGTCCCGGTGCTGATGCGCACCAAGATGACGGCGGAGGATTTTCTGGCATGGCACCGGGAGCACCGGCTCGACCTCGTGATCGGCCATGTCGACGCCGCCGTGGGCTGGCTGCGCGATGCCGGGGTGGGCGTGCCCGCGGAGACGGGATTCTTCAATTTGAACTGGAACGAACGCGGACGCGCCTGCGCCGGACTCGACCTGCGCCCGGAATTGCAGGGCGTCGCCGCGGTCGATTCGGTCGTGGCGCAAATCCACCGCAACGAGCGCGGTCTGCCGGCCGATCCGCACACCGTGATGGTGAGCGGACGCTGGGTCGACGGCCCCACCTTGCGGCGCAGCGCGCCGTAGGCGTCAGCCACGCGCGGAGGGATCCGCGCCCAAATTCTGTTTCCCACCGTCTTTCTCTTGTGTCTGGGAATTGGCCCGGAGGGAGAAAGAAGAACGAGAAAGACGAATGAGAACGAGATAGTGCGACGGTCCGGTCCGAGGTAGGGCGGTTTCTCCGAAACCGCCGCAAAACCGCCGGACCGGCCGACTACGGCCGGTTCTTCTTCACGTAGGCCTCGACCCGGTCGGCGGCTGCGAGCGCGTCCTGGTCGCCGTGCACGATGCCCCAGAGCGTGAGCGCCTGCATGACCTCGGTGTAGTTCACGTTCTTTGGCGCTCCGCCGTACGACTTCTCCTTGCCGACGCCCGTGCGCGAGTTGCCCGCCACATCGACTTCGCCCGAAGGCAGCACCTTCGAAACCTGCCACTTCATCGCCTGAGCGAAAGCGGCCTCGGCCTCGGGCATGGGCACATGCAGCGTGAGCACTTGGCCGAAAAGCACTGACACGACATTGTAGCTGGAGTCGCGCCCACCGTTCTCGACAAACACTCCGTCCTCGTCGCGCAGCGTGATCGCATGGGCCATGAGCTGGCGCGAACGCTGGATCAGCTGCTCGTCCCCGAGCACGAGACCATTGAGCCCAAAGGCCTTCGCCCCGATGATGATCCGGTTGGGCGCGTGGCTGGTCTCCTTGATGATCGTCTCGTAGCCGCCGTTGATGAAATCCATCGCCTTGCGGATCTTCGGCAGCAACGCGTCGATGCGCGCCTTGAAATGCGCCTCATGCGGCGACTGCCGGATGACGAGGATCGCCCGTCCCAGCTCCTGCATGAAGAAGAACGCCGTCTCCACCGCGGCTCCGTAGGGTTTCGCGCTCTTCCCGTTCGGACGCAGGTTCGCTTCGAAGCGTCCGTCCGGCAGCTGATGCGCGAACGCCTTGTCGATACCGCGCCAGGCATCGTCGGCTGCGGCGAGGTCCCCGTGCACCACGGCGTAGATCACGCTGCGGCAACTGCCACGCTGCGGACCGGCCTCGATCCACATGCTGTGCAGACGGTTGGTGCCGGTCAGGCCCTGCGGATCCGGACTCTCCACCAGCAGGCGGCTAGGCGGAAATTGTTTGAGCACATCGTACTCGCGCATCGCCGGGCGCGCAGCCGCCGAGACCGTCGCGGCAATGAGACCCAGGAACGCGGTGGCAAGGAGAGGAAGGAATCGGGAGTTCATTTAGGAAAACGTCAGGGTGGTCTGGAAGGGCGTCACGCCCGTGAGGTAAACGCTCTGGCCGTCCCACTTGGGCAGCGCACCGCGCAACTGGGTCCAGGTGTGTTCGACCTGGCCGGGACCGAAGTCGATCGCATCGTCGCCGACGACATAACGTCCACGACCCGCTTGCAGCAGGTACGCATCCTTGACGTCGGCCACGGGCTGAACGCCCTCGAGCCTGCCGCCGTGGCGGAAGGCCAGCTCAACGGCGACCGGCACGTGGTCCGTGCCGCGGATGCTGATCGTCAGGGTGAACCGGCCGCGGCCCTCGGTGAGCTCGGCGACCGACTCGAGTCGTTGCACATTGCTCAAGGCCCGCGCCGCCCGGCTCCCGACCGCCAGCGTGCCGTTCGGCGCCATGCGCACATGTTCGCCGTCGGCGATCTGGGCGGCCGACAGCGGTTGAAAATAAGGACCGTCCAACTCCTGCCGCAGCCGGTAGCGGTTACCCTCCACCTCAAGGGCCGTGCCGACAAACTGCCCCTTGCCGAAGAACGCACTCGCGAACCGCACCGCCTCCAGGGCCGCCGCGCCCTTGCGCAGCGAAAAGAGCGTGGAGTTCTCCGCCAGGATGGTCGCGCTCACGCTGCCACGCCGGATGCGCGCCAGCGACGAGTACGGGAAGACCCGTGCGTAGTCCGTCGGCAACGGCGCGTCGGGCGGGAGCGGCCGCTGCAGGTCGGGTTCCTCGAGGAAGGTGGGCAGCTCGTTCACCAGCTGGGCCCGGGCGTTGGTTTCGATCTGCCGCGCCATGGCGGCAAAACGCCCGTCGCGGTCGAGCAGCGCCAGCGTGCGGTAGCTGTAGTAGTAGCGCGCCATGCTGCCGCGCTGATACTTGTCCTGCCGCTTCGAAGCCTCAGTCACGACCTCGCCGTCGGGATGAATGTAATAGAGCGTCATCTCGAGGTTCTTGCGCACCGCGTCGCGCAGCGCCGGGCGGTTCAGGCGGGACGCCACGGTGAGCAGGGCGCGATCGACGATCGGCGAATAGACGGACGTGCTCTTCTCGGTGTACTGGCCGTCGGGATCGAGGTCGATGCCCTCGGCCAGCCATTGGTCGACCCGTTCGACGTAACGCGAATCCGGATACAGGGAATGCACCTTGGCCAGCGCGGCGCAGACCACCCAGCGATGGTTGGGCGTGTGCACGCCTCCAGTGACGAGCGAACCGCCGGCGCGCACGATGAACGTCTTGAGGTCCGCTTCCAACCGGCGCAGCGGCCCCCACGGACGGAGGCGCAGGATCTCGGCCGCCGTGGTGACGTACTCGAGGACAAACGCCGTATCGGGCGGAGAGCGGAAGTTGGTGGAGAGCAGGTCGATCGTGCCGTCGTCATGCTGGGCCTTCAGCAGGTAGGCCGCCGCCTGCTCGAGCGGACCGACCAGCGCCTCCGACCGGGCGTAGGCGGACTCGGGCGACGCCACCGCACTGACAAGCGAGGCAATCCAGCCAGCGGTGCCGCCCACCGAGGGCAGACCGTAGCCGTCAGCCACGCATCCCTGCCAGCGGTGCGAGGCGCGCTTTTCCTGCCGGGCAAGCTGGTCCGGCATGCGGGCATCGTTGGCCTTGATCAGTTCCAGCACCAGCGGGTCGGTGCCTGGGGCGCCCACTCCAGCGGCAGCCAAGGCGCGGCTCGAGAAGGCACCCAGCAATGCGGTGCTGGCGGTCGATTTGAGAAAAAGGCGACGATCCATGGGAAGGGTAAACGTGAAGAGCGAGCCGTGCGGGGAAGGCGGGGCGGACGGCGGTAAAATAGGAAACCGGAGTCCAGAATAACCCGGACTCCGGCGGACGTCGAGCGCGCGGGGCAATCCGCGCGCCACCGACGCTTAGAGATCGAACGACGCGGTCAGGATGAAGCGGCGCGGGTTGATGATGCGGTAGGCGTAGATCGAACCATCGGGATTCGCGCCCACGGCCTGGAGCCGGCCGTCCTCGAAGACGTCGCGGACATTCAACTGCAGGTTGCCGCGCACCTTGTCGTCGAAGAGGCGGAAGCGGTAACCGGCGGAGAGGTCGACGTAGTAGCGCGCCTTGTCGTAGATGGGACGATTCGGATCGAGTTCGAGCACGACGCCGTTGAAGTTACCTGGCAGCGTGGACGGCGGCGCGCCATAGAAGCCGATCGACGCCTTGTCTTCCCAGCGCACGGCACCGCCGACGCTGAAGTTCTTCAGGCGGCCCTCGGTGAACGAATAGTTGGTGAGGGCGCTCCAGCGATACTTGCGCACCTGCGAACGGGGCTTGCCGACGTTGGCCACGCTGAAGAGGTAGGGGGAAATCAGGCTGTTGAAGTAAGCGGTCTCGGGCGTGTCGCCGCCGCGCGCCGGAATCGTGTTCCACCACAGGTTCCCGTTGTCGTCCTTCGCCGTGGTCCACACCGGCAGGCGCTCCTGCCAGTAGTTGAACTGCTCCGGCCCGATCGCCGCGTCGATCGCGACCTGCTGGGCGCCGGTGAACTTGAGACGCCAGTTCGGGGTGGGATTATAGGTGACTTCGACCTCATACCCCTTGGAAACGATGTCGGCCTGGCCGTTGGTCTGCGGCTGGCCCGGACCGGCGGCGAGGAAGGTTGTCAGCCAGTCCTCGGTGCGCCCCATGAGCTGGGCGACCGCGGTATGGACCTGCGCTGCGCTGGGCGTGACGCCCTGATTGGCGAAGCGGTTGGTCACGACATCGAGCGCCCACGGGTAGAACCCGTTGGCATCGCGTACACCGTTGTTCTCGGGCCGTCCCTCGAGGCGGAAGGTGCGGTTGCCGAGCGTGCCGACCTCGCCGGTGCGGGTGTCGTCCTCGGACACCTCGTAGCGGTTCAGCTTCACCGACAGTTTGCCCTGCAGGGCGGTGAAGGTGACGCCGTAATCCGTGCCCTTGCCCTGCGGGTTGGGCAGCACGCCCTTCAGGTCCATGCTGTAACGCACCACCTGCGGGAAGAAGCTCTCAGCCCGGTTGTAGTACAGGTTGAGCCAACGCGTGGGCTTGGCCACGATGCCATAGGTGGTCGTGTCGCCCTTCTGCGAGGCGCGGGTTGCCGGACCGAGCACGCCGGTGGCTTCGTCGGTCCAGGTGTTGAAGTTTTCGAAGTTGGCCTCGCTGACCAAGCCCGTCGCCGGGTCGACGGCGAGTCCGACGGTGGAACGCTCGCGGCGTTCGTCGCGGCGCCAGCCGACCGTGGTCACAATCCGGTCATCGAAGAAGTAGCTCTGGGCGGTGAGGCTGAGCGTCTTGAGTTCCTCCTGGCGGCGGCCGCTGCCGGTGCGACCGAGCAGGTCCACGTCAACGGACTCGTTGACCCACTGGCCGGTGAGGTTGTTGAACCAGGTCAGCGTCTGCGGGCCGTTGATGTTGTCGATGGCCGACGGAGCGTAGTCGACGTTGCCGCCGACGCCGTCACCGAGGTAGTAACGCTGGCCGATCGGATTGAGCGCGACGCGGTTGGCCGTGTTGGTCCAGGCTTGGGTCGACGAGACATATTGGCCGTAGTTGTAGGTGCGCGTGTCGTAATCGTTCTGCTCCAAGTGCGCGGCCAACCGCTGCGTGCCGATCCACGACAGGAGGCGGGGCAGATTGGCGGGCGTGTACTGGTAGGCGAGGTCGGCGTTGAGGATCTCGCGGTCTTCCGGCACGCGCTGCGTGGTCGGACCGTCCGGCGCCTGGACGTAGGGGCGCATGAAGTTGGGGTTCGTGCGTCCATCGAGCAGCTTCGAATTGATGTCGATGAAGAGCACCGTGTCGGTGTTGTCGATGATGCTCGCGCGGGTGCGCTCGAAGTCCTGGCGGAAGAAGCCGGCGCGGGCGGCCACGAGGTGGGTGCGGTTCTCGAAGATCACCTGCTCGACCTCGAAGCGCGACGTTTCCGCGGTGTCCTTGCCCCAGTTCGGCGCAGTGAAGTTGATCTCGGACCAGTCATAGATCGACTGATCGTCGGAGGCCAAAGCGAAGAAGAGCGGGTACGGGTTTGCCTTGCGCCGCATGATGTCCGTGGCGGTCTGGACGTACCGCAGGTTGCTGTTCGCGTTGGTCGGGAGCGGATTGCCACTCGTGATCGGATTGGCGGTGCGGCCCTGGCTGAAGAACTGCACGCGGCCGTCATCGATCCACGCGTTGAGCCGGCCGTAAGTCGCGTTGGCGCCCATGAGACCCAGCGGGAGCAGGGTGTTTTCCGTGCTCACCGGGATCACGCCCGACTGCGTGCCATTCGCGAAGGTGACGCGCTGGGTGGTCGGGTCCCACGTGGGCATGCCGTTCTCGCGCCACTCGAGGGTCGAGTCGCGCGGCGTGAGCGAGTTGGGGCGACGGTAGTCGTTATCGTACTTTTCGTAGGCCGCCTTGATCGTGGTCGAGCGGAACGGCTTGATCTGGATCGCGCCGTAATAACGCGTGATGTGCTCGGAGGACGGCTTCTGC
This sequence comes from uncultured Opitutus sp., assembly GCA_964476565.1. Lineage (GTDB taxonomy): Bacteria > Verrucomicrobiota > Verrucomicrobiia > Opitutales > Opitutaceae > CAMAXB01. The sequence continues at coordinate 28,208 of CAYZBG010000002.1, forward strand.
ACGAAGCCCTTCGCCTCGTTCACGGCGGCGAAGCGCACCGCGAGCTTGTTGGCGATCAGCGGACGGTTGGTGTCGAAACTGACGCGGTGGCCGCCCTCGCTGTCGAGGCGGAACGAGGTGGACGTGTGCTCGCGCGTCAGGTTGGCCTGGGACGGCACGAGATTGACCGTGCCGGCGGCGGCGCCGAGACCGAAGAGATTGGAGTTGGGACCGCGCGAGATCTCGACCGCATCGATGTTGTAGGCGTCGAGCGGAATCTTGTTGTTGCTGGAAAAGTTTCCGAGCGCGGTGTTGACGCCGCTGCCGCTGATCGGGCTGCCGACGCCGCGAATGCGGTTAGCCGTCGCCGGGTCGTTGGCCGTGCCGTCAATGATGCCGCCGTTGCGGTTGGCGGTGAACTGGGTGTAGTTCCCCGTGCCCTCGGTGCTGGCCTCGTAGAGAAAGATGTCGTTGATATCGAGCGCAGCGGTATCGACCATCTGCTGCTTCGTGATGACGGTGATCGACGCGCCGAGATCCTCGAGCTTCGAGTTGAGGCGCGTGCCCGACAGCGTGTTCGAGGCCTGATAACCACGGTCGTCCGTGGTCACTTCGAAGGGAGAGAGTTGGATGACCTGCTCGCCGGCAGCCGGAGCTGGGCTCGCCGGCGGCGTAGCCTGAGCGGAGAGGCCGTGCGGCAACAGGAGACACGCGGCAATGAGACAGGAAGGCAGGGTGGGCGCTTGGAGCGCGACCCGGGACGGTTTTGGGCGCATGGCGATGGGGTTGAGGTTAGGGGGCCAACGGGCTGGGTGACCCGTTCGCCGTATCCCTGCGCCCAATGCCGCCGGAGGTCAGTCCCGGCGCCTTGCAAGCGTTGCAAGCAGCGCGGACGAA
>CAYZBG010000002.1:29183-57328 GCA_964476565.1 uncultured Opitutus sp.
CGCGCGGCGGCGTTCAGCCCCCAGCCATCACCGGGCGAAAGCCGGCCCGGGTCAGGATCTCCGCGACCTTCTCGCGGTTGTCCCCTTGGATCTCAATCTGGCCGTCCTTCACCGTCCCTCCGCAACCGCAGGCGGCGCGCATCGCCTTCGCCAACCGCTCCTTTTCGGGCAGGCCGATACCGACGAAACCGCTGACCACGGTGACGGTCTTGCCTCCCCGCCCCGCCGTGGTGCGGCGAATCTCGACGCGGCCCCGATTCTTGGCCGGAGCAGGGGCGGCCGCCGCGGGCGGGCGGGCCCCCGGCGCCGGCTGAGCCGGGCCCGGCGGGAGGGAAAGGCCGCCCAGGGCAGCGAACGGATTCTGCGCCAACGCCTCGCCGCCATCGGTCGGTCGTTTGGAAGGATTCATGAGGAAGACCCGCCGAGCCCCGCCCGCCCCCCGCAAATGCCGGCCGGCGGAGTATCGCCATCCAAGTACATCAAGGCCTTGGCGTAACTCCGACGCTGCAAAAAATGGAGCAGCTGCGGCGACAGGCTGGTTTGCCCGCGTTGGGCAAAGTCATCCAGCCGCGCCATCTCACGCGCAATCACCGCGCCATCCGCTCGCTTGATCGCCTCCAGCAAGGACGTGAGGGCCTGTTTGATTTCAGCTTCCATGGGTCATCAAAGGGGAGGAGTTGTTGCCGATGATCAACTTGTAAAAAGCCCAGGCACCGTGTTGCAGGGTGGCACCAAAATCCATATCAGCCTTGAGTGGGCTCTCCGGCTGCGGCTTACTTCGGGACTGCGGCCGAGGCCACGCATCGGGCGGACCCCCAACGTTGTCCACCGGTTCGTCGCGCCGTCCGACTTCGTTCGCCGACCACTTTTTCTGCATGAACTCCATGAACCTTCCCGCTCGCGCCAACTCGGAGCTGATCGAGGCGGCCTATCAAGCGTGGCTAGACCATCCAGACTCCGTCGATCCGACGTGGCGAGCCTTCTTTCAGGGCTTCACGCTGGGGCACGGCACCCGGCCTTCCGCCTCCGGTGCGGCCGCGGGCGGGGCGGTTTCGGCCGTCGACAGCCTGAAGCAGTCGCAGGTTCACAGCCTGATCTTCCATTACCGCGCGATCGGCCACACCCAGGCCCATCTTGACCCGCTGAGCGCCCCGCCGGCCCCCTCCCCTCGCCTGGCCCTCGCGGAGTTCGGACTTTCGGAAGGCGACCTCGAGACCGAGTTCGATGTCGGCCACTTCCTTCAAGGCGGACGCATGAAGCTGCGCGACATCGTCGCCAGCCTGCAGGAGATCTACTGCGGACGGATCGGCGTGGAGTATATCCATATTCAGGATACCGAGGTTCGCCGCTGGATCCAGGACCGCATCGAGCCGACCCGCAACCGGCGCACCTTCACCAAGGCCCAAAAGATCCGCATCCTCCGCCGCATTCACAAGGCCGAGCTGTTCGAGAAATTCCTCCACACCCGCTACGTCGGCCAGAAGCGTTTCTCCCTCGAGGGTGGCGAGACCACCATCGCCGCGCTCGACTCCGTGATCGAGGAAAGCCCCGCGCAGGGCGTGGACGAAATCGTCATGGGCATGGCCCACCGGGGCCGCCTGAGCGTGCTGACGAACATCCTGCGCAAATCCTTCGACGTGCTCTTCGAGCAGTTCTCGGAGAACTATATTCCCGAAACGGTCGCGGGCGACGGGGACGTGAAGTACCACCTCGGTTACGAGGCCGAGCTGATGACCACGTCGGGCAAGACGGTCGAGGTTCGCCTCGCCGCCAACCCGTCCCACCTCGAGATCGTCAATCCGGTCGTCGAGGGCAAGGCCCGCGCCCGCCAGCGCATCCGCGGCGACGTCGAGCGGCGCCGCGTGCTGCCCTTCCTCATCCATGGTGACGCGGCGTTTGCCGGCCAGGGCATCGTGGCGGAGACGCTGAACTTCTCCCAACTGCCGGGCTACCGCACGGGCGGCACGATCCACTTCGTCATCAACAACCAGATCGGCTTCACCACCCTGCCGAGCGACGCGCGCTCCACCCGTTACTGCACCGATGTGGCCAAGATGATCGAGGCGCCGATCTTCCACGTGAACGGCGACGACGCAGAGGCCGTCTGCCATGTCGCACTGCTCGCCCTCGAGTTCCGCCTCAAGTTCCAGCGCGATGTGGTGATCGACATGTATTGCTACCGCAAGCATGGGCACAACGAGAGCGACGAGCCGGCGTTCACCCAGCCGACCCTGTACCGCAAGATCGCCTCCCACCCGCAGGTCTCCGCCCTCTACGCCGAGAAGCTCATCACTGAAGGCACGATCACCGCCGCCGATTCCGAGGCGATCAAGGCCGAGTACACCGCCGCGATGGAGGCCGCATTCGAAAAGGCCAAGGCCAAAGAGGCCCGACGCAAGGCCGCCAATCCCGCCGCCAAGTTCAAGGAGTCCAACGCCGTCTTCCAACCGGGTTACTCCCACGCCGCCATCCCCACCGCGGCCACGCCCGACCTGGTCGAGAAGGTGGTCCGGGGTCTCACCCACCTGCCCTCCAACTTCAAGGTCAACCCCAAGATCAAGCGCATCCTCGACCAGCGCGCCCAGGCCTATGCCGAGGGCGGGCCGGTCGACTGGGGCTTCGGCGAAGCCCTCGCCTTCGGCACCCTGCTTTGCGAGGGCACGCCCGTGCGCCTCAGCGGGCAGGACTGCGAACGCGGCACCTTCAGCCACCGCCACGCCGTGCTCTACGATTACGAGACGCGCGAAAAGTACGTGCCGCTGCTCAACCTCGACGGAAAACAGGAGCGGTTCTGCGTCTACAACTCGCTGCTCTCCGAAGCCGCGGTGCTCGGCTTCGATTACGGCTATTCCCTCGACTACCCCCGCATGCTCTGCATCTGGGAGGCCCAGTTCGGCGACTTCGCCAACGGAGCGCAGGTCGTGATCGACCAGTTCCTCGCCAGCTCCGAATCGAAGTGGCAGCGGGTGAGCGGCATGGTGCTGCTCCTGCCCCACGGTTACGAGGGCCAGGGCCCGGAACACTCCTCCGCCCGCCTCGAGCGGTTCCTCCAGCTCTGCGCCGAGGACAACATCCAGGTCGCCAACCTCACGACCCCGGCGAACTACTTCCACGCCCTCCGGCGCCAGATGAAACGCGACTTCCGCAAGCCGCTCGTCATCATGTCGCCGAAGTCGCTGCTGCGCCACCCGGCCGCCGTGTCGAAGATCGCCGACTTCACCAGCGGCTCCTTCCAGGAGATCATCGACGATCCGCAGGCGCCCGCCAAGCCGACCCGCCTCATCCTCTGCTCGGGCAAGGTCTACTACGACCTCGCCGAACACCGCGAGAAGCACAAGCTCACCGACACCGCCCTCGTGCGCATCGAGCAGCTGTATCCGCTTCACCGCGACCGGCTCGCCGAGATCGCCAAGGCCTACGGTCCGAAGGTGAAACTCGTCTGGTGCCAGGAGGAGTCGCAGAACAACGGGGCCTGGTTCTACCTCGCGCCGCTGCTCGAGGACCTCTTCGGCCGCAAGCCCCAGTACGTCGGCCGCGACGCCTCCGCGTCCCCGGCCGTCGGCTCGCTCGCCGTGCACAAACTCGAACTCGCCGCCCTGCTCAAGGAAGCCTTCTCGATCTGAAGCAGTGAGGCGTGAGGTGCGGGTAGCGAGCATTCCCACCCGCTCAATCCCACCGACCAAACTCCTCACTCCTCGCCAATAACTACTCGCTCCTCACTACCCGCTACCCGCTACTTCCCTATGGCCACCGTCGACATCAAAATCCCGCCGCTCGGCGAATCGATCTCCTCCGGCGTCCTCGCCAACTGGCACGTCAAGGACGGCGACGTCGTGAAGAAGGACCAGCCGCTCTTCGAACTCGAAACCGACAAGATCACGTCCGAGGGCCTCGCCGAGGCCGCGGGCCGGATCAGCCTGAAGGTCGCCGCCGGCACCGAGGTGAAGATCGGCCAGGTGGTGGCCTCGATCGACACCAGCGTGGCGGCCGACAGCGCCGGAAAACCTGCCCCGGCCGCACCCGCCGAGGCCCCCAAGCCCGCAGCCGCTCCCGCCACGCGCGAAGCGGCGAAGAGCGACGCCGTCTCCCCGGCCGTCCGCCGTCTTGCCGCCGAAAGTGGCGTCGACCCCGCCACCGTAACCGGCACCGGCAAGGGTGGCCGCGTAACCAAGGGTGACATGCTCGTCGCCGCCTCCGCCCCCGTGGTGGCTGCCGCCGTGGCGTCCGCCCCGGCCTCCGCCGTGCCTGCCACCGCCCCGGTGGTGACGCCCCCGCCGGCCGGTCGCCGCACCCGGCGCAAGATGACCAAGCTGCGCCAGACCATCGCCAACCGCCTCGTCGCCGCCCAGCACGAGGCCGCCATGCTCACCACGTTCAACGAGGTCGACATGTCGGCCGTGATGGAGCTGCGGAAGAAGTACCAGGACGACTTCACCAAGAAACACGGTGTGAAGCTCGGCTTCATGTCCTTCTTCACCAAGGCCGTGGTGCATGCCCTCCGGGAGGTGCCCGCCGTCAATGCGCAGATCGACGGCGACGAGATCGTCGAGAACCACTACTACGACATCAGCATGGCCGTCTCGACCGACAAGGGCCTGGTCGTGCCGGTGGTGCGCGGCTGCGACCAGCTCGACATGGCCGGAATCGAAAAGGCGATCGCCGACGTGGCCAAGCGCGCCCGCGACGGCAAGCTCACCCTCCCCGACTTCGAAGGCGGCTGCTTCACCATCACCAACGGGGGCATCTTCGGCTCGATGCTCTCCACCCCGATCATCAACGCCCCGCAAAGCGCCATCCTCGGCCTGCACGCCATCAACGAGCGTCCCGTCGCGGTCAACGGCCAGGTCGTCATCCGTCCGATGATGTACCTCGCCCTCAGCTACGACCACCGGATCGTCGACGGCAAGGAAGCCGTCACCTTCCTCGTCAAGATCAAGCAAGCGATCGAAGACCCCGCCCGCCTTCTCATCAGCGTATAAACCCGCCTCAACGCAGAGACGCGGAGACGCCAAGGTCGCCACGCTCCGCCCCCCCTGCGCCCTCCGCACCTCTGCGACTCTGCGTTAAAATGCCCTCCTCTCCTTCCTCCTCGGCCACTTACGATGTGGTCATCCTCGGCGCCGGTCCCGGTGGCTATGTCTGCGCCTTCCGCGCCGCCCAGCTCGGCCTCAAAGTCGCCCTGGTTGACAAGCGTGCGACCCTCGGCGGCACCTGCCTCAACGTGGGCTGCATCCCGAGCAAGGCCCTGCTCCATTCGTCGGAGCAATTCGCCTTTGCCCGGCATCACGCCGCCGCCCACGGCATCAAGCTGGGCTCGGTCGAGGTCGACGTGCCGGCCATGCTGAAGAAGAAGGACGACGTCGTCACGAAGCTCGTCGGCGGCGTCGCCCAGCTCGCCAAGGCCCGCAAGATCACCGTGGTGACCGGCACCGCGTCGTTCGCGGGCAAGGACACTGTCACGGTGAAGGGTGAAAAGGAAACCGTCAGCCTGACGGCGAAGCACATCGTCATCGCCACCGGTTCGGCGCCGGTCGAGCTCCCGTTCATGAAGTTTGACGGCAAGACCGTCGTCTCGAGCGACGAGGCCATCGCCTTCGAGGCCGTGCCCAAGAAGCTTGTGGTCGTTGGCGGCGGCGCCATCGGGCTCGAGCTCGGGTCGGTCTGGGCGCGCCTGGGCGCAGACGTCACCGTGGTCGAATTCCTGCCGAAGATCGTCGCCACGTACGACGAGGACGTGGTGCGCAACTTCACCCGCATCCTGCAAAAACAGGGTCTCAAGATCGAGACCGGGGCCAAGGTCATGGGCTTTGCCAAGGGCGTGCTCACCGCCGAGCGCGACGGCGCCAAGCTCGAGTTCCCGGCGGACAAGGTTCTGGTCGCCGTCGGTCGCCGGCCCTACACGGATGGACTCAACCTCGAGGCCGCCGGCGTGGAGCTGGATGAAAAGAAGCGGATCAAGGTCGACGGACACCTGCGCACCAACGTGCCCGGCATCTGGGCCGTCGGCGACGTGGTGGCTGGGCCGATGCTGGCGCACAAGGCCGAGGAGGACGGCGTGGCCGTCGCCGAGTGGATTGCCGGCAAGGCCGGCCATATCAACTGGGACCTTGTCCCGGCCATCGTCTACACCGAGCCCGAGGTCGCCAGCGTCGGCCTGGGTGAGGATGCGGCCAAGGCCCGCGGCATCGCGGTGAAGATCGGCAAGTTCAATTTCGCGGCGAACGGACGCGCCATTGCGGCCGACGCGACGGATGGTTACGTGAAGATCATCGCCGACGCGACCGACGATCGCATCCTTGGCGCGCAGATCCTCGGTCGTGGCGCCGGCGAACTGATCAGCGAGATCGTGACGCACATGGAGTACGGCGGCAGCTCCGAAGACCTCGCGCGCACCATCCATGCCCATCCGACCCTGAGCGAAGCGGTCAAGGAAGCCGCGCTCGCCGTGAGCAAGAGCGCGTTGCACGCGCTCTGATCGGCGGTCATGGCCTCGCATCTCGGCTGCGTGGCGGTGCTGGTGCGCGATTACGACGAGGCCATCGCGTACTACACCGGCACGTTGGGATTCACCCTGCTCGAGGATCGCCGTCTCGCCCCCGACAAACGCTGGGTACGCGTGGCGCCACCGGGCGCCCGTGAGACGAGTGTGCTGCTGGCCCGTGCGACCACGCCGCCGCAACTCGCCGCCGTCGGCAACCAGGCAGGCGGACGCGTCTGGCTCTTCCTGCACACCGACGATTTTGCCCGCGACTACGCGGCATTCCAGGCCCGTGGCGTCACCTTCGCCGAGACGCCGCGGCACGAGGACTACGGCACCGTCGCGGTGTTCACCGATCTCTACGGCAATCGCTGGGACCTGATCGGACCGCGGGTTTCAGAGTAGGCCCCGCCCCCGGGAACGCCGAGCCCCAGCTCGGCTCCTCGTCCCCTCGTCCCCCCCAAGGCACCGACGAAATTCTCCCGCAGAGACGCCGAGGCGCGGAGTTTAGATTAACTATCCTCAGCGGCTCTGCGCCTCCGCGGGACCCTTCTGAGCGTTTTGTGCCTCTTTGTGGCCAATACCGGATGCCTGAGTCGTTGCCACAATCGCCCGATTGGGAGGCCGGCGGCGCGGCGGTGATGGGCTCGGAACCCTTCTGAGCCTTTTGTACGTCTTTGTGGCTATACCCAAACCGCCCGGTGAGGGCACCGGGCCTACAGGGGGGCGCGTCGCGCGACGGGCGCAGGTCGCACGTCGAAGGGCGGACGGGACTAGGCTCGCGGGTGGGCCTTGTCGTACACCGCTTTGAGGCGGGCCGCGCTCACGTGCGTGTACACCTGCGTGGTCGACAGGCTGACGTGGCCGAGCAGCTCCTGCACCAGTCGCAGGTCCGCCCCGGCGTTGAGCAGGTGCGTGGCGTAGCTGTGGCGCAGCTTGTGCGGCGTCAGGTCCATCGGCAGCCCGGCCAGAGCGAGGTACCGCTTCAACAGCCGTTGCACGTCCCGGGCCGGCAGACACGCATGCTCGGCATTGACCACGACGGGATCCTCGCGGCCCGTCGCGCGGGCAAAGTCGTTCCGCCAGCGGGCGAGCACCGCCATGGCCACGCGCCCCAGCGGGCACACCCGCTCCTTGCGTCCTTTGCCCAGCACGCGGGCAACACCCTGCGCCTCATCGATCGCGCCGTAGGTGAGGCCGGTCAGTTCGCTCACGCGCAATCCACCGCCATAGAGCAGTTCCATCACGAGCCGGTCGCGCCACGCGGTGAACGGATCGATCGCACCGTTCTCGAGCAGGCGCTGCGGGCCCTGCAATAGCTGCACCATCTGCGCCTCCGTAAGAAACTTCGGCAGGCGCTTCTCCAGCTTGGGCAGCGGCACGGCCACGAAGGGACTTCGCTGGAGGCGGCCTTGGCGTTGCCAGTACTTGTAGAACGCGCGCAGCCCCGACACGTGGTTGTGCAGGGTGCGCCGGTCGAAACGCCGCTGGGCTTCGATGACAAAATCGCGGGCGTCGCGCGCTGTCAGCGCGTCGTAGGGCCGCCCGGCAAGTCCCGCCCCCTCCAGCCAGCGGTGAAAATCCACGAAGGCCTGCCGGTAGTTGCGCACCGTATACGCCGAGTAGCGCCGCTCCAGTGCCAGATACTCGAGGAACGGCTCGAGCCACGCCTGGGCGACCTCTGGCGGGACGGACGCCGGCGCCACGCTCATGGGGAGGCCACGGGCGTCGCGCCCGCCGCCGTTTCGACCGCGGCCATGACGCGGGTCGCGTGAAGACGGAGCGCTCCTTCCGGATCGAGGCCCTTGGCGCGGGCCGCCGCCGTGAGTTCGAAGAGCATGCGACCCAACGCGGCCTCGTCGAGGTGCGCGCCCAGGGCCCGGACCTGGTCGGTGTCGACCACGCCCGCCGCCGGCAGACCCTGTTTGTCGATCTGCTTCCAGACCGCCTCGGCGAACATGAGCGCGGGCAGACGCGGTGGGAGGGACTTGAACACGCCGGTCTTCGCGGGCGCGTTCTTCTTCTCCTGCGCCTTGATCGCCTCCCATTGGGTGATGACCTGGTCGGAGGTCTCGAGCCGGCCTTCGCCAAACACGTGTGGGTGCCGGCGGATGAGTTTCTCGTTCACCTCGCGCGCCACGGCCTCGAGGTCGAAGTGACCGGCCTCCTCAGCCAGTTGCGCGTGAAAGACCACCTGGATGAGCACGTCGCCGAGTTCCTCGCGCATGTGCGGAAAATCGAGCCGGTCGATCGTGTCGATCAGTTCGCTCACCTCGTCGATCAGGCAGCGCACCAGGGTGGCATGCGTCTGCTCCTGGTCCCACGGGCAGCCGCCGGGACCGCGCAGGCGGGCGATGGTGTGGCGAAGGTCTTCGATCGCGCTCATGCGTGGAAGGAGAACCAGCCCCGCGCCGAAATCCACGTTAATTTCCGGGCTGGTTTTCAGGCGCTCCCTGTGTTTCGTGGACCGTCTATGTCCGACAAGCTCACCGAGATCATGGCCTGGAAGCGGCAGGAGGTCGCCCCGCGCGTGCGGCCGGTTTCCCTCGCGGAACTGCGGACGCTCGATGCCAGCCTGCCCCGCCCGCCGTCGTTCGCGGCCGCCCTGCGCCGGTCCGACGGGCAACTCGGGGTGATCGCGGAGATCAAACGCCGTTCGCCCTCGGCCGGAGCGATTGCCGACGGCATCTCGGCCACGGAGCAGGCCCGCCGCTACCGCGCCGCCGGGGCCAGCGCCCTGTCGGTGTTGACCGACACGAAGTACTTTGGCGGCACGCTTGACGACCTGCGCGGGGTGACCGCCTTTTTCCAAGCCGAGCCGCCCGCCGTACCCTGCCTGCGCAAGGATTTCATGGTGCACCCGATCCAGGTGCACGAGGCCCGCGCCGCCGGGGCCAGCGCCATCTTGATCATCGTCCGGGCCCTGACCGACGACGACATGCGCACGCTGTTCGACGCCGCCCAGGCCGCCGGGCTCGATGCGCTGTTTGAGATTCACACCGAGGCCGAGCTCGACCGGGCGCTGCGCCAGGGGGCGAAGATCATCGGGGTCAACAACCGCGACCTTGCGATCTTCAAGACCGACCTCGGGCTGAGCGAACGCCTGATCCCGCGATTCCCGCGCGATGTGATCGCGGTGAGCGAGAGCGGCATCTTCACTGGGGCTGACGCCGCCCGCGTGCGCGCCGCCGGGGCACACGCGATCCTCTGCGGCGAGGCGTTGATGAAGGCCCCGGATCCCGGCGCCCTCATCGCGGCGTTCCGCGCCTGATCGGCGTTCGCACAGCGGCAACCGAGGGAGCGGCGGCACTCCTGCCGCCGGGGTTGATGCAGGGGCGACCGTTTCGGCCCGCCATTCCACCCGAGCACACTTCGTCCCGAGCGGGCGACACGCCCGCTGCTCCATCTCCCTATCCGGCGGCAGGAGTGCCGCCGCTCCGCCCCGACCTAGGCCGACTTCTTCGGCGCGACGGTGTGCAGGTGCACGTCGCGCTGCGGGAAGGGAATGGTGCAGCCGGCGGATTCGAGCGCGGCCTTGATGCGTTCGTTCAAATCGAACTTCACCTGGAGGAAGTCGGTGCGCGCCACCCAAGGCCAAACCACGAGGTTCACGCTGCTGTCGGCCAGCTCCATCACGCCGACAATCGGGGCGGGATCCTTGAGAATGCGCGGGTCGGCGTTGAGCACCTCCCAGATCGCCTTCTTCGCCGCGGCGATGTCGTCGTCGTAGGCGATGCCAAACTTCAGATCGCAGCGGCGCGTGTCCTTCGCGGCGAAGTTGGTGATGCTGCCGCCGGTGATGGCCGAGTTGGGCACAATCACGCCCAGGTTGTCGGGCGTGCGCAGGTTGGTGGTGAAGATCGAGATCTCCTCGACGATGCCCTTCACCCCGCCGGCTTCGATGAAGTCGCCGATTTTGAAGGGACGAAAGATGACGATGAGTACGCCCGCGGCGAAGTTGGACAATGAGCCCTGCATCGCGAGACCGATGGCCAGACCGGCGGCACCGATGATCGCAACCATCGACGTGGTCTTCACCCCCACCACGTCGAGCGCAGCCATCACGACCACGATCAGCAACAGGGTGTACGCAATCCGCGTTAGAAACCGCCCGAGCGTCGGCTCGATCTTCGCCCGGGTGAGGGCGCCGGCCACGAGGCCGCTGATGAAACGCGCGACCCACTTGCCGATGAAGAAGATCAGCAGCGCGCCCAGCAGGCGCAGCAGGAAGGCCAGACCTTCGGTCGCGAGCCAGATTTGCACGGCATCGATCAGGGAATTGAAGGAAGAGGTGTCTCCGGTGGGCATGATGCCCAAGGTGTCGTCTTCCCCCGGTCGCGGTCAACCCCGGCGGGCGGTTTGACCTCCAGAGGGTCCCGCCTCCAAGCTCCGGTCCTCCGCATGCCGCTTTCGCCCACCGCCACCCGCGACCTGCTCGCCCAGCTCGGCCATTCGCCCAAACGGTTCCTCGGGCAAAACTTCCTCGTCGATGGCAACATCGTGCGCAAGTCGCTCGAGCTCGCCGGCGTCTCCACCGCCGACCGGGTCGTCGAGATCGGCCCCGGCCTCGGCACCCTGACCTCGGCCTTGCTCGAGTCCGGCGCCGCGGTCTGGGCCGTCGAGAAGGACGAACGCCTGCACGCCCACCTGACGGCGACGCTGGCCCCGCGTTTCCCGGAGCGGTTCCACCTGCTGCTGGGCGACGCGCTCGATCATCCGCTCGCCGACCTGCCTGCGGCGGAGGCGGCGGCGGGCTTCAAGGTCGTGGCCAATCTGCCCTACGCCATCTCCACGCCGTGGATGGATGCCGTGCTCTCCGGTCCCCTGCCCGACCGGCTCGTGCTCATGCTGCAACAGGAGGCGGCGCAACGCTATGCCGCCGCACCGGGCGGCAAACAGTTTGGCGCCATTTCCGTGTTCCTGCAGTCAGCCTACGATCTGGCCCCGGGACACAAGGTGGCCGCCGCCTGCTTTCACCCGCGCCCCGACGTCGAATCCTACCTGCTGCACCTGGTGCGCAAGCCGTCGCCGTTTCGCTTCAGCCCGGAAGCCAAGGCCCTCGTGCGGGCGGCCTTTCAACAGCGGCGCAAACAGATCGGCGCCCTCATGCGGGAAGAGTTGCCCGATGCCGGCGCCGCCTGGCTCGCCCACCTCGCCACCTTCGGCCTCGATGGCCGCGCCCGGGCCGAGCAGATCCCCGTCGCCGCGTGGCAATCCCTGCTGGCGACTTGAAAGTTGCCCGCGGCGCAGTAACGAAAGAGGTCGCCATGATCCGAGCTTTGCTGACCCCGTTGCTTGTCATTCTGTTTTGTTCGAGCCTGGTCGCCCAGACCAGCCGCACCGGGGGACGGTTGGAGAACGGACGCTACCTTTCGCCCACCGGCCTTTTCAGCGTCGCCATTCCCGTGTTGCCCGAACTGGGGGGAACGATGGACGAGACGCCCAATGTCGTGACGTTTCGCGATGCGTTTTTGGTCCACGCCAGCATCGCCTGCTTCCCGATGGACGCCACGCAGCGCTGGGAACACGACACCCGCGGGCGCAAGGACTACCTCGTCTGGTTCTTCACCAACTTCGTTCAGGCGGACTTTCAGGCGCGCTTCCCCGGTTCGCGGGTCGAAAGCGCCAAGTTCCTGCCCTCCGTGCAGGAGGGCACCCTGCTCGCGTACAACCTCATCCCGGGCGGCACCATGTTTGCCGACCGGCTCGTCTTTCAACGCAGCGATGCCCCGCCCGTGGCGAAGCGCGGCAACCTCGTGTTCGTCCACCAGCGCCACGTCTTCGTCCTGAGCATTGAACTCGGAGAGAAGGTCGTCGAGGGGGCGCGCTTCACCAAGACGGTGGAAGAGGAAGACGAGATTCTGCGCAAACGGCTGTTCGACCTGCTCGACAAGATGCAGTTCGTGACCGCCTCCGCCGCACCCTGAACGGCCCCGAGCGGGCCTACGCAGTCGCAGGATGGTCCGGCGAGCTGACTGTCCGCGCAGAAAGGCGGGCCTTGTCGCCGCCAATTTAATAAATATTCTCGATACCGGTCGGCTCTTGCGGCGTCTCCACCGCTTTGCCCCGCGTATCTGGTTACCTCCTTTCAACCCGCCATCCTTTCGACACCGTGTTTGTCCGTCTCCGCTCCGTCCGCCGCACGACCCTCCGCATGACCGTCAGCGGTCTCTTTTGCCTGCTCGGCGGCCTGGCGGTCACCGGCTGCAGCAAGACGGAAACGCCCGCCCCGGCTGCCAGCGCCTCCGCCGACGCGCGCCCCAACCGGCAGGCGCGGGTCTCGGCGCTCTCGGCCGCGGCTGAGGCGGTGCCGGTCGAGACGGCGGTCGTCACCCGTGGGCCGATCTCCGCCTTCCTGAGTTTCAACTCGTCCCTCGAAACCGAGGCCGTCGTCGACATCTATCCGCAGACCAGCGGTCAGGTGGAAAAGGTGCTCGCCGAGGAGGGCACCGTGGTGAAGGAGGGCCAGCCGCTGCTGCTGATCGATGACAGCGAGTTGCGCGTCGATGTCAGCGAGCGCGAAAACAACCTCCGGCACCTCGAGAGCACCTTCGCCCGCATCGAGGAAATGTTCAATCGCAACCTGATGACGAAACAGGATTACGACGACCAGCGTTACCAGCTCGAGCAGAGCCGCCTGAATCTGGAGCGCGCCCGTCTCCGCCTTTCCTACGCCACCGTACGCGCCCCGTTCGACGGCGTGGTCACGACCCGCGACACCCAGGTGGGCGCCCGGGTCGGCACCGGCACCAAACTATTCTCCCTCGTCAAACTCGACGAGATCGTGGCCCGGGTGTTCGTGCCCGCCCGTTACCTGTCAGCCGTGGCCGAGGGCCAGGCCGCGGTGGTCACTTCGGAATTCATGCCCGACCGCACGTTCACCGGCTGGGTCAAACGCATCAGCCCGATCGTCGATCCCAAGAGCGGCACCTTCCGCGTCACGGTCGGCGTCCGCGGCGAACAACCCAACGATCTGCCGCCGGGGTTGTTCGTGAACCTGCGCATCGTCACCGAGACCCGTGAGGGCGCCGTACTGTTGCCCAAGCGGGCCGTCGTCTACGAGGGTGGCGAGCGCTACGTCTACGCGGTGCAGGACGGTACGGCGGTCAAGCGCCGGCTCCAGCCGGGCTACGAGGATCCATCCCAGATCGAGGCTACGACGGGCTTCGAGCCCGGCGAACGCGTCATCGTGCTCGGGCACAACGGCCTCAAGGACGGGGTGAAGGTGCGCGACGTGAACACGCCCGCGCTGCCTACCGAACCGGTCACCGCCGACAAGTCCGCCCTGCCCTCCCCGGCCGGCACCTGAGCCGCCCTCGCGCCCGGCCCATGAGCAAGCCTTCGGTCAGGTTCCGACCCGAGTCGTCGTTCTACGCGTTCACCGTCCGGCGGCCGGTCGCCATCCTCATGGTGGTGATGGCGGTCGTGGTCTTCGGCATCGTCTCCTATCAGCGGCTCGCGCTCACGCTCATGCCCGACATGAGCTATCCGACGCTCACTGTGCGCACCGTGTACCCGGGCACAGCGCCGGAGGAGATCGAAAACATCGTGTCGCGGCCGCTCGAGCAGGCCCTCGGCATCATCCCCAATCTCGTCGCCCTCAGCTCGATTTCCAAGGCCGGGCAATCCGACGTCATCCTCGAGTTTCAGTGGAAAACCGACATGACCGCCGTCGCGCAGGAGGTGCGCGAAAAGATCGACCGCATCCGCTTCCCCGAGGGCTCCGAACGCCCGCTGCTGCTTCACTACGACCCGTCGATGGATCCGATCATGCGCCTCGGGCTGACCGGCCCGCAGTCGCTCTACGATCTGCGTTACCTCGCCGAGAACGACCTCAAGCGCCGGTTGGAGACCATTCCGGGCGTCGCGGCGATCAAGGTGAAGGGCGGACTCGAGGAGGAGTTTCTTGTGGCGCTCGACGAAAGCCGGCTCGCCGCGCTGCGCCTCGACATCACCCAGATCGGCCAGCGTCTGCAGCAGGGCAACGTCAACATGCCCGGCGGCAACCTGCGTGAGGGCCAGACGGAGTACCTCATCCGCACGCTCAACGAATTCCGCACCGTCGACGAGATCGGCGATCTCATCGTCTCGCGCCAGGGCAACGTCGATGTGCGCCTGCGCGACATCGCGACCGTCACCCGCTTCCACAAGGACCGCGAGATCATCACCCGCGTGAACGGCCGCGAGAGCATCGAGATCGAGATCTTCAAGGAGGCCGACGCCAACGTGGTGGCCATCGCGGCGACGTTGCGCGAGACGATCTTCGGCACGCCCGCGCAACAGGCCTACGTCGCCGGACTCAATGCCCCCGGCACGAGCGGCGGACCCGAGGCCGCCACCGGCAAGGCACCGCGGCAAACCCGGCGCATGTCCGCGATGGAGATGGTCACGCACCGGCAGATGACCGATTTCCTCGCCCAGCAGCTGCCGGAGGGCGCTGCGCTCGAGTTGCTCGCCGATCAGTCGGTCTTCATCAGCAAGTCGATCGACGAGGTGGAGAGCAACGCCGTCGCCGGCGGCGTCATCGCGGTAGTCGTCATCTTCCTCTTCCTGCGCAGCCTCTCGCAGACGGTCATTATCAGCCTCGCCATCCCGGTGTCGATCGTCGCGACCTTTGCCCCGATGTACATGTCGGGTGCGACGCTGAACATCATCTCGCTCGGCGGCCTTGCCCTCGGCGTGGGCATGCTGGTCGACAACGGCATCGTGGTGCTCGAAAGCATCTTTCGCTGCAAGGAGGAGGGCGACGACCTCGTCACCGCCGTGGTGCGCGGCACCGAGGAGGTCGGAATGGCCGTCGTGGCCTCGACCCTCACCACCGTGGCAGTCTTCCTGCCCATCGTCTTCGTCGAGGGCGTGGCCGGTCAGGTCTTCGGCGACATGGCCCTGACGGTCGTGTTCTCCCTCATCGCGTCACTGTTCGCCGCGCTCTTCCTCATCCCGATGCTCGCCTCGCGGCAATTCGGCTCCGACCCCGCCGGACCGCGCGCCCCGGCCAGCGATTACCTGCGCTTCTCGGACGCCTCCGGCACCCACGCCGTCGTCCGCTCTGCCCGTCTGCTCGCCACGTCGGCCGGGCGCACCGCCCTCGCCCTCACCCTCATCGCCGCCGCCGGCCTCAAGGCCGTGGCGGTGCTGCTTCTGCTCGTGGCTTCGCCGCTGCTCGCCGCGTTCGGCCGACGGCGCTCCGCGGACGCATCGGCGCCAAACCTGTTCCACCGGCTCGCCGGCTGGGCCTCGCACGATGCGTTCTGGCGCCTCGAGGGACGCCAGGTCTGGCCGGGATTGCTCTCGTTCTCCGCCGCCAACGGCCTGGCCGCGGGCGCCGCCGGACTGTGGTCCTGGTGGGCGGTCGGCCACCTTGCCGGCCGTGCGCTCCGGCTCGTCCCCGTCCTCGTCGCCCTCGCCTTCATTTTCATCCGCAGCGGTCTGAGCGTGGCCCTGCGCCTGGCCGCCACCGTGGTGCAGGCCACCGGCCTGATGCTCATTCAGGCGCTCCTCGCCGTTGCCCGGACCCTCTCCGCCTTGCTCGCCCCCGGCGGCACCCTCTTCCTCGACGGGTTTGAGCGGAGCTTCCGTTTCCTTCAGGACGCCTACCGGCCGCTTCTGCGCACCGCGCTCGCCCACCGCGGCACGGTGCTCGCGTCCGCGGTGCTGCTGCTGGCCGGCTGCATCTATTTCGTCCTGCCCCGCGTGGGCAAGGAACTCATCCCGCAGGTGCGTCAGGGCGAATTCAACTTCGAGCTCACCCTGCCCATCGGCACGCCGCTCGAACGCACCGCCGAGATTGCCGCCCGGATCGATGCAGTCGTGCGCGAGCAACCGGAGGTCGAACGGACGTCGTTGACCGTCGGTTCCGAACCGGGCGCCACGACCACGCGCGAAGCCGGTGAACACACCGCCCAGCTGGTGGTGAAGATGAAGACGGGCCTCGGCGCGGCCGACGAAGGCGTGCTGGTGGATCGGATCCGCGAACGGTTTAGCGACGAACCCGAGCTCGAGCTCGAACTTTCCTACCCGGCCCTCTTCAGCTTCAAGAACCCGATCGAGGTCGAAATCCGCGGCCACGATCTCGAGGCCCTGAAGCAGACCAGCCGTGCCGCCGAGACCGCCATGGCCGGCGTACCGGGCGTGGTCGACGTCCGTTCCACCCTGCAGAGCGGACATCCGGAAATCCAGGTGGTCTACAACCGCGACCGCCTCACCGAATACGGCCTGAACCTGCGCACTGTGGCCGACCTCGTGCGCAGCAAGGTGCAGGGACGCATCGCCACCGAGTTCCGGCGCGAGGACCAGATGATCGACATCGTCGTCCGCCTGCGCGAAGAGGACCGCCTGGGCATCGAGGAACTGCGCGGACTCATCATCAATCCGAATGGAGCCGTGCCCATCCCGCTCTCCGCCATCGCCGACCTCACCGTCAGCGAAGGGCCGAGCGAAATCCGGCGCGTCAACCAGCAGCGCACCGCCCTGATCACCGCAAACCTACGCGACACCGATCTCGCCACCGCCTCCGCTGGCATCGTCGAGGCCCTACAGGCCGTGGAGTTCCCTTCCGGCTTTTCGTTCAATCTCGCCGGACAGAACAGCGAGATGAAGACCTCGCTCGACAGCCTGCTCCTCGCCTTTGCCCTCGCGCTCTTCCTCGTCTATATCGTGATGGCGAGCCAGTTCGAGTCCCTCGTGCAGCCGCTGCTCATCATGATGACGGTGCCGCTCGCGCTCATCGGCGTGATTCTCGCGCTGTGGGTGCTCGGCGTGCCGATCAGCATCATGGTCTTCCTCGGCCTGATCATCCTCGCCGGCATTGTGGTGAACAACGCCATCGTGCTCATCGACTACATCAACACGCTGCGCGACCGCGGCATGGACCTCACCGCCGCGATCGTCGAAGCGGGACGCGCGCGGCTGCGGCCCATCTTCATGACCACCCTGACGACGGTGCTCGGCCTCGCCCCGATGGCCCTCGGCTTTGGCGAAGGCGCCGAGATCCGGGCGCCGATGGCGATCACCGTGATCGTCGGGCTCACGTCGTCGACCCTGCTGACGCTGGTGGTGATCCCGCTGCTCTACTTCCAATTCGGCGGGCGCCGCCGGCAGGTGATTCCGGAGGATCTCTCCACCCCGCCAACGCCCCCGTCGCCAACCGTGGCGCAGCTCGAACCCGTGGCCCGCTGACCGCCTGCCCATGAAACCGCGCGAGCCTGCCGCCTTCGCCATTCCGCGCTTCGCCGTGAGCCGGCCGGTCACGGTGCTGATGATGCTGCTCACCATCGTGGTGGTCGGCTTCATCACCTACCGACGGATCCCGATCTCGATGTTCCCGGAGGGACACGAGGCGACCTCTCTGAACATTTCCGTCAGTTACCCGAATGCCTCACCCCGCGACGTCGAGCAGAAGATCACGCGGAAGATCGAGGACATCATCGGCACCGTCCCAGGCGTGCGCCGGGTGAGCAGTTTTTCCAGCACCGGTTCGTCCTACGTCCGCGTGCAGTTCCACAGCGGCACGAACATCAAGGAGGCCTACGCAACCCTCTCGGACCGCATGGACCGGGTGAAACCCGATCTGCCCGAGGATGTGGACCGGATCATGGTGCGCCGCTGGGACCAGAACGATGCGGCGATCATGAGCCTCGTCGCGGCCGTGCCGCCTGACGTCGACGATGCCGCCTACCGGATCGACAACTTCGTCACTCCGGCTCTGCAACGGATCGAGGGGGTGGGTAACGTCTCGGTCTGGGGCATCCAATCCCGCACCATCGAGATAAGCCTGCTCGATGACCGCCTGCGCAGCCACGGGGTGAACGTGTCGGCAATGATCGCCAACCTGCGCAACCAGAACGTCGCCCTCTCCGGCGGCTTCGTGGTCGAGGGCGGTCAGAAGATCTACGTGCGTTCCCTTGGGCGGTTCGAGTCGGCGGAGCAGATCGCCGAGTTCATCATCGATCCCGAACGCCGGTTGCGCCTAAAGGACGTTGCCGATGTCGGCCTGCGCATTCCCCGTCGCGACTGGGTGTTCCGCGTCGACGGCAAACCGGCCGTCGGCATCGAGATCACCCGCGAGTCCACCGGCAACATCGAGCGCATCAGCCGCGAGGTCCGCGACACGCTCGACGAACTGGCGGAACTGCCGCAGCTCAACGGCATCCGTTTCAATGTGTTTTGGGACCAGGGCGCCTTCGTGCGGCAGGCGATCGACAACCTCAAGGAGTCCGGTCTCTGGGGCGGCATTTTCGCCGCGCTGATCATCTACACCTTCCTGCGCGCCCCGCGCATGACCGGCATCCTCACGCTGTCGATCCCGCTCTCCCTGCTCTGCACCCTGGTCGTCCTGTTCTTCATGGGCTGGTCGCTGAACATGGCGACGATGATGGGGCTGATGCTTAGCGTCGGCATGGTCATCGATAACTCGATCGTCATCGTCGAAAACATCTACCGGCGCCGGCAGGAAGGGCACGAAGCCACCGCCGCGTCGATCCTGGGCGCGGGCGAAGTCGGGCTGGCGGTGCTCATGTCCACCCTGACGAGCATCGTCGTGTTTTTGCCGCTCATCCTCATGGGTGGCCGCGGGGATTTTGCCTTCTGGATGGTGCGCATCGGCACCCCGGTGATCATCGCCCTGGTGGCGTCGTTGCTCATTGCCCTCGTCTTCGTGCCGGTGGCGGCCCAGCGACTCTCGCGCGGCAGCCAGCGCGGCGAACTGCGGTGGGTGCTTTGGCTCCGCACCCGCTACCTCGCGGCGCTGCACTGGACGCTGACCCACCGCCTCGATGCGGCCATCCTCGTCGCCGCCGCCCTTTGCACGCTGCCGATCCCGCTCGGCAAGGTGGAGCGGCCCAGCGGCGATTTCGGCAACGCCGGAGGCCCCTCAGACAACGCCCTCCGCCTGTTCTTCGACCTGCCCAGCGGCGGGACGATCGAGGACGCGGACGCCTTCTTCACCCGCTTCGAGGCCTTCATCCAGCAGAACGCGGAACGCTACGCCTTCGCCCGCCTCGAGACCCGCTTCCGCTACAACAACGGTCGCGTGCAGATCAATTTCAAGGAGGACCCCCACACGTCCTGGTACGCCTCGGCCTGGAATTCGCTGCTCGTCAGCCTCGAGGTGCGCCCGCCTCCGCTCGATCCGGTCGAGATCGAGCGCGAGATCCGCGCTGCATTCCCCCTCCCGCCCGGCATCACGATGCGCTCCAATCAGCGCGGGACGTCCGCCCCGCCGTCCGACAGCAGCCTTTACCTCTACTTCTACGGCGAAGACACCGGCACCCTGATGGAGCTGGCCGAGGAGGCGGCCCGGCGCCTGCGCACCATCCCCGGTATCGTCTCAGTGGATACCGACACCGAGCGCGGCGGGAACGAACTGCGTGTGCTCGTCGACCGCGACCGGGCCCGCCAGCTGGGAGTCAGCCCGCAGGAGGTGTCGGGCACGATCCGCGACGCGATGCGCGGGGTCGAGGTCGGCCGCTTCTACGCGCAGAACGGCCGCGAGATGAGGGTCATGGCCCAGCTCGCCGACGCCGACCGCACGGGCCTCGACGATGTCCGGGCCATGACCTTCCGCACCGACAACAACATCGACATCCCGCTCGAGTCGGTCGCCTCGCTCGACGTCGGCCGCGCCCTCGGCCAGATCCGGCGCGAGTCGCGGCAGACGATGCTCAACATCGTTGCCCGGGCCCCCCGCGCCGAGGCCAGCCGGATCTTCCAGGCAGTGGACACCGCGATGGCCGGCTTCGAGATGCCGCCGGGCTACCGCTGGGACCGGGGCGGCGGCTTCAACCGCGGCGCCGAGAACGCCGCGGCGATGCAATTCGCCCTCATCCTCGCGGTCGTCTTCGTCTTCCTGCTCATGGGGATCCTCTTCGAGTCCTTCGTGCTGCCGCTGGCCGTGATCGTCGCCGTGCCCTTTGCCATGCTCGGCGTGTACTGGACCCTCTACGCCACCGGCACGCCGCTGGACATGATGGCGTCGATCGGCGTCGTCATCTTGGTCGGCATCGTGGTGAACAATGCGATCGTGCTCGTCGACCTGACCAACCGCCTGCGCGACGAGGGCAAGACGCGCTTTGAGGCGCTGATGGAGGCGGGCCGGCACCGGTTCCGCCCCATTCTGATGACTACGCTCACCACCATGAGCGGCCTCATTCCGATGGCAGTGGGCAACTCCAAGATGATCGGTATCCCTTACGCGCCCCTGGGCCGCACCATCATCGGCGGCCTGCTCGCCTCGACGATCCTGACCTTGGTCATCGTGCCCCTGCTCTACTCGCTGCTCGACGACCTGCGCTCGCACGTCTTCTCCGTCGCCCGGTCCGCGGCCGCAGCCCCGAAATCGTCGGCCGCGCCGGCCCTGGCCGCCGAGACACCGCCACCGGCCGGCCGGTAACCGGGCCGTTCACGCCGCCGCGGATTTCGAGCCAAACCGCAGGCGATACTGCCGTGGGGTCAGGCCGGCCTTGCGGCGGAACTGGTGGGTAAACGCACTTTGGTCGCAGAAGCCGCTGTCGAGTGCGATCTCGGCCAGCGTGCGGTCCGTCCGCGCCAAGGCGTCGCTCGCCGCCTGAATGCGCGTCTTCATGATGAACTCCTGGACACTGAGGCCAAACGCCTGCTGAAACCGCCGGTGCAGCTGCCGCGGGGACACACCGGCCAGCGCGGCCAATGGGGCGACGGCCAGCCTCTCCCGAAGATGGCTGCGGATGTAGGCGACCACCCGGCCAAGCTCGGGAAAGGGAGGAAACTCACCGCGGTTGCCGTCGTAGCTCTGGATCGTTCCGATCACTCCGATCACACGGCCGTCCCGCGCCACGAGGGGAAACTTGTTCGTCACGATCCAGTCGAAGACGCGCTGTTCGTTGTAGGACACCTCCACCCGGTTCAACAACGGCTCGCGCGTGCGCATCACCTGCTGATCGTCGCGCACGAAGGCGTCGGCGATCGCCTGCGGAAAGTAATCGTGATCGGTCGTGCCCACCATTTCCAGGTCGCCCGGAGCATTGAGCCGCTGCTGTACCGACCGGCTCGCACACATGAGCTGGCTCTGCGCATTTTTAATAAAAAAGAAGGTGCCAGGAAGGTGCTCGAACAGTTGCTGGAACGGTACGATCAGATCAACCTGCGCGAGGAAATCCCTGCGCAGCCGGACCTTTGCACTACGGGACAACGCCGGGACACGGCCCGGCGTTGTTTGGCGCGGGTTCGCTGGCTTCATGTCCGAATTTTCATAGGATTCGTCCGAATTAGACAATACTCCCGACCGACCTTCTGTTAAGCTCCGTGCACCCCATGAACGTCGCGACATCCACGACGTCACACCCTTGCCCACCATGCCCTCTCGTTCCCTCCGCCGCCTTGCCCTCCTTGCCGCCACCCTGTTCGGTGCCGTGACCGCCTCCGCCCAAGCCTGGTTGACGTTCGAAGGAAAGGAGGGCCCAGGCCGCGGCAACCATGTCGTCCTGGTCTCGGGCGACGAAGAATACCGGTCGGAGGAAGCCCTGCCGATGCTGGCCAAGATTCTGAGCCAGCGCCACGGCTTCAAGACCACCGTCCTCTTTGCCATCGATCCCGCCACCGGATTGATCGACGCGAATCTCCAGACGAACATTCCCGGCCTCGAAGCGCTGGCTGATGCCGACCTGATGATCATCGCCACGCGGTTCCGCCGGCTGCCGCCCGAGCAATTGCAGCCGATCGCCGCCTTCCTGCGGGCCGGCAAGCCGGTCATCGGCCTGCGCACGGCCACTCATGCCTTCACGGGCGACGCCGAAACCGACGGGATCGTGTGGCGCGATTTCGGATTGAACGTCCTCGGGGAAAAATGGGTCGCCCACCACGGCAAGCATTTGGTCGAGGGAGCACGCGGGGTGATCGAGCCCGCCAACGCCAGCCACCCCATCCTCCGCGGGGTCAAGGACGTCTTCGGCCCCAGCGACGTCTACACCGTCGCCAATCTCAACCCGGAGGCGACCATCCTCCTGCGCGGCGCCGTCACGGCCACGCTCGCGCCGGACTCGCCGAACATCGACGGACCGAAAAACAATCCGATGATGCCCCTCGCCTGGGTGCGGACCTATCAAGTGCCGGGCGGCAAGACCGGCCGCGCCTTCACCTCCACGATGGGCGCCTCCGTCGATCTCCTGAGCGAGGACCTCCGGCGGCTCGTCGTCAACGCGACCTACCACCTGCTCAACCTCGACGTACCGGCCCGGGCCGACGTGCGCGTGGTCGATCCGTACCGTCCGACCTTCTTTGGCTTTGTCCGTCCCGCCGAGGCCTACAAGACCCGCGGGGTGCGCCCGGCGGACTTCGGCCTCGGCCGCGACCCGGCGCCGTTTGCCATCGTGCCCCTCCCGGCGACGTGGCCCGAAAACCGTTCCCTCCTCCCCTGATGCAATCCCTCCCGTTCCGCTTCGGCGCCGAATGCTACACCTGGTTCATGAACGATGCCGGCCGCACCCATGCGAACCGGCTCGATCATATGATTGAAGTGACCGCCCGGGCCGGCTTCGCCGGCATCGAGCCAATCTTCTCATGGATGGGCGATCTCGCCGATCCCGTCCGCCTGCGCAGTCATCTTGAGCGGCACAAGGTCGAGCTGGTCGCCCTGGCCTTCGGCCAGCCGTGGAACGGCGCCCAGGAAACGGACGAGGAACGCCGTCAGGCCGACGCCTGCATCCGGCTGCTCAAACAGTTTCCGGGGGCGATGCTTTGCACCGTCCAACTGCCGTCGGGCCGCCACGACCTGCAGCAGCGGCGGAAGCACCTCGTTGCCAACGTCAATGCCGTCTCGCGCCGCGCGGTCGAGGCCGGCGTGCCGTGCACGTTCCACCCCAATTCCCCCCACGGATCGATCATCCGCACGGCCGAAGATTACGCCGCCGTGCTCGAGAACCTCGATGCCACCGTCACGGGCTGGACGCCCGACGTCGGCCACATTGCCAACGGCGGCATGGACCCGGTCGAGGTGATGGAACGGTACCGGTCGCTCATCAACCTCGTCCACTTCAAGGACTGGGACGGCAACCCGGAGTTCTGCCTGATGGGCCGGGGCAAGGTCGACTTTGCCGGCGTCACCCGCTGGCTGCTCGCCGAGGGCTTCAAGGGCTGGGTCATTTGCGAAGACGAGGGCCCGGAGGCACTCAACGACCCGGACGGCGTCACGCTGCACGACGGCCGCTGGATTCGCGAAGACCTCATCCCGAGCCTCGCCCGCCTTGCCTGATCTTTCGCCATGCCCTTCGTCACCACCCAAGGCATCGAACTGCATTACGAGGAACAGGGATCAGGCGAACCGCTGCTGCTCATCATGGGCATCACGGCTCCCGGCTCCGTCTGGGCAAAACACGCCGAGTGCTGGAGCGAACGCTTCCGCTGCCTCATGCCCGACAACCGCGGCGTCGGCCGTAGTGCCAAGCCCCCCGGACCGTACACCAGCGCGCAGATGGCGGACGACATGGCGGGATTGCTGACGCAACTCGAGACCGGCCCCGCGCGCGTGGTCGGCTGCTCCATGGGCAGCACCATCGCCCAGCAGCTCGCCCTGCGGCATCCGCAGCTCGTGCGTTCCCTCGTGCTGATGTGTCCGTGGGCCCGCTGCGACCGCTACGCGCAGGGCATCTTCGACCACATGGCGACCCTGAAGGCCCGCCTGCGGCCCGAGGAGTTCATGCACTACATCCAGCTGCTGATCTTCGCCAAATCCACCTGGGACAACGATGCCGCGTACGCCGAACTCCTCGCCGGACGGCAGGAGGCGGCGCGCAACCCTGAGCCCCAGCCGCTGCACGCCCTCGAAGCGCAGGCGGCGGCCTGCGTCAGCCACGACGTCCTAGCCGAGCTGCCGCGCGTGCAGGCGCCCGCCCTGGTGATCGGCGGCGAGGAGGACATCTTCACCCCGCCCTGGATGGCGCGCGAGGTCGCCGGCGCGCTGCCGCGCGCCGACCTGCACCTGTATCCAAGAGCCGGACACGCCTTCCACTGGGAGCGCATTGCGGACTTCAATCCCCGCGTGCGCGACTGGCTGCTCGCCCACTGATTTTCAGCCCCGCCAAGCCCTCGTTCCATGAATCCTCGCCCCCGTCTGTTCCTGTCCCGGCTGATTCCCGCCGGATTGCTCCTGCTGGCGTGCGCCCTCTCCGCTCCCGCGGACGTGCGCGCCGCGCTGCCCCTGCCCGCCCCGGCCAAGGGCGAGCGCATCGTGCTCATCGGCAACGCCCTGGCCGAGCGCATGCAGTACTACGGTCACTTCGAGACCCTGCTGCACCGCCGTTTCCCTGATCGGGAGATCACGCTGCGCAACATGGGCCACTCGGGCGACACGCCCGCCTATCGCCCCCGCGCCGGCCGGCCCGACCAGTGGGCGTTTCCCGGCGGTGAAAAACACCGGCCCGAGTACGCCCAGCACCTCGGCCAGGGCCACCTACCGAGCGAAGACGAATGGCTGACCCAGATCGGCGCCGACACCATCCTCGCCTTCTTCGGCTTCAATGAGTCGTTCGACGGCCTCGCCGGGCTCGAGAAATTCTCGGGCGAGCTTTCCGCTTTCGTCGACCACACGTTGAGCCAGCCCTACAACGGTCGCCGTGCCCCTCGCCTCGTACTCGTTTCCCCGATCGCCTTCGAGGACCTTTCGTCCACGCAGGACCTGCCGGACGGCCGCGTGGAGAACACCCACCTCGAGCGCTACACCGCCGTCATGCGCGAAGTGGCCGCCGCCAAGGGCGTCGGCTTCATCGATCTCTTCAGCCTGACCCGCACGTGGTACGCGGAGACGCCGCAGCCGCTGACGATCAATGGCGCCCACCTGAGCGATGCTGGCTATCGCAAACTCGCCCCGGCCCTGCTTGAGCGCCTCTACGGCCCGGGCGAGCCGGTCTCCACCGTCGACCCGGAGGCCCTGCGCGCCGCCGTCAACGAGAAGAGCTGGTTCTGGTTGAACGATTACCGGATGATCAACGGCGTCCACGTCTACGGCCGCCGCCACCGTCCGTTCGGCAACATCAACTATCCGCACGAAATCCTGAAGATCCGCGAGATGACGCTCCTGCGCGACGCCAAGATCTGGACCATGGCGCGCGAGGGTCGCACCGACGTCGCGGTCGACGACAGCAAGACGTATTCGCTGCCCCCGGTGGAATCGAATTTCCAGAGCCCGATCCAATTCCTCGGCCGCACCGAGGCGGAGAAAACCTTCACCCTGCCCGAGGGCTTCAAGATCGAATTGTTTGCCGCCGAGGCCGATTTCCCGGACCTCAAGAATCCGGTGCAGATGACCTTCGACAACCGGGGCCGCCTCTGGGTCGCGGTCATGCCGAGCTATCCGCACTATCGTCCGGGCGACCCGCTCCCGGACGACAAGCTGCTCATTCTCGAGGACACGAATCAGGACGGCCGGGCCGACAAGCAGACAATCTTCGCCCGCGGGCTGCACCTGCCCATCGGCTTCGAGATCGCCGCCGAGGGCGTGTACCTCACGCAGCAGCCGAATCTTGTCCTGCTGAAGGACACCAACGGCGACGACCAGGCCGACACGATGGACATCCTGCTCCACGGCTTCGACTCGCACGACTCGCACCACGCGATCAGCGCCTTCACCTCCGACGCCCGCGGCGCCATCTACCTGTCCGAGGGTCGCTTCCTGCACTCCCAGGTCGAAACGCCCTACGGACCGGTGCGCTGCAATGACGGCGGTGTCTTCCGCTTCGATCCGCAGACCTGGCGCTTCGAACGCTTCAGCCAGTACGACTACAACAACCCGTGGGGCATCTCGTTCGACGACTGGGGCCAGAACTTCATCTCCGACGCCTCCTCCGGCAACAACCTCTGGATGCTTCCGCTCTCGCTCAAGCTGCCGTTCGGCATCGAGTACCCCGAGGAGATCATGTTCACGGAGCACCGCGTACGGCCGACCTCCGGCACCGAGTTTGTCTCCAGCCGGCATTTCCCCGACGAGATGCAGGGCGACTTCCTGGTCAACAACACCATCGGCTTCCTCGGCACCAAGCAGCACCAGATGCGCGAGGACGGTTCCGGTTTCCGCGGCGACCTGCGCCACGATCTCGTCAAGTCCTCCGATCCGAACTACCGCCCGGTCGACCTTGAGTTCGCGCCGGACGGCTCGCTCTACATCCTCGACTGGTACAACCCGCTCATCGGTCACATGCAGCACTCGGCGCGCGATCCGAAGCGCGACCGCGACCACGGCCGTATCTATCGGCTCACCTATCCTTCCCGCCCGCTGGTCAAGCCGGCGGTGGTCGCCGGCGAACCCATCCCCGCCCTGCTCGAACACCTCAAGGCACCCGAGTATCGCACCCGTTACCGGGCTCACCGTGAATTGCGCGGCCGCAATCGCGACGAGGTGCTCGCCGCCACGCGGACCTGGGTGGCGTCGCTCGACGAGGACAATCCTCAATTCGAACGCCACTTGCTCGAGGCGCTCTGGGTGACCTGGGGCCAAAACCGGCTCGACCTCGGCATGCTCGAACGCGCCCTGCGTGGAAAATCCCATTCGCTTCGCGCTGCCGCCGTCCGCGTGATCCGTCACGAATTCCGGCAGATCCCGCGCCACGCCGACCTGCTGATGCGTGCCGCCGGTGATGAGCACGGCCGCGTCCGCCTCGAGGCCATTGTCGCGGCATCGTGGGTCGGCGGCGAAACCGGGGCCCGCGTTCTCGTCGAGGCCCTGCGCAAGCCGCTCGACCGCTGGATGGAAAACGCCGCGATCTACGCCATGATCCCGCTCAAGCCCACCGTGCAGGGCCTCGTCCAGGCCGGATCGCTCGATGTGGCCAACAACGAAACGGCGCGCACCTACCTCGAACGGGATCTCAAGTTCGGCATGTTCGACACCGCCGTTTCCGGCGCCATCCCGAAGAACGTGATCAACCGGCTCGGCGACGAAGGGGCGAAGCTCTGGGCGACGGGCCGCGAGATCTTTTCCCGCGACGGCCATTGCATCACCTGCCACCAGGCCGAAGGCCAGGGCGTCCCCGGCATCTACCCGCCGCTGGCCCGCACCGAATGGGTGAGCGGTCCGGCCGACCGCGTCGTGAAGATCATCCTGCACGGCCTCATGGGCGAGATCACGGTCAACAACGTGACCTACGCCGCGAACCTCACGCCACCCATGCCCGGCTTCGGCGGCATGCTCAACGACGCGGAGATCGCCGCGGTCGCCACCTACGTGCGCAACGCCTTTGGCAACAATGCGCGCCCGGTGTCCGCCCAAGACGTAGCCCGCGTCCGGGCCGAAACCGCGAACCAGGTCGGCTTCTACCAGGCGAAGGATCTCGCCACGCCCCCCGCCACCAACGGCAGCCGCTGACCTCATGCCAGTCCAAGGCGGGCCCCGAGCGGGCCCGCCTTTTTTGTGCCCAGTCGCCCCGGCCAGGCGCGACCGGTCTTGACTATTCGTATATTTCTGTTTTTTCTGAAATCACATGAAGCTGACCGCAACGACGCAGAAATTCATCGTGCACTGGGGTGAAATGGGCACCCGCTGGGGCATCAGCCGTTCGGTGGCGCAGATCCACGCCCTGCTCATGATGTCGAAGGAGCCGCTCGCGGCAGACGAGATCTGCGCGACCCTCGACATTGCCCGCTCGAACGTCAGCACCGGCCTGAAGGAGCTGCAGGCCTGGGGTCTTGTGCGCATCGTGCACCG
>CAYZBG010000002.1:57428-117955 GCA_964476565.1 uncultured Opitutus sp.
GCCCTCTCCCCCTCCGCCCTCCGCCGCTTCGCCCAATTGAGCGACAAGATCTTCAAACTCGCCGGCTAAGGCCGTCTTTTTACCCATTTATTTCTGTTTTGTCTGAAATTAAAATCTAAACAACATGAACATCATCACCCTTGCCTACCTGCTCTACCTGGCGGCCAGCATCGGCCTCACGGTCTGGGTCGCCCGAACGCTGCATCGCAACGGCCACATTTTTCTCGTTCAGGCCTTTCGGGGCAACGAGGCCATGGCGGCCTCGGTCAACCATCTGCTCGTGGTCGGCTTTTATCTGATCAATCTCGGCTTCGTATCGCTCGCCCTGCGCTACGGCGCGCCGCCGCGCGACACCGCGGAGCTGATCCTGTACCTCAGCACCAAGCTTGGCCTTGTGCTGCTGGTCCTCGGCGCCATGCACTTTTTCAACATGTTCAATTTCGACAAAATGCGGCGCAAGGGCACGCGGCACGACCCCGCCGGCACCATCCCTCCGGCCCTGCCGGGGCATCCCTGATCTAGACCATGAAAATCGTCCTCGCCGGCGCCACGGGTCAGATCGGGACCATGCTCCGGCGAGCATGGGAACGGGAGGGGCATGACCTCGTGGTGCTGAGCCGTAACTCGTCCTCCTCGGCCGGACGCGTCATCCCTTGGGATGGCCGCACCGTCGGCCCCTGGGCCGACTCGCTCGACGGAGCCGACGTCGTAGTGAATCTCGCGGGCCGGTCGGTCAATTGCCGCTACACGCCGCGCAATCTCGCCGACATGATGTCCTCACGGGTCGATTCCACCCGCGTGATGGGCGAGGCGATCTCACGCGCCCAGCGACCACCCCGGGTGTGGCTGCAGATGAGCACGGCCACCATCTACGCCCACCGCTTCGACGCACCCAACGACGAAGCCACCGGGCTCCTCGGGGGCGCGGAGCCCGACGTGCCCCGTTATTGGGATCGCAGCATCGAAATCGCCCGTGCCTGGGAGCAGGCGCTGGACGACGCCCCCACCCCGAGCACGCGCAAAGTCGCGCTGCGCACCGCCATGGTGATGAGTCCCGATGCGGGCGGCGTCTTCGACACGTTAGCCACCTTGGCGAAGCGGGGTTTGGGCGGTCCCGCCGGCAACGGCCGGCAATTCGTGTCGTGGATTCACGAGCACGATTTCGTCGCCGCCATCCGCTTCCTGCTCGCTCGCGACGACCTCGCCGGCCCGGTCAACCTCTGCGCCCCGTCGCCTTTACCCAACCGCGACTTTCAGCACCACCTCCGCTTGGCGCTGGGCGTCCGCGTCGGCCTGCCGGCCCCTCGTTTCCTGCTCGAAGCCGGCGCATGGTTTCTCCGCACGGACACGGAACTCATCCTCAAGAGCCGCCGCGTCGCACCCCGGCGCCTGCTCGAGGCGGGTTTCACCTTTGCCTTTCCGGCTTGGCCGGAGGCAGCCGCCGACCTCGCCCGGCGGTGGCGCTAGGGTGAAGGTTCAAACTACGCGCGGAGAGCCCCGCGTATCCACCTGCGGTCCGAGTTAGGGCGGTTTATCCGAAACCGCCGCCGCCGGATTGAGGTCGGCGGACGGCTCGGAGATCCGTCCCTACCTAGGTCAGCGCGATCCCCGGGCTGGCGTGCCATCGCGCAAACCACGCACGGAGGGACCCGCGCGTCCACCTCGGCCCGGAGATGAATTGCGATGCGGAGGGCGCCGCCAGCCTGCAGCCCACGCAACGTTGCCGTGACGAGCGCACTTTGTTTCGACGCGGTCCGCGGCTTGCTTCAAGGTCCGCTCATGATGCCGCGCCTTCCTGCCGTCTGCTTGTTCCTCCTCGCGTTCGTCGCCGGGTCGCTCCCGGCCCAGACCGGCCGGTTGGTTTCCGGACCGATGCTCGGCTATCAGACCCATCGCGAGGTGTTGATTTGGCTCGAGACCGCCGACGCGCAGGCGATCAAGCTCACTTACCATCCCGTGGATCGCCCTGACGCGGCCCGGACCACCGTCATCTCCGATCCGCCGGCCACGCCCGCCGGCACCCAGGTATCAAAGATCGTCCTGCCCCTTCTGGAGCGCGGCCAAACCTACGTCTATCGCCTCGAGATCGACGACCAACCGGTGGTCCGACCCTATCCGCTCCAGTTCAAGACCACGGCCCAGTGGGAATGGAACACCCCGCCGCCTGACTTCAGCTTTCTCTTCGGATCCTGCGCTTATTTCAACGACGCGCCCTTCGATCGTCCCGGTACGCCGTATGGCGCAGGCACCGCCATCTTCCTTCAAATGGCGAAGTCCGGCGCTGACTTCATGCTCTGGGGCGGCGACAACCTCTACCTGCGCGAGTCGGATTGGTCCTCCGAAAGCGGCATCTGGTACCGCTACTCGAAGGACCGGTCCACGCCCGACCTGCAGCCGCTGCTGGCCGCCATGCCCCACTATGCCACGTGGGACGATCATGACTTTGGTCCCAACAATTCGAATACCGGCTACGAGCTGAAACACGTCACCCTCGAGGCCTTCCAGACGTACTGGGGCAACCGGACCTACGGTGAGCCCGACAATCCGGGCATCTACGGCAAGTTTCAGTGGGGCGACGCCGCCTTCTTCGTCCTCGACAACCGCTACCACCGCGACGAGTCCCACACCGACGAGACTACCCTCGCCCGCAAGTCCCAGTACGGCCGCGCCCAGCTCGACTGGTTGCGCCAGAACCTCATCAGCATGAAGGAGGGCAACAACACCCGGCATTCGCCGCTCCGCTTCATCGTCACGGGCGGACAGTTTCTCTCCGACCGCATCTATCCCGACTCGGAGGCCCACAGCCGCTACGTCGCCGAACGGGCCGAGATCCTCGAAATCATCCGCCAACACCAAATTCCAGGCGTGATCTTCCTCACCGGCGACGTGCACTACACCGAGCTCGCCCGCCGCACCGATCTGCTGCCCTACCCGCTTTACGAGCTCACGTCCTCCCCGCTTTCCAGCGGCGCCCACTCGCGTCCGTTGCACGCCGATCCCAACCGCATCGAGGGCACAGCCGTGCAGTCGCAGAACTACTGCAAGGTCGCGATCTCCGGCCCGGTCGACGACCGGATCGTCACGATCACTTGCTTCAATCCCGCCGGCGAACAGCTTTGGCAGCAGGTGATCCGCGCCCGTGACCTCGCGTGGCCGGCCCCGTGACCCTCCCGCTTCCCATGAAAACCCGCCGTGAGATTGTGGAAAACTGGCTGCCGCGCTACACCGGCGTGCCGCTGAGTGAGTTTGGCGACCACATCCTGCTCACCAATTTTCACCGCTATGTGAAGCTGTTTGCCGACTGGCACGGCGTGCCGATGCGGGGGCTCGACAAACCGATGCCCAACGCGACGGCTGGCCGGATCACGATCGTCAACTTCGGCATGGGCAGCGCCACGGCTGCAACGGTGATGGACCTGCTGAGCGCGATCACGCCGAAGGCCGTGCTCTTCCTCGGCAAATGCGGCGGCATCAAGCACCGGGCTGAGATTGGCGATCTCATCCTGCCGATCGCCGCCATCCGCGGCGAAGGCACGAGCAACGATTACTTTCCGCCCGAAGTGCCCGCCCTGCCGGCCTTCGCCCTCCAGAAGGCCATCTCCACCACCATTCGCGATCATGCCCGGGACTACTGGACCGGCACCGTCTACACCACCAACCGCCGGGTCTGGGAGCACGACGAGAAATTCAAAAAATACCTCCAGACCATCCGGGTCATGGCGGTCGACATGGAGACGGCGACG
Source organism: uncultured Opitutus sp. (assembly GCA_964476565.1). Taxonomy (GTDB): domain Bacteria; phylum Verrucomicrobiota; class Verrucomicrobiia; order Opitutales; family Opitutaceae; genus CAMAXB01. Next base: position 61,172 of record CAYZBG010000002.1, read on the forward strand.
ATCTTCATGACCGGCTTCTTCAACGAGACCCCGACCGGAGCGCTGCTTCTGGTCAGCGACCAACCCATGGTGCCCGAGGGAATCAAGACGGCCGAGAGCGACCTCAAGGTCGACGAAGAGTTCGTCGAGGATCACCTTCGCATCGGCATCGACTCGCTCAAGCAACTCATCAACGGCGGCCTGACGGTGAAGCACCTGAAGTTCTAGGGCCTGTCTGGGTAGCGCGAGAGCCCAGCGCTGAGAGCGCAGCCGGGAGCGGTCAACGCAGGCGATGCTTGTCCACGTACGCGGCCACCGCCGCGTGGACCACCGGTGCGGCAAACTCCGCCCCGGCAAACTCCACGCCGACCTGCGGTGCCTCTAGAGCCACCGCCACCGCAATCGCCGGACGATCCGCCGGCGCAAAGGCGAGGAACCACGCCACATTGGTCATGCCTGCATCCGTTTCGATTTGCGCCGTGCCCGTTTTGCCGGCGATCGGAATGCCCGGTACCTGCGCTCGCTGGCCGATCCCGGACTCGACCACGGCGCGCATGCCGTCCAACAGGGCGCCATAGTCCCGGTCGCCAAGGCCCAGCGGTTCAGGCGGACGATCGGCGGTGGGTTGCCGTCCCGGAGCGTGCACGACCGTCGGCACCGTCAGGGTCTCGCGCCGGGCGAGCGAGGCCATCGCCGACGCCGCCTGCAGCGGCGAGAGCCGCAGGTCGCCCTGACCAATGGCGAGGTTGACGGTGTCACGGTCCGTCCACGCGCCGCGACCGGCGTCCTGCTTCCAGCGGGCATCTGGCACCAGCATGCGGCGGGTCTCCGCCGGCAGGTCGATGCCGGTCGGAGCGTCCATATGAAAGCGTCGTGCCTCACCGGCCAGCGCGTCCGCCCCTGCGGCAAGACCAGCCTGGTAGGCATACACGTTGCAGCTCTGCGCCAGAGCGGTGCGCAACGGCAAAGCCCCGTGGCCTTCCGGCCGGTGACACCCGAACCGGTGTCCGGCGACCTCGAGCCCGCCCTCGCACCGGGTGCGGGCAAAGGGATCGAGCGTGCCCGCGCGCAGTCCAGCGAGCACGGTGAAGACTTTGAAGGTCGATCCCGGAGGATACAGGCCCTGCGTGGCACGGTTGAACCATCCGCCGGCAGCATCGATCTGCGCCTTGATCGCAAGACTCATCCCGGGCGACACCGCGCTGAGGTCGAAATCGGGCTTGCTGACCAGCGCGAGCACCTCGCCCGTGGCTACGTGCAGCACCACCGCGGCGCCGCGTCCTCCTCCTGGCGTGGCCGACATCGCCGCGTCGACCGCCCGTTGAAGGTCGAGGTCGAGGCTCAGGCGGACGTTCTCGCCTGGCACCGGTTCGATGCGGGTCCCGTCCACCGCGAGCGGAAAACCGCCGGCATCCACCCGCACCACCTCGGCGCCAGGGCGGCCGGACAGGCGCTCCTCCCACCCGAGCTCCACCCCGGAGTCGCCGGTGGTATCCAAAAATCGCGTACTGCCGAGGGAGGGATCGCCGGGTACCGCTGCGGGGGCGCGCATGTCGCGCCGAACCCGTCCGAGCACGTGGGCGGCGAGCGCTCCGTGCGGATAGGTGCGCTCGCTCCGCGCGCGCAGCCGGACCGGGTCGTCGGCCGCCAGCGCGCCGCGCAGGCGCTCCGCCTCCTCCGGCCGCAGGTCCGCGGCGAGGACCACCGGCGCCATCCGGTCGAGTCTCAGCTGCCGGCGCACCACCTCGGTCGGAAACGCCTCCGCCCGGCCCAGCAGGGCCTGGATGCGCCGGTGCTCGCGGTGCAGCGCATCCACCCGCGCTTCGAGCCCCGGGCTGCCGCCCAGCCGCACGTCGCCGGCGAGGATCACCGCGTCCGTGCGCCACGCCGTGCCGGCCAGCACTCGGCCTTCCCGATCGAGCACATCGCCGCGAGGCGCGGGCAGCGGAAGACGGCGCAAGGTCTGGCGGTCGTGCTTTTCCCGCAGGGCCGGCGCCTCGGAGAGTTGCACGCGGCCGAGTCCGACCAGCAGCAGGAAGAAACCGGCGCCCAGGGCGAGCGCCACCACGACCAAGCGTCCGCGCCGCCCGCGCGGGTTTCCGGCGTCGTCCAAGGTTCCGTCCCGCTCGGGCGTCGGGCGGGTCATTGCCTCACCGCTTGTTCTTCGGCGGCGGTCCGTTCTTCCACAGGCGGTACTTGATCGTGACCGAAACGTCGAAGTTGGGCACGTACGGCAGGCTACCGAGGCTGTCGAAGGTCTTGGTTCCCTCGATGTAATCCTGCGTACCGTCGTTGGGCTCGATGATGGTGAAGGTCTCCGGGTGGATGCCTTCGAGCAGGCTCAGGTACGCCGGAGCGGAGGTGTTGACTGCGCGACCGTTGGCCTGCTCCGAACGGCTCACGAGGCACTCCGCCCCGAAGAAGGGCTGCAGTTCGAGCGTCATGAAGCCGCCGTTGAAGGTGAGCGTGGCGCTGCCGCTGGGTTCAGAACGGGAGTAGAGCGGCAGCTGGTTGTGCGCCGGCGGGCGAATCTGCAGCGGACCGCTCGCCTCGTAGCGATTGTGACTGTCCTTGGTCTTGGCGCTCGAGGAATCGTTGAGCCGGAAATAGCGCGAATCACCATCCACCTCGAGCCGATGCCGTCCGTCGTTGGCGTAGTCGCGCGCCTCCTCGGCCTCTTCCGCCCACTCCGGGGTGTGCAGGCGTCCTTCCATCAGGCGATCCATGCTCCACCGGTACTCGGTCGGTTTGCCGCCCTTCTCCGCCTTCTTGTACTCCGAGCCGGACGCCTTGGCGATGATCTCAAATTCACCCTCCCAGGCCGGCTCCTTCCAATCCCGGACTTCAAACACGCGCCCGGCCTGAAAAAAGAACGAGGTGCGCAAGACCATGTCGGCGATGAAGCCGAGTCCGCCGGCGACCGGTCCGCCCAGCATCGTGTTGATCGCGTCGTTCACATCCTGGGTCAGGTTGCCCACCTTGATCGTGACCTCGACCGAGACGACGGCGCGCCGGGGATAAGGACGGACGGTGGGCGGCAGGTTCTTCTTCTGCGGCACCCCTTCGAGCGTGATGGTCGCCTCGCCCTTGTCGTTGGTGGTGGAGACATACGCATCCTTGCCGCCGCGCTGGGCGAACTGCACCACCGCGAGGTCAGGACGGTAAGTCCAGCCCCCATCGGCGGCCTGATACTTGCCGTTGTAGCTGCCCTCGGGCAGACGCCACACGACCTTCGCCCCGCCGATCGGACCACCGTCCGGAAGCTGGAGGTCGATCGTGGTCAGGTTGAGTCCGGCACGCAGCGCCTTGAGGGCATCGTGCTTCGGGAAGTCGATCTCGACCTTCGCGCGGGCCGTGCGTTGCTCGCCGGGACTGCGGGTCTTGGTGCGCACGAGCGGCTCACCCTCGACCGTGACAGTGATCTTCTGCCGCACGACCGACATGATGGTCTTGTACCAGGCGATGATCGTGTTGGCCACCGCGACGCCTTTGCTGAACTTGTTCTCGGGCAGGTAATGCTCCAGCACCTCGCCGGTGTAGTAGCCCCAGCTCGTCGCCCAGATGTCGCCAATCGCCCCGGAGAACTGATCGCCGAAGGACGGCGCCTGGGCCCGCACGGGCGCGAGGCCCATCACGGCCAGCGGCAGCGTGCGACCGGGGGCGAGCCACACGCGGGACGGCCCGGCGGGACGCGCACGCTGGGCGGCAAGCCGCAAGTCGGCGGCCAGCACCCTCGTCAGCAAGGATACCTGCAGGAGGGACAACGGCTGGTCTCGCCATTCAGCGGTGAAACGCGGTTCGCCGGAATCGTCCTCCTCGTCTTCGTCCTCGTCGTCGTCCTGTCCGCCCACCGCTTGGGCGGACGCCGCCAACTGCTGCATCATCGCCGTCTGCTGCCGCTGCGAGATGGCCGCCATCTCCGTACCGAGGCTGGCCATCGCCTTCTCGGCCGCCTCGCGCTTGGCGGGATCGGACGACGCCATTTCGCCGGAGATCCGGATATACTCTTGGGAAATTTCATTCATCCGCTTCATGTCGCGCTCGGCGACGGATTCGCGGTCTTCGCCCTCGGGGCGCTGCACCTTGGGCGACGGCGCCAGGACCGGATCGTCGTCTGGCCACACGGGACGCGGTGCCATCAGGCGGGTCGCGGCCATGGGATCCTTCATCACTTGCTGCTGGATCTCACGTTGTTCGTCCTGCGTAAACGGAAGGACCGGCGTGGGACTGGGAGCGGCGAGATCGTAGTTGCCCGCGCCGACCCGTCCCAGCGCGAGGATGAAGCGCGCCCAGAAGCGCTGCTGCGGCTGTGTGCTTTCCGCACTCTTGCGCAACGTGTCCACCAGCCCCTGCGCAAGCTCCTCCGGATCGACGTCCTCGAACGGGACCGCGATCGCTTGGGCGTAGGAAATCAGGCGGATCGACGGTTGGTCCGCGGGGTTCCACATCAACTCGTCGAGTTCATAGTCGCGCATCGCCAGTCCGGTATCCGCTCCGACGGGGGCGGCATGCACCACCGCTCCTTTCAAATCGCGCACCCCCCACCCCATCAAACTCAGGGCGCGTACCAGCGCCGCCCGCCCATCCGCACCGCCTTTCAGATAATCGCGCGCGAGCATGAGCGCCAGGGCGTCGGGCTCGTAGGCGACCGGTTGGTCCGGAGGAAGCGGTTCCAACGGAGCTTCCGCGGGCGCCGAGGCCGCACCGGAGGCCGCCGGTTGGGCCAGAACCGCGGCGGAGATGAGAAGCAGGAGGGCGGCCGCCCAACGAGGAAGAGACAGGTGAACCGAGTGCACCCCCGACACCATGCCCGCGACGCCGCCAGCGGCAAGTCTCTCTCCAACACCGGCCCATCCCTTGCCTTTTCGACCCCATCGAACAGGCTTGTTTCATGAAAACCGCCCTGCTCGTTCTTGGCCTGATCGCCGCCGGGGGCTCGGCGCTCGCAACCAGTACCCCGAGTGGACGTCCGGTCGCCTCACCCACGGATCGCCTGAGCCTCGTCCGTACGCCGCCTCCGGCCCGCTCGGTCGGCGAAGCGGTGCGGGACAAGCTCCGCCTGCAGCTTCGGGCCGCCCATCTGCCGGATCAGGTCACCACGGACGCCGAGCGCGCGCGCTTGAAGCGCGAGATCGCTGCACTCGACGAGGAAATCCGCCTCCGCATCGTTCCGCCGTCGGGACCGTGAAGCCGGGTCCGGCGCGTTCGCCGGCCTGAAGTTTTCCTTAACCCGCAGGTCCGGTGGCCGTTAATACACTCCGGCTGCGGGAACGTCATCGTCCGGCAGCCTGCCCGACCCGCAGAGGGTCCGTCGCGGCACGGACGCCGCCCTGACCTCATTCACGGACGAACCATGGCGATCACGATCAACACCAACGCAGCGGCTACCCTCGCGGCGAACAACCTGTCGTCATCGAACGCCCTGCTGCAACGCAGCCTGAACCGCCTCTCCAGCGGATCGAAAATCGTCAACCCCGCAGACGATGCCGGTGGCCTCGCCGTGGCGATGAAACTCGCGGCGACCTCACGGCGTCAGCAGGCCGTCACGTCGAACCTCGGCAACGCCACCTCGTATTTGCAAAGTCAGGACGGCGTGCTGAAGACCGTCGCCAAGGTGCTCGAACGCATCGGCGAACTGAAAACGTTGGCCGCCGATCCGACCAAGAACGCAGACGATCTCGCCAACTACGACGCGGAGTTCGCGCAACTGCAGGATCAAATCTCTTCGCTGGCCAACGAAACCTTCAACGGCATCGCCCTCTTCGGCACGGGTTCGCTCGATGTGCCGACGACCTCGGCCGCCAACTCCGGTTCGCTGGCGATCGGCGGTGCCGACCTCTTGGGCGTGGGTGCCGGATTTGCGGCGTTCATGGACAGCTTCGATGACCTTTCGCGGTGGAGCACCGGTGCGAGCGGTAATGCGGCCGTGGCCAATACCGCCGACGATCTCGATCTGCTCACTGCGGCCGGAGGCTCAGCGTGGGCCACGTCGAATCAGAGTTTCTCCGGACCGTTCGAGGTCAGCCTCAACATTCTCAATGGCAAAACCGACGACGTGCTCTCGTTTCAACTGGGAGGGCAAAACCTCATCACCCTCGGTTTTGGCAGCGACCCGGGCGACCTTCCGACCGGTTCGTCCGTCCTGACCCTGCGCTTCGATGGCAATGGCTCCGTCGAATACGCCTCCAACGGCGTCACCGTTGGTACCCAAGCCACGTCAGCCACGTCCGGTCAATTCACGATCCGCAACGACTACGCCGGCGCCTCCGGGTTCCAGGAACTGATTTACTTCGACTCCATCAACATCACGAGCACCGCGACAGGAAGCAATGTGTCGGGCATCGCAAGCGCCGGCGGCTTGAGCAGCCTCAACCTGGCGACCGTCACGTCCGCCCTCCAGGAGGTCGCCACGATGCGGGCCGAGAACGGCGCTCAACAGTCGCGATTGGGCTTCGCCGCTGAAATCAACTCGGTCAACAAGGCGAACATCGAGGCGGCCCACAGCCGCATCATGGATGTCGACGTGGCGCAGGAGTCCACCGCCATGGCGAAGTACAACATCCTCGTCCAGGCCGGCACGTCCATGCTCTCGCAGGCGAATCAGTCGGCCCAGGCCGCCCTGCGGTTGATCGGTTGAGCGCCGCCTACGTCAGCTCGAACTCGCCCTGTCCGCCGCGCAGCGGTTTCACGCCGAGGAAGGTCCCGTAGCGCTCGAGCCAGTCGTCGAGCTTGTCGAGGTAGTACGCCGGATCGTAGGGAGCCTCCACCGGGTCGTACCGGGCCACGGCCCGCGCACGCTGCCAGTCGCTCGTCCGGCCTTTGGCCTTCGCCGTGATGTAGTAGGACACGCGCTCGCCCATGCGCGGGCGCGGGGTGAGCTGCAGGGCGACCTCGGCTGAGGCGCGACGTGGCTTGCCGCCCGCGGCGATCAGCCGTTCGTAGGCGTCCGGGCTCTGGCTCAGCGTCTCGCTCTTGGCCAGATCTGTCACCGGCAGCGACCGCTCGGGCAGCTGCCGCCGGTACGCCTCGACCAGGACCATCGGCGACTCCGGCGACAGGCCGAGCAGGTGCCGGATGAGCTGGTCGCTGAGCCGTTTCAGGTAGGGCTCCATGCCGCGCGACCGGAGCGCACTGCCCTTGAGAATGATTTTCCGTCCATCGCTCAGCGCGTAGTTCTTCGCCTTGTAACAGAACATCGCCGGATACCGTCCGTCGTATTCCAGCTCGATGCCCTCCGGCAGGATGCCGGCCACGCGCTGTAGCAGCACATCCGGACGTTCGTAGTGCTCGGGCGACGACAGGTAGATGCCGTCGGTGTCCGCCTCGAGCAGGGTGCAGCCTTCGCGGGCGAAACCGTCGATCAGCGCCTGCAGCAGCTCGCGTCCGCGGCGCGTGACCTCGGCGGCCAGCTCGCCATCCCCAAAACGCGCGCCGGAGAAGCCGAGGTACCCGTAGAACGAGTTGATCAGGATCTTGAAGCTCGCCTGACGCGCCGCGTACTCCGCGCGCAACGCCTCGGCCTCCGCCGTACGCGCCAGCTGCTTGTACTTGAGGCGGTAGGTTCGGAGCGACGTCAGCAGCGGAATGAACACGCCGAGCGTGTCGTTGCGCGGGTTGCGGCCCAGGTGCAGCAGCAGGCTCGGATAGAGCGAGGCGACGTCGAAGTGCAGCACGTGCGTGAAGACCCCTTCCTGGAACGACCGCGTGTAGCCGCCCTCGAAGGGCGCCACTTCGGGCGGCACGGGGCACGCCTGCCGGGCGTGGTAATACTCTTCGAGGAAGAGCAGATCGATTTTGCCGGTGTTGCCACGCAGGGTCGCTTCCTGAAGCAAAATGGGAAAACTCTTTGCCTGCTCGAAGTAGGTGGGCAGCAGCAGATCGGCAATGCCCCGCGTCTCGCGCAAATCGTCAGTCAGATACGCCCGGAACCGTGCCCGGTCCGTCTCGAAGATCCGGGCGATCTCCGCGCCTTCAATGTAGGTCCGCTCCGCCGACTCTTCCTCCGTGATGCCGAAGTACACCGCGACGTCCTTCAGCCCGTACGAGACCAACTCGCGCGTGCTCACGTCGTACTGTTGAACGAGCAGGTAGGTGTCGACGACGGTGCGGCCGGGCAGATCGCAGCGGGGAAAATCGATCCAGCGTTCAGCCACCTTCAGCCGGCTGTTGCGAAACGTCGCCTTCTGCCCGAAGCGGCCCCATGCACAGGGCACCTTGTGGCGCTTGCAACGCTGGCGCAGGTAATCGAGGTCGAACTTGAACAGGTTGTGGCCTTCGATCACGTCGGGATCGAGCGCGGCCAGGGTGGCATTGAAGCGCTCCAGCAGGGCCTTCTCCGCCGCATCGGTGGGTGCTTCCAACTCCAGCAACCGGACGTCGTCACCGAGGCGCAGTCCGATCGCCAGCACGCGATCCCCGGGCCGCGAGGCGTTGCTGAACGAGCCGTCCTCCGAGCCGGTCTCGATGTCGAGCTGACACCGGCGCAACTGGCCAAACATCAGGTCACCGAAAAGACGCTCCCGGCGTTGCAACAGGTACTGGCTTTCCAACGGCCGGATGGCATCGACCGGACCAGCCGCCTTGGCCTCGCTCAGAAAGGCGTCGTAGACCTCAAGGTTGTCCGCATGGACGAGGCGTGGGAAGGCACCCTCGCCCTTCAGCCGTTCCACGCGGAGGCCGGAGGCCGGAGCATCAAGCGCTCCCTCGCCCAGCCACGCAAAGGGCTGAAAGGTGTCCGTGGCGTGCTCGCGCCCGCCGTCGTCGCGCGCGATCGCACGATGCACGACGCCCGCATCGTCGATCCACAGGCCGCACAGCGAGGGCATGGCGGGCGGGCGGCCGGCTAGGCCGACGTCAGGCTTGGAAGCGGACGACGTAGACCATGAGCAGCGCGACCAGCAGCAGCAGGCCGATGATGCTCATGAACAGACCCGCCTGCTCGCGCTTGCGATAGCCAACGCCCGCCAGGGCGCTGACGCCGAGCCAGGCGACGAGCTTGACGATGACCCAGGTGGAGAACTGGTTGCCATGGATCTTCGCGAGCAGGCCGAAGCCGCTCACCAGCATGACCAGGCTGGCGATCCCCGTGATGATCAGGACGGTCTTGCGCGAACTCGGCGCGCCGGCGAATCCGTAGAAGACGCCCCCGGTCAGGGCGAGCAGGGACGCGAGATGGAGGATGTAATAGACCTGGGGACTCATGTGGTGGTGGAGAAAGAGATGACACCCCGCCTGTGCCGTATGCCCAAAGGCTCAGGACCTTTTTAGGTTAAGGTGGGCGCCTCGCGCCGGCTTATTGCTGTCCGATTTACGGCCTAGCAGCGACCGACGCTTTGTGGCTCCCGAATTAATTCTAAGGCAAAGAGCGTATAAAAGAGCACCTCGAACACTGCAGGGTGTCGGCCAGACCGTAGGTCGCACCCCGGGTCCGTCAAACGGGAACGTCCGGTTTACGGCGAGTTTTTTGCTTGAGCAAACCGCGCACGCTCCACGCCAAAAGCAGGGCGTTGGCGCCGGCCGCGCACGCGAGCGAGCCGCCCACCGCACCCACCACTCCGGTGACGAGCGCGATCGCCACGAACGCCCGGTCGGCCCAGCCTCCAGCCCCGATCCGCACCAAGCCGGCCGCCAGCACCAGCCAGGTCGCCGCTCCGGCGCCCCAAGAGGCGAGTTCGCACGCGTTCGCCGCGGCGACCCGATCCTCCGTCCGCAGCACCACAGAAAGCGCCCAGAAGAGCAGTTGATTGAAGAACAGGAAGCCCGTGGCCAAGGCCGAGACCAAGGCTCCGTTGACTGGAAAATCCCCCTTGGCATCGACGGGCACGCGGCTCGCGATCGCACACCCGGTGCAACAGTACGCCGGCCGGCCCGGCTCCACCCGCACCGCCTTGAAGGGCAGACCGCAGTACGCGCAGGTCACCGAAGTCATGGACGGATGGATCCCGTTGAAACGCCGAGGCGCAAAGCTACGGAGGAAAAATGAGGGGAGGAGTGACACGTTGACATTCTCCTGACCGCAGCCCGTTTAGTTGCCCTCCTCTCAGGCGCCCGTTGTGGCGACGCATCGGCCAGAAAAATGGCCCCTCCTTTCCGTCGTCCCGAAAGGGAGCGGCGGCACTCCTGCCGCCGTGAGTATGCGCTGGCACTCCCGCACCCAAACCCGGCGGCAGGAGTGCCGCCGCTCCTTGGCACGACAACGGAAACGGCGTTCGCCTCGCCCGCTCCGCGATGGGTGCGTCTCCGAGTCCCTTCGGGCTTCGACTGCATGTGTTCGCTTTATCCCTCCAGAATCGACGAATCGAGGTGTTGGATGATGAGCTCCTGGATCGTCGCGAGAAACAGGTAGCACATGAAGGTTTTCCGGACGATCTCCGGCAGCGCCTCCACCTCGACGTCACCGCTCTCCAGCAGATCGTCGGGCAGATCCTTGAGGAATTTGCCGCGCAGGCACAGACGCACCGAAGAGCAGGCGCGCGCGATCGCATCGGCGTTCTCCTCGTCGAAGGCCACCACGCCGGAGCTGAAAAACTCGCTGTCGAACAACGCCAGCAGCGTGCGCAGGTCGGCGTTCTGCGCCGCGATCAAATCGCGCTGCCACGGCTCGCGCACGTCCTCGTCCAGGTCCGTCATCGCCAGCGGTGCGGCCAGCTCGGCCTCGAGCGAATCGGCGACCCGCTTGATCACATCAAGCAGCGGCGCGACGACCGGCAGGCTGAGTTTCACCTCAATGCGCTTCATCAGGTTCGAGTACGGCCGTGAGATGCCACTGCTGCAGCGCAAAGGCAAAATGTTCCGCCTGTTCCCGCAGGCCCGTCCACACCACCGAGCGGCCACGCTCGTGCACTTCGAGCATGTGCCGCCGCGCGGTCTGCTCGTCGAAGCCGAGCACCTTCTTGAAGACCAGCACCACGTAGCTCATCAGATTGACGGGGTCGTTGAGCACGACCACCCGCCAGCGGTCCTCCAGCGCGAGTTCCGTCTCGCTGCGAACCGCCGGTTCGACGCGGGTCTTGGTCGCGGCCTCGATCATGCCTTCGCTGCCGCCTCCTGGATGACGGCGACCAATTTCGCCTCGGCTTCGGCGAGCGGAATCTTGGCCACGTCCTTCGAGGCCCGGGCCTTTAGCTCGATCACGCCTTCCTTCAGGCCTTTGGCCCCGATGGTCAGACGCAGGGGAACGCCGATGAGGTCGGCATCCTTGAACTTCACGCCGGGTCGCTCGGCGCGGTCGTCGATCAGCACATCGGCACCGGCCCGTTCGGCCGCGGCCCCGAGCGCGCGGGCGAGCGTCATCGGCTCCTCCGCCTGGGGATCGAGCACGACAATCAGGACTTGGAAAGGCGCGATCGCCCAGGGCCACACAATGCCGTCGGCATCATGACTCTGCTCGATCACGGCCTGCAGCGTGCGACTCACGCCGATGCCGTAGCAGCCCATCACCATCGGATGCGACTGCTTCTGGTCGTCGGTGTAGACGGCGCCAAACTTGTCCGAGTACTTCGTGCCGAGCTTGAAGATGTGGCCGACCTCGATGCCGCGGCGCACCTGCAGGGGCTGGCCGTTCTTGGGATCGGGCTCGCCCGGCCGCACGCGGCGGAAATCGCCAAACGTGGTGATCGCGAGGTCGCGGGTCACGTTGACGTGGCGAAGATGGAAACCGTCCTTATTCGCGCCGGTGGTCCCGTTGCCAATGAGGCGGATCGCGTGATCGGCAAAGATGCCGGCGAGAGCCGACGGAGTGCGGATCGTGCCCTTGACCGCCCCGAGGCTGCCGGGCTTCGCGCCCATCACGGGTTCGATCTCCTCGGCGGTCGCCGGACGGAACAGACCGAAGCCGAGCGCGCCGAGCTTGGCCTCCTCGAGTTCGTCGTTGCCGCGCAGGATCACGAGGAAGGGTTTGCCGTCGCCGATGTAGACGAGGGTCTTGAACTGGCGATCCGCGGGCACGGCGTAAGGCGCGGCCTCGAGGGCGGCGATCGTCACCACGCCCGGCGTGGCGAACTCCTCGACCGCTCCGACCGGCGCGGCGTCCGTGAGATCGGCAGGCACGAGGGCGCTGGTGGCCTTCTCGCGGTTGGCCGCGTAGCCGCTCGCCTCGTTGTAGATGACATCGTCGTCGCCGATCTCGGCCGGCACCATGAACTCGTGCGAAAAGCTGCCGCCCATCACGCCCGTGTCGGCCTCGACCGCGATGGCCGTGACGCCGATGCGGCGGAAGAAGCGCTCGTAGGCGGTCTTCATGGCGAAGTAACTCTTCACCGCGCCCTCGTCGTTCGCGTCGAAGGAGTAGGCGTCCATCATCACGAACTCGCGCGCACGCATCAGGCCGTAGCGCGGACGGATCTCGTTACGGAACTTGGTGCCGATCTGATAGAAATTCTTGGGCAGGTCGCGGTAGCTGGTGATCTCGGCCTTCACGAGCGGCGTGATGACCTCCTCGTGGGTCGGCCCGAGCACGTACTCGGGGTCCGTGGGCCCGCGTTTGCCGTCCCCAGCGCTGTCGGCGCGGAACATGATCTCGCGGGCGGCGGCCCAGCGCGGTCCCTGCTCCCACAACTCGGCCGGATGCACGTGCGGCATCCACAGTTCGATCGCGCCCGCGGCATCGAGTTCCTCGCGGCAGATCTGCGACAGCTTTTGCATCACGCGCAGGCCCAGCGGCATGTAGGTGTACAGCCCCCCGCCCAGCTTACGCACCAGGCCGGCGCGCACGAGCAGCTTGTGGGACGCGATCTCGGCGTCGGACGGGCTTTCCTTGAGGGTCGGGATGAAAAACTGGGACCAGAGCTTCATGAAGCCCGCCAACGAAGCACCCGCCCCCGCATGGCGCAAATGAATTTAGGGCGGTGGACTGAGGGAGCGGCGACACTCCTGTCGCCGGGTTCGAGTGCCAAACGGCGCCAACCCGTCCAGTCTCTCGGTTCGCCGCGAGAACGAGAACGATTACGAGAACGAGAACGAAGGGGCGCTCGAAGGCCAACGCCCATGGCAGGCAAAGTATTCGCCGGCTGGCGTTTCCCGTCGGATAGTTCTTCCCGTTTCGCCACGAATTTGTCTGAAAAAGGTCGCCGTAGCCGCGATATCAGGTCGCCTTCCTGCCGCCGTCACCCGTCCCCTCCCGATGCCCTCCAAGATCACGTACGAGCAAGAGCCGAATCCGAGGCCCTCGGTCGTCAGCGAGCAGGACATCGAGGAGGAGTTCATCGAGAAGCTGAAGGACCTGAAGTACACCGACCGTCCCGACATCCGTGACCGGGCCGCCCTCGAGGCCAACTTCCGCCAGAAATTCGAGGCTCTCAACCGCGTCCGCCTCACCGACGCCGAGTTCGCTCGCCTGCTCGACGACCTTGTCTCGCCTGACGTCTTCAAAAACTCCGTCCGCCTCCGCGAGAAAAACGACTTCACCCGCGACGACGGCACCCCGCTTTCCTACACCTTGGTGAACATCCGCGACTGGTGCAAAAACGACTTCGAGGTCGTCCACCAGCTCCGCATCAACACCGACTACAGCCACCACCGCTACGACGTCCTCCTGCTCATCAACGGCGTGCCGGTCGCCCAGGTCGAACTCAAGACCCTGAGCGTCAGCCCGCGCCGCGCCATGGAGCAGATCGTGGACTACAAGGCCGACCCGGGCAACGGCTACACCCGCACGCTCCTCTGCTTTGTCCAGCTCTTCATCGTCTCCAACCGCACCGAGACCTTCTATTTCGCCAACAACAACGCCCGGCACTTTGCCTTCAACGCCGACGAACAGTTCCTCCCCGTCTATCGCTTCGCCGACCGCGCCAACAAGCCCATCACCCACCTCGCCGAATTCGCCGACGCCTTCCTCCAAAAATGCGACCTCGGCCGCATGATCAGCCGCTACATGGTCCTCATCCAGAGCGAGCAAAAGCTCCTCATGATGCGCCCGTATCAGATCTACGCCGTCCAGAGCATCGTGGACTGCATCGACCAGAACAACGGCAACGGCTACATCTGGCACACCACCGGCAGCGGCAAGACCCTCACCTCCTTCAAGGCCTCCACGCTCCTCAAGGACAACCCCGCCATCGACAAGTGCCTCTTCGTCGTGGACCGCAAGGACCTCGACCGCCAGACACGCGAGGAGTTCAACCGCTTCCAGGAGGGCTGCGTCGAGGAGAACACCAACACCGAGACCCTCGTCCGCCGCCTCCTGTCCGACGACAAGGCCGACAAGGTCATCGTCACCACCATCCAGAAGCTCGGCCTCGCCCTTGACGGCACCAACAAGCGCAACTACCGCGAGCGCCTCGCGCCCCTCTCTGCCAAGCGCCTCGTCTTCATCTTCGACGAGTGCCACCGCTCCCAGTTCGGCGACAATCACAAGGCCATCAAGGAATTCTTCCCCCGCTCCCAGCTCTTCGGCTTCACCGGCACGCCCATCTTCGAGGCCAACGCCACGCGCGTGCAGATCGCCGGCGAGGAGAAAACCCTCCGCACCACCGCCGACCTCTTCCAGCGCGAGCTGCACGCCTACACCATCACCCACGCCATCGAGGACAAGAACGTCCTGCGCTTCCACGTGGACTACTACAAGCCGGCGGGCGAGGACGCCGCCCAGCCCGGCCGCATCCTTGAAAAGAAAGCCGTCGTCAAAGCCATCCTCGACAACCACGACGCCGCCACCCACGCCCGCCGGTTCAACGCCCTGCTCGCCACCTCCTCCATTAACGAGGCCATCGAGTATCACGGCCTGTTCCAGTCCATCCAGGCGGAGCGCTTGGCCGCCGATCCCGCCTTCGTGCCACTGAAGGTCGCCTGCGTCTTCTCCCCGCCCGCCGACGGCGACGCCGACGTGCGCCAGATCCAGGAGGACCTGCCGCAGGAAAAGGTCGATAACGAGCAGGATCCCGAGGGCAAGAAGGCCGCCCTCCGCACCATCATCGACGCCTACAACACACGCTACGGCACCGCCCACACCGTCGGCGAGTTCGACCTCTACTACCAGGACGTCCAGAAGCGCATCAAGGACCAACAGTTCCCCAACGCGGACCTCCCCCGCAAGGGCGCCGAGAAGATCGATGTCACGATCGTCGTGGACATGCTCCTCACCGGGTTCGATTCGAAGTTCCTCAACACCCTCTACGTTGACAAGAACCTGAAGCACCACGGCCTCATCCAGGCCTTCTCCCGCACGAACCGCGTCCTCAACGCCACCAAGCCCCACGGCCAGATCCTCGACTTCCGCGCCCAACGCGACGCCGTGGACGCCGCCGTCACCCCCTTCTCCGGTGTCGAGCACCAGTCCACGGCCCGCGAGACCTCCCCCGCCGATCCCGCCCCCAACGTCGCCGAGAAACTCAGGACCGCCCTTGGCCAGCTCGGCGATTTCATGCGGTCGCAGGGCCTCGCCGCCCGGCCCGAGGATGTCCCCGCCCTGCGCGGCGACGAGGCCCGCGCCGCCTTCATCGAGCGCTTCCGCGAGGTCCAGCGCCTCAAGACCCAACTCGACCAATATACCGATATCGCCCCCGAAACCCAGGCCGAGGTCGAGCGCCTCCTGCCCCGCGACCAGCTCAACGCCTTCCGTGGCGTATATCTCTCCACCGCCCAGGCCCTCAAGGAGCAGCAGGGCCGGCCCGACGTGCCACCCAGTCCCGCGGTCGAGACGCTGGAGTTCGAGTTCGTCCTCTTCGCCTCCGCCGTCATCGATTACGACTACATCATGGCCCTGCTCGCCCGCTTCTCCAGCGAGGCCCCAAGCCGGCAGACCATGAACCGCGAACAGCTCATCGGCCTCATCCTTGCCGACGCCAAGTTCCTCGACGAGCGCGACACCATCCGCGACTACATCAACACCCTCCAAGCCGGCCAGGGCCTCGACGAAAAGGCGATCCGCGACGGCTACCGTCAGTTCAAGAAAGCGCGCCACGCCACTGAACTCGCCGCCGTCGCCCGGAAACACGGCCTCGCCCCCGACCGCCTCGAAGCCTTCACCGACGCCATCCTCCAGCGCATGGTCTTCGACGGCGAACAGCTCACCGGCCTCCTCGAGCCCCTCGGCCTTGCGTGGAAAGCCCGACGTGTGGTGGAACTCGCCCTCATGGACGACCTCGTCCCCCTGCTCAAAAAGCGCGCCGCCGGCCGCGAAATCTCCGGCCTCAACGCCTACGAATTATGACGCGACCGACCGCCACGCTGCGCGACTCCACGTCAGCCCTCATGCCCAAGCTGCGGTTTTCCGAGTTTCGGACCGGGCCAATGTGGGAAACCAAATCTCTCGGTTCCCTGGTCACAATCAGCACCGAGAAAGTCGGAGATAACGAGTGCGTACCGATGAGCATCACCTCGGGCGTGGGCTTGGTGAGCCAAATGGAAAAATTTGGCCGAGTAATCGCCGGCAGCTCCTACAAAAATTACCTTCTGCTGAAAAAGAATGATTTCGCCTACAATAAGAGCGCAACGAAGGAGTATCCCCAGGGGTTTATTGCCCTGTATTCTGGCGATGCCCTAGCCGCTGTCCCCAATAGCATTTTCACCTGTTTTCGCATCAACGGCGACTCACCGCTCCCCCAATACTTAAACTACCTCTTTCTCGGAAATCTGCATGGCCAGTGGCTGCGGAAGTTCATCGAGGTCGGCGCACGCGCCCACGGCTCACTGAGCATCGACGAGGACGATTTGCTCTCTTTGCCTGTGCCGATGCCGGGTGGGAAAACGACTCGGGCCGAACAACAAAAAATCGCCGAGTGCATGAGCACGCTGGACGAGCTGATCGGAGCCGAAAGCCAGAAACTTGACGCGCTCAAGGCCCACAAAAAAGGGCTCATGCAGCAGCTCTTCCCCCGCGAAGGCGAAACCCTCCCCCGCTTCCGCTTCCCCGAGTTTAGCGGACAATGGAATACCGCTCAGCTTGAGAGCCTCTGTGAAGGCATCTATTCGGGCCGTGATAAAAATGATTCCGAAGGTGAATTCGACCTATACGGTTCGACTGGAATTATTGGGAAAACGGCAGCCCCAAGCCATGACGGTCAGCACATACTTGTGGCGAGAGTCGGGGCAAACGCAGGATTGCTGAATAAGGCCAATGGAAAGTTCGGTGTTACCGACAACACCTTAGTTGTTAGCCCCAAGCCATCGACCCACATCGACTTCATTTTTCATTATCTTGGAAATGTTAAATTAAACCGCCTCATCTTTGGCTCAGGGCAACCGCTGATTACAGGGAGCATTTTGAAAGAACTCCCGGTGCAATTACCGACTCTTCCTGAGCAACGCAAAATCTCCGATTGTCTCTCGTCGCTCGACAAGCTGACCGCTGCTCAAAGTGAACGCGTTGCAATTCTCGCGACTCACAAACAGGGGCTCATGCAACAGTTATTTCCAGCCCCGGAGGCCCAAGAATGAGCAGGCATTCGTTTACAAATCTTTGCGAACTCGCTGATTTTCTGCGCAAAGATCTAGCGCGAAAGAGGCTGATTCTCCTCTTCGGTCACAATGGAACGGGGAAGACGCGCCTTTCCACCAACTTCAAGGACATAGCCAAAGCAACCGGCGAACCGGACACTCTATACTTCAACGCGTTCACTGAAGACCTATTTTCTTGGGACAACGATCTTGCTGAAGACAAAGAGCGAAAACTTAAAATCAACAAAGACTCCCGCTTCATTACCGCACTATGGGAATTGGAAATGGATACCCGCATCCGCCCCCATTTGTCCCGCTACGGTGATTTTGATTTCACAATCGATACAACCAACTGGGAGGTGAGCTTTTCCAGGGAATCACCAAATCCTGCCTATGATCCTAACGCCGCGCTTAATGAGGACGGCGAAAATCCGACAGGGGAACGGACCATCACGCGCAAAGACATCAAGATTTCGCGAGGCGAGGAAAATATATTCATTTGGTGCTTCTTCCTCGCACTCGTTCAAGTCGTGGTAGATGCCGACGACGGCAATTCTTACGATTGGGTTAAGTATATCTACATCGATGACCCGATCTCATCGTTAGACGAACACAACGCAGTTAAGGTCGCGCACGATCTGAGCGATCTGCTTACCGAGCCAGGTAATAACCTTCGGGTGGTCATCTCTACACACCATGTTCTCTTCTACAACGTGGTCGCCAACCAACTCCGAAAGAAGATCACAAAGTATTTTCTTACCAGATTCGACGAGCCAGAGACGTATTGGCTGGAAGACTGGGAAAATGTCCCCCCGTTTCTCCACCTCTGCACTTTAGCCGATTTGTGCAGGGCTCGCGATGGCGGTGAACTAAGTAGTCATCACTTCACCATGCTGCGTCGTGTGCTGGAGCAGACGGCTGCCTTTTTGGGATATCAATCTTGGGTAGAATTTCTAAAGCCACGGGCAGGCGAAACCAATCAGGCCTTTCAAAAACGAATTCTCGATCTCAACAGCCACGGCGACTGGGTGATTTTCGAAAGCCCACAGATCGATGACTCGATGCGTTCGACCTTCCAGACGATTTTCGAAGATTTTCGACTCAGCCTACCATTCAATCCGGCGTGGTTCCCACCGGCGGCTGCTTCGCCGCCACCGACCAACAACTCATGACCGCCACCGACCTACAAGGCCTCAGCAAAACCCTGTGGGCCATCGCCGCCGACGAGGCCGAGCTCAAATCCATCGAGGCGAAACTAAAGAAACGAAAGTCGTGACGAAGAAGGTCATCATCATCATCGCCCGCCCCAACGGCGCGGGGAAGACGACCTTCGCCCGCTCCTTTCTCCCCGAGGAAGCGCAATGCCCGCGCTTCATCAACGCAGATTTGATCGCGGCAGGTCGTTCACCCTTCGCGCCCGAAGCCGCCGCCATCAAGGCCGGGCGCCTGATGCTGCAGGAGATCGCCGCCTGCGCTCGGCGCGGCGAGAGCTTCGCCTTCGAGACCACGCTCTCGGGGTTAGCCTATCTCGCCCATATCCGCCGGTGGAGTGCGAAGGGCTACCATGTCAGTTTGTTTTTTCTTTCCCTACCCAATGCGGAGGCAGCAGTCGCCCGCGTCGCCGAACGCGTGCGGCATGTCGGCCACGATATCCCCAAGGACGTGATTCGCCGGCGCTTTGCCGCCGGGTTGCGCAACTTCGAGCAGGCCTACAAACGCGCTGTGGACGATTGGGCAAAATACGACAATATGGGCGAGACTCCAGTCCTGCTGGAATGGGGAGAAAATTCATGAAGTCCAAATCCATCACTGAAGCCAAGAACCCCGATCTGCGGGCCTCCGTCGCTGCGATGCGTCGCCCCTCGGTCCTAGCCCGCGAGACGGCTATCCGCACCGGCACGAATCTCGTCGTGGTGAAGGACGGCCGGCTCACGCGCATACCCGCGCAAGTGCTCCGCGCCGCCGCCCCCCGCTCCTGCAAGTCGGCATGACCGCCACTGACCAGCAACGTCTCGGCAAAACCCTCTGGGCCATCGCGGACCAACTCCGCGGGGCGATGAATGCGGACGATTTCCGCGACTACATGCTGGCCTTCCTCTTTCTGCGCTACCTCTCCGACAACTACGAGGTCGCCGCGAAAAAGGAGCTGGGATCCGACTACCCGAAGTTCGGCCCTGACGACGCCCGCGTACCGCTCGCCGTCTGGTATGCCAACAACCCAACCGACATTGTGGACTTCGAGAAGCAGATGCGGCGCAAGGTGCACTACGTCATCAAGCCGGAGCACCTCTGGGCCAACATCGCCAACCTCGCCAAGAACCAGAGCGGCGACCTGCTCGAAACCCTGCGCGACGGATTCAAATACATCGAAACCGAGTCTTTCGAAAGCACCTTCCAAGGCCTGTTTTCCGAGATCAACCTTGGCTCCGAAAAACTTGGCCGCACGCACGCCGACAAAAACAAGAAGCTCTGCGACATCATCAAGGAGATCGCAACAGGCCTGAAGGAGTTTTCGACCGACATCGACGCCCTCGGCGACGCCTACGAATACCTCATCGGCCAGTTCGCCGCCGGCTCCGGCAAGAAGGCGGGCGAGTTCTACACCCCGCAGCAGATTTCCACGATTCTCTCCCGGATCGTCACCCTCGACAGCCAGGAGCCCAAGACCGGGCCGGTGAAGCACCTCGGCAGCGTCTTCGATTTCGCCTGCGGCTCCGGTTCGCTCCTCCTCAACGTCCGCCAGCAGCTCAAAAAGCAAGGCGGCACCATCGGTAAGATCTTCGGCCAGGAGAAGAACATCACCACCTACAACCTCGCGCGCATGAACATGCTGCTGCACGGGGTGAAGGATACCGAGTTCGAAATCTACCACGGCGACACGCTCACCAACGAATGGGACATGCTGCGGGAGACTAATCCGGCGAAGATGCCCAAGTTCGACGCCATCGTCGCCAACCCGCCCTTCAGCCTCCGCTGGGAGCCAACGGATACCCTCGGTGAGGATGTCCGTTTCAAGAACCACGGCATCGCCCCCAAGTCCGCCGCCGACTTCGCCTTCCTTCTCCACGGCTTCCACTACCTGAAGGACCAAGGCGTCATGGCGATCATCCTGCCGCACGGCGTCCTCTTCCGCGGCGGCGCCGAGGAGCGCATCCGCACCAAGCTGCTCAAGGACGGCCACATCGACACCGTCATCGGCCTGCCCGCGAACCTGTTCTACTCCACCGGCATTCCCGTCTGCATCCTCGTCCTCAAGAAGTGCAAGAAGCCCGACGACGTCCTCTTCATCAACGCCGCGGAGCACTTCGAGAAAGGTAAGCGCCAGAACGTCCTTACCGACGAGCACATCGACAAAATCGTCGATACCTACCGCGACCGCCCGGAAAAGCCCATCGAGCGCTATGCCCGCCGAGTACCGATGACAGAGATCGAAAAGGAAGGCTACAACCTCAACATCTCTCGCTACATCAGCACCGCTACGACCGAGGAGGAGATCGATCTGAAGAAAACCCACGCCGACCTCGTCGCCATTGAGGACCGCATTCGGGTCGCCGCAACCAAACACAACGCCTACCTCAAGGAACTCGGGCTGGCTCCGCTCCCCGGCGGCGATCAGTAACCGCGGCTGGCGTTGGCGCGAGGCGGCTTTGTTTCAATCCCGGCGGCAGGAGTGCCGCCGCTCCCTTTTTCTCGTCCTTACTTTTTGTACCACTCGCCGCTTTCGCGCTGGAGCCAGACGCCGCGGGCGCTGTTGGCCGCGATCTGCTTGGCGCGGGCGGCGCCGACGGCGGCGGGATTGCTGCCGGTCTGGCGGGCGATGGCGGTGTAAACGGTCGTGCGGTCGGCGTTCTCCTCGCTCGAGACCGAGGCGGCATCGCCCTTGTTCTCGCGCACTTCGAGGAAGCCCCGGTTGTTTTCACCCAGCGCACCGTCGGCCTTGAGCGCGTCGATCTTGGGCAGGCGCTCGCGCATGCGGGCCTGCACGGCACCGAGGTCCTGCGCCTGCACCGAGGCGAGCAAGACGGAGAACAGGGCAAACGAGACGAGCGTACGAAGCAGGGAGGTCATGGCGGTCAGGACTTGGGTTCGTGAACGAGGGTGGTGGACTGCTTGTCGAGGTCCCCGAAGAAATCGTTGAGGGCCCGGTCGACCTTCACGTTGACGTCCACCGTGATGTGAATCGGCTTCACCTCGATGGGCTCGGTGCGGACGCTGATGCAGCCGGTCATCAGCCACGGCGCGAGGATGGGGAGGAGCCAAATGGGTTTCATGGTGGAACGTTAGGCAGAATCGACCGGTAAAGGAGCGTGAGGTTTCCCCTGAGACGCGGGACGACCACGATTTATTCAAAGCGGATCCGCCCATCCATGCCGAGCTTGATCAGCTGGTCGAGCGGGCCCGCGACATTGAGATCGATCTGCAAAGGAGCCTTGAGCAGCGGATCCACCGGCTCGGCCTGAATGCGGACGGTGGCGGTCCGGCCATTCTCGTCCCCGCGGGGGGTGAACCTCAAACGCAACAGGCTGACGGAAAGCGCGGTTTCACCCTGCTCCACCCGCTGCAGCGGAGAATAGGCCGGATTGTCGGGCGTCAGCTGCGCCGTGATGAGGCCCGGCACCGGGGCCAGCCGAAGCGTGGCCTCCTCCCCTTCGCTCAACCCGAGCCAGCCTCCCGTGATCTGCAGGCCCTCGGCCGCGCTCCACGAGGCCTCGACCTCGCCGTCGAGACGTCCCTGCGCTTCGGACAACGCCGGAGGCAGCAGGGCGACGAGTTGGCGGAGGGAGATCTGCGCCAGCGTCATCCGCACCGTGGCGGACGGGTTCGCGAGCGACAGATCAAACGGAGCTGCCTCGATCCGGCCGCCGAGCCCCTGCAGCGCGGCCCGCGTGACCAGCGCCCGGGAGTCCGGCATGAGGCTGAGGTCGATCTGCGCGCCCTGCAACGCCAGCGGTCCGTAGCGCAGCCCGCCGATCGTGCAGGCAACCTGACCCGTGCCGCGCAGGTCGTACGTCGCCACAATCTGAATACCGCTCAATTCCCAGTCGTCGGCGGCGTGGCGCACGGTGCCGTCCTCCCAGCGGACCCTCAGGCTGCCCACCGGCCGGCCGTCCGCCCAGGAGCCCTCGCCTTCGACGTGGACCGTTCCCGCGGCCTCCGTTCCCTCGAGCGGCAGGCCGACCCGGCTGGCCACGCGCGGGAGCCAGGCCGAAAGCGGCACCTCGGCCTGGTCGAGGCGCCAGGTCAGCGCGCCGGTCTCCGGTTGGTAAAGGGCACCGCCGCGGGCACTGAGTCCCGCCCCGGTCAGCGTAAACGTGAACCGGCGCCCGGACGCCTCGGGCGGCAAGGCGTCGAGCCGCCACGCCAGCCGCGGTCCCTCGTCCCCGAAGGCCGCGAGTTCACCGGAGAGTGACCCGGCCAGGAGCGGCCAGCGCGACCCGGACGGCTCCGCCCCGGTCGCGACACTCAGCGTGAGGGCAAGGGCAATACGGCGGAACACACCGAGTATGATCCGCCGCCGCCGGAAAGGTTGCGAGCCCGGAGCGGCGGACGCGGGCATGCGTTGCCCCGGCCGTCCCCCCTCCTCACTTCACCGGGACGGCGGGCAGGTTCCAGATCTGCTTGGCGTATTCGCGAATGGTGCGGTCGCTCGAAAACTTGCCGACCCGGGCGGTGTTGAGGATGGCCTTCTTCGCCCAGCCGGACGGATCGCGGTAGGCGCGGTCGATCGCCTCATGGGCCTTCACGTAGGAGCGGTAGTCGGCGAGCACCTTGTAGGGATCGCCGCCGCCGAGCAGGCTGTGATGCAGGGCGCCGAACGGATGCGACTCTCCCGGCACGAAGTAGCTGGAGCCGATCCAGTCGACGACGGCCTTCAGCTCCTCGTCGCCCTGATACAGGTCCCACGCGTGGTACCCGCGGGCGTCGAGCGCCTCGACCTCTTCGACGGTCAGGCCGAAGATGAAGATGTTCTCGTCGCCGACCTCCTCCTTGATCTCGACGTTGGCGCCGTCGAGCGTGCCGACGGTGAGCGCACCGTTGAGGGCGAGCTTCATGTTGCCCGTGCCTGAGGCCTCCTTGCCCGCGGTGGAGATCTGTTCGGACACGTCGGCGGCCGGGATGATGCGCTCGGCGAGGGAGACCCGATAGTTGGGCAGGAAGGCGACCTTGAGCTTTCCCTTGATGCGCGCATCGTGGTTGATGCGTTCGCCGATGACATTGATCGCCCGGATGATGTTCTTGGCGAGATCGTAGCCCGGCGCGGCCTTGGCGGCGAAGATGAAGACGCGCGGCACGAGATCGAGATCGGGATTCTGCAGTAGCCGGCGGTACAAGGTCAGGATGTGGAGCAGATTCAGGTGCTGCCGCTTGTACTCGTGCAGGCGCTTGATCTGCACGTCGAAGAGCGCCTCGGGCGACACCTCGATGCCGCACTCGGCCTTGATGACAGCGGCGAGGTCGACCTTGTTCTGCCGCTTGATCGCCATGAACTCCTTTTGGAACGAGGCGTCGCCGGCGAAGGCCTCGAGGCCGCGCAGCTTGTCGAGGTCGCACACCCATGCGTCGCCGATGCGCTCGGTGATGAGACGCGACAGCCGCGGGTTGGTCTTCAGCAGCCAGCGCCGCGGCGTGATGCCGTTGGTCTTGTTCTGGAAGCGGCCCGGGAAAAGGGAGTCGAACTCGGGGAACAGCTCCTTCTTCAGCAATTGCGTGTGCAGCGCGGCCACGCCGTTGACGGCGTGCGAGCCTACGACGCTCAGGTTGGCCATGCGGATCATCTTGTGTCCGTTCTCCTCGATGAGGGAGCAGATGCGCAGCTTCTCGTGATCGCCCGGCCACTTGGCCTCCACCTGCTTCAGCAGGCGCACGTTGATCTCGTAGATGAGCTGGAGATGGCGCGGCAGCACGCGCTCGAAGAGCGGCACGCCCCACTTTTCCAACGCCTCGGGCAGGAGGGTGTGATTGGTGTAGGCGAAGGTCTTGGTGACAACGCCCCAGGCGCGGTCCCAGGCCATGTGATGCTCGTCGAGCAGGATGCGCAGCAACTCGACCACTGCCACCGCCGGGTGCGTGTCGTTGAGCTGCACCGCCACCTTGTCGGCAAAGTTGTCCCAGGAGTTCTGCGGATTGCGGAAATGGCGGCGGATCAGGTCGCGCAGGGAGCAGGTGACGAAGAAGTACTGCTGCACGAGGCGCAGCTCCTTGCCGTTCTCGGTCTTGTCATTCGGATACAGGACCTTCGACACCGTCTCGCCGACGGCCTTCTCCCGCACCGCCTCGACGTAACCGCCGCTGTTGAACACGGCGAGGTCGAACTCCTCCGTGGACTTCGAGGACCAGAGGCGGAGCAGGTTGACCGTCTTGGTGCCGAAGCCCGCGGTGGGAATGTCGTGCGGCACGCCGAGGATGCGCTTCGTGTCGACCCAGCGCTGGCGGCAGTTGCCGAAGTCGTCGAAGACGTTCTCCACCCGGCCGTACAGGTGCACCTCCTGGGTGTACTCGGCGCGCACCACCTCCCACGGATCGCCGAACATGATCCAGTTGTCGGGCGACTCCATCTGGTGGCCGTTGACGAAGCTCTGCTTGAACAGGCCGTACTCGTAATGAATGCCGTAGCCGAGGGCCGGGTAGTCGAGCGTGGCGAGCGAATCGAGGAAGCAGGCCGCGAGGCGCCCGAGGCCGCCGTTGCCCAGTCCCATGTCGACCTCGGCATCGCGCACTTCCTCGAAGTCCTGGCCGAGCTCGGCGAGGGCCGACCGCGCCACCTCGTTGAGTCCGGTGGCGAGCAGGTTATTGCCAAAGAGCCGGCCCATCAGGTACTCGAGGGAAAAATAGTAGACGCGCCGGACGTTCTGCGCGTTGTGCACGGCCTGGGTGGCGATCATCCGCTCGTGGATGTGCTCGCGGACGGCCAAGGCGGTGGCGATCCACCAGTCACGCCGGGTCGCCGTCCCCCGGTCCCGCGCGAGGGTCGAAGTCAGCTGCCGCACGATCGATTCCTTGAAGGCAGCGACATCGGTGACGGCGGAGCCGATCTGGACGGCAGGAGCGGCGACGGCGGAGGCAACGGTTTTCTTTTTGGCAGCAGGCATGTGGTGTAAGGTCGATATCGGACGCGGGCCGGACAGTCTGAACCAAGAACCGTGCCAGACCGTCGGGGCCGGTCACGTCTAAAGATTGCGCTGAAACCGCCGCGCCAGCTCACCTTGGCTGAGCTCGATGTGCGTGGGACGGCCCGCCGGGCTGGTCAACGGGGCCGAGCAGGCAAAGAGCTGGCTGACGAGCGAGCGCATCTCCTCCTCGCCGGGCCGTTCCGGCAGACGGATGGCCTTCGCGGCGGCGAGGCGCGCCAATTCGTCGCGTGCCACCTCAACGTTACGATCTTGCAAACGGCCTTCGCGGAGGGCGCCGAGCAGGTCGCGCACAAACGACTCGACATCGCCGGGCTCCATCCAGGTCGGCACGCTTTCGACGCGGAAAAAATTACGGCCGAACTCGGAAATTTCGAAACCGTGGGCCTGGAAAAACGCGAGCCGCTCGAGCAGCAGGCTGGTGGACACGGGATCGAGCTCAAGCGGCACCGGGAGGAGCAGCCGCTGGGCGGCCACGTCACCGGCCGCAAACGCGGTGCGAAGGCGCTCGAACCAGATGCGTTCGTGGGCAGCCCGGCGATCGAGCAGCACGATGCCGGCCGGCGTTTCGAACAACGCATACGACCCGTGGGCGAGTCCCACGTAACGCCAGGTGCGCACCGGCGAGACCGGGACGGCGGGAGCCGGCGCGATGGGCGGCGGCACATCGGTCCGCGCCGGCGCGACCACGCGCTCGATCCGGCCCGCGGCGCTCAGGGCCGCGTTCGCCGGTGGCGCGCGCCACCCTGACACCTCCGGCGCGGCCGCCGGCACCGGGCTCGCGGCCGGGAAAGGTGCGGACGGCGTGGGCACGGCGACCGCCGGTGCCAGCAGGGGCGGCGGCGCCGTCTCCGCGCCGAGGGACGCCGGCACGCCCGCCGGACCGAGTTCGCGCAGGCGCTGAAGGACCGCGCGGATGACGAAGCCGCGCACGAGGCTTTCGCTGCGGAAGCGGACTTCGCGTTTGGCCGGATGAACGTTCACGTCCACCGCTGCCGGATCGATCTCGAGAAACACGAAGGCGAGCGGATAGCGGCCCCGCGGCAGCGACTCGTGATAGCTCTCGATCAGCGCGTAGTTGAGGGTGCGGCTGTCGACCGGGCGCCGGTTGACGAAGGTGATCATCTCGTGCCGCGTGGCCCGACCCTGTCCCGGGCGGCCAATCAGGCCCGTCAGCCGCAGTCCGTCCTCCGCGGCCTCGATCGGCACGAGGCCCTCGGCCAGTTGCCGGCCGAAGATCTCCCCCACCCGCCCCGCCAGGTCGGCGCCTTCGGGCGAGCGAAAGATAACTCGGCCGTCCTCGATCAGGGTGAACGCCACCTGCGGAAACGCCAGGGCGTAGAGGCGAACGCCGGACACAATGTGCGCCGCCTCGGTCTGGTCGGTCTTGAGAAACTTGCGCCGGGCGGGGACCGAGTTGAACAGCTGCGCCACTTCGATGCGGGTGCCCACGGGCCGGCCGCAGTCGCGCACGTGCACAAACCGTCCGCCATTGACCACGATCTCCGTGCCGACATCGGCGCCGGCTTCGCGGGTCTGCAAGGTGAAGCGGGACACGCTCGCGATGGACGGCAGGGCTTCGCCTCGGAAGCCGAAACTGGCCAGCCGGTTGAGGTCGTCCGCCTCGGCGATCTTGCTCGTGGCGTGCCGCTCGAGGGCGAGCAGCGCGTCCTCGCGCGCCATGCCGCAGCCATTGTCCTCGATGCGCATGAGCGAGCGGCCGCCATGGCGAAACTCCACCTCGATCCGGGTCGCGCCGGCATCGACTGCGTTCTCCACCAGCTCCTTCACCACCGCGGCCGGACGCTCGATCACCTCGCCGGCGGCGATCTGGTTGGCGACCCGGTCGGTCAGGATGCGGACTTTCGGCATGACGCTGCGGGGAGCTGGGCGAAGGCCGGTTCGGCGCTCAATCCTTTTTCTCCGGCGCACCGGGCCGACGCCCGAGCTTGCGCGGATCGATCAGATTGACGAGCGAGGCCGCGGCCCGGAACGGACGCAGCCATTCCTGGCCAAGCAGGGCCGGCTCGACTCCGGACGCGAGGGGCTCGGGCAACCGCCGCACCCACCACCCCACGAAGATAACCCCGGCGAGCATCACGACGAAATAGAGCTGGAAGACCGCCGTGCTGATGCCGGGCGCACCGTCGGGCCCGGTGGTCTTCATCACCAGGCCCCACAGGATGGGCGAGAGCCCGCCCAGGCACGAGGTGACCGCACCGTGGATGGACACAAAGAGGGCCCGCTCCTCCGACGGCACGACCTTGGGCAGGTAATTGAGATTGGCGACGTTCCAACACACCGCGGCAAGACCGACCACAAAGTAGATGGCGAAGAGCAGGCTCAGCACCGACCACCCCTGATCCAGGTAGAGCCACCAGCTCACCGCGACCACGCCATAGAGCCCGAGTCCGGTAAGAAAGAACGGCCGGGCGCCGCGGGCGTCGATCTGCCGGCGCAGCAGGGCCGCGCCGAGGATCACCCCAGAGAAGCGGAAGACCTCGAACAGCATGATCTCTCCCGGCGTCCGACCGCCGGCCACCGCCAGGTAGTAGGCGGCGAAGGGCGGGATCGACGTTGTCAGCACCGCAAACGTCACGGCGCACCAGAGGTAGCTGCGGAACTCCGACGGGGCGAACATGTGCCGGGGCGTGTCGCGCAGGACGGAGCCAAGGCTGATCTTCTCGGGCTTCTCGATGTCGGGCAGCTTCTTCAGCTCGTAGTAGCTCAGGGTGGAGCCGACGAGGGAGATCGCGTATTGCACGAGCAGCGCGGTGTAGATCGGCAGCAGGGCGAAAAGTGCCGAGCATGCAATGAGCGTGCCGACCCCGGCGATGCCGGAGAGCATCTGGTCGCTGGCGAAGTAGCGGCCGCGCACCTTCTCCGGCAGGAAGCCGTAGAACCACGAGGTCATCGCCGCAGCGCCGATCGAGCGGAAGAGGCAGAAGAGAAACACGCTCCAGATCAGCGTATTCACCATCCAAGGACGCGGGCTCGCCGGCGCGAGCAGCGCGAGGGCCACCGGCACCGCGAGGAAGACGCTGCGCGCGCCCCAGCCGCCCAACGAGACGCGCTTGAAGCCGTAGCGGGGCAGGAGCGCAGTCGCGAGCACCTGCACCGGCGTGAGCAGGAAGACGAACGAGTACGCCAGGCCGACCTGGAACGAGGACGCGCCGAGGTGCTGGGCAAACAGCACCATCGGCGTGCCGATGCCGATCTGCCAGGTGAGCGCGTTGAAAAAGCCGAAGACCAGCGCGGCCCGGAACGGCGCGAGTTCCGGGTCGTTCTTCGCCGTCGGAAACAGGGTCGGGAGCACGGGGCGCGGTTCGCGCGGACGGCTCAGGCGAGCCGCTTGCGCCAGCGGGCGAGTTGCTTCTTCACCTGGGCCGGGCCGGGCATACCCGTGCCGCGCCGTCGCGCCATCGCGCGCTTCAGGTCGAAGACGGCGGGCCAGTCGGGGCCGAATCCGGGATGCAGCGCCTGCACGTCCGGCACCGGCAGCCGGTCGAGCGGCACGCGGCGTTGTTCGGCCAGCTTCACCACCGCCCCGACGGCATGGTGGGCTTCTCGGAACGGCACGCCGCGGTCGACGAGGTAGTCGGCGAGGTCGGTGGCCAGCAGCGCCGGATCCGCCACCGCCGCGGCACACCGGTCGCGCAGCACCGTCATGCCCGCGATGGTCCCGGCCAGGACGTCGGTGCAGAGGGCGGTCTGATCAAAGCTGTCGAAGACCGGCGGTTTGTCCTCCTGCAGGTCACGGTTGTACGTCAGCGGCAGACCCTTGGTGAGGGTGAGCAGCGTATGCAGGTTGCCCTGCAGACGCGCCGACTTGCCGCGGAGCAGCTCGCAGGAATCCGGATTTTTTTTCTGCGGCATGAGCGACGAGCCGGTGCAGAAAGCATCCGGGAGTTCGACGAACTTGAACTCAACGCTGGACCAGATGATCAGGTCCTCCGCCACGCGCGAGAAGTGCACGCCGGCGAGCGCGCAGGCGGTGGCGAATTCGATGAAGAGATCACGGTCCGCCACCGTGTCCATGGAGTTGGCGGTCACGCGCGGGCGCCCTTTCGCATCGACGAAGCCGAGCGTGCGGGCCGTGAACTCGCGGTCGATCGGCAGGGTCGTGCCGGCGATTGCGCCGGAGCCCAGCGGGCACCAGTTCGCGTGGTCAGCCACGACGCGGAAGCGCTCGACGTCGCGGTCGAGCATCTCGAGGTAGGCGGCGAGGTGGTGGGCAAGGAAGACCGGCTGGGCGCGCTGCAGGTGGGTGTAACCCGGGACGAGCACGTCGCCGTCGCGTTCCGCGATGGCGAGCAGGGCGCGCTGGGCGCCGCGCAGCTTTTCGATCAGCACCGCGCAGGCATGCTTGAAGAACAAGCGCATGTCCGTCGCGACCTGGTCGTTGCGGCTGCGGGCGGTGTGCAACTTGGCCGCGGCCGGCACGCGCTTGGTCAGCGCCTGCTCGATGTTCATGTGCACGTCCTCGAGCTGCGTGCTCCAGGAAAATTTACCGGCCTCGATGTCTGCCAGGATCGCACCCAGCCCGGCGTGAATTGCATCGCGCTCGGCCTTCGTGATCAGTCCGACGTGCGCGAGCATGGCGGAGTGGGCCTTGCTCCCGGCAATGTCGAACGGGGCGAGGCGGTGATCGAAGGACACCGACTCGCTGAACGTGAGCATCAACTCCGCCGGACCGGCAGAGAAGCGACCTCCCCAGGTGGCTTGCGATTTCTTGGCCATAGGCCGGCGAGCAGACGACCCCGGCGCGGGCGGCGCAACGCGAAAGATGGGTTGCGCGGACGCCAACGCCGCCAACACTTTTCGCATGCACGCCCGCTGCCTGCTGCTCTTCGCCCTGCTCGGCCTCGGCCGGACCGCCGCGCCGGCGCAGGAGCCGGCCCCGGAGCCACTGCACCCCCGCCACCAGGTAGCCACCGTGGCAGCGGCGAAAACGTCGATCTACATCGGCAGCGTCACGCTCACCATGCCGCCGTTTCAGCGCAACGGCGACGCCTACACCTCCAGCTACCAGGCGAAGGTGTTTCCGTATTTTTTCTATAACGAGTCCGGCACGATCGCGATCACGTTGTCCGACGAAGACCTGCGCCGCATCGCCGCCGGCGAGGTCGTTTACTTCAACGGCCGGGCGGCGGACGCGGCGGGCGATCCGCGGCGCATCGAGGGCCGCGTGGTCCCGGACGACGCGGTGTCCGGGAAGATCAAAGTGCGCGTCTGGGTGAGCAAGAACATCGAGCTCATCTTCAACACGACCTACCGCTTCACCGGCGACGCCACCGGGGAGTGAGGCGCAGCCGGTCGGTCACGACAGACCGACTGTACTCTCGGGCCTGGCGAAGAGCTCCTGCACCGTCGCCACGGCCTTCGCGATGGCAAAGGGCTTTTGCAGGAAGCCGCGCGCGCCCGCCCGGAGAATCTCGGCGTGCAACGTGGGCTCGAGGTGGCCGCTCATCACCACCACGCGCACCTGCGGGGAGATGTCCTTCATCTTCATGAAGGCCTCCCACCCGCTCATCCGCGGCAGGCCGAGGTCGCAGAGCACG
Source organism: uncultured Opitutus sp. (assembly GCA_964476565.1). Classification (GTDB taxonomy): domain Bacteria; phylum Verrucomicrobiota; class Verrucomicrobiia; order Opitutales; family Opitutaceae; genus CAMAXB01. Next base: position 92,214 of record CAYZBG010000002.1, read on the forward strand.
AGCTGGATCTTCTGCGCGTGCTGACGGTAGGTCTCGACCGCGTCGAGGCCGTCCCGGGCCTTGAGCACCCGGAAACCATGCCGCTCGAGGGCAAAGCCGAGGGCGTGGAGCAACGACTCCTCGTCGTCCACCACCAGGACCGTTCCGGCTTCGGCCGTTGGCGACGGGGCGGCGGCCGCAGGCGCCGGGACGGGCGCGGCGACCACGGGCGCCGGCTCGGGATCCGGCAACGTGGGCAGGTAGAGGCGAAAAGCGACAGCGTTGCCGTCGAGCTGAACGGCCTCGAAGCACCCGCGATGGCTGGCCACCACGCTCTCGACCGTGACCAGCGCGAGATCGCGCCGATTCTGCCAGCCGGGCGAGGCCGTGGGCAGGGAGCTGCCGCGCAGGGCCGGCGCAAACCGCGCCTCCAGCAGGGCGTAAACCGGCTCGCGCGCCTCGGAGAACCGCATCTGCAGCACATGGCCGGCGACACCCAGAGTCGAAACCCGCAGCCGCGCCCCGGTGCCGAGGCCTTCCACCGCCTTGCGGCACAGTTCCTCGAACACGTGCGTAAGGTGGCGCGGGTCCAGCGACGCCGGCGGCAGGTTGTCCTGCAAGGCGAGCTCGACCTCCAGTGCCCAGCGGTCATTGGCCGAGGCGATGCGCGCCATCTCGTGCGCAAACTCCGACAGATCGACGCGCTGCAGGGTCGGCGCGGTTTGCCGCGTCAGGTAGAGGGTCTGCTTGATCAGGTCCGCCGCCCGCTGCACGGCGTTGTCGATGCCATTGACCGCCATCAGCACGCGCCGCACGTCGCCTGCACCATCCTGAATGAAGGCGGTGTAGCCCATGATGATCGCGAGCACGTTGTTGAAGTCGTTGCTGATCGTGCCGCACAACGTGACGAAATTCTCTGCGCGCTGCAGCTGTTCGAGCCGGGCCTCCGTCCGCGTCTCGCGTTCGAGGTCGATCAACGACGTCAGCCGGTACATTTCGCCGGTCGACGCCGCCAGGGCCGTGTCGGTGATGTGGGCGAACAACGGACGCCCACTCTTGTGCAGGTACGTCATCGCCGACGAGGGAGTGCGTCCGCCGATGATGGCCGCGTGGGCCACCGACGAGGCCACCGCCGCTTCGGCTGGTTGCAGGCGCAGCAGCGACAAACCGACCAGTTCCTCTGGCTGATACCCGGTGGTCTCACAAAAAGCAGGATTCACCGCCCGGATCAGGCCGACGGCGTCCGTGAGGCAAAAGCCCACCCCCGTGCGCAGCCACGCCTCCGGCAGAATGCGGGCCACCTCGACGGGCAGGCCGCCCATGGTGGGCGCAGGGAGGGAGTCGGGACGCGGGGAGATCATCCGGGGAAAGAGGGGAACAGGTCAGCCGGGGTTTGGCCGCCGGCGCATGATGCCGACAGCCTCACGCCACCCAGCAGAGAGAGACCATCGACCGGACAACCCAAGGAGTTCAACATGGCGCGGAGGGGATGCGCGACCGGAGGCCGCGGCACCATCACAGAGCAATCGACCTCACCCGGCTTGGCAAGCCGCAGTTTGGTGTCGGAGACGTCAACTTTGCGGTCGGTGATTGGACTTTGCCCGGCCCGCCGCCATACTCCCGGTCATCATGAACATGGAGTACCGCCGCCTCGGTTCCTCGGGTCTCAAGGTCAGCGCGCTGTCATTCGGCGCCTGGGTGACATTCGGCCGCCAGATCGGCGACCCGGTCGCCCAGAAACTGATGCACACCGCCTACGACGCCGGGATCAACTTCTTCGACAACGCCGAGACCTACGCGGACGGCCAGGCTGAGGTCGTGATGGGCCAGATTCTCAAGCAAAGTGGCTGGCGGCGGAGCAGTTACCTCGTGTCGAGCAAAGTCTACTTCGGTTGGGAAGACGAACGGCCCAACCAGACCGGATTGAGCCGCAAACACATCGTCGAAGCCTGCCACGACGCGCTGCGGCGGCTGCAGGTCGACTACCTCGATCTCTATTTTTGCCACCGCCCCGACCCGGAAACGCCCGTCGAGGAAACCTGCCGGGCCATGCACGACCTGATCGTGCAGGGCAAGGTGCTCTACTGGGGCACGAGCGAGTGGAACGCGGACCAACTGGAAGCCGCCTACGCCGTTTGCGACCGGCTCGGACTCCACGCCCCCCAAATGGAACAGCCGCAGTACAACCTCTTCCATCGCTCCCGCGTCGAATGGAACCTCGCCCCCCACTACGCCCGCCGCGGCCTCGGCACGACGGTGTGGTCGCCACTCGCGAGCGGCCTGCTCACGGGAAAATACAACCAGGGGGTACCCAAGGACTCGCGCCTCGATCAACCCGGGCTCGAGTGGCTGCGCGACGCCGTGCTGGGGCCGGGCTCCGACCGCAAGCTCGCTGCGGTGCGCCAATTCGCCGACCTCGCCCGCGAACTCGACACCTCCCTCCCCCGCCTGGCCTTGGCGTGGTGCCTGAAGAATCCGCACGTTAGCACCGTGATCCTCGGCGCCTCCCGGCCCGAGCAGCTCACCGAAAATCTCGGCGCGCTCGCCCTCGTTCCGCGGCTTACCCCCGAGGTGATGGGCCGGCTGGACCGCATCTCTGCTCCCGTCGCGGCATGACGATCACGTTCTACGGACACGCCTGTTTCCTGATCGAGACCGGCGGCCACCGCCTGCTCATCGATCCCTACCTGACCGGGAACGATGCCGCCGCAGTGCGCGCGGCCGACGTGCAGTGCGATCATGTGCTGCTCACGCACGGACACGAGGATCACACCGCCGATGCCCTGTCGATTGCCCGGGCCAACGACGCCCTGCTCATCGCCAACTACGAACTCGCGGAGTATTTCGGCGCCCAGGGGGTGCGGGTCCACGGCATGAATCCGGGCGGCGCCTTCACCTTCCCCTTCGGCCGGCTCAAGCTCACCCTCGCCCACCACACCTCGAGCCTCAACGCCGGGTTGGCTCCGCTCTACATGGGTACGGCCTGCGGCCTCCTGCTGGAAGCGGACGGACGGCGGGTCTACCACGCCGGCGACACCGCGCTGTTCCTCGACATGCAGCTGATCGGCCGAGGCGGCCTCGACGCCGCCCTGCTCCCGATCGGCGACAACTACACCATGGGACCGGAGGATGCGCTCGACGCCCTCGACTTGCTGAAACCGCGCGTCGCCGTGCCGATGCATTACAACACCTGGCCCGTGATCGCCCAGGATGCGGCACGGTTCGCGCAGGCCGCCGGAGCGCGCGGCCATCGGGTGATCGTGCTCGCGCCGGGCCAGTCCTTTTCGGTTTAACCGGCCATCGCCGGCCGACCGTCGGAACGTCCAGGTCGCCATCGGCCCGCCCCGGCGGCTCAGCTCAAAGAAACCGGGCGCCACGCAGCGCCGTCGCTTTAGACTTGGGCCCTGCGACCTTTGACCTTGGACCCATTACCCCCGGCCTCCCCGGATGTTCGGGCTTGGCGGACTCGCTCGCGGCGCCCAAGGTCACGCCCATTGGACATGGCATTTCCCACACCTCCGGCCGTACTTTCCCAGCGCAACCTGCGCCCCGACGAGCTCACCTCGAATCCCACCGCCGCCCTCCTGCGCCTCCATGCGTGGATGCACCTCACGCGGACGGCGAGCAACCGGATCCTCGAACTCTTCCGGCAGGGCTTGATGAAGGGCACCGTGACCGGCGGCCAGGGCAACGAGGCCCTGATCATCCCGCTGGCCCTGCTCGCCGACAAGGCGGTCGACGTCGTCTCCTTCACGCACCGGGATTGCGGCGGCCAGCTGATCTGGGGCCGGCACCTGTGCGAGCACCTCAACCAGTACTTCGCCAACGCCGACAGCCCCACGCAGGCGCGCGAGGGCAATGTGCACTACGGTGACCCGGCCCATCGTTCGCTGCCGATGATCAGCCACCTCGGCACGATGATCAGCAACGTGGCGGGCCTGACCGACTCCCAGCGCCGGCTCGGCCGCCCGGCAATCGGCTTCGCCTTCTTCGGCGACGGCGGCTCCAGCACCGGCGACATCCACGAGACGCTCAATCTCGCCTCCCTGCTGTCCCTGCCGGTGCTGTTCGTCATCGAAAACAACCGCTACGCGTACTCGACCCCGGTGTCCGAGCAGTTCGCCGCCGGCACGGAACTGTGGCGTCGCGCCGCGGGCTACGGCATCGAGGGGCTGGCCATCGACACGACCGGCGACGTGCTTGAGACGACCCGGGCCTTCGCTGCGGCGGTCGAAAAGGTGCGTCGCACCGGCCGGCCCATGCTGATCGAAGCCCACACGCTGCGCCTGCGCGGCCACGCCGCCTACGACACCTGCGATTACCTGAAGCCCGGCGAGAACGACGCCTTCCTCGCCGCCGACCCCGTGCCGCGGTTTCGCGCCGCCCTGGTCGCCGCCGGACACGAACCGGCGATGCGCCAGGTCGAAGCCGAACTCGATGCATACCTCGAGGCCTGCATCAAGGTGTCCCTCGCCGTGCCCCGTTCCCACCAAAGCGCGGCCAAGATGCTCGGCGAAGTGCTTGCCCCCGACGCGCCGCCCCTGCCCTGGGTGCCCTCGGTCGAGTCCGACGGTCCGGCCCCGCAGAAGACCGCCCACGTGACGATGGCACAGGCCTTGAACAAGGCGCTGTTCAAGATCCTCGCCGAACGTCCCGAGTCGCTCGTGCTCGGCCAGGACATCGCCACCTACGGCGGCGCGTTCAAGGTCACTGAAGGCCTGCTCCCCGCCTTCGGCCGCGCGCGCGTGCTCAACACCCCGCTGGCCGAGAGCGCCTGCACCGGCTACGCCATCGGGCTCGCGCTCAACGGCCACCGGCCGATCGAGGAGTTCCAGTTCGCCGATTTCGCCACCGAGGCGGTGACGCAGATCACCCAGAACGCGGCCACCTACCACTTCCGGTGCGGCGCCAAGGTCCCGCTCGTCCTGCGCTTCCCCTGCGGCAGCGTCGGGCTCGGATCGTTCCACTCCCAGGAACTCGAGGCGCTCTTCCTCAGCATGCCCGGCCTGAAGGGGCTCTACCCCAGCACCCCGCAGGACGCCTTCAATGCCCTGCTCGCCGCCTACGAGGACGACAATCCCGTCATCCTCTTTGAGCACAAGGCCCTCTACCGGCGGGGCAAGCACGACATCGTCTGGGATCCGAACTACCGCGACGTCTGGCGTCCGCGCCAGGTGCGCGCCGGCACCTTTGCCACGTTCGTCACCTACGGCGAGATGGTCCATCTCGCCGAGGAGGCCTGCACGTATTTTGAAACCGAATACGAACGCAGCTTCGACCTCTTCGACCTGCGTGCGCTGTCGCCCCTCCGCCTCGACGAGATCAAGGCCTCGCTCGACCGGACCCACCGGCTGATCGTGCTGCACGAGGGCCGCCGCTCCCACGGGTTCGGCGCCGAACTCGTGGCCCGCCTGACCGAGGAGCACTTCTTCTCCCTCGAAGCCCCGCCGCTGCGCATCGCCTCCCTCGACCTGCCCGTTCCCTTCGCGCCCGAACTCGAGCAGGTCTTCCGCCCGACCAAGGACAAGCTGATCGAGCAGATCGCGAACTGGATGGGGTGAGGTCACCTTCGTTCTCGTTCTCGTAATCGTTCTCGTTCTCGACCCATCCCCAAACTGCCCACGCTTCCGCCCAGCTACGAGCCGCCCAGCCATGATCGGTCCGATCCGACGGATCCGACCGATCGGCGAGAACGAGTACGATTACGAGAACGATACGCTAATCTCCCATGAGCACCGCCCCCCTTCCCTGGTCTGACATCCGGCTGTTCGCCATGGACGTCGACGGCATACTCACCGACGGGACCGTGCACATCTCTTCGGACGGCACCGAGACGAAGGCGTTCTCCATCCTCGACGGCATGGGGCTGGTGCGCCTGGTCAAGGCGGGGCTCGCCGTGGCGTGGATCAGCGGCCGGGCTTCGGGCGCCACCTCCGTGCGGGCCACGGAGCTCAAGATTCCCCATGTCATCCAGGGCCGGACGGACAAGTTGACCGCCCTCCAGGAACTGGCGGCCTCCCTCGGCCTCGACGCCTCCGCCTGCGCCTACATGGGCGACGACGACATCGATGCGCCCGCCCTGCACTGGGCCCGCATCGGCATCAGCGTCCCCGACGCCATGCCCTCCGCCCTGTTTGCCGCCGACTACGTCACCAACCGGCATGCCGGCCGGGGTGCCGTGCGCGAAGTGTGTGAACATCTGCTCGCCGCCCGCAGTCAAACCTGACGCCGTGACCGCCCGTTTCCTCCTTCTCCTACCCTTGCTCGCCGGCGCCGCCTGGCTCGCCGCAGCGGACTCCCCGCAGATCCGGGCACCGGCGCCGGTGAAGTCGTTCTCCCTGCCCTTCTTCAACGATGCGGGCTTCCGCACGCGTCTCATCCGTGGCAACGAGGCCCGCCTCACCAATCCCCGCAAGCCGGAGCTGACCGACATCACGATCAGCCTGTTCTCCGGCGACGAACGCAATCTCGTCACCACCGTACTGCTCGGCACCGATGCCACGGTCGACACCGACGGCCGCTTTGTGACCGGCAATGGCGCGGTCCGGGTGGTGCGCGACGACGTCGAACTTTCGGGAGAACAGTGGCGTTACGACTACCGTGACCCTGACACCGTCAACATCACCATCCGGCGCAAAGCTCGCGTTGTGCTGCAGGCCGAGCTGCAATCCTTCCTGAAATGAACGTGCTTCGTCGTCTGTTCCTCGTCTCCACCGCCGCGGTCGCTGCGATCCTGTCTGCCCAGACTGCACCCACGGCAGGACCCAAGCCAGCCTTCCCGGTCGACGCCACCCCCCGGCCCACCGAGCTGATCGCCGACTCGCTGGTCATGACCAGCACCGACGACGAAACCCGCGTGCTGTGCACCGGCAACGTGGTGCTCACCGGCACCAACCTGCGCATCGCCTGCAACCAGCTTGAGATCATCTCCACCCGCATCGGGGACAAGGACGCCACCATCGGCACCCTGGAGAAATTCAAGTACCTGCTGGCCACCGGCAACGTGCGCATGCTCCAGGACCAGCGCGAGGTCACATGCGAGCGCGCTGAAGTGAAGCCGCTCGAGGAACTCGTCATTCTCTCCGGAGAGCCCGTGCTGATCGATCACAGCAGTGGCATCGTGACCATCGGCGAGAAGATCATCATGCGCCGCGGACAGCGTCAGGTGGAGGGCACCAATATTCGCATCACCGGTCCGACGCTCAAGGACCTCGGCGCCGAGGCGAAGGACGCCGCCCCGGCTGCCCCGGCCGCGCCGGCTCCCCAGCCATGACGGCCACGGCGCCTATCACCATTCGCACCGAGGGCCTGGTCAAAGCCTTCGGCACCCGCACCGTGGTCAACGGGGTCGATATCCGCGTGGACGCCGGTGAGATCGTCGGCTTCCTCGGTCCCAACGGCGCGGGCAAGACGACGACCTTCTACATGATCGTGGGACTGGTGCCCGCGACGAAGGGCAAGGTGTTCATCGGCCCGCGCGACGCCACCCACCTGCGCATGCACGAGCGCGCCCGCCTGGGCCTCGGTTACCTGCCCCAGGAGGCGTCGGTCTTTCGCAAGCTCACCGTCGAACAGAACATCCTCGCCATCGTCGAAACCCTCAACCTGCCGCGCAAGGACCGTGCGGCACGCGTGCACCGGCACCTGGAGGAGCTCAACCTGACGCACGTGGCCGGGCAGATGGCGTACACGCTGTCCGGCGGCGAGCGCCGGCGCCTGGAGATTGCCCGCGCCCTCGTCACCGAGCCAAAATTCATGCTGCTCGACGAGCCCTTCGCGGCAATCGACCCGATCTCCGTCGCCGAGGTGCAGCGCATCGTGCTCTCGCTCAAGGCCCGCGGCATCGGCGTGATCATCACCGATCACAATGTCCGCGAAACCCTGCGCATCGTCGACCGCGCCTACCTGATCCGCGAGGGCCGCGTCTTCAAGGAGGGTACGAGCGATTACCTGATCCACGATCCGGAGGCCCGCGAGTTTTACCTCGGCAAGGACTTCAATCTCTGAGGTGTCCCGGCTCGGCCGCGGCCGCACCCCGCTTGCGTCCGTCCGGCAATGCGCTTTGCTCCGGCTCCCATGATCGAAGTCGAGAATCTCACGCGGGTCTTCCGCACCTACAAGAAGCAGCCGGGCTTCTGGGGCGGTGTGCGCGGGTTGTTCAAGCGCGAGTTCGAGGAGACCGCGGCGGCCAAGGACATCTCATTCTCGATCAAGGAAGGTGAGTTCGTCGGCTTTCTCGGGCCCAACGGCGCCGGCAAGACGACCACGCTCAAGATGCTCTCCGGGCTGATCTATCCGACCTCCGGCCAGGCCCGCGTCGCCGGCTTCGATCCGTCCCGCCGCGAGAATGCCTACCGGCGCCTGTTCGCGCTCGTGCTTGGACAAAAGAACCAGCTGTGGTGGGACCTGCCCGCGATCGAATCCTTCCTCCTCCTGCGGCACATTTACGGTCTGCCCGCGGACCAGTATCAGCGGACTCTCGACGAGCTCGTGGACCTCCTGGGCGTGCGCGAGAAACTCGGCGTGATGGTGCGCGAACTCTCCCTGGGCGAGCGGATGAAGATGGAGCTGATCGCCGCCCTCCTCCACCGCCCGCGCGTCCTGTTCCTCGACGAACCCACCATCGGTCTCGACGTCGTTTCCCAAAAGGCGGTGCGGGCCTTCCTGCGCGACTACAACCGCCGGTATCGGGTCACGATTCTGCTCACGAGCCATTACATGGCCGACATCAAGGAACTGTGCGACCGCGTGATCGTGATCCACAAGGGCACCAAGATCTACGACGGCGCCCTGGCGCGACTCGAGTCGGGCACCGGCAGCCGCAAGAAGATCATCACCTTTCTCCCCGCCGACGGCTCCTTCCCGGAGAACTGGCAATCTCGCTACGGCGAGACGACGCGCGACCCCGAGGGCAAGTTCACCGTGCGGGCCCCGGGTGAAACCGTCGTGGCGGTGTCCCAGGAAGTCCTCACCACTGGCCCGGTGGCCGACATCACGATCGAGGACGTTCCCCTCGAGGACATCATCGCCGAGCTGTTCGAGTCCCGCTGAGCCGCCCTACGGCCAGCGCCAGCCGGGCACCAACTGGGCCATGAGCCGCACCAGCGTGGCCCGCGCCTTGCCGAGCGCGTCCGTGAGCGAGGCCACGTCGAGCGCCGGCGCGAGGCTTACTGCCTCCCGTTCCGTTGCCGTGGCCACCCGTTCAAGGCGCCTCGCTTCCGGGTAACTGGGCTCGCCACGGCGCAGCCGGACTTCGTGCAGCAACCGAAAGTTCGTCTCGGCCAGCGACTGGAAGATCATCCGCTGCGACGCGAGCAATTCACCCCGCGCCAGCTTGCGTTCGGTCCACACCACGTCGCACACAAATCCGTCTGCCAGGCGCACCGCCTCGGCGTCGTCGAGCCGCGGATCCGCCACGTCGCGAATCACCCGGGCATAGAATTTACCCCACTGCGGTTCACCTTTCAGGAACCGATGACCGGGGCGGATCACGATGGCGAGGTCGGCCAACCCACGCCGCGCCGGGCCCGGACGCCGGTGCAGGCCGAGGGCGTACGCCAGGCGCGCAAGCCGGAGTTGCAGGGCCGGGATGACCACGAAATCCGTCTCGGCCTCGGCGAAGAGGGCCGTGACCTTCTGCACCCCGCCGAAGGTGGGGCGGACACTGTACACGCGCAGGGTGCACCCGGGCAGCGCCCGCGTCCATTCGGCTGACGCGAACTGACGCGGACGGCTCGTCACGACTTGGAAATCCCAATCGGAGGCCGGATCGGCGGCGTTCGGCGCCCCGGCGGGACGGATATGCGAGCCGATGAGCACGGCCGCCTTGATGGCAGGCTGGCCGGCAGCCCACGCGCCAAAGATGTCGGCAAACGGCGTCACCACTTCCGCAACGAAATCAGGATCTCCGTCCCCTCGAGGCCGGGCCCGGCGTGGATCTCGCCGCCATGCAGCCGGATGGTCTCGCGCGCGATGAACACGCCGATGCGGCCCTGGTTCGGAATCGAGTCGGGCTGCGGCTCGGGCAGGATTCCCTCGAGCTCGAGCTGCCGGCCCTTGATCGAAATGAGGGCGGTGAGCTTGCACCCCTCGCCCGTGGAGCGCAGTTGAAGCGAAAGGTCGGTCAGACCCAGTTCGCCCCGGTTCTCCGCAATCGTCTCGATGATCGAGCCAAGCGCGAAATCGAGCAGCTTGGGCGCAACGGAGAGCTGCACCGGGTCCGGTCCGACTTCGACGCTGACCCCCACCCGCTTGCCCAGCTCCTGGAGGACATCGCGCATGTCGCGCACCTCGGGTTCCACCTCGCTCAAGGTCGCGAGGGTGACGAGGTGCTTGTTCAGCGCCTCGAGTTTGCCGATGTCGTTGCGCACGGTGTCCATCATGCCCTGCGGGATGCCGGTATTGCCCGAGGCGTGGCGCATGGCCGCGAGCGACACGAGGGCATTGCCAATCTCATGGTTGAGCGTGAGCGCCAGCTCATGGAACAGCTTCAGGCGTTCCGCGCGGGTGCGTTGCGCCCGGTCGAAGAGTTCGCCGCTCGCCTCCTCCCAGAAGGCCCAGGCTCCGCCGGTTTCGGCGATTAGGCCAGCGCTGGCCCGGAACGGCTGGTCCGGTGTCGGTGAAATGCGGCGGGTGTCCTTGGCCCGGCGGGCCTCGCCGATCAGGGCACGCACGGCGAGCGGGACCTGTCGGGGCGGCGGCTCGTCCGGAGCGAGGATGAGCGAGTGCGGCAGGTATTTCTCCCCCATCCGCATGCGTTCATAGTTCGCGTTGAGCACCCCCAGCTGGGTCGCTTGGGCGAGGAACTGACGCAGCAGGCGGGCCACGAACACCGCCCGCGCCCGGTCCGTATCGTCGTACGGCTGGCCGTCATCGCGCACCCCGAAGGCGAGCATGCCGAGCAAGCGGCCGTTGTCGTGCATCGGCACGAGCAGACGTGCCCCCCACAGGGCGAGGCGGTGCCGCACGGACAACTCGGCGACCGGATCGGCCGGCCCCGGCCAATCGACGCCGTCGAGTACGGACGGCCGCATCGACAGGTAACCGATCATCGGGTCGTCGGACGGGCAGAACGATTCCCCCCGGTCCGCCCGGAAGCCGTCGGCCTCGCGCAGGAAAAAGACAGTATGCGACGCACGCAGCAGGTAACGGGAGGCCCGGCGGAACTCGCCGAGCAGGCGCTCGCGCGACGCAAGGTTTTCCACCGCACCTTCCAGAAAGTCCCAGATCTCCGGCGTGTCGGCCCAGTTGGCCGCCCGGAACGGCGGACGCGAGGCGCCCGAATCCATCCGGCGGGCCTTCTCCATCAGGAGCTCGAGGGCGGCGTTGCGCTCGGCCACTTCCTCGAGCAAGGGAAGGAATTCCGCCAGACGCGTCCGACTGTCCTCGTAGCTCAGGTACACGCGCGCGCGGCCCGCGAGGCGCGCCTGCTCGAACGGCAGGCTGCGCGGCTCGCCCACCAGCAAGGTCGGGCATTTCTCCATCGCCGGGGTCAGCCGGTCGGCCGCCGCAGCGTCGAGGATCACGACCAGCGGAACCCCCGGCGGAAGGGAGATCGGGTGCGACATCTCCGTCAGGGCCAGCACGGGCCGGGACGCGGCCAGCTGGCCGTTCCACGACGCGAAGAGCTCGGGATCTTCGGTGGCTAGGAAGTGGGTCGCTGGCATGGGAAGAGGACGCGGAAGGTGGCACCGGCGCCCGGCATGGCCGGGTCGGCGGAAATGGTGCCGCCCAGACCGGCGACGATGTCACTGCAGATGGCCAGGCCGAGGCCGAAGCCCGTCGACTTGGTCGTTTGGAACGGTTGGAAGAGGCGCGGACGCACGTCCTCGGGAATGCCGGGACCGTTGTCGGTGACCGCAAGCTCGAGCCCGGAGGAGATTCTGCGGGTGGAGATTTTCACCCAGCGCGGGCCCGGTCGGTTTTCAATCGCTTGGATCGCGTTGAAACAGAGGTTGAGCAAAACCTGCTTGGCGGCATTGGGGTCGGCATAGGCGGTGTCGGGGTTGGCTTCGAAGGCCGGGATCAACTCCACATCCTTCTCCGACGCCTTCGCTTCGACGAGTTCCAAGCTGGCCTGAAGCACGGGATGCAGCGCGATCTCGGACGGATTGAAAGCGCGCGGGGCGGCGAGGTCGAGCAGTTGTTCGGTCAGACGGTCGATCCGCCCCACCTCGTCGCCGATCAGGCGGAAGAATTTGTCGCGAAACGCCTGATCCTGGTAGTGGTGCGGCAGGAGCTGGACGAAGGTCTTGATCGAGACCAGCGGATTGCGGATCTCATGGGCCAGGGACGCCCCCAGCACGCCCACGGTCGCGAGCTGCTCGGCATGCTGGGCTTTGACGGAATAATGCGACCGCGCCAAGGAGGTCTCGATGATGCTGCAAAGCTCGGCCAACTGCGTGATTTCGGGATAGGTGAACGGACGGCGGGAGGCACGCACCCCGACGCCGATCACAACCAGCAGGTTGGAGGCCCCGCTGGTGATCATCGCCCCAAGGTCGTTCTCCTGCATGTACGCCTGCAACGAACGCCGCTCCGGCGTCATGCGTTCGCGATTCAGCCGCTCCGGCGTCACCCAGCGCAACGCCTGCAACGTCTCGATGGCCGTCCCGCCGCCGACCTTGCTGAAGACGCCAGCCTGTTCGCCGAAAAAGATCACCGCATGGTCGGTCTTGCCCCACCCCTTGAGCAGATGGACAAAGGCTTCGATCAGGCGATCCAGGCGCGTTTCGCGGCGTGACGCGTCGTAGGCGGACCGCCGGATGTCCCCACCGCCGCGGGCATCCAAGCGCAACGCGGTCTGCAGGCCGCCATTCATCAGCGCGGCAAACCAAAGCGAAAGCCCCACCACCAGCAAGGAGGCGAGCGGATCGAGCACGAAGAGCGGCATGACCTCGGTAAGGATCCAGGCGACCAAGGTGGTCGATCCAATCAGCAAGCCGCGCTGGAGTCCGAGCCGGAGCAGATGTCCGGAATCAAAGACACGGGCCGACGTGATCGCCCAGGCGGTTGCCGCATACGGGATCAGCGTCACCAACGGGATCAGCAGCACCCAGCGCTGCTGATTGGTCAGGGCGGAAAGCGCGATGAGAACGAGAATGACAATCGCGGAAAAGCACCCGCCAATCAGCAGAAGCTGCAGTTCCAAACGCCGCACGCCTTGCAGGTGGCGGCTTTCCCGAAAAGCGAGCCAGGCCAGGATCGTGTAGGCTCCAATGACAATGACGAGGTAGCCGAAATAGAGCACCCCGAAGCGCTTTTCCTCCGGGGTTGATGTGGACGGGATGTACCAGTCCGTGAAGCAAAGGGCCCCCAAGGCAAACGACAGGAGCGCGGCAATGGCAAACGCACGGCGACGGGGCCGGGGGCAGATCACGCCCGTGGTGATCGCCTCCTTGAGGACCACGAAGTGAAGCGGGAAGAAGGCGCCGACCGCCGACGCCCAGCGCAGCCAGATGAGGCCGTCCTTGCTCGAAAACGCGAGATCGAGCAGGGTCAGCCAGACGGCGACGTGAACAGACTGCGTAAGAAACGCCCGGTTTACCGCGCGCTTCGGATTCGTCCAGATTCCCGCAGCACTGATGCCGAGAACGACGATGGCAGCGAGAAGTGACGAATCGATCAGCATCGTTCGAGAACGAGGCAGGCATTGGCCCCCGACAACCCGTGCGAATTCACGATCGCCTTACGCGCGTCGATGAACCTCGGTTCGCGGGAAAGATTCAGCGGGCATTCCGGATCGGGAAACTCCCAGTTTACGGTCGGCGGAACCTCACCATAACGGAGCGACAGCGCCACCGAACCGGCCTGAATCGCACCGGCTGCACCCAGCGGATTTCCAATGGCGCCCTTGATTGAGGTTGTCGGGATCTCCGGAAGGTGGCGGCCAAAAACGCCCGCCAACACGGACGACTCGACTGCGTCGATGATCCGGTGCCCAGGGCCCCAGGCGTTGATGAGGTCGATTTCCTCCGGGCGCGTGCGGGCGTTGGCCAGCGATTCGGTGATGGCGCGCGACATGCCCGCCCCGAGGTTCGATTCGTCTTCGCTCGCGGAACTGTAGCCTTTGACCCACGCGTAGCCCGGGCGCGGGCTGTCTTCACTTTCCAAAACCAGCATACACGCGCCTTCGCCGATCACGCCCGTGGTTCGCCAACGGTCGAAGGGCCGGCCGAGCTTGGCCGGTTGATCCGCGGTCAACGGCGAAAGACCCGCCGCGCGCAATTCCAGCATCGGATGATAAAAAATCGGAGCCTCCGTGCCGCCGCACAGGGCGATATCGGTCTTGCCCGCGGCAATCTCAGCCGCCGCGTGACCAATCGCATCGAGCCCGGAACAACAGGCACTCTGCAAGGACAGGCTGCGGGTCGGCGCCTGGATCTCGTCCGCAATCTCTGAAGTCGCCGCACAAACTCCGGCACTGTAAATCAGCCTCGGCAGGGCGAAGCGTGGGCCCTTTTTCATGACCTGCATCACGGTGCGCGCCATGCCCTCGCAGTCCATCAGGGACGTCCCGACCACCAAGCCCGCGTTCCTGCCCTTCAGCGCGGCGAAATCCAGTCCGGCATCCAGCAACGCCAGGCGGGCCGCAGCCAGCGCAAACGCCGTCTGGCGTGACTGCCGCTTGAGCGGCCGGTGGGGAAAGAGCTTCCGGAAGCCGAACTCGTCCACCTCGGCCCCCACAAACGGGCCGGCAGCAGGATCCCAACGGGTGATCAACCTCGCGCGGCTGACCGGCTCGAGGATCTGGCGGCGGAAGTCGCTCACTCCGGTCCCCGCCGGACTGACCATGCCCACCCCGGTAATTTTGACCCTGCGCCCGATCATGCGACGTAGTGCCCGGGGGCGATGAGGTGATGAGGGTCAAGCGCCGCCCGCAGTCGCGCCGCCAGCACGCCCGGGACTGCTTCCATGGTCACTTGACCAAGTCGGTAAGGCGGCCACCCCTGGGCCCGAAAGGCCCGCGCCAAGGATCGCGCGCGATCCTGCGCGTCCGCCGCAGCCTCGGGCGGGAAGAAAATCGACATCACATGCACCAGCATGCGTCCTTCAAAACACCGGGTGACCGCATGATCCGGTGCGTGCTCGGCCAGCAGACGCTCGACGGCCCGACTGGCCTCGACCCGCGGCGCAGTGACCGCGTTCAGATAAATGCAGCCGGTTCCGAGCCGGTCCGGGTTCACCTCGCGCAAGGGCATGCCAAGGGCGGCCAGTCCGGCGTCGTTGGCTTCTCCCCACGTGAGGGCAAACAGCGGACGCAAGGCGGCGAAAAACGTCGCCTTGTCGCGCAGCCCGAACCGGGAACACCAACGCTCGGCCCAACGGAATCGGGCATCGGTCACCACCCGGATCACCGTGCCCGGCGCGGCCAGGCTGCGGAGTTCGGCAACGGCGGCGCGCACCAGCCGTTTGGGTCCATGCAACGCCCCGAGAGCGGTGTGTCCGCGCGAAAGCGGAAAGATCCGTCGGACATCGCCCACGCTGGGCTCCCGGTCCCACAACTGCCGCAGAAAACCCAGGCCCAATCCATCGAGCCGGGATCCTCCGCCCATGTGCACCGGCAGGGTCAACACGTTGCACTCCATGGCGCGACGCACCGTTTCAAAGACCGGCTCGAATTCGCCGCTGATCACGACGGCAGCCTCAAGCTCCTGACGGCGGCGGAGCTTGAGCCAGACCGACGTCACGACGCCAAGATTACCCTGCGCAAACAACACCTCCGTTTGCGGACCGGCCGGGATGCAACCGGTGCGGGAGAACCAGGCAGGATCGGGACCGACTTCCGTGCCATCCGCGAGGACCGCCGCGCAACCGAAGATCTCGCCGGCCCGGCTGCCAAGGTACCCCAGGCCGCGCTCCAACGCATTGCCCACGATGCTCGTGTCCTTGCCGGCGCCGGTCACGTTGAAGGCGAACTCCGGGGCTTCGCGCTGCAGCCAGTCGTAGAGTTCCTTCTGCGTCACCCCGGCTTCGATGCGCACGCTTCCCGCATCGCGATCGATCGGGCCGATCGTCTTCAGCGCCGACAAATCGAGCAGCACACAGTCGTCGTGGTCCGGCAAATACGAGCCCATGCCCCAGTTTTTGCCGCCGCTGACCGGATGCACCGGCCAGCGCCGCTCCGCACAGGCACGCACCACCGCGGTAACGTCGGCCGCGGTCCGGGGCCGAACCCGTCCGCGGATTCGACGCTGGCTGCGGCAGAGGGTCGGGCCGGAGACGGGACTCAGGGGAAGTCCGGCGATCTGCTCCATGCCTTAACTCGCCGCCGGAAAGACCATTCTGAAGGTGGTCCCTCGTCCAAGCTCGGATTCGACCGAGAGGGTGGCGCCGTGCGCCCCCAGAAGATGCCGACAAATACTGAGTCCGAGACCGGTGCCGTGGCTCTTGGTGGTGAATCCACCCTTGAGGGCGCTTTTCGCCGTTTCCGCATCCATCCCGGAACCATTGTCGGTCAACTGCACCTCCATTTTATCCCCAACGTGATTGAACGTGACCTTGAGCGAGGTCGCACCCGCCTCGAGGGCATTCTTGTAAAGGTTCTGGAACACCCGCGCGAGGTCGAAGCGGGAACCGCGCACAATGGCCTTCTCCAAACCGGCCGTCTGGATGGCCGCGTTGCTGAAAAAGATCACTTGCTTCACCTCGCGCGCCAACGCCACGAGGTCCAGTTCCGAGAACTCGGTGGTCTTGCGCGTCGCCTGCCGCCAGTTCTCGGCCAGGTGGTGACAGTACTCCGCCGCCCGCTCAACGATGCTGGCATAGCTGCCCAGCTTCTCCGCCGGCACCGGATCGATCCGCGCCAGCCCCTTCGCCTCTTCCGACAGCAGACCGGCATAACCGATCATCACCGTCAGAGGGTTGGCCAAATCGTGCACCAGCTCGACCGCGGCCCGCGCCTGCCAGACCTGCGGCTCGCTCTCGGCGATCTCGCGTTTCAGGGCGATCGACATTTCCCGCGCCTCAAGATTGGCCCGCGCTTCCTGACGCCGGATGGTGGCCAGGGCCGCCTGCTTCCGCACCGCCTCGATCAATTCCACGATGTCCGGTGGCTTGCGCAGGTACTGATTCGCCCCGCCCACCATCGCCTGCTGCGCCGTGTGCAGTGTGCCATACCCGGTCAGCATCACCACGGAAACTTCCTTGTCGATTTTCCGGATCAGCTCCAGCGCCTTGATCCCGTCCATCTCCGGCATGCGGATGTCGAGGATGATGACGGCAAACTCGCGTTCCTTGATCTTCGCCAGCGCTTCAGCCGCCCGCTCCGCCGTTTCGATGGCGAACTCGTTGGCAAGTGTGAAGGCGATGGACTCCCGCGGCCCATACTCGTCGTCCACGATGAGTACTCGGGGTTTGGCTGGTGCGCTGGTAAAAGGGGCCGCGATTTCAGTTAACATGACATAGCCGGGATATCGTGCACAGGCCTACCCGCCAAGGTATCCGCCGCATGCATGAGAAGTGATTGCAGCGGTATTTACAAACTGTCAAGATAGGTGATTGGGCTTATTTGCACCACATCGGCGTTAACGCATCCTCATGTCGACCCTGATTCTTTCCGCGCTCGTTGCCCTCGCCTTGGGCGCCGGCGTCACCTGGCTCCTCCTGCGCAACCGGACCGGCATTCTTGGAGAACGGCTCACTCAGCTGACCGAGGAAAACCGCCGCCTGCGGGATGAACTGGCCGCCAGCCGCACCGAAGCCGCCACCCGTGCCGCCGCGGAGGCCCGGCTCACCACCGAGCTCGCAGCCGAACGCGCCGCCGCCACGGAAAAGCTGCGCACCCTCACGGAGGCCCATGAACGGCTCACCGCGGAATTCAAGGCCCTCTCCGCCGACGCCCTGCGCGCCAACAACGACGCATTTCTCAAACTGGCCCAATCGACCTTCGAAAAACTGCAGGAATCCGCCAAAGGCGACCTGTCCGCACGGCAGCAGGCGATCGACAGCCTGGTGAAGCCGCTCAAGGAGTCGCTCGAGAAGGTCGACACCAAGATCGCCGAGATCGAGAAGGCCCGCGCCGGCGCCTACGGGCAGTTGTCCGAGCAGCTCAAATCCCTCGGCACCGCCCAGTCCCAGCTCCAGGCCGAGGCGGCCAAGCTCACCACCGCCCTGCGTTCCACCACCACGGCGGGCACCTGGGGCGAGTTGCAGCTTCGCCGGGTCGTGGAGATGTCGGGCATGTCGTCCTACTGTGATTTCTCCGAGCAGGAGAGTGCCGGCGCCTTGCGGGCCGATCTTGTGGTCCGCCTGCCGGGCGGACAGCAGATCGTGATCGACGCCAAGGCCCCAAACGACGCCTACCGCGAGGCCGCCTCCGCCTCCGACGAGACCGTGCGCGCCGCCAAGCTGCTCGAGCATGCGGCCAAGGTCCGCAGCCACATCGACGCCCTCGGGGCGAAGAGCTACTGGGAACAATTCCAACCCTCGCCTGAGTTTGTGGTGCTGTTCCTGCCCGGCGACCAGTTCCTCGCCGGCGCGCTCCAGGCCGATCCCACGCTCATTGACCGCGCGATCGGCCGTAAGGTGCTGCTCGCCACGCCCGCCACCTTGATCGCCCTGCTCAAGGCCGCAGCCTACGGCTGGCGCCAGGAATCGGTCTCGAAGAACGCCGAGGAAATCGCCGATCTCGGCCGTCAGCTCTACGACCGCGTTTCAGGCTTCGCCGACCACCTCGACAAGGTCGGCCGGGGCTTGGAAAACGCGAACAAGGCCTACAACGCCGCCATCGGTTCCTACGAGGGCAACCTGCTCCCCGGCGCGCGCAAATTCGTCGAACTCGGCGCGAAGGGGGCGAAAGAGCTGCCGGACCTTCGTCCGGTCGAGACGGCACTGCGCGACGTTGTGAAACGCAGCTGAACGAGGCGCGCAGCGGCGACCGTTCCGCCGCTGCCCTCGCGCCTTAACGCACCTGCAGGGTGTGTCCGTCGAACTCCAAGCCGAGCTTCGGCACGACCACGGCCTTGCGGTCGCCCTGCTTGCGCACCGTGCCCGCGCGCCAGGCGTCGTAACCGGTCTCGCGTGCCGCGTGCAGCACCGCATCGACACTGCCGGGCGGCACATAGGCGGCGAAGCCCACGCCCATGTTGAAGGTCGCATAGGCCTCCCGCAGCGAAATCGGTCCGGCATCCATGAGGAACTTGAACAACGCGGGTTCGTCGCGCACGTGGTCGATCTCGTACACGAAGGGTTCCTCCAGCCGCATGAGTTTGCGCCAGCCATGGCCCGTCACGTGCGCCACATAGTGCAGCGGCAAACCGCGTCGCTGGCATTCACGCACGAACGCGACGTAAATGACCGAGGGTGCGAGCAGCGCCTCACCGTAGGTGCGCGCGTCGCCGTAACCAATGGGCGTTTGATAACCCTGCGGAAGCCGCTCCGCGATCAGGCGGCACAACGAAAGCCCGTTGGTCTGCACCCCGGAGGACGCAAGGAACACGATGGCGTCGCCGTCCTTCACCTCGCCCGTGATGCGCTGGCTCTTCGGCTGGATCTTTCCGATGGCGGATCCCGCCAGCACGATGGTCGCCGCTTCCACGATGCCCTTGAGCGTCGGGGTCTCGCCCCCACCCCAGACGGCGCCGGCTTGGCGGCAGCCTTCCGCAAAACCGTCCACGAGTCCCTTCACACGCTGCTCGTCCGCGAACCAGCCCGAGTCGCCCACCGCCGCGTGCATCGCCACGGAAATCGGGAGCGCGCCGCACGTCACGAGGTCGTTCACAATGGTCGCGACCGTGTCGATCGAGATTTCGCGATAGAAGCACTTGCCGGTCGCGGCATAGACCGCGTCGGCCACGAGATTCTTCGTGCCCAACCCTTCCTCGACATGCGCGAGGTAATGGTCGGACGCCTCGATCAGGTAGGCGCTCTCACCGCGCGTCGAAGCAGGCTCGGCATAGCCGTGCTGCGCCAGCAGCGGCGCCGTGGTGCGCGCCGCCTTCTGACACGCCCGCTTGAACGCATCGAGCTGATCATAACGCACGCCGGAGGATTCGTAGGAAAGGGACATAGCAGCTGGGATCTATGATTTATGATCTATGATTTGAGATCTCCGAGAAACACCCGACTACGATCATCAATCATAAATCATCAATCTTACTTCATAAATAATCAGTAGCTCCGTCCTTCGCTCTGGTCGTAGTAGTTCATGTAGGCCTGGTTCACGACCCGGTAGCCGCCGGGCGTCGGGTATTTGCCGGTGAAATACCAGTCGCCGCTGTGGTTCGGCACCGCGGCATGCAGATTGCCGATGGTCTGGAAGATGATCTCCATCTCGCCCTTCCATTCGATGTTCTGCGGGCGGACCAGCGCCGTGATGCGGGCGGAAATCTCCTCGGGCGTGAACGGTTCGTAGAGCTTGCGCACGTGGTTGACCGTCTCCCCCTTCGCCACCGCCTCGCGGCAGAGCGCGTAGACTTCGGCGAGCAGGTCGCCCTTGCCGCGTTCCTTCAGCAGGGAAATGGTCGCCTCGAACGCGACGAACTTGCCGAGCTCCGACATGTCGATGCCGTAACAGTCCGGATAACGGATCTGCGGTGCGGTGGAGACGATGACGATCTTGCGCGGATTGAGCCGGGCCAGGATGCGCAGGATCGAACGCCGCAGCGTCGTGCCGCGCACAATCGAGTCGTCGACGCAGACGAGGTTGTCACCCGGCTGCACCGAGCCGTAGGTGATGTCGTAAACGTGGCTCGAGAGCTGGTTGCGCATCGCCTCCTGCCCGATGAAGGTGCGGATCTTCACGTCCTTGCTCACCACCTTCTCGCCTCGCGGCCAGTTGCGCAGGATGAGATCGTCGAGCACGGATTCGGTCAGCGTGCCGGCGGCGGAGGCCTCGAGGATCGCCTTCTTCACTTCGTCGCGCCGGCGTTCGCGCAGGGCGGAGAGCAGCCCGTAGTAGGCGACTTCCGCCGTGTTGGGAATGAAGCTGAACACCGTCTTCGCCCAGTCGTTGTCGACCGCCTTGATCACCTGATCCGCCAGCCCGGCGCCTAGCGCTTTGCGCTCGCGGTAGATGTCGACGTCGTTGCCGCGCGAGAAATAGATGCGCTCGAACGAACACGCCGCACGTGGCATCGGCGCGGTAAAGGGCGACACCGTCACGGTGCCGCGCCGCTTGATCACCATGACGTGTCCGGGGGTGAGCTCCTTCACGTCCTCGACGGCGAGGTCGAACACGGTCATGAGCGGCGCGCGCTCGGAGGCGAACGCGACCACCTCGTCGTTCTGGAAGTACCAGCAGGGCCGGATGCCGGACGGGTCGCGGGCGACAAAGGCGTCGCCGTTGCCAATCATGCCGCACAGGGCGTAGCCGCCGTCCCACTTCTGTGAGGCGCGGGTGATGACCCGCGCGAGGTCGAGGTCTTCGCTGATGCGATGGGAGATCTCGTCGCCCTTCAGATCGCGCGTGCGCAGGAAGCGGAAGATGTCCTCGTGCTCCTCATCGAGGAAGAAACCGATCTTCTCGAGCAGCGCCTGGGTGTCCGTCGCGATGATCGGATGCTGACCGATGGCGATGAGGCTCTGGTTGAGCTCCGCCGTATTGGTCATGTTGAAGTTGCCGCACAGCGCCAGGTTGCGCGTCGGCCAAGGGCTGCGGCGGAAGAACGGATGGCAGGAACTGAGGTTATACCCGCCGCTCGTGCCGTAGCGCAGGTGCCCCATCAGGAGCTCGCCGCCGAAATCGAAGTGCTTCTTCACCGTGTCGGCGAACTCCGGATGCACCACCCCGGCCGAGACCCGCTCGTTGTATTGGGCGAGCAGGGCCTTGAAGATCTTGTCGAGCGGATTGGCCTTCACGCACCGCTCGCGGAACATGAACGGGTCGCCCGCCGGCACATCGAGCTTCACGCACGCGACGCCGGCGCCATCCTGCCCGCGGTTGTGCTGTTTTTCCATGAGCAGGAAGAGCTTCGTGAACCCCCAGAGCGGGGAACCGTACTTTTCCTGGTAGTACGAGAGCGGCTTGAGCAGCCGCACCATGGCGATGCCGCATTCGTGGGTGATCTTATCGGACATGGGGATGGAAACAGATTGCGTTAGGCAAGACTGACCGCCGCGCGGCTCGAGGTCCCGGGTCCGATGTCATCGCGTTGTCCCTCACCCGGACCATCCTTCGCCATGCCTACACCCGTCGGCGGCACCGCATCGATGGCGGTGCTTGGGCCGAGACCCCGGGTGACAGTTGATCCTCACGGTCTTCAAAACCGCTCATTCCGCGAACCCGGGCCGGTTCGTCAATGGCTTTCTCGGACTTCGCCCTCCGTCCAGCCCTCAGCCTGCTTGTTTCACATCATCGCCGATGATTTTTCTCGGGTCACAGCGAACACCGAGCTCCGTGTCTTCGGTGAAACCGTTTCGTTGGTGAGACTTGCCGGTCAGGGCGTGTCTGCCGCGAGGCCGGCCCGGATTCTCGCAAATCCAAGACCAATAACGGAACGAGCGGCCTCACACCCGCCGCGTCTTCCACTTGCCCCGGCTAAACAACCACACCGTGAAAAGGCCGACCGAGGTTTCCGAAATGAACACGCCCCAAAACACCCCGGACTGCTCCCACCCCAAGGGCACTGCCAGCGCATAGGACAACGGGATTTGCAGGAGCCAGAAGAACACGAGGTTGATCTTGGTTGGCGTCACCGTGTCGCCCGCCCCGTTGAATGCCTGCACCGTCACCATCCACCACCCGTAGACGAAATAGGAATAGGAGAGGATCCGGAGCCATTCCGCACTGACCGCGATCACCGCCTCGTCCGGCGTAAAGATGCCCGCCAGTTCCTCGTTCATCAGGAAGTACACGACGGAGACGGCGAGCAGATAACCCATGTTGTAGACGCCGATCCGCCACACCGCCTGCTCCGCCCGGTCGGGGTGGCCGGCGCCGAGATTTTGTCCCACCAGGGTCGCCGCGGCGTTGGACATACCCCACGCCGGCATCAGGGTGAACATCATGATACGGATGGCGATGGTCGCGCCGGCCACGGCCTCGCTCCCGAGGGCGGCGAGGATGCGCATGAGGAAGATCCACGAGGTCATGCCGATGATCATCTGCCCCACCCCGCCGAGCGACGTCCGCACGATGTGCCACGCGGCCGTCCCATCCCAGCGCAGCTGGACTGGTCGAACGCGGATGTGTTTGCCCCCGCGGAAGAGCACCCAGAGCTGGTACACGACACCCGCCCCGCGACCAATGTTGGTCGCGATGGCGGCCCCCTCGATGCCCATCGCCGGAATCGGGCCCCAGCCAAAGATCAGGATCGGATCGAGCACGATGTTCAATCCGTTGGCCAGCCAGAGCACGCGCATCGCGATGGCCGCATCGCCGGCCCCGCGGAAGATGGCGTTGATCACGAAGAGCAGCATGATCGTGACGTTGCCGCCGAGCATCCACTGGGTGTACCCGTAACCGTTTTCGATCACCCACGGGTCAGCGCCCATGAGCACGAGGAGATCCTGGGCGAAAAAGATGCCCAACCCGGCAAATGGCACCGACGCGAGCACGCCGATGCCGATCGCCTGGACGGCGGCGGCAGCGGCGTCCTCGGGACGTTTCTCCCCCACCCGGCGCGCCACGATGGCGGTGACGCCCATCGAGAGCCCCATCGCGACGGAGTAGAGCAGGAACAGGAAGGTCTCGGTCAGCCCAACCGTGGCCACGGCCGAAGCCCCGAGCTTGCCCACGAAGTAGATGTCAACGACGGCGAAGGTCGACTCCATCACCAACTCGAGGATCATCGGGACGGACAGGAGCAGAATCGCCCGGCGCAGATCGATCCGCGTATAATCTGCCTCCGTGCCGCGAAGCGCGTCCTTCAATCCTTTCCAGACCGAGTCGGGGGGCGGAGGCGGCGCAGGTGGGTTCTCAGGCGCGGAGGACATGGGCGTCGGGCGACAGAAAGGAGGGAAAAGCCGCCAGCTGATGGCAACTTACAACTCCGGCGCCTCAAACCGGCCACGCAAGCGACCGAAAATCCCGCGGCGACCGCCCCTTGACGCGCCCGACCCGATGGGAAACAACGTCGGTTTGACCATGCTCATCCTCCGTGGCGCGCCCGCCCTTTCCCCCTTCCGGATCCACAAGTTGCTGGAGGTGCTCCAGTCCGCCGGCATACCCGCCCGCGCCCTGAGCGCCGAGTTCTACCATCTGGCCGAGGTCGACGGCGAGCTGACCGCCGCCGAACAATCCGTGCTGGAGAAACTGCTCACCTACGGGCCGACCCGCGCCGCCAAGACCGTCACGGGCCTCCTCCAGATCGTCGCACCACGGCCGGGGACCATTTCGCCCTGGTCCTCGAAGGCCACCGACATCGCCCACATCTGCGGCCTCGGGCGGATCCGCCGCATCGAGCGCGTCATCGCCTACCGGATCGACGTGGACCTGCAGGCACTGCGCCAGCCGGCCCTGCACATCTCGCCGGCCCAGCTCGCCACCATCCGCAGCAAGCTGCACGACCGCATGACTCAGGCGGTGTTCAACGATTTTGCCGGTCTCGAGGCCCTGTTCCGGCACGAATCCCCCCGCGCCATGACCTCGGTGCCCGTGCTCGCCCAGGGCCGCGCCGCGCTCGTCGAGGCCAACCGCACGCTCGGCCTCGCCCTCGCCGACGACGAGATCGACTACCTCGTGAAGGCGTTTCAGGGCCTCGGTCGCGACCCGAATGACATCGAGCTGATGATGTTCGCGCAGGCCAACTCCGAGCACTGCCGCCACAAGATCTTCAACGCCACCTGGACCCTCGACGGCACCGCGCAGGACCGGTCGCTGTTCCAGATGATCAAGAACACGTACCAGCTGCACTCCGACGGGATCCTTTCGGCCTACAAGGACAACGCCGCCGTGCTCGCCGGCACGAAAGGCGGCCGCTTCTACGTCGATCCCCGCACCCACGAATACGGCGCGCACCCGGAGGACATCCACCTGCTCTGCAAGGTCGAGACGCACAACCATCCGACCGCGATCTCGCCTTTTCCGGGCGCCGCCACCGGCTCCGGCGGCGAAATCCGCGACGAAGGCGCGACCGGCCGTGGCGCCAAGCCCAAGGCCGGCCTGGTCGGTTTCACGGTCTCCAATCTGCGGATACCCGGGTACGTGCAGCCCTGGGAGAAGGACCACGGCAAACCCGGCCGAATCGTCTCCGCGCTCGACATCATGATCGAGGGCCCGCTCGGCGGCGCCGCCTTCAACAACGAGTTCGGCCGCCCGGCGATCAACGGCTACTTTCGCACGTACGAGCAGGCGGTGCCTGCTCTAGTTGAAGTTAAAAGTTTAAGTTTAAGCAACAATGCCTCCGGCACTTCATCTTCAACTTCCAACTTAAACGGCCTCTCGACGGAGTTGAGAGGCTACCACAAACCCATCATGCTCGCCGGCGGCCTCGGCAACATCAAGGCCGAGCACGTGCGCAAGGGCGCGATCAACCCGGGTGATCATCTCATTGTGCTCGGCGGCCCCGCCATGCTCATCGGCCTGGGCGGGGGCGCCGCCTCGTCGATGGCGAGTGGCTCCGGCAGCGAGGACCTCGATTTTGCCAGCGTGCAGCGCGACAACCCGGAGATGGAGCGGCGCTGCCAGGAGGTCATCGACCGCTGTTGGGCCCTGGGCGCCGACAACCCCATCGCCTTCATTCACGACGTCGGTGCCGGCGGGGTCTCGAACGCCCTGCCCGAACTGGTCAATGACGGCGGACGCGGTGGACGCTTCGACCTGCGCAAGCTGCCCAACGACGAACCGGGCATGAGCCCGCTCGAGATCTGGTGCAACGAATCCC
>CAYZBG010000003.1:0-51182 GCA_964476565.1 uncultured Opitutus sp.
GATCGCAGGCCTGCACGAGGCGGCCGAGGCGGTCCCAGTCCGCGTCGGTCTTGGTACGCAGGAAGTCGAACTCGTTGGCGAGCGACCACCAGATGTTCCGGTAGGCGCCGAGGCGGGCGACGACGTAGCGGACGTAGCGTTCGTCGGCCTCGGCGGTCATGGTCTCGAAGCCCCACCGACCGTAGGGGTTGAAGAGGATGACGTCGGCCTCGATGCCCAGCTCGAGGAGCTGAACGATGCGCTGCTCGTAGTGACGCCAGTACTCCGGATTGAAGCGGGTGAAATCCCATTGGTCGGGCGGCGACCCGGCGAAGGGCCAGCGCGGCGGCGCGAAACGCTCCTGGTAGGCCGTGGGCTGCTGGGTGAGCAGCATGCGCGCCTTGTTGAAGGGCGCGGCCGCGAGCGTGCGGAGGGTTTCCTCCTGCACGGCGTCAGGCGCATCGATCCAGTTGTAGATCGTGGTGCCGACCTGCTTGTAGGGCGTGCCGTCGGCGTAGGCGAAATGGTAGGTGTTGAAGACGCGGACCGGTCCGCGATTGCCCGGTCCCGGGGGCGTGACGGCGAAGGTCCCCGTCTTGCCCGTCAGGTCCCAGCGGTTGCTCTTCGTTTCGTAACGCCAGTTGCCGGTGGTCTCGGGACTGAAGCGCACCTTGTAGACGCCATCGCCGTCATAGAAGCCCGGTACCTCCACGGTGGTGTGCCCGTCGGTGAAGACGGCGCCAAAGCGGACGTCCACGAAGGGATTGCCGGCGGAAGGTCCCTTGAGGGCGACTTCGAACACGCCCCAGCGCTCGACCGAGGTCGGCGAGGCGGCGTGAAGCGCAGCGGCCAACAGGAGCGGGGCGAGGAGAATGAGGCGAAGGTAACGTTTCATGCGGAAAAGGAAATCAGGGCGGGCGGGTGACGTGCCTCAGGGGCGCAGTCCGGGCTGGAGGTCGTCGGCCTGGTCGAGTCCGGAGATGACGGCCTTGCCGGGGAATTTCTGGCGGTACTCCTGCGCCATCGCCGCGATGGACGCGGCGTTCGGGCGCCCGCCCCTCCAGCGTCGGCCATGCTGCCGCGGGGCGAGGTCGGTGCCGCCGGGCGGGGCGAACTCCGCACCGTCGGGGGTGCGAAACCAGTAGGTCAGGTCGATCACATCGATCAGCGCGGCGCGCACCGGATCGGCGAGGACGGCGTCCTGCACATCCTTGGGCGCGCTCAGCGCGATGAGCGGATTGCGACCGGTCTCGCGCTGCCATTCGCCGATCACGTCGAGCCAGAACTGCATGAAGGGCAGCGGCCCGCTGTTCTCGGCGGTCAGCGTGTGGATGACGTTCGGCTCGTCGGCCAGATTGGCGAGGCACTGGCGGATGTAGGCGCGGTGCAACTCGCGGCGCACCGGGTGAGTGACGTCGTAGAACTCGGCCGCCATCTTGATCGTGTCGCCGGTGTAGGGCGGCGGCTCGGTGAAGCCGGTGGCGTTGACGTTGTTGACCGGCCGCCAGGGCGAGTCGACCCAGTGGGCGGCCGACTCGAGGATGTTGTGCTGGAAATACATTTCGTTGATCAGCACCAGACCGCGTTGGCGCGCCTCCGCTGCGAAGGCGCGGAGCCGGGCAAAGTACCACGGGTTGTAACGCGTGAGATCGTACAAGCTGAGTCCATCCCAGGCGCGACCGCGGCCGGTCCGGGCGAAGGGCTGTTCGAAGAACGGCGGCCAGACGTCCGCATCGGGTCGGCGGATCATCTGGTGATCGATGCGGCGGCGGTCGTGCCAGAGTCCATAGTGGTGGCGAAAGGCAACCTGACCCTCGCGCTGCATCGCGGCAGCGACCGACGGAATCTCGTCGGTCAGCCCGGGTCCGGTGCGACCTGGCGCGAAGCGGGTAAGCGCCGGACCGTACTCGCCAGCCCGCGCCGGCTCGAGACGGCCAAGCCACCACGCGCCGGCAGTCTGTTTGCCCGAGAGGACGGCGTCGCCAACGTAGAGGATGCCGTCGCGCAGGCTCAGCGGACGACCCGGCTCCGGCGGTTTCGATGCGAGGCGCGCCGCGAGATCGGGGATCGCCGCCTCGAGCAGCGGCACGGGCGCAAAGGTCTGCTCCGTGTAGCGGCGCGGCTCGAGCGCCGCCAACCCGGCCTGGCCGCGGCGTTCGGCGAGCTGCGCGCGGTAGAGCGAGCGCGGCTCGGGGAAGGTGTTGGTGCCCGTCCAGCGTCCGTCGCCGACGAACTGACCCCAGACGGAGACGGCCCAGGTGTGGGCGCCGGGCGGACGACGGGAGACGATGGTCGAGGCCTCACTGCCCCAGAGGACGGAGTTGGCCGCGCTCCAGCCGACGCCCTGGTTCCAGGTTTCGAGGTTGTCGAGGCGCAGCGCTCCGCCGTCGAGGCGCACGCCATCGAAGAGCAGGCCGGAGGCCCAGCTGCCGATCGAGCCGCTGAAGCCGCTCGTCTCGCGCGCGGTGCAGTCGAGGAAAACGTTCGGTCCGGCGGCGAGGTAGCCGACGGTGAAATCGTTGCCGCCCAACTCGGTCGTGCAGCGGAGGAAGAGCACCTGCTGGCCGCGGGCATGGAAGGCGAGGCGGCGGTAGCCGGCGCGTTCGGACACGGGCGCGAGCGCCGCGCAGTCCTGCACGGTCACGCGCTCCACTTTGACGCCTACCTGCACGACGCTACCAGCGAAGTGCACGCCAGTCACATCGGTGACCCAGCCGTCGCGGACGGCGTGGAGGTCAATCGCGTTCCAGGCATGCTGCTCGTCGTGCGGATTGGCCGGATCGTACGCCGATTCGCAGCGCAGGTTCTCGACACCGACATGACGAATGTAGCCCTCCTGCACATACGGGCGCACGGCGCCGCCGTAGCGGTCCTCGAGCGCAGTGGTGAGCGGGGCGTCGAGCGTCAGCGCGGCGCCGTCGATCGCGACGATCGTCCGGTCCCAGGTCACGTTGAACGCACCGGGGCGCCAGGCATACGGCTGCCGCGCCGGTGCTTCGAGCATGCCGACGGCGGCGATCCATGTTTCCGGACTCGGCCGCTCCACCGTGACCCGCTGACCCACGGCAAATCCGGCGGCATCGACCACGGTCAGCCTCACCGCCCCCACCGGCACGTACGGGTCGGTGATCGCCACGGCGTCGCGCAACGGCCGCCGGACATCGTGGGCCGCCACCTCGATCAGCGCGCGCCGGTCCGTCCCCGTGGCGACCAGCACCGTGCCATCAGCCTCGCGACCGGAGCCACGCAACACGACTCCGCTGGTGCGGATCTTCAGCTGTCCGGCCAGGTCGTAGCGTCCGGGAGCGAGCAGGACGGCGCCACGGATGCCCTCGGCATCCGCAGGCAACGATGACACATGGTCGATCGCCGCCTGCAGGCGCGCGCCATCATCACCGTCGGCCGGGGCCACCTGCACGCGCGCAGGCACGTGCGGGATCGGCACCCCGCCGCCGCCGTAGCCGGCATGCGAAAAATCGGGCACGCGGTCTCCGTTCTCCGCGATCTCGTAGACGAGCCGTCCGTCGTCGCCCGCGCGCACCGGCGACGGGAACTCCTTCGCGAGGGCGGCGGCTGGAAGCAGCGCCAGCGTGAGGGCGTGTCTGACGAAGGTCGTCCTCATGGCAGCGGCACGACGAGCTTCTGCAGCGTGGGCGCGCGCGCAACCTCTTGGCCGTCGACGAGCACGCGCAGACCGGCGCCGCGGTTGAACTTCGTGCCGTCGCGATCCCAAAGGATGGTCACGTCACGTCCGTGATAGCGCACGTTATCCAGGCAGAACCACGGCCAGGTGCCGTCGGGCAGGAGCGGATCGACTTCGAGCACCGCATCGGCGCGCGGCCGCAGGCCGACGATACCCGTGATGACGTGGTCGGCGTAGGTGGAATGGTTGTACCACGAGCTGCGCGGATGGCGGCCCTTGAGCCACTGACCCGTCGTCTCGCACAGGTACTCGCCGATGTAGGCGTGTCCGTCGAAGCGGTGCGAGCGCGTGTAGGTGAGGAAGGCGTCGAGGTAGTCGCGGCGCGTGACGGTGTCCTGCGGATAGTCGCGCAGCACGTGGCCGAGGGCGGTGAGTGTCTGCGAGGTGGCGAAGGGCCAGACGGCGCCGTCCCACTCGCAGGTGCCGACGCCGTGGGACCGGAAGCGCGGATCGCGGCGCTCGGCGGTGGTGATGCCAAACGGCGCGCGGAAGCCGTGCTCGTCGGTCAACTGCGCCCAGGCGCGTTCGTAGCCTTGGCCAGGCGGAGGCAGCGAGAAGTACCAGGGAATGAAGCCGATCTGCTCGCGCACCGGGATGCGTTCGAGTGACTCGGTGCGCGAGGTGAAGAAGACGCGCTCTTCGTCCCAGAGCGTGGCGACCACGGCCTCGCGCAGGGACCGGGCCTTGGCCGCGAACTCCTGCGCGAGGCCGTCGCGCTTCGCGAGGCGGGCGAGCTCGGCCAGCGCGGCGGCGTTGCCCGCCATGTAGGCAGAGAGGGTCGGGCGCACGTTCTTCACGTGACGGCCGCCACTGAGCGACTCCTCCATCGCGTCCCAGACGTCGGCCTGCCAGAAGAGGCCGTCGGGACGCCGGTGCGCCTGCTCCCAGGCGCGGTAGTCGGCGACGAGGTCGTCGAGCAGACCGAGGGCGGCAGTCGTGTCCTGCGTGACGAGCCAGCGGGACCAGACCGCGAACGCGAGCCATTGCGAGTACTTGCGCAGGTGCGGCTGCGGCCCGCCTTCGTGTCCACGCAACCAATACAGCAGCGTTTCGTCGTGCGGCGCAGGGTCGCGCAGCCAGCGGCCCTCCATGAGGTGATGCCCGAGGGCGCTGCTCACGGGCTGGGGACGGTTGATGAACTCGGTGAAGACGCGGTGGCCGGACTTGGCGTCGCGGGTGAGCTGCTTGCGCAGCGCCCACCAGCGGTACCAGTAGATCTCCTCCACGTCGGCATCGGCGCAGGTGAAGAGCGGCACGCGGTCCTTGAGCCAGTCCCAGGCGGCCGCATCGGGCACGAGGTTGACGACGGTCTCCTGCTCGGCCGTGGCGAAGTGGGCGGCGTGGCGCGCAAAGTCGTCCGGCTTGAGCACGGCCGGCGCGGCGGCGGCCGGGAGACCGGCGAGCACGCCGAGGACGAGGGAAGTCGTGACGGATCGGATGCGCCGCATCGTCAGAGGGTGTTCACGTTATGGGCGGGATCGGTGTAATCGACGAAGACGCGCGGATCCGTGCCGTTGAGGAACTCCTCGACACTGGTGTAGCCGTCGCGGTCGGGATCGGCGATTCCGTCAGCGGGATTGTGCGGATCGAAGCCGTAGCGGCGCTCCCAGGCGTCGGGCATGCCGTCGCGATCCGTGTCGACCAACGGAATCAGCGACCGGTACTGCGGCCAGCCGCCGACGTCGGTGTGTACCTTGACGATGCCGTGGCCGAAGGTGGGCCGTCCCGACGCGACCTCGCGGACGATGCGCTCGTCGACGGCGTCGCGGCGCGGCCGCGTGGCGCCGGCACGGGCGAGCACGTCCGCGTAGGCCTCCTCAGCGGACGTGGTGCGGACGGACGGCATCGGCCAGGGCGCGCGGGTGCGGCCCTCCGCGATCAGGCGCTCCACCTCGGCCGCCTGCGCGGTTTCGCCGCCGTACTGCACGCCGCCAGCCCAGTTGTCGGCCGTGACCGCGGCGTTGCCCTCGACGACGTTGCCGTTGACGTGCCAGAAGCCGGGCTCGGGCCGCTCGTGGAAGGTGCGGAAGGCTTCCGGCTTGGCGAGGCGGTGGCGCACGTCGCCCGCGGGCGTGGCCGGACCGGGCTTGAGGTAATTGGCCACGAGGTTGACCACGGAGGTGCTGTCGCCGCCGTCGATCGTGCGGTGCCGCCAGTTGAAGAGCACGTTGTTGCGAAAATCGATCTGGTCACCCCAGCCGATGCTCGGGTTGCGGGCGGTGTTGTGCGCGAAGAGATTGTGGTGGAACGAAGCGCGCCGTCCGCCCCAGGTGGCACCGAAGGCATGGTTGTTCAGGTCGAGCGCCTCGCTGGAGATGCACCACTGGATGGTGACATCCTCGATGGGCCGTTTCTCGAAGCCGCCTTTCCCGTCCGGCTTCATGTAACGGTAGAGCGAGACGTTCTCGTCGAGACCCCAGCTGAACGAGCAGTGGTCAACGATGATGCGTCCGGGCGAGTGCACGGCGTTGAGGGCGTCGTCGCGGCGGGTGAGGCTGCCGCGGCGGAAGCGCAGGTAACGGATCACGACATCGGAGGCGTCGATCGTGGTCGTGTCCCCGCTGATGCAAATGCCGTCACCCGGCGCGGTCTGGCCGGCGATGGTGAGGAAGGGATGCCGGATGACGACAGGCGACTGCAGCTCGATCCGTCCGCTCACGGCAAACACGACGATGCGCGGTCCCGCGGCCTCGACGGCGTCTCGGAACGAACCCGGACCGCGGTCCTGCAGGTTGGTCACGTAGATGACCCGGCCGCCGCGACCGCCGCGTGTCACGGCGCCCGCCCCCTCCGCTCCGGGGAAAGCCGGCACAACCGGCGCCGCAGCCGCAACCTCAGCCGGAGCCAGGAGCAAGGCGACGGAGAACACCGTTCCACCCAAGGCGGCGGTGCACGGACGGGGCAGGGAAAACATCGGACGTCGGAAGGGTTAACGAAGTCGAAGGACAAGGTCGATGGCGACCTGTCGACGGGATCGACGCAGGCACCAGAGGAAGCATCCCTTGGGGTGGGACGGCCGCGAACCCCATGTCTGCGGACAGTCGAGGGCACAAGGTTGGCGACGGCATCAACGTAGTCAGTTATAACGATATATTCTGCCGCATTTCTGGCAAAGACTGCCGTGATCGTAAGATCCCAAACCACGGGCCACGCGAGCCACGCAACGCCCCATCCATACTTACGATGCCGCAACTTTTGCTCCTAAAGCGGGCAGCACTGTCGGGAAACCATCGGCTAAGCTGCACGGCGTCGGGGCCACCCCGCCCGATGTCGCCTGCCCCCACCCTCTCCTGTCCGTTTTCGCGCCTTTGTGAACCTCACCGCCCTCGATCTATCCTTCGTGCTCGCCTACGCCGCCGTGATTGCGGGCATCACGGTGGTCTGCGCGCGGCGCACCCGGACGACGACGGCGGAGGATTACTTTGTGGCCGGACGGTCCATGCCGGGATGGGCGGTAGCGATGGCCATGATGGCGGCGTTGATCAGCAGCAACACCCTGGTCGGACATCCTGCGACCGCGTATGAGAAGGGTCTGATTCTGCTCCTCGGCAGCCTGACGCTGCCGCTGGTGCTGGTGTTTGTCGCGCGGGTGATCGTGCCGTTCTACCGGCGCCAGGTGAAGATGAGCGCCTATGAGTACCTCGGCGCGCGCTTCGGGCTTGGCGGCCGGCTCTACGCGTCGGGCTGTTTCGTGGCGGACCGGCTCTTCGATGTCGGCGTCACGCTGCTCACGACCGCCGTACCGGTCTCGGTCATGACCGGATGGGCGCTGACCGACGTGGTCTGGGCCCTCGCCGCCTTCACCGTGGCGTACACCTTGGTCGGCGGGATGCGCACGATCGTCTGGACGAGCGTCGTGCAAGGCGGGGTGTTCATCGCGGCCGCCGTGCTCATCGCCGTCCGCCTGCTGTGGGCGCCCGAGGCCGGCCCTCCCGGGGCGGTGCTCGGGGCGGCTTGGGAGGCGGGACGGTTCAGCCTCGGCAGTTTCGCGTTCTCGTGGGAGAGCCTGGTCAACCCCGACCACACGACGCAGTGGCTGTTGATCCTCGCCTACGCGGTCAATTGGGGCCGGCGCTACATCGCCGATCAGCACATGGTGCAACGTTACCTCATCGCCCGCACCGACACCGACGCGGCCCGCGGTGCACTCTGGAACGGCCTGATCTGCGTGCCGGTGTGGGCCACGTTCATGACCATCGGTGCGTGCCTCTACGGCTACTATGCCCTGACCGGAGCGCCGCCGCCGGCCGTGAGCGACGAGGTGGTGCCGCACTTCATCGTGCACCAATTGCCCGCCGGACTCGTTGGCCTGATGCTGGCCGCCATCCTCGCCGCGTCGATGTCGTCGATCAGTCCCGATCTCAACAGCGTCGCCACCGCGTTCACCTCGGACCTCGTCGGGCATTTCCGCCCGCATCTTTCCGACCGCGCCAAGGTGCGGACCGGCCGGCTGGCCGTGGCGGGCGGCGGCGCGCTTGCCCTCGGCACGGCCCTGCTCATGGCGCCTCGCGGCGAGGCGGCGACGATCATGGAGCGCGCCGTCACGATCGCGGCGATCCTCTCCGGCGGCATGCTCGGGTTGTTCTTCCTCGGCTTCTTCACCCGCACCGCGACCCGCCGCGGATGCTACGCCGGACTGGCCGCCTGCGCGCTGTTCACCGCCTGGGGTACGCTGACTTCGGGCGCGACGCCGATCCTGGACGCCGGGCTCAATTTCCCGCTCAACCCGATCTTCATCGGCCTGCTCGGTCACACCGTGGTGTTCGGCGTGGGCTACACCGTCAGCAAAGTCTGGGGCGGCTACCGGCCGGACCGGATCGACGATCTCGTGTACGCGACGCGCCCGGCGGCGCGGACCTCCTGACCATGCCGCACGACCTGACTGCACCGCTGCTCTGGCGCCAGCCGCGCCTCATGGCCATCGGCCCGGGCCAGGCCATCGAGGGCCTGCGCGCCTTGCTAAGGTCAACGTGGTCCGCGCGGGCCTTCCTCGTCGGATCGCCGTCGACGCGGGAGCCGCTTGGCCGTCTGCGAACCGTGCTGGAAGACCACGGCGTGGCTGTCGCCGTGTCGACGCCGGTGCCGCCCGAGCCGACCACGGCCGATTGCGAGCGAAAGCGGGCCGAGGCGACCGCCTTCCGGCCCGACCTCGTGGTGGCCGTCGGCGGCGGCAGCGTGCTGGATGTGGCCAAGCTCGTCGCCGCCCTGCACGACCGGTCCGAACCGGTGACCGCCTTCTATGGCATCGGCGTGCTCGCGGGCCGGCGCACGACGTTGGTCTGCGTGCCGACCACCGCCGGCACCGGCAGCGAGGTCTCGCCCAACGCCCTGCTGCTCGACGACGCCTCGTGCACCAAGAAGGCGGTCATCAGCCCCGACCTGGTGCCGGATGCGGCGCTGGTCGATCCGACCCTGATGCTTTCCCTGCCCCCCGCCCTCACCGCCACCACCGGCATCGACGCCCTCTGCCATTGCCTCGAAGCCTACGCCAACCTCGCCGCACATCCGTTCACCGACGTGTGGGCGCTGCGCGGGGTTGAGTTGATCGGCGCCTGGC
This sequence comes from uncultured Opitutus sp., assembly GCA_964476565.1. GTDB lineage: Bacteria > Verrucomicrobiota > Verrucomicrobiia > Opitutales > Opitutaceae > CAMAXB01. The sequence goes on from CAYZBG010000003.1 coordinate 9,240, forward strand.
TGCCGGCCGCGGTGCACGACGGCTCCCGCCTCGCGGCCCGCACCGCCGTGGCGACCGGCAGCCTGCTGGGTGGACTCTGTCTTGGTCCGGTGAATACCGCCGCCGTCCACGCGCTCGCGTATCCGCTCGGCGGACGGTTCCACCTCGCCCATGGTCTCTCCATCGCCCTGCTGCTGCCGGCGGTCATCGCGTTCAATGTGCCCGCGATGCCGGCGCGGTACGCCACCCTCGCCCGCGCCCTCGGCGCCGCGGGTGGGCGCGATGACACGACCACGGCCGCGGAACTGCCCGGGCGCCTCACGGCCCTGATGCGCGCCTGCGGCGTACCCCTTGGCCTCGCCACGCACGGGCTCTCGCGCCCGGACTTACCCACCCTGGTCGAGAGCGCCCTCACCGTCACCCGTCTGCTCAAGAACAACCCGCGGCCGCTCACCCCGGCCGACGCCCTCGCCATCTACGAAGCTGCGTTTGCCGCTCCCTCTGCATGAAGACCTCCTCCCGCCATCACGGTGTCATCGTTCCCATGGTCACGCCGGCCACGCCCGCCGGCGACGTCGATCTCGCCGCCGCCACGCGCCTCGCCGACCGCCTTGCCCGCCACGGGCTCGGGATCTTCGTGCTCGGCACCACGGGCGAGGCCGCCTCGGTGCCCGCCCGCCAACGCGGCCCCCTGGTCGACGCCGCGGTGCGCGCCGCCGCCGGCCGCGTGCCGGTCTACGCGGGCATCGGCGACACCTGCGTGACGCACACCATCGCCGCCGGCCGCCGTTACCTCGAACTCGGCGCAGACGGAGTCGTTGCCCTCGTTCCCGGCTACTACCCGCTCACTCCGGCGGAGATCGAGGCCTACTTCCGCCGCGTGCACGACGGTGTGGCCGGCCCGCTCATGCTCTACAACATCCCCGTGGCCACGCATCACTCGGTCCCGCTCGACGTGGTGGAGACACTTTCCCACCTGCCCCACGTGATCGGCTACAAGGACTCCGAGGGTACGGAGGGTCGCTGGCTGGAAGTAGTCCGCCGCCTCGGCGGGCGCCCGAATTTCGCCCTGCTCATGGGCATCGCCGCCCAGGCGACGGCGGCGATCCGCGGCGGCTTTCACGGGGTCATTCCGAGCGCCGCCAACCTCGCGCCGGCCGACTGGGCGGAGTTCTGGCGCCTCGCGCAGGCAGAGGATTGGGAGGCAGCGTCCGCCCTCCAACCCAAACTCGATGCGACGGCGACGCGGCTGCAACGCGGCCACACCCTGGGCCACTACCTGGCCGGACTCAAATACGCCCTCTCGCTCCAGGGTGTCTGCGGCGCCGATCTGTTTCCACCACTCACCGGTCTCAACTCGGCGCAGCGCGACGCCCTGCGTGCCGACTTTGCCGTGCGGGAAGCGGTTTCGGTCTAGCCGCCCTCCGGCGGCTTCGCCACACTGCCTGCCCCATGATACCCCGCGTGGTCCTTGCCGACGACCTGACCGGCGCCTGCGAAGTCGCCGGCCTCGGGGCCGACCGCGGTCTGCGGGCCGAGGTCTGCCTTGAGCCTGATTCGGGCGAACCCGCCCTGGGCGAACTGCGGGTCTTCAGCACCGAAACCCGCTTTCTCCCGCCCGCCGCCGCCGCGGCGCAGGTGAACGCGTTCGCCAAGGCCCTTCCCGCCGGGGTGCCGCTCTTCAAGAAGACCGACTCGGTCCTGCGCGGTCCGGTCGCCGCCGAACTGGCCGCACTGGCCGAGGTGCGCGGCGTGTCCCGCGTGCTCCTCGTCGCAGCCAATCCTGACCTGCACCGGCACGTCGTGAACGGCCACTACACCGTCGCCGGCGTGCCCTTGCACCAGACGGCATTCGCCCGCGACCCGCATCATCCGGCGCGCACTGATCATGTCGGGCGCCTCGTCGGCCCCTGGCCGGGCGCCGGCAGCACCGTCATCGTCGACCCCGGCGCGCCCCTGCCCGCCCAAGGCCTCGTGGTGGGTAACGCCGCGGGTGCGCGCGACCTTGCCACCTGGGCAAGGGTCGCCGGGGCCGGCGTGCTGGCCGCCGGCTCGGCGGCCTTCCTCGGCGCCTTGCTGCCACCGGCGCGCGCCACCGCTCCGGGCCCGGCCCAGGACGCACCCGAAGTTCCCACGTTGCTCATCAGCGGCACCGCCATCCCCGCCCAACGCGCGCTCGCCGCCCAAGGTCCGGCCGTGCCCCTTGCCCGGGAGGAACTCGACCCGACCCCGCTCGCCCGCTGGATTGCCCGCGTGCGCGGCCAGCTGGAATCCCATGGTACGGCCGTCGCCTTCGTCGCCGGCGAGGTCGCACGCCAGCCGGAGGTGTCGCAGGCGGTGACCGACGCGCTCGCCGCCCTCGGCGCCTCGATCACGGCCGCCTACGCCGGCCGCCCTTTGCATCTGATCGTCGAAGGCGGCGCCACAGCCGCCGCGGTGGCCGGCTCGGCGGGCTGGCGCCGCCTGCGCGTGGTGCGCACCTGGGGCGGCGGCGTGGTGACGGCGGAACCCGGCGACGCACCGTCGCTGCGGGTCACCGTGAAACCCGGATCCTATCCCTGGCCGGCCGCCCTGCGCGCCCGCCTCTTCCCCTCCGCCTCTCCCGCATGAACGACGCCCGCCCCCTGCTCGCCATTACCCTCGGCGATCCCGCCGGAACCGGCCCCGAACTGATCACCCGTGCGCTGACCGATCCCGCCGTGCTCGCAGTCTGCCGCCCCCTCGTGGTCGGCGACGCCGCCGTGCTCGACGCCGCCCGGGCCTTCACCGGCACAGATGCTCGCATCCATACGGTGGATACACCGGAGGCGGCGACGTTCGGACCGGACCGCCTCGTCGTGCTGGACCAGCACAACGTCAACCTCGCGCAGTTGCGCCGGGGCGAGGTTCAGGCCGCCGCCGGCCAGGCCGCCTACGAATCCGTGGTCGCAGCCGCCCGCCTCGCCCTCGACGGGCGGGTGGACGGCATCGTGACCTCGGCGCTCAACAAGGCCGCCCTCAACGCCGCCGGCCATGCCTTCGACGGACACACGGGACTGCTGGCCGAGGTCTGCAGGGCGCCCGGCGCCACCATGATGCTGGTGGCGGACAAGTTGCGGGTCAGCCACGTGTCCACCCACGTGTCCCTGCGCCAGGCGATCGACCGTGTCCGCCCGGAACGCATTCTCAAGGTCCTGCAGCTCACCCACGAGGCCGTGCAACGGCTCGGCGTTGGGAGTCCGAAGCTGGCTGTGGCCGGACTCAACCCGCATGCCGGCGAAGGCGGACTTTTCGGCACCGAGGAGATCGAGTTCATCGCGCCCGCGGTCGCGGAGGCACGCCGGCGCGGGATGGACGTGTCGGGACCCCATCCGGGCGACACGGTCTTCTTCCGCGCCGCCCAGGGCGAGTTCGACGGCACGGTGGCCATGTATCACGACCAGGGACACGTCGCGGCAAAGATGCTCGGCATCTGGCGCGGGGTGAACGTCACACTCGGCCTGCCGATCGTGCGCACCTCGGTGGAGCACGGCACGGATTTTGCCCACGCCGGCACCGGACGCGGCGATCCGCGCTCGTTGATCGAGGCCCTCAAGCTCGGCGCCGCCCTCGCCCGGTCGCGCGCCCGGTAATCCGCCCCACGCCTTGGCCTTCTTCAGCATGAACGCCCGTCTCCGCTTCGCTTCGCTCGCCGCCACCCTCCTCGCCGCCGGGATCACCCTGCCCGCAGCCGAGCCGCCGCCGGTCCGGTTCGAGGGCGAGGTGCGCGTGACCACCGCGCAGGACGGCGGGCTGCCGCCGGTGGTGGGCGTGCACACGGTGCAGGTGTATCGCGCCAACCGCGCCGCGCCGGCGCATGCCGACGGGCTCACCGACACCTACCTGCACGCGCCGATGCTGTGTTATTGGCAGGGACGCTTCTGGCTCGAGTACCTGAGCGGACCGGTGTCCGAGCATCAGTCGCCCTGCAGCACCTCGCTGACGAGTTCCACGGACGGTCTGACCTGGGAGGCACCCCGCGTGGTCTTTCCTTCGCTGCCGCTGCCGGATGGCAAGCACACCCTCGCCCACCAGCGCATGGGGTTCTATGTCGCCCCCAACGGACGCCTGCTCGTGCTCGCGTTCCACGGCTTCGAACCGTCGCCCAATGACGGCACCGGTCTCGGCCGCGTGGTGCGCGAGGTCCGCGCCGACGGCTCGTTCGGCCCGATCCACGTCATCCGGGCCAATCCGCACTCGAAGCTGCCCGGCTTCCGCCTGCCGTATCCGTTTTATCGTGACGCCGCCGACGCCGGCTTCGTCGCCGCCTGCGAGGCCCTGCTGGCTGACCGGCTCATGACCGTGCAGTGGTGGGAGGAGGAGCAGTTCGACGAGACGGGGTTCTACCGCTTCCGCGGCAAGGCCGCCTCGACCGTCACCCGGCCCGACGGCTCCGTGCTCGGCATTTGGAAGAACCGGGTCGTCGCCACCACCCGCGACCGCGGCGAGACGTGGGAGAACAAGTCATTCGGGACCAACCTGCCCAACAACGGCTCCAAGTACTGGCTGCAGCGCATGGCCGACGGGCGCTACGGGCTCGTGCTCAACCCCACCGACCGCAACCGGCATCCGCTCGCCCTCATGCTCAGCGATGACAGCGAGGTGTTCCGCGGACTCTACGCCGTTCACGGCGAACTGCCCGACCAGCGTTTCGGCGGCTATCTCAAGAACCTCGGCCCCCAGTACGTGCGCGGCATCGAGGAGGGCAACGGCACGCCCCCCGACCACGACCGCGCCTTCTACCTGACCTATTCGGTGAACAAGGAGGACATCTGGTTCGCCCGCGTGCCCGTCCCCGTGGCGACGACCGCCTCCGGCCCGGTACAGGAGACCTTCTCGGAAACCGCCCCGGGGACGCTGCCCGCCGGGTGGAACATCTACAGCCCGCAGTGGGCGCCAGTGCGCGTGGTCCGGGCCGACGACGGCCCCGGGGCCAATCATGTGCTCCGCCTCGTCGACGAGGACCCTTATGATTATGCCCGCGCGGTGAAGGTGTTCCCCGCCACCCACGGCGTGAAGCTCTCGTTCCGCGTGCGCGCCGCCCAGGCCAACGCCCGGTTTGAAATCGACCTGCTCGACGCCGCCGGCGCGCGGCCGGTCCGACTCGCCTTTGAAGGAGACGGACGCATCCGCGCCTGCCACGAAGGCCAGTGGCTCGACGCCGGTCCCTATACCGCGGGCCAGTGGCACACCATTGCGCTGGAGATTCCCGCCGACCCCGCGGCCGATCGCTGCACCGTCCTGATCGACGGCACCTCGCCCCTGCCCCGGCCTGCCTTCTTTACCGATCCGGTCGCGACGGTGGAACGTCTCTCCTTCCGCACGGGCCCGTACCGCGATCGCGGCTACGGCGGACGCGATCTGCCCGGGGCTGACCGCCGCAGCCCCCGCGCCACCTTCGACGTGGACGACGTGCAGATCACGCCTACGCCCACGCCCTGACGCCAATCGACGGCGCCTTCCGGCATTCCGACGGCGGGTGCCAACGCCCGTCTTAGTATACCGGGAGATTACGCGGATTTCTCGGAAGAAGGGTGCCTATTTATACGGTACATTGCGCTCACCCCGCAAGCCCTGCCCCGACCCTGCTTTCGAAGCCGCCCCGGCGCGCCTGCGTGCACTGTCCCCTTCCCACGACCACGTAACGTTACCAGACCCAACCCCCATGAAGACACCACTGACCCCCACCTCTTCGCGCCGCCGGGCCTTCCGGGCTTCGCGCGGCGTGCTGCTGGCCGCCCTGCTCAGCCTGAGCGGGGTGACCGGCGCCCTCGCCCAATCCGGCGAAACCGGCACCATCTCCGGCCGCGTGCTCAACGCCGCCACCGGCACCTACCTGCCCAACGTCGTGGTGCGCGTGCCCGGCACCAACCTGTCCGCCACGACCAACAATTTCGGCGAATACGTGCTGCGCGACGTCCCGGCCGGCACCGCGTCACTGCAGGTTGAATACATCGGCCTCGACAACCTGTCCGAGTCCGTGACCGTCACGGCCGGCGGCTCGGTGCAGAAGGACTTCAGCCTCGGCGGCGACGTCCGCCGCCAGGCGGACGGCACGATCGTGCTCGACGAGTTCAAGGTCGAGGGCGACCGCTTCAAGAACGCGGCCGAGATCGCGATCAACGCCGAACGCCAGTCGGTCAACATCAAGAACGTTGTCTCGACCGAGGAGTTCGGCGAGATCCCGGGTGGCAACGTCGGCGAGTTCATCAAGTTCCTTCCCGGCGTCGAACTCGAGTACGGCGGCACCTACATCGCCCCGACCGACGCCTTCGGCATTTCGGTGCGCGGCTTCGGCCCCGAGGACACCGCCATCATGATCGACGGCGTGCCCGTGACCAGCGCCTCGCAGGCGAGCCTGACCAACCAGGTCGGCCTCGACATGCTCTCGATCAACAACGCCTCGCGCGTCGAACTCATCAAGGTCGCCACGCCCGACATGCCGATGAACTCGGTCGGCGGGCAGATCAACCTGATCTCCAAGTCCGCCTTCGAGTACGCCCGCCCTTCCTTCAGCTACAAGGCGTACGTCGTGATCAATTCGGAGGAGCCGAATCCCTTCAAGAAGGTGATCGGTGCGACGGACGACAAGGTCTTCGCCGGCCAGCCGGGTTTCGAGATGACCTACATCAAGCCGATCAACCGCTCGCTCGGCCTGACGTTGACCGCCTCCTCTTTCAGCCAGTACAGCGCCAACCGCCGGCTGCGTCCCGAGTACCGCACCGCGACCGTCACCTATGACGGACGGCCCTTCGGCGGCGCCAACAACACGCCGGTGAGCAACGCCGACGGCATCGCCAGCCTCGAGAATCCGTTCCTCGAGCGCGTGTCCATCACCGACAGCCCGCGCACCTCCAGCACCCACTCCGCCTCGATGAAGCTGGATTGGAAGCCGTTCGACGGCCTCTCCGTCGCCGCGAACTACCAGCTGTCGATCTACGAGGCCTCCGATACCGACCGCCGCATCCAGTTCCGCATCCAGCGGCCCCAGGACTGGGGCGCCGACTACACCTACTCGCTGCCCTACCTCGTGGCGTCCCAGTCGGCCAACAACACGACCTTCAATCCCGGCAACTCGCTGAGCATGGACATCACCTCGCGCGACAAGGAGGGCATCACCCACAGCGCCTACCTGAAGACGACCTACCGCAAGGGCGCCTGGGACATCACCGCCCTCGCCAACCGCTCCCGCTCCCGCGCCTCGTTCAAGGACTTCGAGAACGGTCACTTCTCCGCCGCCGAGCTCTCCGCCAACATCGGTACGATGCGCTTCGAGGACATCCGCGACGGCGTGCCCGGCCGCATCCTCGTCTACGACCGCACCGGCCTGCAGCTGAATCCGTTCGATTACACCCAGCTCGCCAACTGGCAGTCCCCCACCATCCGCGGCCGCTCCGGCAACGCCGAATCCGCCGATGACAACACCCTGCTCCAGCTCGACGTGCAGCGCGAACTCGACTTCCTACCCTGGGACGCCGTCCGCCTCTCCTTCAAGACCGGCTATCGCTACGACGAGAGCATCAAGGAAAAGTGGGGCCTCGGCACGAACTACCGCACGACCTACGTCGGCCCCACCCTCGCCGTCAACGACTACCTCGATGACACCTACACCGGCCGCTCGCCCGGCTGGGGCTTCGCTCCGCAGCAGTTCATCAGCACCTACAAGCTGTACGACATCTTCTCCGCCAATCCGCAGAACTTCCAGATCCAGGCCGCGGACGAGGTGGAGAACTACTACAGCTTCGTCGGCCAGAACAAGTACCTCAAGGAGGAGCGCAAGGCCTGGTACGCCATGATCGAGGGCCGCGCGCTCAACGACCGGCTCAAGTTCGTCGCCGGCCTGCGCGACGAGACCATTGAGCGCGAAGGCGCCGGACCGCAGGGCGACGCCCGCTGGAACTACGTGAAGAATCCGGACGGCACGCTCTATCGCAACACGACGATCGTCGGCGGCGACGGCAGCGTCCGCATCGACCAGGCGAACTCGCCGCTGTTCGCCACCACCCCCACCGGTACTGCCCTGCGCAGCGACCTCTCGGCCAAGGCCATCGCCTTCCCGACGGCCGTCGTCGCGAGCAGCTCGATCGAGGGCGCCCGGCTCCAGCGTCGCGCCCTGTCCCCGGTCTACGGCAAGTCGGAGGGTGATCCGAACTACAGCATCAACGTCGCCTATGATGTGACCAAGAAGCTCGTCGCCAAGGTCGCCTACTCCGTGGCCTCCGGCCGCATCGCCATCGAGGACTCCACCCGCGGCCTGCTCTCCGGCAATCAGAACGACTTCCGCGTTGAGGAAGCGACCGACCCGAACGCCTTCCCGGCCGGCCGCATCACCGTCGCCAACCCGAACCTCCTGCCCGAGAGCTCGCAGAACTGGGACTTCGAACTCGCGTATTACACCGACTTCGGCGGCAAGTTCAGCGCCTCGTACTATCTGAAGAACATCAAGAACTTCACTGAAACGTTCACCACCCTGAGCGGCACACCGGAGTTCAACGCCATCATGGCCTCGCTGAATCTCGACCCGTCCGCTTACCAGGACTGGGAGATTCTGACCTCGGAGAACGGTTCCGGCACGGGCCGTGTCGACGGCGTTGAAGTCTCGGCTGCCCAGGACCTGCGCTTCATTCCCGCCCTCGGCGATTGGGGCCGCCGCGTGCGCTTCTTCGCCACGTACTCCTACTCGGATCGCAAGGAAACCAACACGACCCGCATCTCCGCCCGCCCCGCCGCCTCCCGGCTCGGCTCCGGCGGACTCAACATCAGCAGCAATCGGTTCAACCTGAACATCAAGGGAACCTGGCGGGAAGACGTGCTCAAGCAGACGGTCGGTACGTTCACTCTGTCCGACGGTCGCTCGGTGCAGCTCGGTTCGTACACCCCCGAAGCCTTCCGCGTCGATGTGAGCGCCAGCTACCAGCTCACCAACCGGCACAACATCTACGTCAGCGCCCGCAATATCTTCTCCGAAGGACAGGATACCAAGCGCTACGACCAGGCCGGCATTTATCCGAACTATGCGTACTGGGACGACTACCGCGACACCGGCGTGCAGATCACGATGGGCGTGAGCGGCAAGTTCTGAGCCCGTCTCCGTCGCCCCATTGTTCGTTCACACCAGCCCGATCCCCCCTCCGGGATCGGGCTTTTTTCTGACTGACCGCCTTCGCTGGCCCTGTCCCGGCCCGCGTTTTCCCTTCCTCTGCTTTCACCCATGCATGCCCGTTGTCTTCCCTTCCGCCCGCTGATCGCCGCCCTCGCGCTCGCCTTGCCGTGGTCCGCCCCGACGGCGCTCGCCGCCGTGGAGTCGGCACCCGTCGCTGCGCTGCCCGATGCCCTCGTCCAGCGCGCCGCCCGCCTCGTCGCCGCGCTCGCGCTCGACGATGCCGCGAAAACGGAGCGCGTCACCCAGATCGTCGCCGGACACTATGCCGCCCTCGGTCCGATCCACGATCACCGCGACAACGGACTCGCCCTAACCAAGGAGATCGCCGATCCGGCCGAGCGGGAGCGCACCACCGTGCAGATCCGCGAGTCGGCCGCCGCGCGGCTTCATGCCGCCACGGCCAGCTTCCTCGGCCGCCTCGCCGCCGAGCTCACGCCGGCCCAGATCGATGCCGTCAAGGACGGCCTCACCTACGGCGTGCTACCGAACACCATGCGCGTTTATCAGGAAATGCTTCCCAACCTGACGCCCGAACAAAGCCGCCAAATCTACGCCTGGCTCTACGAAGCCCGCGAACACGCCATCAGCGGGGGATCCTCCGAGGAAAAACATGGCTGGTTCGGCAAGTACAAGGGGCGTATCAACAACTACCTCTCCGCCGCCGGCGTCGACCTGAAGGCCGCCGAAAAAGCCATGCAGGCAAGGCGCAAGACCCCTTGAGCCTCCCACGCCCATAACAGGAAGCTCTCGCTGGCGCTTCCACCCTCCGATTTCCGTCCCCTGAGGTTCAAGCCTCTGACCTCCCTCCGATCTTCATCCTTCATAAATCATAATTCATCCTTCGCCTTCTCCGATGTTCCGCCACCTCTTCGCCGCTTCCCTCGCACTGCCCGCCCTGCTCATCGGCCAAGGTTATCCCCGCGTGCCGAAAGACCTTCAGGACGCCGCCAACCGGCGCATGGCCGCGGCCGATCAGCGCTCCGATGCCCTCTTTGCCTCCCAGCAGGCCGAGCTCGCCGCTTGGGCGGCCAAGGGTAAGCCGTACCAACCCGGCGCCGAAAAGCCGTCCGACCTGATCCAGGCCACGATCCCCGCCTTCCCCGGCGCCGAGGGCGGCGGGATGTATTCCTTCGGCGGACGCGGGGGCCGGGTCATGGTCGTCACCAACCTCAACGACTCCGGTCCCGGCTCCTTCCGCGAGGCCTGCGAGGCCGTCGGCCCTCGCATCGTCATCTTCAACGTCGCCGGGGTCATCGAGCTCAAGGACAAGATCCGCATCCGTACGCCCTACCTTACCCTCGCCGGCAACACCGCGCCGGGTGACGGCGTGTGCATCGCCGGCAACACCGTCGAACTCGAGACCCACGACGTCGTCATCCGCCACCTGCGCTTTCGCCGCGGCAACCTCGACGTGACCGAGCGCAACGACTCCATCGGCGGCAATCCCATCGGCAACATCATGATCGACCACGTCTCCGCCTCCTGGGGCCTCGACGAAAACATGTCGATGTACCGCCACATGTACGATCACGACAACGATCCGAAGACGCCCGAACTCAAGCTGCCCACGGTCAACATCAGCATCCAGAACTCCATCTTCAGCGAAGGGCTCAACACCTACTTCCACGCCTTTGGCGCGACCATTGGCGGCTACAACAGCTCCTTCCACCGCAACCTCTGGGCGTCCAACACCGGGCGCAACCCGAGCGTCGGCATGATCCACGACTTCACCTTCGTGAACAACGTGATCTTCAACTGGCGCCACCGCTCGGTCGATGGCGGCGACCACCGCTCGCTCTACAACATCATCAACAATACCTTCAAACCCGGCCCGGGCACCAACACCAACGCCCCCATCGGCCACCGCCTGCTCAAGCCCGAGTCCGAACGCTCCCGCACCGTCGTCGACAACTTCGGCAAGGCCTATGTGAGCGGCAATGTCGTGGTCGGCAATGAACGCGTCACCCGCGACAACTGGGACGGTGGCGTGCAACCCGACGTGCAGCAGAAGCCGCTCGCCGAGGTGCTCAAGGCCATCCGGCTGGACACGCCCGTGCCGCATGCCCCGCTCACGATCCTGAGCGCCCACGACTCCTACGACTATGTGCTGAAGCACGCCGGCGCCACCTTGCCGCGCCGCGACGCCGTCGACCGGCGCATCATCGAGAACGTCCGCACCGGCACGGTCGCGGAGGCGCGGGCGACGCCCGAGGACCTCAAGCGCGCCGCCGACGTGGGCTACGCCCAGCGCTGGATCGACGAGGCCGCCGAGGGCGTGACCAAGGGCTTCATCACCAATCCCGCCCAGGTCGGCGGCTATCCGGTGTATTCAGGTTCACCTTACACGGACACCGACGGCGACGGGCTGCCCGACGCCTGGGAGAAGGAACACGGCCTCGACCCGGCGAATCCCGCCGATGCAACCCAGGACGCCAACGGCGACGGCTACACGAACATCGAGGACTTCATCAACGGCCTCAGCCCGAAGGCACCGAAGGTCGACTGGACCGACCTCAAGCACAACCGCGACCCGCGGAAGCAGGCTTAGTTAGCCCAAGAAGGAGTGGCGGCACATGTTACCGCCTTTGGATTTCCTCCCGCCGGGTTCGAATCCTGCTGGCCCGGTCCCCCGACCGGGCGGGGTCGCCACCCAGCCGTGGGTGCCGATTCCTACGTTAGCCGTTCCGCTGCGTGTAATCGCTCCGAGGGGCCAGCCGGTTCTTCCGAACCGCAGCCATCCGCGGCCCTTGAGCGCCTCCGAAAGGATGCACCTGCTTCGCGATTGCGCCCGACTTTCGCCGTTCCCACGCTCGCGGCATGTCCTCGAACGCCCGCCGTCGCACGATTGTCATCGTTCTCCTGCTGCTCCTGCTGGCGCTCGTCGCTTTCTTTCTCAGCCGTTGCCAGCCGCCCGAGGTTGCCTCTTCCCCACCGCCCCCGGCCGCTGAACCCGCCGCACCGGCGGTCGCGCCGCCCGCTCCTCCGGCCAAGCAAACCGCGAACCCCGGCACCGAGCGCGCCAAGGAGGTTCTCGGCGCGGCTACGCTGAGCTTCGCACCGACCGTCCTCGCGGGTGCCAATCTCTCGGTCCAGTGGACCGGGCCGGCCAATAAGGAGGACTATCTCACCATCGTGAAGCCCGACGCACCGGACAGCGCCTACGACAACTACACCCTGACCGACCGCGGCAATCCGGCCACCCTCACGTCGCCCGTCGACGCCGGCCGCTACGAGGTCCGTTACGTGACCGGTCAGAGCAAAACCGTCCTCGCCCGCGCTCCGCTCGACGTGACTCCTGCCGGCGCCACGCTCAAGGCCCCCGACTCCGCGTACATCGGCGCGCAGATCCCGGTCGAATGGACCGGCCCCAACAACCGCGGCGACTACATCACGATCGTGACCGCCGGCACGCCGGACGGACGCTCCACCAACTACACCTACACCGATCGCGGCTCCCCGCTGGAAGTGAAGGCCCTCGCCGAGGATGGCCCCGCGGAGCTGCGGTATCAGACCGGACAGGACAACAAGGTGCTCACACGCCGGACCATTCTCCTGACGGTGCCGACGATCACACTCGAGGCCGCCGCGGAGATCGTGGAAGGCGGCGATGTCTCCATTACGTGGAGCGGTCCAAGCAATCGCGGTGACTACATCACCGTCGTGCCCAAAAGCCTTCCTGACGGACGCTCCCTCAGCAACAACGACGTCAGCCGCGGCTCGCCCCTGCGCGTGCAAGCGCCGATGGGCGCGGGCGCGGGAGAGATTCGCTACATGACGGCCCAAGGCGCGCGGGTGATCGCGCGACGCGACATCACCTTCCTGCCCGCCAAAGTCACCCTCGACGCCCCCGAGTCCGCCGACGCCGGCTCCACGATCGCCGTCACCTGGACAGGTCCCAACAACCGTGGCGACTACCTCACCATCGTCCCGGCCAACGCCCCCGAAGCCCAGGTCGGCCGCTACGCCAACACCGAGAGCGGCTCCCCCAGCCGCATCATCATGCCCGTCGAAAAAGGCCCCGCCGAAATCCGCTACATCAGCGGCCAAAACCGCGCCGTACTGGGCCGGCGGACGATCCTGTCGAAGTAAACCTGGCCAGAGCGTCTGCGGCGATGCGTGTCGCCGCCATCATTCGGTAGAACCGCGCAGATGGGTATCAGTTTCAAACCATGCCCGCCCCCTCCACCCGCAAACAATCCGTCGCCCGCTGGGTGCTCGCGCTCTTCATGATCGTCGCGGGCGTGAACCACTTCCTCGCGCCTGAGATTTACCTCGGCATGATGCCGCCCTGGCTGCCGTTCCAGGAGGCGGCCAACGTCATCTCGGGCGCCGCCGAGATCGCCGGCGGTCTCGGCCTGCTCCTGCCGCCCTTCCGTCGCGCCGCCGCCTGGGGTCTCATCGCGCTCCTCATTGCGGTGTTCCCCGCCAACCTTCAGGTCGCGCTTCAAGGCAGCATGCCCGGACTCGAAAACGCCCCGCCCGCCCTGCTCTGGCTGCGCCTGCTGTTCCAGCCGGTCTTCATCGCCTGGGTCTGGTGGGTGGGCTTGAAACGCCAACCGTAACCCAGGTCTCTGGGCAAGGCGCCCAGACCGCTAACCCAGCTTCAACGCCGCCTGCAGGGCCGATGCCACCTGCGTCGCCCCGGCCCGCACGCGGATCAGGCGCGGATTCCACGCCAGCATCGCTTCGCGGGACAGTGAACCGAGCGCCGGATCGTTGATGCGGTGAACCAGCCCGGCGGGCAGCTCCCGCAGCGCCAGCTCGGGCACGATCGCCCAAAAGCGGCCGGTGCGCACGGCCGCCATCGTCTGCGGAAACGACTGGCAGGCCAGCGCCGGCGTGAGGGGCACGTCGAGCGCGTGGGCGAGGTCCCGCAGGCCACCGGCAAACTGGCCGTCCGTGGTCTGCGTCGCCAGCGGCAGCTCCGCAAAGGCCTGCGCCAGGGTCAGACGCTTGTTGCGCGACAAGGCCTCAGGCACGACCGCCGCATAGTTGACCGGCCCGAGCGAAACCGCCTTCAGGCCGGGTGCCATGGCGTTCTTGCGAATGATGCCAAAATCGAGCCGCGTGTCGGCCAGCTGCTGCACGATCTCGTTGGTGCGCAGGTTCGAGGTGGCGAAGCGCGTGCCGGGAAACGCTGCCAGCAGTCCGGCCAGACGGGGAATCACCAGCCACTGGATCAGGCTGTCGCCCGCCCCCAGCGAGAACACTGCCGTCTCGCCCTTGCACTCCGCCCGGAACTCCTCGAGCGCACGCAGGTGCTCGCGCGCCAGCTCGGCCAGCCGCTCACCCTTGTCCGTGAGCTTGAGCTGCTTGCCCCGGCGCTCCGTCACCTCGCTGCCGAAGTACTCCGCCAGCTCACGCAGCTGCCGGCTGTACTGGCTCTGGCGCACCGGATCGCCGGGCGCCGCGGCCGCGATGCTGCCGGCGTCCCTCACCTCGATCAGGACCTTCAGGCGGTCGAGCGACAGGCCGCGTTCGGCGAAGAGCGTTTCAAACATGACTGAATAGTCAGGCTTCCTACGGTAACGCCGCTGGCTGGCAAGCGCGGATTAGGATAAGGTCATGCTCTCGAAACCTTCGTCCGCCTTTTCCTTCTCCTGCCATGAACACCGTCGCCCTTCACGCCTCCTGCCGCCGCAACCCCGGCTGGCCGTTGTTGGTGGCGCCGAAGTGCCGGAACACGGATCTCGGCATGGTCTCCGGCCACCGCGCGTACCGCGGCAGTCCCTATGGAAGTGGTTTAACCTGACACCCGGCTTCACCGAAGCCCCTGTCCCGACCCACTTCCCGACCGGAAGTGGGTTTTTTGTTTTCCGCCTCCGCACCCGTTCTTTCCCATCCCTTTCCTTAAGGAAGCGCCGGTTCTCGATCCGAGACCGGGGAACGCTTTGCCCTATCGGATCCTGCAGAAGCCAGCCGGCGGCCCGAGTCCGGCAGGGGCCAGTTTACGGCGCGGACCGATCCGCGCCGGCACCCTTACCCGCGGTCATTGAGGACGGACGTCGGAGAAGTCTTCCGACGCCGAGTGACCTGAGCCGCGGTTCAATTTCGGAGGCCTCGACGGCGGGGCCTCCGAACAACGGCCGAAGCTCCCCGGAGCAAGGCCCCGAACAACGAAAGGACAACAACCATGATCGCTGTTGCCCTCGTGATCGGCTGGCTCGCGGTGTTGGGTCTCGCGTGGATGACACGTGACGCCTACCGCGTGCGCAGCACGATCCGCTAAACCAAGAAAACAACGCCGGCCCGGACCGAAAGGTCCGGGCCGGTCCCATTTTCCCCACCCGCCTGTCCGGTCCGCACTGCCGACTGGAGTCACCACCACCCCACCGTTTCACTTCCATCCCACACCGCCATGACCATGGAAATCAAAGCCCGCGATCTCATCGCGGCCGGCTGGCACGAAGGCCGCCGCCTCGGGCCGGCGCTGCGCCGCGCCCGCGACCTCGAGGCGGGCGGGCTTGCCCGCGCCGAGGTGCTCGCCGCCCTCGAGGCCGAATTCCCGAAGCAACTCGCGGTGATCCTGCCGCGTCCCGCACCCGCCCCCCTCGCCGAGGCCATCGCGGCGGCGACGCCGGAAGAGGCGGCCAACGTGGCCGCCACCCGCCAGCGCATGACGGAACTACTGCACGTGCCGGTCGTGAAGCGCGGCGCCATCATGCCCGACGCCTGTCCGGCGGGAGGCGGCCGCGCCACCATTCCCGTGGGCGGAGGCATCGAGGTGGAGAACGCCCTCATCCCGGGGGCCCACTCCGCCGACATCTGCTGCTCGATGTTCGCGACCTTCTTCCCCGCCAACCACCCGGCCGGGGAGGTGATGGATCACCTTCAGGCCCTCACCCACTTCGGCGCAGGCGGGCGTCCGCGCGGCGCCCAGTGGGGCTCGTCCGTGCTCGAACAGCCGGTGTGGGACAACCCGTTCCTGGCCGGCCTGCGCAGCCGCGCGCAGGACTTCCTCGGCACCCAGGGCGACGGCAACCACTTTGCCTACGTCGGTCGTATCCAATTCACGGATGCGCAGCGCGCTGCGCTGGAGGCGGCGGGCCAGACGGAACTGGCGGACTGGATCGTGCGCCGCGACGGCGTCTTCAACGTGCTGGTGACCCATCATGGTTCGCGCGGCCTTGGCGCGGACGTCTACCGGCGCGGCCAGGCCGCAGCCCGGCGCTGGTGCGACGAGAACGCGAAGGACATCCCGGATGCCGCCGCGTGGCTGCCGGCCGACTCGCCCGAGGGTCGCGCCTACTGGGATGCCCTGCAGTACGTTTCACGTTGGACCCGCGAGAACCATGCGCTCATCCACAATGCCCTCCTGCGCCGGCTCGGCCAGCGCGCACTCGTCCAGCTCGGCAACGAACACAACTTCGTCTGGAAGCGGGGCGACGCCTACTTCCACGGCAAGGGGGCCACGCCGGCGTGGACCGGTCCCGACGGGCGGCCGCTCGTTGGCCTGATCCCGCTCAACATGGCGCGTGAGATCCTCATCGTCCTCGGCTCGGACAACGACCGTTACCTGTCGTTCTGTCCGCACGGGGCCGGCCGCAACCAGTCGCGCTCGGCCATGCTGGCGCCGTACAAGGACGCGGAGGGCGTGGTCGACCCGGCGCGGGTGCGCCAGGCGCTCGCGGAGACGACGGCGGGGCTCGACATCCGCTGGTACTCGGGCGCGCCCGACCTCTCCGAGTCGCCGCTGGGCTACAAGGACGCCACCGCCGTGAAGGCCCAGATCGCGCACTTCGGCCTCGCCGCAGTGGTGGGCGAGATCCAACCGCTCGGCTGCATCATGGCGGGCGAAGCGCCCGAGCCGGCCTGGCAGCGCGCCCGGCGCGAGAAGCGCGCCGCCCACAAGGCGGCACGCCGCGAGGGCGAGGCCGAGACGCGGGACGTCTAGGGCGCGCGGATGCCCGCGCCCGTCTTCGCAATCGGCAGCGCCCAAATCAACAAGCGGGCGGTGACCGGTGGTGTGCTAGAGTGGGGACGGCTTGGTTACCCCAGACGCGCCGGCATGCAAGGTGGCGGCGCGTCCCTCCTCTTTTCCCATGCGCTCCGCCTTCTTCCTTCGTTCGTGGCTTCGCCTCTGGCGGGCCAACACCGCCCTCGCCTCCGGCCTTGCGGTGTGCGCCGCGTCTGTCGTTTTCGCCGCCGAGCCGGCACCGGCCGCGGAGAAAGGCGAACTGCTGCTTCAGGACGATTTCAAAGGGTATGCGGCGTTCACCAAGGAGCGCCAGCCGGCCAAGGCACCTGGCTGGGTGGTGCGGGTGGCGCATGCAACCTGGGAACCCACGGCCGAAGGCGTGCGCAGCGTCTGGACCTCGGGCCACAATCCCGTGCTGGTGTACGAGGGCAATTTCGGCGACGTGATCGTCGAGGTGGATTTCCGCTACACCGCCGAGCCCGGCCGTTGGGCCGCGTGCCGCGTTTCGGCCTCGAACGGACAACTCGACCCGCGCGCCTACGCCGTTTCGGCCTGGGCCAACGTCGACAACCTCGCCCGCGGCCGTGGCTTCGTGCTCGAGAATGAGGTCTGGGGCGGCTACATCATCCGCACCGGTTACACCAAGGCTCAGTTCGCCCCGGACACCTGGCACACCCTGCGGCTCGAGGTGGTGGGTGACGCGGCCCGCGCCGACTGCGCCGGCTTCACCGTCCGCGGCCGGCACGAAAAGTACGGTCTGCCCAAGACGTCCCTCTGGCTGGGCACCGGTCAGAGCGCGCACGAGCTGCGCAACCTGCGCATCTACGCGGTGAAGCGCGCTCCGGAGCCCGCCGGCTCAGCCCCGGCCAAGTGACGCCCTCCGATCGTTTCCTTTTTCATCCCCCATGCCTGCTTACGTCCCACCGGCCGAGCTCTGCTCACGCCGCACCGCCCTCGCCCACCTGCTCCGCCTCGCGGGCGGCGCCGTCCTGGCCGGCGCCGCCCTCCCCGCCCAGGCGCGTCTGGCCACGCCCGGCGCCTTGCTCCTCGAGGAGGACTTCCGCACCCACGCTTCCTACACCAAGGAACGCCTGCCGGTAAAAGAGGGCTGGCAGGTCCGCGTTGCCCACGGCACCTGGACGCGCACCGACGACGGCGTGCGCGCCACCTGGCAGACCGGCCACAGCCCCGTGCTCGTGTATGAGGGGGCGTTCGGCGACGCCGTGATCGAGCTCGACTTCCGCTATCGGGTCGAGCCGGGCCGCTGGTCCGCCTGCCGCCTCTCCCCTACCAACACCCAGCTCAACCCCCGCGCCTACTCGTCGTCGGTGTGGGCCAATGTCGATTTCCGCTCCCGCGCCGCCGGACTCGTCCTGGAACAGGATCAATGGAGCCCCGGCCACATCACTCAGGTCAGCCGCGTGATGAACACCTACGCCCCCGACACCTGGCACACCTTGCGCATGGAGTTGGTCGGCAACGAGGCCCTGGCGACCTGCAACGGCAAGGAGGTGCGCGGCTCCCACGAAAAGTTCGGCCTGCCCAAGAACTCGATCTGGATCGGCACGGGCGAAAGCACGACCGAACTCCGCCGCCTGCGGGTCTACGCCGCCACCCCGGCCGCCCGCACGTGACGCCACCCGCCAGCCGGTTGCAACCGAAGGCACCGGCTTTCGCAAGAATTGGCTAGCCGGCCCGCGCCCTTCGATCTCTGTTTCACCTCATGCGTTTCCTGCCCCTCCTCCTCACCTCGGTGGTCTGCACGGCCGCCACCGCCCACGCCCAGCAATGGCGCACCGGCCAGATCGCCGACGCCTACGCCCAAAACTGCGCCAGCTGCCACGGCGCCAACATGGAAGGCGGCCAGGCGCCATCGATGCTCGACGACGTCTGGACCTACGGCGGCGATGACGAGACGATCGCGCGCATCATCCGCAACGGCGTCCCGGAAAAGGGCATGCCGCCGTGGGCGGAGAAGTTCAACGACCGCGACATCCGCGCGATGGTGATCTTCATGCGCGAGACGCGCGAGAAGTACGCGCAGGGTCAGATCAAGTTCCCTGCGCCGGCCGAGTCGATGACGGTCCAGACGCAGCTGCACGCCTACCAGCTCAACACCTGGGTCGGCGACCTCAAGGAGCCCTACTCCCTCGCCTTCCTGCCCGCCAACCGCGCCATCGTCACGGAAAAGACCGGCGGCGCCTACCTCATCGACACCGCGACCCGCGCGAAGACCGCACTCACCGGCCTGCCCGCAGTCGAGACCGGCGGCCAGGGCGGCCTCTACGACGTCGTGCCGCATCCGCAGTATGCGAGCAACGGCTGGCTCTACTTCGCCTTCGCCGACCCGCTCGACAACAAATCGCTGACCAAGATCATCCGCGGCAAACTCCAGGGCAACGCCCTCGTCGAGCAACAGACCATCTACCAGCCCAAGCCCGAGCTCTACGTGCAGGGCCGCGTGCACTGGGGCGGTCGTATCGCCTTTGACCGGGACAACTTCCTCTTCTTCACCATCGGCGAACGCGGCCAGCGCGACCACGCCCAGGAACTCGGACGCCCCAACGGCAAGGTTCACCGCCTGCACGACGACGGCCGCATCCCGGCGGACAATCCGTTCGTGAACACGCCGGGAGCCGAGGCCTCGATCTGGAGCTACGGCCACCGCAATCCCCAGGGTCTCGCCTTCGATCCGCGCAACGGCGCCCTCTACGACTTGGAGCACGGTCCGCGCGGCGGCGACGAACTCAACCTCGTCGAAAAGGGTAAGAACTACGGCTGGCCGGTCATCACCTACGGCATGGAGTACAGCGGCGCGCCGATCACCGAGCTCACCCACAAGGAAGGCATGGAGCAGCCCATCACCTACTGGGTGCCGTCGCTCGGCGTCTGCGGCATGAACTTCTACACCGGTGATCTGTTCCCGCAGTGGAAGAACCATCTGTTCATGGCTTCGCTCTCCGGCCAGGAGCTGCGCCGCCTCGAGCTGAAGGACGGCAAGGTCGTCACCCAGGAAATCATCTTCAAGAACATCGGCCGCCTGCGCCATGTGGTCACCGGTCCGGACGGCGCCCTCTACGTGATGATGCCCGACCGCGTCTCGCGCCTGGCCCCCGCCGCCCCGGGCGCCAACGGCTACTGAACCGTTGCCTTCCCTCAGGGCGCTCCGCGAACCGGCGCGCCTTTTTTGCATCCACCCCATGGATACGGTTGCCTCCGCCCCGCTCCGACGCCTGCAGGCCGGCCTTCTCGCCGTCGAGGTTCACCCCGACCGGGCCGCGCTTGGCCAGGCGGCGGCCCGCTCGGTCGCGGCCGCCTTGCGCGAGATCCTGCGCACCCAGGCCGGAGCCCGGGTGATCTTTGCCTGCGCCCCTTCGCAGGACGAGTTCCTGGCCGCGCTGACCTCGCCCCCGCTCGCCGGCCAGGTCGACTGGGCACGGGTCACCGCGTTCCATATGGATGATTACGTCGGCCTCGCCGGCGATCATCCGCAGTCCTTTCGCCGTTACCTGCGCACGCATCTGCTCGAACGGGTGCCGGTGGGACGATTTCATCCCCTGCAGGCGGAATCGCCCAACCCCACCGCCGAGTGCGCCCGCTACGCCGCCCTGCTCGCCGCCGCTCCCATCGATCTCATCTGCCTCGGCATCGGCGAGAACGGACACCTTGCCTTCAACGATCCGCCAGTCGCGGATTTCGACGATCCGGCCCTGGTCAAGGTGGTCGAACTCGACGAGGCCTGCCGCCGCCAGCAGGTCAACGACGGCTGCTTTCCCACATATGAGGCCGTGCCGCGCCACGCCCTGACCCTGACCTTGCCCGTGTTTCGCGCGGCGCGCCGGCTGAGCGTCCAGGTACCTGGTCCGCGCAAGGCGGCCGCCGTCCGCGCCACCGTACACGACCCGATCTCAACCGCCTGCCCGGCCACCCTGCTGCGCACCCACCCACAGGCCATCCTTTTTCTCGACCAGGCTTCCGCCGGTTTGCTCTAGGCGAAGTCAGGCCGCGGTGTACTCAGATCGAGACCGCCGGCTTGCGCTCACGGGATGTTCCATCAGTGTGCGCACCGGTGAAGCCGTTGTTCTCCCTCGCTGCATTCCTTTTGCTGGCCGTCTGGCTGCCAGCGACGAATCACTGCGCGCTGGAGGCCTCGGAGCTCATCGAAGCCCTGGTCTGCGATCACGAGGCGGCGGCGGACGACGCCTGCGACCACGACTGCTCGGCCGAGGTGTGCGAGCGCGTGGAGTCCGCGTCGTTCGGCAAGGACATCAAGCTCCTCAAGGTTCTGCCGCCACCGCTGGCCCTCGCGGCCTTCGCCGGTTTGCTCGCCCCGGTCGGGCCGGACCCCTCGCCCCCGCCCGCTGTCCGTACCGACTCCCCGGAAGTCCGGCTTGTGCAGCGCACCTGGGTGTTTGCCCAGCGCGCCGCCGTTCCTGCCCGCGCCCCCGCCTTCGCCGGCTGATCCGTTCCTGCGCGAACGGAGTTTCCACGGCCGCGTGCATCGTCACGCGCCTGTTTCGTCGTCGCAACCTGCGCGCCTTCCCATGTTCTCCCGCCTCTTTCTTCCGCTCGTTCTCGCCCTCCCGCTCCCCAGTCTTTTCGCCTCCGGCGCCCCGTCGCCTGCGCTGTCGCTTGACGACGTGCTCACCCGGGTGGCCGAACGTCACCCGGACCTGCTCGCCCGCCGCCACGACGTGGACGCCTCGGCTGCCCGCATCGATCAGGCAGGCACACGCCCCGATCCGACGGTCGAGTTCACCGTGGAGAATGCCCTCGGCACCGGTGCCTTCCGCGGCGTGCGTGGCGTCGAGGCCACCCTGCTCGCCAGCCAAAGGCTGGAACGCGGAGGCAAACGCGAGCGCCGCACCGAGCTCGCCGCCCGCGAGCGCGACGCCGAGCTCGCGGCCAGCCATGTCCTCCTCGCCGAACTCTCCGCGCACGCCGTTTCCGCTTACCTCGACGCACTCGTCGCCGTCGAACGCTCCGGCCTCGCAGCGGAGAACCTGAGCCTCGCCCGGGAAATGCTTGCCGCCGTCGAACGTCTTCACGCGGAGGGCAAGGCCCCCGCCGCCGAAATCCCCCGCGCCCGCGTCGCCGTGGTCACGGCCGAGATCGAGGTTCGCCGGGCCGAGTCAGACCTCCTCCGCACCCGCGCCTCCCTCGCCGCCGCCTGGGGCGGACCGGCCGAGGAGGTCAGCACCCTCAGCGGCCGCCTGCGCCTGCCCGCAGACGTCCCCTCGGAGGCCGAGCTGCGGCCGGATCTCGCCACCCATCCCCAACTTGCCTGGCACGAAGCGAGGATCACCCGCGAAACCGCCGCGCTGGCGCTCGCCGACACGTCCACCACCGCAGATCTCACCGCCGCCGCCGGACTCCGTTACGCCCGCGAGGGCTCCGACGCCGGCTTCGTCGCCGGACTCTCAATGCCGCTGCCCAACCGCATCCGCACCCGCAGCGAAGTTCGCGCCGCCCAAGCCGGACTGGCCGCGGCCGAACAACGCCGCCGGTCCGCCGAACTCCGCCTGCAGGCGGACCTCGCCCGCGCCTGCCAGGACCTCGCCGGCTCCAGCCTCACCGTCCGTCTGCTGCGCGACGAGGCCCTGCCCGCGGCCGAACGGGCTCGCGAGGACGTCCGCCGCGCCCACGCCGAGGGTTTCCTGTCCCTCACCGACGTGCTCGAGAGCCAGCGTGCCGTGCTCGCCCTGCGCCGCGACCTGCTCGACGCCGAGGCAGCCTGCGCGACCGCCCTCGCCACCGTGGAATCCCTTGCCGACCGCACCTACGCCCGCACCCGCTCCCTGCTTTCCCTGCCATGACGACCGTACGCCTGCTTCTCCCTGCTCTTTTCGCGTTACTCGCGGTCCACGCCCGCGCCGCCGAACGCCCGGCCACCGTCGTGCTCGACGCCGTCTCGGCGGAGAACCTACGTATCCAAACGGTCGTGACTGAACCGGCCGACTTCGAGCAGACCGTCTTCGCCCTGGGCCGCATTTCGGTCTACCCAGGCCGCCGGGTTGCGATCAGCAGCCGCGTGCCGGGCCGCGCCCTCGAGGTCGACCTCAAGCACGACCACCCCGTCCAACAGGGCGACCGCGCCCTCGTGATCGAAAGCCGGCAGCCCGGAAACCCGCCTCCCGTCGTTCCGCTCACTGCTCCGATCTCCGGACTCGTCAGCGCCGTCCACGTCGTGCCCGGCGAACCCGTCAGCCCCGATAAGGTCCTCGCCGAGATCATCGACCTGAGCGAGGTCTACGCGCTTGCCCGCGTGCCCCAGCACCTCGCCGCCCGGCTGGTCAAGGGGCAGGTCGCCCGCATCACGGTGCCCGCGACCGGCAGCGAGCCCTTCCTCGCCGAACTCGAACATCTCGGAGCCGAGGCGGATCCGGAGAGCGGCACCGTCGAGGCCGCTTTCCACGTCGACAATCCCCGCCTGCTCCTGCGGCCGGGCATGCGCGCCGAGTTTGCCATCGTCACCGCCCGCCGCACCGGGGTCACCGCCGTCCCACGCGAGGCCGTGCAGGGAACCGGGGCGGAACGCTTTGTCTTCGTAAAGGACTTCGAGCTGCCCCATGCCTTCATCAAGACCCCAGTCGTGATCGGTGAAAGCAACGACCGCTTCGTCGAGATCGTGCGCGGCCTGTTCCCGGCTGACGAAGTCGTGACGCAGGGAGCCTACGCGCTCGCCTTTGCCGGCTCCGGCACCGTCTCGCTCAAGGAGGCCCTCGACGCCGCCCACGGGCACGAGCACAACGCCGACGGATCCGAGATCACCGGCGGCGCGGCCCCCGCCCGGGGCGATCATCCTCACGATCACCACGGCGAGTCTCCCTTCTGGAAATGGGTGAGCGCGGCTCTCTTCGCCGCGTTGCTCGTGGTCGGGTTTGCCCGCACGCGCGAAACCGGAATCAGCCCCCGCTGAGACGACCGCCATGCTCAACCGTCTCATCCAAGCCTCCCTGGCAAACCGGCCGTTGGTGCTCGGGCTCTCGCTGCTCCTGCTCGCCCTCGGCGTCGACGCGGCGCTCCGCCTGCCTGTCGAAGTGCTGCCGGACCTTACCAAGCCGACGGTGACGATCCTCACCGAGTCGCCCGGCCTCGCCCCGGAGGAGGTCGAAGCGCAGGTCACCCAACCGATCGAGCAGGCCCTCATGGGGGTCACCGGGCTCACGCGGCTGCGCTCGAACTCCGACGTCGCCCTCTCCCTCCTCTATGCCGAGTTCGATTGGGACACGGACATCCACCGCGCCCGCGTGCTGGTGCAGGAACGGCTCCAAGCCGCCCGCGAACGTCTGCCGGAAGGCACGCAACCCTACCTCACGCCGGTCGCCTCACTGATGGGCGAGATTCTGCTGGTGGGCGTGCGGTCCACCGTGCCGGCGGGCAACGCCGGACATCTGGAGCCGGCCGACCTCCGCACCCTCGCCGACTGGACCTTGCGTCCGCGCCTCCAAGCCATTCCTGGCGTCGCCGAGGTCCTCGCCATGGGCGGCGGCGTCCGCCGACTCGAAGTCCGGCCCGACCCGTATCGCCTCCAGGCCTACGACGTCAGCCTCGACGAACTCGAAACCGCCGTCGCCGCCGCCGCCGGCACCACGACCGGGGGACACCTCACCTCCGGACCGGCCGAGGTCATGGTGCGCAACCTCGCCATGACCACGGACCCCGCGGCCATCGGCCGCACCGTGGTCAAAGTGACGGAAGGTCGCCCCGTCACCGTCGCCGATGTCGCCGACGTGGGCTGGGGCCTCGAGCCGATGCGCGGCGACGCCACGATCAGCCAGCCGCCCGAGAAAGAACCGACCTACGGCGTCATCCTGTCGGTGACCAAGGCGCCGGGTTTCGATACGCGCGACCTCACCGCCCGGATCAACGCCGCCCTTGCGGACCTGCAGCCTGGACTCCCGGCGGGAGTGGAGACCCTCGTGCTCTTTCAACAGAAGGACTTTATCGACGTCGCCATCGGCAACCTGCGGGAGGCCATCCGCGACGGCGCCATCATGGTCGTGGTCGTGCTGTTCCTCTTCCTCCTGAAGGTGCGCACGACCTTCATCACCCTCACGGCGATGCCGATGAGTTTCGCCCTGACCCTGCTGATCTTCCGCCAGCTCGACGTCTCGGTCAACGCCATGACCCTCGGCGGCCTCGCAGTCGCGATCGGCATGGTGGTCGACGACGCCATCGTCGATGTGGAGAACGTTTTCCGCCGCCTGCGCGAGAACGCCGCCCTGCCTTCGCCGCGGCCGCGGCTCGAGGTCATCGCCGCCGCCTCAGGCGAGGTGCGCAACTCCATCTTCTACGCGACGCTCCTCATCGTGCTCGCGTTTGTACCGCTGCTCGGCCTGAGCGGACTCGAGGGACGGCTCTTCGCACCAATCGCAGTCGCCACCATGCTGAGCATGGCCGCATCGTTCGTCGTCTCGCTCACGCTCATTCCGGTGCTATGCTCCTTCCTGCTCCGTCCCAAGGACGGCCAAGTGCACGGCGACAGCCCGGTGGTCCGGCTGCTCAAACACGGGCTCCGCGCCACATTCCTTCGCCTCGCCCTCGACCGGCCCGTGCCCGTGCTGGCCGTGGTCACGGTGGGCCTCGTGGCCGCCCTCGCCTTGTATCCGGGCATGGGCAAGGACTTCCTGCCTCCCTTCCGCGAGCAGACCGCCCTGATCGCCGTGACGGCCGCTCCGGGCACGTCCCTGACCGAGATGAACCGGCTCGCCGATGCGATCGAACGCCAGTTGCTCGCCGTTCCCGAGGTAAGCCGGATCGGCCGGCGGCTCGGGCGCGCCGAACGCGGCGATCATGTCGTGCCGGTCTCGACCGCCGAATTCGACGTCGACTTCCGCTTCAACGAGGATCCGAGCGACGGTCCGCCGCCGCGCCCACGCAGCGAGGTCATGGCCGACATCGCCCAGCGCCTGCGCACGGTGCCCGGGACCTTTGGGGTGGTCAGCGGACCGCTGGCCGACCGCATCGGCCACCTCATGAGCGGTGTCGCCGCCCCGATCGCCGTCAAGGTCTACGGGCCCGACCTCGAAACGCTGCGCCGACTCGGCACCGAGGTGCGCGACATCGCCCGCACCGTTCCGGGACTGGAGAACGCCGCCCTCGACGCCCAATCGTACATTCCCCAGATCCGCGTCGAACCCGATCGCGAACGCGCCGCGGCTCACGGCGTGGCCCCCGGCGCCCTCAACGCCCAGCTTGGCGCCCTCGTCGGGGGCAAGACCCTCGCGCACCTGCGCGACGGCGCACGCGTCGTCGACCTCGTGCTTCGTCTGCCCCCGGCGTGGCGTGAGTCGCCGGAAGCCATCGCCGCCCTCCCGGTGCGCACCCCCACCGGCGCCTGGGTGCCGGTCTCCGCCCTCGCCGATGTCCGCGAGGCGCGGGGCCCGAACGTGATCCACCGCGAGAACAACCAGCGCCGCTTCACCGTGGCGATCAAGCCGACGGCACGCGACGCCGCCACCCTGGCGGAACGCCTGCGCGACGAGGTCACGGCCCGGGTGTCGTTGCCCACCGGATACTTCATGGTCTTCGAGGGCGAGTTCCAGGCGCGCGCCGACGCGGCCCGGCGCATCTTCCTCCTCGGCACCGGTGTGCTCCTGCTCGTGGGCGTGCTGCTCTACGGCTACTTCCGCAGTGGGTTCATGGCCGTGCAGGTTCTGCTCAACATCCCCCTCGCACTCGTCGGTGGTCTCGTCTTCACCTGGCTGAAGCTCGACAACATCAGCATCGCCACCCTCGTCGGGTTCATCGCCGTCGGCGGCATCGCCGCCCGCAACGGCATCATGATGCTCTCGCATTACCTGCACCTCATGCGCCACGAGGGCGAGGGCTTCACCCGGGCGATGGTCGAGCGCGGCACCCTTGAGCGCATGGTGCCCGTGCTCATGACCGCTCTGGTCGCGGCCATCGCCTTGATCCCGCTGATCCTTGCCGGCGACGAGCCGGGCAAGGAAATCCTCCACCCCGTCGCCGTCGTCATCGTCGGCGGCCTCATCTCCTCCACCTTACTCGACTTCCTCGTCACGCCGGCGGTGTTCCATGCCTTCGGCCGCCGGGCGGCTGAGCGTGCCCTGGCCCGCGGCGCCTCCGCCGGTCAATGACCTGCATCTTTCCTCCCATGACTACCAAACCCAGCATCCTCCTTGTACTCGTCTTCGCTGCATCGGCGCTCACGGCGCTTGCGCACGAGAATGCCGTCGGCGGCCCGAATGGCGGCCGTCTTCTGACCAAACTCGAACCCCACGCCGAGCTGCTGGTGCGCGCGGACCGCCGCATCCAGATCGTGTTTCTCGACGGCCAGGACAAGCCCGTCCCTGCCGCAGGCCAGACCGTGACCGTCACCACGGGCAGCCGCCTGTCTCCTACGACCCTCACCTTCGAGCGTTCGGGTGACGTGCTCGTCTCGACGCGCCCTCTGCCCGAGGGCAACAACCTCCCCGCCGTCGTGCAGATCCGCGTCAGCCCCGAGTCGCCGCCTGTCGTCGAGCGGTTCAACCTCAATCTCGCCACGTGCCCCGACTGCAGCCGGCACGAGTACGCCTGCATCTGCGATCACTGAGACCGCCCGCCGGCACCGCGCTCACCTGGCCCGCTGCGTCCACCAGAGCTCGAGGGCGCCGGCGATGAAGGCGGCCTGCTTCTCGCGCACCGCCTCCGAGAAATGCACGTGGTCGATGAAGCCGGCCGGAACAAACCGGGCGGAAAACCCGTGCAGGTCGATCACAGGCACACCTGCCTCGGCCATGACGGCGTCGGCGATCGCGTTGTAGGCCGCAACATCCGCGGCGAAGCGGTGGAAGGCCCGGCTGCGCGCGTTGTGGATCTCCGTCACCACGGGTGTCGTCCGCACCCACACCACGGCGGTTCCGGTGCGCCGGGCCTCGGCAAGGATGGCGCGCAGATTCTGGGCGTAGGCCTCGCGGTCGACCTGACGCGCGCCGGTGGTCGGATCCGTCTTGATGTCGTGCAGTCCGCAGTTGAGCAGCAGCACGTCGGCCTTGAGCGGATCGCGCTCCGCCCGGGCCCGCAGGTAGGCCAGGACCATTGAGGAATCGCCGCCATTGGCGCCCTGGGGCACATCGAGATCGTGCTCGGCCTTGGCCCCGCCTGCATCGTCGCGCTTGCGGTCGTAGGCAAAGGTGCCGGACAAAAACCCTTCCAGGTACGGGCCGTACTGGATCGAAATGCTGTCGCCGATCACGAAGAGGCGCGGCAGGTCGCGCGCGAAGACAAAGCCAGGCAGGAGCAGGAAGGCCAGGACCAGGGCAACGCGGCGCATCGCCGCGGAGGAAACCATGACGCTGTGGAAGTTCGAGTCGATTATGCTGCCGCAATCCAGATGCGCGACGTCTATTCGCTCGTCAGCCCGACCGGGCCCGCGTGCGCTTGAGGGGCAACCCCCTCCATGACCTCCTCCGCACCCTCCGGCCCGTGGTGGCGTTCTCTCGAGCGCAGCCACTGGCACGTCTTTATTGTCGCCTCCCTCGCGTGGCTCTTCGACTGCATGGACCAGCAGTTCTTCAACCTCGCCCGCGACGCCGCGATGGAGCACCTGCTCGGCGACAAGGCCCGCGCCACCGTGTACGGCTCCTACACGATGTCAGTCTTCCTCGTCGGCTGGGCGATCGGCGGACTTGTCTTTGGCTCGCTCGGTGACCGCTACGGCCGCGCGCGGATTCTGAGTGTGTGCGTGCTGCTCTACTCCGTCTTCACCGGACTCAGTTCGTTCTCGACCGGCTTCATCGATTTCTGCGTGTACCGTTTTCTCACCGGCCTCGGAGTCGGTGGCGTGTTCGGCCTGGCGGTGGCACTCGTGGCCGACTCTGTTCCCGACCACACCCGGGCACCGGCGCTGGGCATGCTGCAATCGCTCTCGACCTGGGGCAATGTGGGCGCCGGCCTGATCGGTATGGGCATCGGTGCCCTCGCCGCCCGTCACCTCCTGCCCTTCGGGTTGCGCGACTGGCAGGTGACGTTCCTCGTCGGCGCGATCCCGGCGTTCCTGTGCGTGTTCATCATCGGCAAGCTCAAGGAGCCGGCCAAGTGGGTCGAATCGCGCGCGAGCAGTGCCAAACGCGGCATCAAGTTCGGCTCCTACGGCAACCTGCTGAAGCACCCGCGCTGGTCGAAGCACGCCTGGCTCGGCCTCATCATGTGCAGCGCCGGCATCGTGGGCCTCTGGGGCATCGGCAACTTCCATCCGCGCATCGTAGGATCGATCATCGAGTCCCACCTGCTATCCGCCAACCTCTCCCCCGAGGCGATGGCGAGCGAGAAGACCTACTGGCGCTCGGTCGCGCTCATGCTGCAGAACGTCGGCGGCTTCGTCGGCATGATGGTGCTGGCCAAGGTCGCCCAGGTGAAGGGCCGCCGCCTCGCCTTCGGCCTCGCGATCTGCTGCTCGTTCCTCTCAACCGTTCTTGTCTTCCGCGGCCTGCGGGAGTTCGACCAGATCTTCTGGATGATCCCGCTCATGGGCTTCGGCCAGCTTTCCGTCTTCGCGGTGTACGCGATCTACCTGCCCGAACTGTTCCCGACCAGCCTGCGCAGCACGGGCACGAGCTTCTGCTACAACTTCGGCCGCCTCGCCGCCGCGACCGCTCCGTTCACGATCAGCCAGATCACCAGCCGCCTCGGCGGCAACATCGAGGGTTTCCGCGTCGCCGGCCAGTGGGTCAGCCTCGTGCTGCTCCTTGGCCTCGTCGTCCTGCCCTTCCTGCCCGAGACCAAGGGCCAGCCCCTGCCGGAGGAATAAGGCTCCGCCGGCGTCCCACCCCGCGCCCACCGGCGCGGGGTTTTTCTTCGCTTGATTTCAAACGGTCGTTTGAATTAGGGTCGGACATGGCCCGGGCCGCACGCGTTTCCGAATCCGAAGGTTCCCGCTCCGCGGCAACCCGCGAGGCGCTGCTCGACGCCGCGGAGATCCTCTTCGCCCGCGATTCCTTCGCCGGCGTTTCGTTGCGGGCCATTACCCGGAAGGCCCGGGCCAACCTCGCCGCCGTCAGTTACCACTTCGGCGGCAAGGAGGAACTGTACCGCGAAATGCTGCGGCGCCGGCTGCACCCGATCAACGCCGCCCGCCTCCGCCTCCTCGATGCGGCCCTCGCGGCGCATGCACCGCGGCCGGTGCCGCTGCAGGACTTGCTCGAGGCCTTCCTGCGTCCGGTGGCCGACTTGGTCGACGCGACCGCCCCGGCGCCGCACCCGTTCGTGCGCGTCATGGGGCGCTTCTTGCTCGAGCCGCCGGCCTTCGTCGAGGCGGTCGCTACCCGGGACTTTGCGGAACTGGGCGAACGTTATGGCCCGCACCTGCTCGCCCAGCTTCCCCATCTCACGCCCGCCACCTTGCTGTGGCGGATGCGTTTCGTCATCGGCGCCGCCACCGCGACCTTCGGACGCATGCAGGTGATCGAACGCCGCCTCGTGGCGCTGGGCGCCCCCGTTGACGGCGCGATGCTGCTGCGCCAACTCATCGCCTTCGTCGAGGCCGGCTTGCGCGCCCCCGACCCCGCCGCCCCATGAACCGGCTCGCCCTGCGCATGCTGTTCGGCGATCGCGCCAAGTACCTGATGCTGGTCAGCGGCATCACGTTCGCGACAATTCTGATGACCCAGGGCTTCGCGCTCTTCTTCGGCATCATGTCCTGGACCTTCGCCTCCGTCCGCAACGTACGGGCACCGGTCTGGGTCGCTGATCCCCTCGTCGAACAGGTCGGGGACAACCAGCCGTTGCGCGACATCGAGGTCCAACGGGTGCGCTCGGTCGACGGCGTCGCCTGGGCAGTACCGCTCTTTCATCGCATGACCCAGGTCCGCCTGCCTTCCGGTGCTTCCAAGCTTGTCTCCCTCGTTGGACTCGACGCCGGCACCTTCATCGGCGCACCCACGCAGATGGTGTCCGGGCAACTCGAGGATCTCCGGCTGCCCAACACCGTCATCATCGACGAGTACGGCGCACGGGTGCTCGGCGAATCCCTTGGCCGGCCGCTGCAGGTCGGCGACCACTTTGAGATCAACGATCGCGAGGCGCGAGTCGTGGGCGTTTGCCAGGCCGTGCGCTCTTTCACCGGCGGTCCCTACGTGTACACCACCTACGATCGCGCCGCGGCCGATTACACTCCGCCGCAGCGCCGGGTGCTGTCCTACGTGCTCGCCGGACCGGTTGAAGGCGTCACCGCCGGACAACTGACCGCGCGCATCCGCACCGCCACCGGCCTCGGCGCCTTCACCGAGCGCGAACTCATGCGCGCCACCGTGATGTGGTACATCCGCAACACCGGCATCCCTTACAATGTGGGCATGATCGTCACGATCGGCTTTGTCATCGGCATCGCGGTTTCGGGACAGACCTTCTACTCCTTCGTGCTCGAGAACCTGCGGCACCTCGGAGCGCTCAAGGCCATGGGCACCGACACCTGGACGCTCTGCCGCATGCTCCTGTTGCAGGCCTTCACCGTGGGCCTGATCGGCTATGGCATCGGTCTCGCCGTCATCTCCCTCATGGGCCGAGCCGCGCTGAAACTGGGCGAAATCCCCTTCCTGCTCACCTGGCACATCCCGGTGGCCACATTCGTCGCCGTGCTCTTCATCTCCTCCCTCGCCGCGCTGATCGGCATTCTCCGCGTGGCCCGGCTCGAACCGGCCATCGTCTTCCGCAGCTAGGCCGTGAACGTTACGAACAAAGCCTCCGGCTCTCCTCCGACTCCGGAACCCCCAATCGCGGTGCGCCTGCGCGGGGTGGACAAGGCCTTCGGCCCTGCGGCGGCTCGCACCATAGCCCTGCGCGGAGCCGACTTCGACGCGCGCGCCGGTGAGATGACCCTGATCGTCGGTCCGTCCGGCTGCGGCAAGACCACGTTGCTCTCGCTGCTGGCGGGCACCCTGCACGCTGACGCCGGCTCCCTCGAGGTGTTGGGCTACGATCTGACGCGCCTCAGCCAGGCCGCCCTCACCCGGTTCCGCCAACGGCATGTCGGGTTCATCTTCCAGCAGTTCAACCTCATCCCGACGCTGTCGATCTGGGAGAACGTCGCCGTGCCTTTGCTCATCCAGGGCACCCGGCACGCCCAGGCCGAGGCGGCCGCCCGCGCCTTGCTCGTCGAGGTGGGTCTCGGCGGACGCGAGAACGAACGCCCGGGCCGTCTCTCGGGCGGGCAACAGCAGCGCGTGGCGATCGCGCGGGCGCTCGTTCACCGGCCTCCGCTCCTGATCTGCGACGAGCCGACCAGCGCCCTCGACCGCTCCAGCGGGGCGCACGTGATGGAGCTCATCAGCACCTTCGCGAAACAGCCGGACCGGTGTGTCATCGTCGTCACGCACGATCCGCGCATCTATCACCACGCCGACCGTCTCGCCGAAATGGAGGACGGCCGCGTGACCCGTGTCCTGTCAACCCCCGCGGCCATCGCTGCCGCCCACCCGCCGGCCTGAACCTCACCCGCCATGTACCTTCTGCGCAAAGTCTCCCTCTGGCTCGCCCTCGCCGGCGTGCTCTCGACCGTGCAGCTCGTGCGCGTCCTCCACGCCGATTTCGTCCGTCCCCAGCCCGAGGCGCCGGTCGCCCCGCCCCCCAAACCTTCCGCCGGGCGCACGCTCGGCGCCGCCGGGCTGGTCGAGGCGCGCGAGGAGAACACCGCCGTGGGCGTACCGGTTTCCGGCCTCGTCCTCGCCGTGCAGGTCAGGCCTTGGGAGCGCGTCGTGGCCGGACAACCCTTGCTCCAACTCGACGATCGCGAGCTGCAGGCACAGCTGCCGGTCCGCGAGGCGGAGGTCGCCGTGGCCGCGGCGCGCCTGCGGCAGTTGCAAACCCGCGCGCAGCGCATTGCGGAACTGCAGGCGAGCGGCGCCGCACCCTCGGCGGACCTCGACGAGGTGCGTGACGATCTCACCGTGGCCCGCGCCCAGCTCGCCGCCGCGGAGGCGTCGGTCGGCCAGCTGCGCGCCTTGCGCGACCGGCTGACGGTGCGTGCCCCGATCGACGGCACGGTGCTGCGGGTCAACGTGCGCGCCGGCGAATTCGTGGCCGCCGGCGCCCAGCCGCCGCCTTTCATCCTTGGGGACATCTCGCGTCTGCAGGTCAGGGCCGACATCGACGAGCAGCTTGCGCCCCGCGTCGTGGCCGGTCGCAACGCCACCGGTTACCTGAAGGGCGACAGCACCCGGCCCATTCCCCTCACCTTCGTGCGGATCGAACCGGTCATCGTCCCCAAGGTTTCCCTCACCGGCGCGTCCTCCGAACGCGTCGACACGCGCGTGCTCCAGGTGATCTACGAACTCGCCGTCGATCCCGCCCGCCCCGTCTACGTCGGCCAGCAGATCGACCTCTTCATCGACGAACCCTGACCAGCCCGTCCGCCAAGCCACACCCTCGCCCCCTCGCACCGCACCTCCCTCGCCCCCGCCCCACCTACCCCAATGTTCGTAATACGAACATTGTGATTGAGAGGCAAAACGGCGCAAAACCAGGCCGATTGTTCGTAATACGAACATTGGTATGGGTGCGCGGACGCAGCGGTTCGCGAGGAGCGGAAGGTCACGCGGAAGGGTACGCGGGAAGGCGGGCGGGGCTGGGCCGGGAGGTCGGCGGAGGCCGGCGTGGGCCCGTGGAGGTTGGCGGGGCCGGACTAGCGTCTGGCGGAGAGCGCGTGCAGCAGGACGGCGGCCGCGACGGACACGTTGAGTGACTCAACGCGGCCGCTGCCGGCGATGGTCACGTGGCGCGTGCACGCACGCGCCACCTCGGGCGACACGCCGGTCTCTTCGTTGCCGAGCACCAGCGCCCACGGCCGGCGGGGGTCCGCGGTCTCACGGGGATCGCCGCCGCGCGTGGCCGCCGCCACCACGTCGTAGCCCGCCTGCGCGAGACCGCGCGCGAATCGCGCCAGCGAGGGCACGCGCCACACCGTCACCTGCTCCAGACCGCCTTCGGCGACACGATGGGCCGCGTCGTTGGGCACCGCCGCAGCCGGATCCGCCGGGATCACCAGGTGCTCGACGCCGAAGAAAGCCGCGCTGCGCGCGATCGCGCCGAGGTTGTGGGCATTGCCGATCCGGTCGAGCAGCAGCACCGGGACGCGCGCCGCGGCCCAGCGGGCGACGTCGGCGGACGAAGGTGCGCGCAGGGCCGGTGCGGAGACCACGGCCACGATCCCGCCGTGGTGCAACGTGCCGGCGATCTTTTCCAACTCGGCCGGCGGCACGCAGCGATAGACTTTGCGCGCGGCGGCGAGCGCCTTGCACATCGCACCGACCTTGCGTCCGGTCTTCTCATCGAAAAAGAGGCGCTGGATGGACGTCGGATCGCGCTCGAAGCGGGCGCGCACCGCCGGCAAGCCGCACAGGCGCAGGTCGTCGCGGGCGCTGCTCATGGCCGGACTTCGCCGACGAGGGTGAATTCCTCGCGGTCATGATAAAGGTGCCGCACCCGCAGGCCGGTCACATGCCGACGGAAGGGCGAATCCGCCGCGAGCACTTCGCGCAACAACGCCACCGGCGCAACCCGGCCGAACTTCAGGATGACCACGAAGCGCCGGCACCAGCCGCGCTCCAGCCACGGTCGCACCAGATCGTTGATCACATGGTGCGGATCCTCGACAAGGTCGCAGAAGAGCCAGTCGACCGGCGCCGGCGGTTCGTATCGAAAGGCGTCCTCACGCCGATGCTCGATGAGCGGATGGTTGAGCGCCCCGCCCTTGAGCGGACCGTTGTCGACCGCAACCACCCGGGCGCCCCGCTTCGCCGCGCTGTAACTCCAGCCCCCCGGTGCCGCCCCCAGATCGACCACCGTCTCGCCGGCCGCGGGTTCCCGTCCGAGGACCGCATAGGCTTCCTCGACCTTGAGGTAACTGCGCGAAGGCGCGAGGTCGTCGTCAGCCATGCGGCGCTGTCCGCCAAAACGGCAGGCGCGCGCAACGAACATGCGCTTGAAATCAACGAACAGCACGAAGAGGCCGCGGGCGTCGACCACGCCGCGTGGCGCATCGGCCGTCGCCAGCCGTGCGACCCGCGACAGGCGCTTCTTCAGCGTTTCCATGAACGCCTTTTCCACTCCATCCATGCGCCGCCCGAGTCCGTCGAGTCCGCCGGCAGCTTGGAAGAGGCAGGGCCAGGGCGCCTCGAAACGCTCGGTGCGGATCGAGGCGAGAAAATGATCGGCCAGCCGTCCGGCCAGCTGGTTGACCGAATCCCCGGAGAGCTCGACCTCGTCGGCGAGCAGGGCATGGGCGAAACAGAGCTCGGGCACGGTCGCGACGTCACCGTCGGCCCGCACCCAGCCTTCGCCGCGCTCGGACACCGTCCGGCCGTGCCCGCGCAACTCCTCGACGAGCAGGTCTTCGAATCCAGGCTGACAGCGGACGATCATCGGCCGGAGGGTGGCGCGGCGCCGCAGGGGCGCGAGGCAAAATCAGGCGGGCGGAGACCGCCTTCGCGTCTCCGCCCACCGCCGGATTCAGAGCCGGTGCAAATGGAAACCGCCGTCGACGTCGAAGACGGCTCCGGTGGAAAATGGGAACCGGTCCTCCGCGATGGCCCGGACCGCGCGGCCGATGTCCTGCGGCACGCCCCAGCGGCGGATCGGCGTGATGCCGCGTTCGTCGTGGATGATGAGCTTGTCGTATTTCTCCTTCACGGCGCCGGTCATGTCGGTCGCGATCACGCCCGGGCGGATCTCGTACACGTTGATGCCGTCGTTCGCGAGGCGGTCGGCGAAGAGCTTGGTCATCATGGCGAGGCCGGCCTTCACCATGCAGTAGTCGCCGCGGTTGATCGACGCGGTGTAGACGGAGATCGAGGTGATGTTGACCACGCGGCCCCGGAAACCCTCGGCGTCGGGCGCCTGCTTGAGCATCTGCTTCGCGACCAGCTGGGTGAGGAAATAGGGGCCTTTGAGGTTGATGTTGTAGAGACGGTCGAAGCTTTCCTCGCCCGCATCGAGCAGGTCGGCGCGGACCTTCGGGGCGACGCCGGCGTTGTTCACGAGCAGGTCGATCCGGCCAAACTTCGCCACGGTCTCGGCGACCAGCCGCTCGCGGTCCGCGGCGACCGCAACATCGCCCTGCACGATGAACCCGTCACCGCCAGCCGCACGGACGAGGCCCAGCGCCTCCGCGGCCGCCTCGGCATTGCCGGCGTAGTTGATGGCGACGCTCCAGCCCGCCTGGGCGAGCTCGATCGCGATACCGCGGCCGATGCCGCGCGATGCACCTGTGACGAGGGCGAATTTCTTGGACATGGTTCGCCGAGCCAACACCGCCCCACCACCGCTTCAAATTCATTTTCGCCCGACCGTCCGATCGGCGCGCTGCGCCCGCCTCAGCTGCGAAGGCTCACCCCGTGGCCCGCGGCTACGCCGGCCACCGACAGCCGGCCACCGTCGAGGGTGTAGCCACCAGCGAACGGGTTCTCCGCGAGGAAGAGGGGCGTATCGAGATCGGCGTACGTGAAGCCACCCTGCCCGGCCGCAAAACACGCCGCGGCGGTCATGCCGAGGATCGACTCCACGTTGCCACCGATCATCAGACCGAGCCCGGTGCGCTTCGCGATCCCGACGATGTCCAGCGCCGCGGCCACGCCCGCCTTCATGAGTTTCACATTGATCACCTGCGCCGCACCGGCGTGCGCGATGCGGAGGGCGTCCGCCGGCGTGACCACGCTTTCGTCGGCGCAGACTGTCCAGCCGGTTTCCGCTCCCAGCGCGGCGAGGCCGGCGAGGTCGTCCTTGGCCAGCCATTGCTCGAGCAGGACGGGCACAATGTCCCGGGCGCGCAGGCCGGCCGCCAGTTCGCGCGCCTCGGCGCGGGTCAGTCCCGCATTGCCGTCCAGAATCAACGGGGCGTCCGGCGCCACCTCGCGGATCGCCGCCACGCGCGCCAGGTCGTGGGCGGGACCGGCCGGACCGCCGATCTTCACCTTGATCAGGCGAATGCCGCGCCGACGGATGTCGCGGGCCGCCTCCTCTGCGGCGGCAACGGTGCCGGTCGTCACGGTCATGTCGGTTTCCAACTCCGTGCCCGCCCCGCCAAAGACCTGCCAAAGCGGCTGGCCGCGCCGCCGCGCGAGGGCGTCGAGGAGCGCGAGTTCGAAGCCCGCCTGGGCCGAGCCGCACGCCGATCCGCCGGTCTCGCGCACCCGGCGGGCATGCTCCCGCCAGTCATCTGCAGCGAACCCCACAACGTGCGCCTGCGCCCGGCGCAGCGTTTCAAGGGCCAGGGCCTGCGTCTCGCCGTTGTAGGCAGGCAAGGGCGCGGCCTCGCCATACCCGGCCGTACCGTCATCCAACGTGACCTTGACCAACACGTTGTGCGCCACCGCTTGCGCCCCGCCGGAGATGCCGAAGGGCGCATGCAGCCGCAGGTCGAGCGGGGTCGCCTCCAGCGCGGTGAGCACGATGCGGTCTTTCACAGGCGGCAGCAGAAGGCAGGGGCCGTCCCCATGCAACCATCGTCGCCGCCCGGGCGTATCCTCTGCATGTCCCCGCTGCTCCTGCGCCTGATGCTGTCCTGGGTTGTCCTCACGCCGGCCATCCTGCGCGCCCTTCCCACCGCCGAGGCGCTGATCAACGAAGGGCTGGCCGCCGAGGAGAAACTCGACACGCGCACCGCCCTGGAGCGGTTTAAAGAGGCGGACCGTTTGCGGCCCGACGATGCCTTCATTCTGCAAAAGATCGCCCGTCATTATTCCGACTCGGTGGTCGACGCCGGCTCTGCGGAGGAGAAGCGGCGTCTCGCGCAACGCGCCCTCGAATACGCCGAACGGGCCTTTGCGCTCAATCCGCGCGATCCCGAGATCGTGCTCTCCCTCGCCATTTGCCACGGCAAGCTCGCGGTCTACAGCGACACGCGCACCAAGATCAAATACTCGCGGCTGGTGAAGGAGCAGGCCGAACAGGCCCTGGCCCTCGACGACACCTACGATTGGGCGCACCACGTGCTCGGACGCTGGCACTACGAGGTGTCCTCTCTCGGCGCCACCACCCGGTTCTTCGTTTCGCTCATCTACGGCGGACTGCCTGACGCCTCGGCCGAGGCGGCGATCCGCCATCTGGAACGCGCGGTCGCGCTCGCTCCCGACACGCTCGCCCACCACCTCGAGCTCGGTTTCGCCTACCTCGCGGCGGGCCGCACCGGCGACGCGCGTCAGGCTTTTGAACGCGGCCTCGCGCTGCCGCCGCGGGAAAAACATGACGTGAGCGCCCGGGAGCGCGCCGAGCAGGCGTTGCGTCAGCTCGGCTAAGCGTTCACCCGAGCAGCCGCAGCATCGCCTCGTGCCGGTAGGCGAAGATGCGCTCGACCCGGGGCCGCACGAACAGCCGGTTGACGAGACGGCCGCCCGGGACGGCGTACGCCACATGATCGCGGCACAACGTGCCGTCCGGGCGCGTTTCGAACGTATGGGTGTGGATCCATTGACGGTACGGTCCGCTCTGCTGCGTATCCACAAACCGGTGCGGCGGCTCCCACGTGGTGATCTTCGTCCGCCACCGGAAGGGTACGCCGTGCAACTTCAGCCGGTAATCGATGATCGTGCCGGGATGCATCGCGATCGGCGCCGGCGTGAGAATCTGGAAATCCAGCCACGGAGGCGTGATTTGCTGCAGGTTGTGCGCATCGCCAAAGAAGGCGAACACCGCGTCGATCGGACGCGGCAGCAGCAGTTCGGTGCGGAAGTCGAAGACGGTCATGCAGGGGCGCGGGCGCGCCGGGAAGGGTACGGACCGCCGCCCGTTCCGGATGCCGCTCGCCTTCCCGAGCGCATCCTGCCTGCATGAGGCCGCCTTCCTGCCATGGACAGCCTGCCGCCCCCCGCCTGCCTGCAGTGCGGAACCTGCTGTTATTCCCACCTCGAAACCTACGTGCAGGTCACGGGTGCGGACTGGCTCCGGCTCGGTGGCCATGCCGATCGCGTGGCGCACTTCATCGGCCATCGCGCGTACATGCGCATGTCCGACGGTCACTGCGCGGCGCTCCAGCCGGACACGGCGAACGGCACCTACCGGTGCTCGGTGTACGACGTGCGGCCGCAGACCTGCCGCGATCTGGAACGCGGTTCGCCCGCATGCCTCGCGGAATGGACGCTGAAGGGCGAACGGCCGCGCGCGTCCGTCGGTTCAGCGACCTGACCCCGGGGGCCGTGGCCACCGCCGGGCGGGCGCCTCCGGCGTCAGCAGCCGCTCACGCACCGTCCGGTAGTGCGTACGCCCGACCGGGATCACATCGCCGGTCGAGAGCTCGAGGGCGTAGTGCCCCGCCCCGCGGGCGCGGATCCGACGCACCAGGCTGAGACGCACGAGGTAGGATTTGTGCACCCGGGAGAAATCGCCCGGCAGCCGTGCCGCCAGCCGGGTGAGCGAGGCGTCATGCAGCTCCCGCCGCCCGTCGCGCAGCACCATCTCG
Organism: uncultured Opitutus sp.; assembly: GCA_964476565.1. Taxonomy (GTDB): domain Bacteria; phylum Verrucomicrobiota; class Verrucomicrobiia; order Opitutales; family Opitutaceae; genus CAMAXB01. The sequence continues at coordinate 48,711 of CAYZBG010000003.1, forward strand.
GCATAGTTGTCCGCCCCCTGCACATAGAGCAGATCCGACACCGGAACGAGCTCGATGCGGCCGGCCTTGCGCACGGCGAGGCGGGGTGAAAGCGCGGCCTCGGCCCCGCCGCGGGCCCGGGCGAGCGCGCGGGCGAACCGATCGCGTTCCAGCGGACGCACGACGAAGTCCGCCACGCCACACTCGAAGGCGCGCACCGCCACGCCGGGATCGTCCGCCACCACGACGGTACGGCCGGCCTCCCGCGGCCGATCCGCCAGCCAGTCGAGGCCGGCGCGGCCAGGCTCGACCACCAGCAGGTCCGCAGGATTGGCCTCCAGCCATGCGGAGGGATTCTTGTATCCATCGGTGCAGTACACCGAAATTTGCGAAGGTCCGAGGACTTCGTGCACCAGGCGCTCGAGCGGCAGACTGGCGGGGGCGTGATCGACGATCAGGAGAATGTTCATGGCGAGGAGGCGGAAAGGAAGGTGAGCCGGTGGCGCACGCGAAGGGTGGCCACGTGCCCAAGACAACCCGCCGGACCCGCGAAAGGTTACAGGCCGCGGGCGGAAATCAGCCGTTGGCCGGCTTTTTTCGCCGTTCACCCGGACCGCTGTCACTGCCGCGTTCCTCGCCGGTTCCTGCTCCCGACCGACGGCCCTTCCGGCCGCCCGGCGCTCCCTTCCTTAAACTCATCACCATGAAAGCCACCCTCCTCCTCCCCATCCTCCTCGCCGGCGTCTCGCTCGCCGTTCTTTCCGGTTGCAGCTCCGCCGGAGCCGCCCGCACCGCCTCCCACCACGCCAATAGCGTCGGCCTCCCGCTGACCGAAACCCCGGCCAGCCTCGATCCCGCCGGATGGACGCTCCAGTTGCACCCGGGCAACACCCGCGACGCCGTGCTCACGCAGCTGGGCCTGCCCCAGGCGGCGATCGGCGAGGACATCTGGATCTACGGCCACGTCCAGTCGCCCGATCGCGAGATGCGCGCCCTCGGCTACGACACGCTCGTCGTCGCGTTCGCCGAGGACCGCATCAGCCGTCTCCGCCTCGTCAACGGACGGGAGGTGCAGGCGCTGCTCGCGCGCCATGCCGGCGACAACCCCGCCGTCCGCACCGTCGTCGCTGCGAAGGAGTGAGGACGGGGCCGCGACCGCGCATTCGCGGTTGCCCCGTCCGCGGAATGCGACCAACTGTGACCGTTTCAGTCACGTGTCCCGATTGTTCTCATTCTGCACTTCATGAGCAAAAAACGTTACGTCTTCGTCGGCACCGGCGGTCGCGCCGTCTCGTTTCTCGAACCGATGGTCACGACCTACCGTGACCACAACGAGTTGCTCGCGCTCTGCGATGTGAGCGCCACGCGCATGGCGTACTACAACGAGCGCCTCGCCGGGTGGGGCCACCCGACGGTCCCGGCCTGGCCGGCGGAGCGCTTTGACGAGATGGTGCGCACGCTCAAGCCCGACGTCGTGTTCGTTTGCACGAAGGACTCCACCCATCACGACTACATCGTGCGCGCGCTGCGCGCCGGCTGCGACGTCGTTACGGAGAAGCCGATGACGATCGACGACGCCAAGTGCCGGCTCATCCTCGACACGGTGCGCGAGACCGGCCGGCGCGTGCGCGTGGCCTTCAACTACCGCTGGGGCGCCTACCGCACCAAGGTGAAGCAGCTCATTTCCTCGGGCGTCATCGGCGACGTGAAGTCGGTCAACCTGGAGTACCTGCTCGATACGAGTCACGGCGCCGACTACTTCCGCCGCTGGCATGCGCGGATGGAGGACTCCGGCAGCCTGCTCGTGCACAAGTCGACCCACCACTTCGACCTCGTCAACTGGTGGATCGACGCGATCCCCCGGCAGGTCTTCGCCTACGGCGACCTCGCCTTCTACGGCCGGGAAAACGCCCTGCGGCGCGGCGACACGGCCCTGACCGCCTACGACCGCTACACCGGCACCGCCTCGGAGCAGGATCCCTTCCGGCTCGATCTCACCTCCACCGAGACCTTCCGTCGCCTCTACCTCGAGGCCGAGAAGGACTCGGGCTACATCCGCGACAAGAACGTCTTCCGGCCCGACATCACCATCCACGATTCGCTCTCGCTCAACGTGCGCTACCGTACGGGAGCGGTGCTCACCTACGCGCTGACCTGTTTCAGTCCGCGCGAGGGCATGCGCGTGGCCTTCAACGGCGACCGCGGCCGCATCGAATACTCGGAGTTCACCGGCTCCCACCTCAACCGCGGCGTCCCGAGCGGCGAATTCAAGACCGAGGACGTGCCCGGGGCCGAGGCGGAGGGCGAATGGATCCGGGTGTACCCGCATTTCAAACCGTCCTACCTCGTGCCCGTCCCGCCGGTCACTGGACCCCATGGCGGCGCGGACATCGTGCTCAACGAACAGATCTTCTCCCCCACGCCGCCGCCGGACACGTGGAAGTGCACGGCCGGACACGAGCAGGGCGCCGCCTCGATCCTCGTCGGCATCGC
>CAYZBG010000003.1:51282-117871 GCA_964476565.1 uncultured Opitutus sp.
GCGCGGCGCATGATGACGATGAGCTCGTCGTAACGCACGCGGGTCGCGTCGAGCTGGCGCTGGCTCTCGGCCCGCAGCGCCGGATTGGAGTACTGGGACAGCTCCTGGCGCCACTCGCGGAACAGGGCCTCGGCCACGCTCTCCACCGAGTCGATGCGCGACCGGACCTCCTTGGCGCGGTCCTCGCTGCGCTTGTACTCGCGGTCCAGCTCCTCGTACTTCTGCTGCAGGGCCCCGCCTTGGAAGCGCGAGATCTCGATGAACTTCGTGAGCGCAGATGCAAACTGGTCCTTGGCCTCGGCCTGAGCCTTGCGCGTGTCGATCACCCGCTCGACCAGGATGTCGCGCTTGGCGTAACCGAACTTCTCCATCGCCGCGTAATACGGGGTGGAGCATCCGGCGAGGACGAGGGCGCAGGCAGCGAGGCAGGAGGCGAGCGGACGGTTCATGATCGTGCAGCCTGAGCGAACGCAGGCGGACGGTCAATCGGGGTGGCAGAGCAGCGCAGCCGCTCCATGGGTTACCTTGCACCAGCGCGACACGCCCGGCGAAAGCCGTATTGCCGGTCCCTTACTCGGACTTGTCCGCCGGCAATCGGCGAATCCGCTCCGCCAGTGGAGGGTGGGTCGAGAAGACGGCCTTGGCCTCGGCACCCTTGCGGGTCTGGAGTCGGGTCAGCACCTGGCGCAGGGCACCGGGTGCATAGCCGGTGGTCACGGCGAGCTGCCGGCCAAGACGGTCGGCGGCGTATTCCGTCTGGGGATCGAAGCCCTTCTCGAAGAGCGCCCGCATCATCTCCTCAATGCTGAGGTCGAACTGGCGCAGCTGGGCCTCGGTCTGCCGGAAATCGCTGCTGCGCTGCGCGAAATCGCCGGCCCCGGCGAGCAGTTCGCCGCGCTCGATGATCTTGAGCGCGTGGCGCTCGGTGATGTGCGCGATCTCGTGGGCCAGCACCGCGGCGAGCGCGTCATCGCTGTCCCCTACAAGGTCGTAAAGCCCCTGGGTGATGAACACGGACCCGCCCGGGGCGGAGAACGCATTGACCGTGTCGGACGCCAGCACGCCGAACCGCCAGTCGAGCGCCGGCCGCTTCGAATAGTGGGCCAGCGCCTTGCCGACGAGATTCACGCGCTTCGTCACGGCCTCGTCGCGAACCACGCCGCCGTAGCGGGCGATGACTTCGACCGCGACGGAGTCACCGAGGGTGTTCTCCTCCTCGATGCCGATGCCGGCCACGCCCTTGGCGACCTTGGCGGCACTGTCGGCGGTATCCTTGACCTTGGTCGCGGTCTCCTTGGCCTTTTGCAGGGTCTCGTTGATCTTGCCGAAATTGAACTGGGCCGCGAGCGGGACGACGGCCACGCCAGCGAGTCCGATTAAAAGGAAGGCGGTACGCGGGTTCATTGGTATTCCCCCTTCTTTTCGGCAGCGAGGAAGGCTTGGACGTCCTCCGGTGTGACGGCCGCGGCCTGTTCCGCGAGCCACTCGAGGTCGGCGGACGCGTTGGCCGAGCCCTTGCGCTCCGCATACTCCTTGGTCGCCGGCGCGAGCGGCCGGGCAGCCGCCGTCGCGGTCGTCTGCGCTGCCTCCACCGGCAGACCATCGAGCCCGCGCACCTCGGAAGGTTTCTCCTCCGCCAGGTTGCCGGCGAAGACCCAGCCGGATTGATCGCCGTGGCGAACCTTCAGCCAGGCGCCACGCACCTCCTCGATCGCGACGGTTTGGGCGTAGCCGACCTTGCCAGTCGGTTCGGCCAGGCTGCGGGGTTCTGCGCGGAGCAGCGTTTCGACCCGCTTGGTGAAGGCCTGACCCCCGCGCGCAAACGCGCCGAAGGCCGCCGCAGCCGTGAGCACGCTCACGACAAGAAGAAGAGGCAGGGAGGGTTTCATTTGGATTCCAGCGTGAGCACGGGTTCCCAATCGGGAGACGGCGGAGTGTGGGCGAGCCGCAAGGCGTCTGCAAGCAACGCCTCGGTCATCCGGTCGCCCGGCATTTGGCGCGCCGCCTCCGCCAAACCCGCCGCGGCGTCGGCGAACCGGCGCGCCACGTAGGCGGCATAGGCCGGACGATAGGCGGCAAGAAAGGCCTCCTGCTCCGGTGTCAGCTGTCCGGGCACCCCAACCAGTTCGCTCACCTCGACGGCCCGCTGCTTGCCCTTCACCCGCAGGCGGGTGAGCGGACGCAGGACAAGCGCGTCGCCGATCCGCCGCGCCGTCTCCTCGCCCACGAGGATGGCGGTGCCGAACTCCTTGTTTGCGCCTTCGAGGCGGGAGGCGAGGTTCACCGCATCGCCGAGGACGGTGTAGTTGCGTTTCCGCTCCGAGCCGAGGTTGCCCACGATCATCTCGCCGCTGTTCAGGCCGATGCGCATGCGCAGGGTACGGCCGTAGCGGACGGACAACTCCTCATTGAGCCGGGTCAGCACCGCCTGCGCCGCGAGCGCGGCACGGCCTGCGGCCACGGCATGATCCGGCAGCCGCTGGGGCGCCCCGAACACCGCCATGACGGCGTCGCCGATGTACTTGTCGATATAGGCGCCGTGCGCGAGCAGGCAGTCGCTCGTCTCCTCGAGGTAGCGGTTGATCAACCCGAGCAGCGCCTCGGGCGACACCTGCTCCGAAAGGTCCGTGAATCCAGCGAGGTCGCAGAAGAAGACGGTCGCCTCGCGCTTCTCCCCGCCGAGCCGGATGGCCTGCGGATCACGCACGAGTTGCTCGACCACCCCCGGATCAACGTAGCTGCCGAACATGGCCTGCACCTCGCGACGACGACGCTGCTCCGTGAGAAAGCCGTCGGCCACGACGCCGAGCAGGCCGAACACGGTCGCCACGACCGGCGTCGCCGGGGCGAAGTAGAAGCCGGCGCTCAGGCCCGCGTAGGCCAGGCCCACGAACACCCCGAGCAGGCCGAACGCCAAGCGTCCCGCCCGCTGCGGACCGCGCCACGCGAACAACCCGATCACCGACAGGCCGGCCACCAGCGAGAACACCGGCGGCCAGGCGGCAATGAAGCCGCCCGTCACGAGATTGCCCCACGCCGTCCAGTGCAACAGCACCCCCGGCTCCACGTCGCCCACCGGAATCGGTTTCACATCGAACGTACCGCTCGCGTTGGCGCCCACAAACACCGTGCGGCCGCGCACGGCCGCGAAGGCCTCGCCGACCAGCGGCGGCTCGTCCGCCAGCGCGAGCGCGATCTCGTCGGGCCGAAACTCCGGCGCCGCCGCCTCGAGCCGCTCATACAAACCGAGTCCGGCCACCAAGAACGGCGCCGCCGACAACACCGGCACTCCGCCCGTACGCACCTGCTCGAGGCCGCCATACCAGCGCACGAGACCACCGGCCGCATCTGCCCGTCCAGCCGCGACCGCGGCGAGCGACGCTTCCGCATCGTAACGCCGCGCGACGCCGTCAGCGTCCGCCGTGAACTCCACCCGGCCCAACCGCGGCGTCGTGAAGAAGGCTGCGTGCCGGACGCGATAGTCCGGTCCCCAGAGGACCGGCTCCCGTTCCGCCGTACGCGCCAGCACGACTGAGGGCACGGCCGCCGCCACCGCCGCGAGCATCAGGTCCTGCTCGGCCGCCTCCGACTGCTCGAAGAAGGTGAAATCCATCACGATCCTCGCCGCGCCGGCGCGGTCGAGGGCAGCGATCAGGCCGGCAAACGCCGCACGCGGGAAGGGCCAGCGCATCGCATAGGGTTCCCGGCCGAGGACGCTGAGCGACGCCTCGTCGACGAGGACGAGCGCCGAGTCGGGCGGCGGCGCCGGTTTCACCCACGGTCGCCGGCTGGCCGCATCGAAGAACGCCCGGTCCAGCGCGTCGCGCGCCGGCGTGAGGTGAAACACCGCGGTCGCCACGACCACCGGCACCAGCCAGAGCCAGCGGGTCAACACAGTGCTGCGGTTCGGGGCCGTCACGGGAAGTGCGGCGATGCAGGCAGACGGACGGTGAGCGAGCAAGCCCGCGCGCCGCTTGTCACTTCGTCCGCGATCCGACCGCACGGGCGATCGCTTTGACGGCCGAGTTGAGCGTGCGCGGCGGCGTAGCGTCCGATGCCGCGATTACCTTCTCACGCTTCTCCGCATCCATGAAGCCGGCCCAGCCTTCTAGGATCTCCCAGTGTCCAGCCAGATCCGGGCGCGAACGGACTTCCTTCCACCCTTCGGGCCACAACGCGGTCGCCTGCAGAAATCCCCCGCACCACTCGATCGACACCATCGCGGCCGCAGCTGCCTCGGCGTCTCCCTCGGGAAGGTCGTCTGCCCACAAATCGATCACCGACGATTCCGGCGGTGCATCGGGAGCGAGCACCTCGTCGAGCCCTGCGACCCACTCGTTCCAATACGCAAAGAGCGTCTCGTGAAAATACCTCGCCTCCTCGGCACTTTCCCACCTGCGTCCCTGCTCCCCCCAAATGGCTTTCCCAACTTCAAGGGGAGAGACGGGCTTCGGACTGATCAACATGGCTGTAATCAGGCCGTTGACCCAAAAGAACCGCGGCACGTCGTCCGGTTCGTCCTCGAGAAACTCCATCAAATCCCGACGCGAATCCACCCCTTCGGTCTCGTCATCGTCGTCGTAGTCGTCGGACACCTCGTACGTGAAACCGTCCGGACCAAACCGCGCCTCGAGCATTCCGAGAACCCGCTCGACCCGATCCACCGAGTCGTCCGACCCTTTGATGAAACACGGCTTTCCGTCGCGACCGAAGGTAAAGGTACGGTCGCACGTCGACGCATCGATACCGGAAAGCACCTTGCGCGCCTTCCGGTAGTCGCGATGCGGCGCGAAACCGAGCGATTCGGCGTAAGCAACGGCTCCTTCGATCATTTTCTTTGCCGCCGCCGGTTCGAAGGGGTGTTTGAACTCGGGCGGATAGCGATGATCGAAGAACTCACGGAACTCGGCCGGGGATCCACCCAACTCGCAGATCACGTCTTTCACGCCGAGGCAGTAGAGATCCACCAGGAAGACGGCGTGATCGACCGAGCCGTCGGGCCGATGGCGCGCCACGAAGACATTCGCCATGCCCTGCATTTCCCACCCCGCCTGAATGTAGGCTTCGTATCGCGACATGCCCGAAGTATGGCCGAGACCGCCTTACCTCGACAAGTGCAAGAAGCCGCGTGCCGACGGCGAAAAGCCTTCGGAGGTGGCTGAAACCTCCACAGGCGTTTGAACGTGTCGTGGCCCCCTTTAGGGCGTGTCGCAGGACCCCCTCAGAACACCTGCTCGTCGAGCAGGGCGAAGAGTTCGGCTTCCGTGATGCGCTTCTGCTGCATGCTGTCGCGGTCGCGCAGGGTCACGGTGCCGTCCTTCTCGATCGTCTCGAAGTCAATCGTCACGCACCACGGCGTGCCGATCTCGTCCTGGCGGCGATAGCGGCGGCCGATCGCGCCCGCCTCGTCGTAGAAGGCGGCGTACTTCCGCTTGATCTTGGCGTAGAGGGCCTGCGCGCGGGCGACGAGCTCGGGCTTGTTCTTGAGCAGCGGGAGCACGGCGACCTTGACCGGGGCAATGCGCGGCGAGAGCCGGAGCACGGTGCGCTTCTCGACGTTGCCCTTGTCGTCCTTGACCTCCTCCTCCGCATAGCCGGCGCACAGGACGGCGAGGAAGATGCGGTCGAGGCCGACGGCCGGCTCGATGACGTGCGGGACAAACTTCTTCTTCGTCGCCTCGTCGAAGATGTCCTGCGGCTTGCCGCTGGCATTGGCGTGCTGCGTGAGGTCGTAGTTGCCGCGCGCGGCGATACCCCAGAGCTCCTGCACCCCGAAGGGGTACTTGAACATGATGTCCGTCGTGCCCTTCGAGTAGAACGCGAGCTTCTCCTTGAGGTGGTCGTACTCGGAGAGGTGAGAATCCGGCAGGCCGATGCTCTTCAGCCAGTCCTTGCACCAGTCGATCCAGTAGCGGTGCCACTTGGCCCAGTCGTCGTCCTCGTGGATGAAGAATTCCATCTCCATCTGCTCGAACTCGCGCGAGCGGAAGATGAAGTTGCGCGGCGTGATCTCGTTGCGGAAGGACTTTCCGGTCTGGGCGATGCCGAAGGGCAGCTTGACGCGGCCGGTGTCCACGACGGCCTTGAAGTCGACGAACATGCCCTGGGCTGTCTCCGGGCGCAGGTAGGCGATGGCCGAGGCGTCGCGCATCGCGCCGACGTGGGTCTCGAACATCATGTTGAACGCGCGGGGCGGCGTGAGGCTGCCCGGCTCGCCGGTGGCAGGCGACGGAATCAGCGGAATCTCATCGGGCTGCGCCTCGGTCATGTCCTTGGCGACGATCGGCGCGAGCTGGCCCTGGATGGCCTTCTTGCGCTTGAAGCTTTCCGCGGCGGCCTGGAGGTCACCGGCGGTGTTGTCGCTCTCCAGCGCCGAAACGTAACCGACCGTGCGGCCGTCGACGATGACCGCGGCGAAGAACAGCTGGTCCGCGCGGTAGCGCTGCTTGCTCGTCTTGCAGTCCACCAACGGATCGGTGAAGCCCGCCACGTGGCCGGACGCCTCCCAGACCTTCGGGTGCATGATGATGGAGGTCTCGACGCCGACGACGTCGTCGCGGCGGCGGACCATGTCGTTCCACCAGCAGTCGCGGATGTTCTTCTTCAGCTCCACGCCCAGCGGACCGTAATCGAAGAACCCGTTGATACCCCCGTAGATCTCGGAGGACGGGAACACGAAGCCGCGACGTTTCGCGAGCGAGACGACGGCTTCCATCAAGTTTTCGGGAGCGGACGGCGTGGACATAAGGGACATGGCATAGCGAGGCCACCGGGGGGCGGTCAATAGCCCGGGTGGCCCTCCTAAATCGTTCTCGTAATCTTAATCGTTCTCGTTCTCGACCAGGAGAACGAGAACGAGAACGAGAACGAGAACGAGAACGAGAACGAGAACGAGAACGACGAAAGAGAACGAGCCGGACGGGCGGCTTTACCCCGAGGCCATCTCCCCGCACCTTCGCCTCCACGATGTCTGACGAACTCTGGCTCTGGGCGGTGCGCGCGGCGGGGGTGTTTCACTTCGTCACCCTCGCGCTGGCGTGGCGGACGCCCATTCCGCCCCACTGGGAGGCGTCCCTCGCCACGCTGCCTGAACTTCACCGGCGGTTCTCCGTCGCGCAAAACCTCGCGATCGGCGGGGTGATCGCCTTCTGCGGCGTGCTCTGCCTCGGTTTCGCCCCGGTGCTGCTCGATGGTTCGCCCGCGGCCCGGTTACTCAACGGTGGGATCGCGCTGTGGTGGGGCGTTCGCCTTGGCGTCCTACCTTTCCTCAAGGTCAGTCCGGCCCTCACCACGCCGGCCTTGAAGGCAGGGTTCGTTCTGCTCCACCTCCAGTGCGCGCTCTTCGCCGGCGCCTTTGCCTGGCTGGCCCTGCGTTAGCCCCCGCGGCGCTCAATCCGCCGGCACGAGACGCATGATCCGCCCCGGACCCTCGAACGCCACATAGATATACCCGTCCGGGCCACTGATCACATCGCGGATCCGGCCGATGTTCTTGAACAGCACCTCCTGGTGCACCACCCGCTCGCCGTCGATCACCACCCGGCGCAGTTCCTGCCGTGCCAGCGCGCCCACGAAGAGGTGGTTGCGCCACCGGGGAAAGGCGTCGCCGCGGTAGAACGCGATGCCGCTGACCGCAATCGACGGTGTCCAGTGGATCACCGGCTGCTCCATGCCCTCCTGCGCCGTGCGATCAGTGACTGGCGTGCCGTTGTAATTCATTCCGTAGGTGATGACCGGCCAGCCGTAGTTGCGGCCGCGTTCCACCCGGTTGAGTTCATCGCCGCCGCGCGGACCGTGCTCGGTCGCCCAGAGCGCGCCGGTCTCCGGGTGGCGGTCAATGCCCTGCGGGTTGCGGTGGCCGTAGCTCCAGATCGACGGCAGCGCGCGGGGCGTGGCGACGAAGGGATTGTCGGCAGGGATGCGACCGTCGTCGTGCACGCGGTGAATCTTGCCGTTCGGACGGGACAAGGTCTGCGCGTCATCCTGCCGTCCGCGCTCGCCAATGCTGAAGAACAGATAACCCGCCCCATCGAAGACGAGGCGCGTGCCGAAATGCACCCGGCCGGAGCGGTACAGATCCGGAGGAGCCGCATAAATGGTCTCCTGGTCCACCCACCGGTTGTCGCGGAGACGTCCGCGCACGACCTTGGTCATCGCGGAACCGCCCGGGCCAGGATCGCTGAACGCCAGGTAGATCCAGCCGTTCGTCGCATAGTCGGGATGGGGAGCCACGGCGAGCAACCCGCCCTGCCCCTCCGCCCACACGCGAGGAAGACCCTCGATGCCGCGCGGGTGCAGCCGGCCGTTCTCGATCACCCGCAGCCGGCCCTCACGCTCGGTGACCAGCATGCGGCCGTCGGGCAGGAAGGCCATCGACCATGGCACGTCCAGACCGGTCGCCACCGGTTCGAGCCGGTAGCGGTGAAGCTCCGACGCAGTGACGGCGCGGTCGGCCGGTTTGGCCACAGTCGTCCGACGCTCCTCCGCCCGCGCCCCCATCTCACGCAGGTAAACCACCAGGGAGCGGGTCTTGGCCTCGTCGAGCACCGCGCCGAAGGCCGGCATGCCGTTCGCCGGATATCCTTCGCGAATGCTGCGGGCGATGCTGGCGTCGTCCGCGCCATACTTCCACACGTCGTCGGCCAGGCTCATGCCCGATCCGCCCTCGAGGTTGGCGCCATGACAGCTTGCGCAGAAAGTGGCGTACACCTCCTTCACATCACGGGGGACGGCGACGTTCACCGGCGCCACGGCCGGCGCAGGCGGAGTCTGGGCCGACAGCAGCAGGGTGAACGTCACAAGACCGGCGGACATCAGGAAAGGATGGGGCGACATCGCGGGCAACGAACGAAGCCGCGGCGCTTTCGCAAGCCGGACGCGCCGGCGCAAACAGGCTTCCGCTCCGCGCCGAAATGCGCACCGTGGTCGGCGCCATGCCCTCGAAACCGATTCCCGGCTCCACCGGCGAGATCCTCACGTGTCTGCCCTCGCCCTACCTGCCGCACGGCGCGACCGGCCTGCTTTATCTGCCGCGCTTCATTGCGAAGTGCCGGTACGTGAAAACGCACGGCGCCCTGCCGGCCAGCTACGCGAAGAACTACAAGCGGGGCCTCGATCGCTTCCTGTGCATGCACCTCGGCGTCGATCCAGCGGCGGTCGAGGCCTGCGTCCATGCCTCCGCGGATGACGCCGAGCTCGACCGGCGGCTGCTCGCTCTCTTCCCCGCCGACGTGCGCGCGGCCAAGTGGAACCGCGAGCTCGTGCAGAAGGGCATGACCCCGGCGGGACGCGAGTTTCTCAAGGAAGCCCTCACCAACATGGGTTGCGCCGACCGGCTCGAGCAGATCATCAGCGTGCCCGATCTGATCGACTTCGACGAGGGTCGCATCGAGTGACGCGGCATTGCCTCGTCGCGCGCACCGCCTCACACTTCCACCATGGTCAAAGGACAGAAAGTCGTCTGCATCAATGACACCTTCCCCGCCTTCATCAAGGCGATCTACCAGCAGCTGCCGGTCAAAGGTAACACCTACACGATCCGCGAAGTCTTCCTCGGCCGCGAGAAGGTCGTGAAGGGCGGCGACACCGCCACGGTCGGCCTTCTGCTCGTCGAACTGGTCAATCCGCCCGATCCCTTTCACGCAGGTCAGCAGGAACTCGGCTTCACCTCGGAGCGCTTCGCACCGTTGGAAGAACTGCCGCCGGAGCAGGCCGAGGAGGAAGAGGAGCTGCTCATCGGTGCGGGCGCCGGACACAGCTAGCGCGGCGTCGTCGCGAACATCCAACCTCCAAGATCGAAACAGGAGCCGCGACACTCCTGTCGCCGAGTTGGGGTGCGCGGCCCGTGGGTGTCCGTCCTCCCAATTCATCCGACTCCGGATTTAACTCCGCGACGACGGACACTCCTATCCGTCTTTCCGTCTCCATGCGCGCCTCCGTCCGGCGAGCGTTTTCGGCGACAGGCGTGTCGCCGCTCCTTGCGCGAACCCTTGTTTCTCCTCTGAAAACAACGCAGGCGGACCGGTGGGTCCGCCTTTGCCTTCACGCCAGGTCCATCAACAAAAACAGCCGCCCGAAGATCGGGCGGCTGCGTGATGGTTTTGAACCAGTGAGGGTCGTTACTTCTTCTTCTTAGCAGCCGTCTTCTTCTTCGCGACCTTCTTCACCGTCTTTTTGGCTTTGGCCATGATCTTGTTTGATTTTGTTCTGGTCTTAAGCCCGCGCGGGTTACGCGAGCACTGACGCACTGTGCGTCACGTGACTTTAGCTTCAACGCGTCGCGACGGATTGCAAGTGTCCAGTGTTATCTGCGTGAAGATTTTTTCCGCGCGTTCCTTTTGGCGGTTGTAACCAGAATATAAATACACCCGGCGTCCCGGCGACCGGGCTTGTTCCGCGCCGGGAATTTTGCCACTGCTGGAGCATCATGAAGCCCGCCGACGCCCTCAGCCGCATCCGCCAGCACCGCGATCGCATGCACGCCCTGTACCAGAGCCCCGTGTTCGACGAGTGGGCGGTGATCGCACCGGTGGCGGGCGCCCCGGCCCTCGTCGCCTACGAGGGACCTCGTGCCGATGCGTTTCGGCAGGAGTTCCTCGCCGACGTCGCCCCGCTGATGACTGAACTTGCCGGCCAGCACCTGCCCGTCGGCGGCTTCGCCTTCGCCGCCGACGCGAAGGGCACCCGTTTCGATGCCTGCGTGCGCATCGGACCGCAGGCATACCTGCTCTGCAACCACACGCGGCGCACCATGGCCGAGATCCGGGCGGATCCGCGCTGGCTGAACGCACAGAAGCCGTTCGTCGAGCTGACCGAGGTGTTCCGGCACGACCCGGTGGAGTGATGGATCGCTCCGGCGCGGCCGGCCGTCAGCCGCCGAGTCCGGCGTACACGAAGGCCGCATAGGCGGCGATCAATCCGCCTCCGACCCAGCGCGGCAGCCGGCCGGGCACGATCAGGAACAGGACGTGCACCGCCAGGGCGCCGCCGAGGAAGGCCATGCCTTCCGAGAAAAGCGCCGGCATCGTCACCGGGCGCCACAGCGCGAACAGGCCGAGGCAAAGGGGAATGCAGATGTGGCCGTCGCCCACTTGCGAGCTGTAGGCGACATCCGCGCGGCGGCGCCATCCATAATAGAGCGCGAGCACCGCGTTCGGCAGCACGAGCAGCCAGCCGCTCAGCCAGCCGAGCAGGTCGGGGCGCAGCCAGCGCCCGCCCTGGCCCGACGCGAGCCAGCCCACCAGCCAGTCAAGGCTTTCATAGATCACCGCCGCGCCGGCAATGAGCAGCAGGAGATCAAGGTAGAAGCCGGGACCAAAGACGATGCGTTGCCGGACGTTGTGCTTGAGCACATCGAAGACCTGGAACGCCTGCCAGAAGAGGAAGAGGCCGATCAGCGCCATGCCATCCGTGCGATCGAGCCGGCCGTCGCGGCCGAGCAACCAGACGGCGCCGGCGAAAAAGCCGGCCGCCGCGAGCGTCAGCAGCAAGGTCAGCCGGCTGAGCTGCCGCTCGGTCTGCTCTTTCTGCCGCGCTTTCGCGGGCCGTCGCCCGGCCGATGACGGCGCCGGGACGATCGCGAGACCCCAGAGGAGCGCGGGCAGGCCGAGGAGCAGCGTGAGGTTGGTGACGTTGTTGACCAGGGCATTGACCACCAGCTCGGAGGATGCGCGTTCATCCCGCAGCAGGAGAAAGACGAAGACGAGGTTGCCGAAGCCCGAGCAGTAGGGAATCACCAGCGTGCCGAGGGCCGTGCCTTCCAGTCCGTGCGCCATGAGCGCCTCAAGGCGCCAGACCATCAGGAGGGACGCGGCGAGAAAGATCAGCAGGAACGTGGCCGGACCGGCCAGCCCGAGGGCATCGATGAAATCGCGCAGGAGGTGCACCGGATCAGCGCTGCTCGTTCCACTCCGCGGAGCCGTACTGCTCCGTCAGGGCTGCGACTTCATCGTCGTCAAACTCGGGCCAGCCACAGGGCTCCGCTTCAAGGCCAAGGAGGGCGGCGAGCTCCGCGGCGAAGTCCTCCGCCAGACGCGCGGTGTCCACCGCCCCCAGCGCGGGCCGCCAGACCGAGCCCTGGAGCAGCAGGCCTTCCTTGGTGCGCTTCTGCGCTGCGCCGGCGACCTTGGCTCCCGTCTCGCGATGAATCACATCGAAACGTTCGGCCCGGCGAAAGCATATGCCGGGCGCGTCGGTCGCACACGCATCCGGTTCGCAGTTCTCCTTCAATTCCACCGCGTGTCCCGCCCGGGCAAGCGCGCGGGCGAGGCTGGCGTGCACCAGGCGATAGCTCTCCACCGCCCGTGCCTCGCCCACGGGATGGCCGCGCGGGAGCACGAGGGCGTAGGTCCAGTCCTGGCGATGATCCACCAGGCCGCCGCCGGTGGCGCGCCGGCACACTTCAAAGGGGCCCTCGGCTTCGGGCAGCACCGCACGCACCGCCGCGATCTTCTGGCTGTAACCAAAGGTGAAGGCCGGACGATGCCAGCCGTAGGCCCGGAAGCGGGCGTGTCCGGTTTGCGGATACCGGCGCAGCAGCAGGAAATCGACCGCCATGTTCTCGGCGGCACCGGCCATTCGTTCGGGCAGGACGTGCAACGGCATGCGCACCCCACCGTGCGGCCCGCGTGACACGCGGCGAGGAGATTTCCATCCCGGGCGCGTCACCCCGGCTTTGGCGCCGGTTTCTTGCGACAGTAAAATCATCATTAACCAGCCTAGGATCGGCGGTTACGCAGCCGTCCGGGTGGGCGTTCAAGTTTGCCCGCCGCAGGACGTTACCTCCCGTAGATCCATGCCGGCTTCCCCCGCGCCGGCCGCCGTCATGCCCGGAGCCCGCCGGGGCTCAGCTTCGCCGCCCGCACTCAACCGCCCGCCTTCTTTCCTCCCATGGAACACGCCACCGCTCTCTCGTATCAGGATCGCCACTTTGCCCGGGCAAACCTGTGGTTCCTGGTCGCGTACTGGTTGCACCTGCCCGCGTTTGCGGCGATCGCGGCGCTCCGCGGCAGCGGCTGGTGGGTCGCCGTCGGCGTCACGCTCGGCATACTCGCCGGACCGACCGTACTCTACCTGCTGCGGCGGCACGGCCGGCTAACCTCCTATGCGATGGGCGCCGCCGGCATCGCGCTCAGTGCGGTGCTGATCCATCTCGGCGGTGGCATGATCGAGATGCATTTCCACATTTTCGTGCTGCTTCCCCTGCTCGCGCTGTTCGGCAATCCGTGGATTGTCGTGGTGGGCGCGGCGACCGCGGCGGTGCATCACGCCGTGTTCTTTTTCGTCCTGCCGGAGAGTCTCTTCAATTACCAGGCCTCCCTGTGGATCGTCGGCGTGCACGCACTGTTCGTCGTCCTGGCGACCGGACCCGGCATCTTTCTCGCCCGCCTGATCCACTCCTATGTGATCAGTACGGGTGATGCGCTTGCCGGGCTGGGAACGGCCGGGGCGGAACTCACCCAGTCGTCAACGCAGCTGTCGTCCGCCAGCACGGCCCTCGCCAGCGAAGCCAATGCCCAGGCGGCCGCGGTGCAGGAGATCAGCGGCACGCTGGCCTCGATCGCCACGCGCAGCGATCAGGTGTCCCAGGCCTTGGGCGAAACGCGCGACCGGCGCCTCACCCAGCTTCAGGCCGTCCTCGCTCAGATCGAGGCCGCCGGCGCGCGCCTGACCGGTGCGATCTCCGGCATCCGTGAGGCCAGCGACTCGATCACGAAGATTGCCAAGGGCATTGAGGCGATCGCCTTTCAAACCAACCTGCTCGCGCTGAACGCGGCCGTCGAAGCCGCCCGGGCCGGCGAGGCCGGCGCAGGCTTCGCCGTCGTGGCCGGCGAGGTGCGCGCGCTGGCGGGCCGCGCCGCCGAGGCGGCCCGGGAAACGACCACGTTGATCGCCAATGCCGCCGAGCGGGGTCGCACCGGTGAGGCCGTCAGCGCGGAGGTCGGACGCCACCTCGCCGAGGTCCTCGCCACCTTCCGTGAACTCGATAGCGTGATCCGCCGCGCGGCCAACGACGTCGAGGAACAGAATCGCGGCGTGACGCAGATCACCGCGGCCATGCAACAGCTCGACGCCAATGCCCAGGCTGGCAGCGCCCGCTCCGACGAGTTGTCCCACACCGCCCACGCGCTTCGCGAACAATCCGAACAGGTCAATCGCTCGCTCGCCGCCCTTGCCCGCAACACGGGTCACTCGATGGCGGACACCCGCACGGCCACGCCTGGCCGGACAACCCCGGAGTCCCCCCGCCCCACCCCCGAACCGGTTCTGGCCTGAACGCAGTTGGCGTGACACAGGCATTCCTGCCTGTGCGATTGGCCGGAGTGGCGAACGGCGTGCGGCCTCCCGAACCACAGGCAGGAATGCCTGTGTCACCCTTCACGCCTAACGGGCGGGCTTGTCCTCAGAACGAGAAAATGCGGTTCTGCGCCTCGTGCCGCATCCAGTGGTCGACCAGGACGAGCGCGGCCATGGCCTCGACGATCGGCACGGCCCGAGGAAGCACGCAGGCATCGTGACGACCGCGGCCCATCAGCTCAGTCTCGGCGCCGGTCAGATCGACGGTCTTCTGCGACTGCAAGATCGTCGCCGTCGGCTTGAACGCCACGCGGAAGACCAGCTCCTCGCCGTTGCTGATGCCGCCCTGCACGCCGCCGGAGTGATTCGTCACCGTGCGGATCTGTCCGTCGCGGTTTTCAAAGAGATCGTTGTGCTCGGAGCCCCGGAGGAGGGTGCCGGCGAAACCGCTGCCCACTTCGAATCCCTTGGTCGCGGGAAGCGAGAGCATCGCCTTGGCGAGGTCCGCTTCGAGGCGGTCAAACACCGGCGCACCCAGTCCGACCGGCAGACCGCGCACCCGGCACTCGATCACGCCGCCCACGGAATCGCCGTCGCTGCGGACCTGCTTGATCCGTTCGATCATGGCCGCCGCTGTCGCCGGATGCGGAC
Organism: uncultured Opitutus sp.; assembly: GCA_964476565.1. Classification (GTDB taxonomy): domain Bacteria; phylum Verrucomicrobiota; class Verrucomicrobiia; order Opitutales; family Opitutaceae; genus CAMAXB01. Next base: position 66,229 of record CAYZBG010000003.1, read on the forward strand.
AACGCACCGCCGTCGCCTCCACCTCGGCCAGGGACGGGAAGGCGGTGACCGGTGGCGCCGCCAGATCGTGAATACGCGCGACGTAGGCGCGGATCTCCACGGAGCCCGCGAGGGCGAGGATTTTCTTGGCGATCGCTCCGCCAGCAACGCGACCGATGGTCTCGCGCGCGGAACTGCGCCCGCCGCCCCGATGGTCGCGGATGCCGTACTTCTGCTGGTAAGTGAAATCGGCGTGCGACGGGCGGAACTTGTCCTTCATCTCCGCGTAGGCGCCGGGACGCTGGTCACCGTTGTGCACCAACATCGAGAGCGGCGTGCCGGTCGTCCGGCCCTCGAACACGCCGGAAAGGATCTCCACGCGGTCCTCCTCCTTGCGCGGCGTGACGATGTCGCTCTGCCCGGGACGGCGGCGGTCGAGCTCGGCCTGGATCTCCTCGACGGCGAGCGGCAGCCGCGGCGGGCAGCCGTCGACGACGACCCCGACGGCCGGACCATGGCTTTCGCCCCAGGTCGTGATGGTGAAAAGTTTGCCGAAGCGGTTGGGCATCGCGGTTGGGTACGGTTGGAAAGGGCACGGGTCGCCGCAAGTGTCAAAATCCGGCAACTTGAGTCCGCGTGGCGCGTCTCACCACATGGCCGTTTACAACCATCTGCGTTTCTCTTCAAATCTCCGGCTGTCGTCCCCTTCGCCAACCCGCTCCTTGCATGATTTTGCGCCCCTTCCGCCTCTGCGCCACCGCCGCCGCACTCGCCGCCCTGTCCATTCCCTGCGGCGTCCGCGCCCAGGCGAACACCGCTGCGCCGGCTTCGACGCCCACGTTGGCGATCACCGCCTTGGACAACGATCCGGTCGGCCCGTTCAACATGCCGGACGTCACGCTCGATTCGATGCTCGACCTGGTGACGATGTTCACCGGCCGCACCGTGCTCCGGCCGGCCGCCCTGCCCGCGGGCAACTACCACTTCGTCCGCCGCACGCCGCTCAGCAAACCCGAGGCCCTGATCGCGCTGGAGACCCTGCTCAACCTCAACCAGATCGGCCTCGCGCCCGTCGGCGATAAATTCATCAAGGTCGTCCCGCTCGGCAGCCTGCGCTCCGAGGCGCCCGAGTTGATCGAAGGCTCGACCATCGGCCTCCCGCCGAGCGGGCGCGCCGCGAGCAAGGTCTTCACGCTGCAGTTCCTGCGCGTGCGGGAGTTCCTCCCGGAGATCGCGCCGCTGCTCAATCCGCAGTTCGGCGGACCGATGTTCTTCGAGAAGGCCAACGCCGCTCTCATCACCGACTCCATCTCGACGCTGCAGCGCATCGAGCTCCTGCTGCAGCAACTCGACAAGCCCGCCACGGTGGGACTGACGCCGAAGTTCTACCCGCTGCAGTACGCCAAGGCCTCCGACCTCATCGCCAAGATCAACGCGTCGATCAGCGCCCCGTTGAAGGCCCAGCTCGGCTCGGCCACCACGTTCAGCGCCGACGACCGCACCAACCAGATCCTGCTGCTGGCCGATCCGAGTCTGCATACATGGTTCGGCGATTTGGTCGCCAAGCTCGACGTGAAGGCCGACCCGAACACCCGCAATGAGGTCATCCCCCTCAAGCACGCCCTCGCCAAGGACGTCGCTCCGGTGATCACCCAGCTCGTGACCGGCCAGACCCAGGCCACCCAGCGCGCCGCCGCCGCCTCCCAGCGCCCGGGCCAGGGCATGCTCGGCATCCAGCAGGGCCAAAACCTCACCCGGCGCCAGCAGGCCCAGCTCGATGCGCAGTTGCAGGCACAGGCCCAGGGCCAGGCCGCCGGCGGCGGCGCCCAGGGCAACGAGGGTGGCAACGCCAACGCACCGGCTGCCAACGCACCGGTTACGATCGACTTCGTCGGCCCCACCGCCGACCCGGCCGGCCGCGGCAGCGAGTTCAGCTCGCTCATCACCATCCTCGCCGACGAGCGCAGCAACTCCCTCGTCGTCAGCGGCACGGTCGACGACATCCGGCTGATCCGCGAGCTCGTCCACAAAGTAGACATTGCACTGCCCCAAGTCCGCATTGAGGCGGTGATCGTCGAAGTCGCCTTGGGCAATGAAAACTCGACTGGTATCGATGCCCTCGGCCTCCAGATCGCCGGCGACAAACTCGTTGGTTTCAACGCAAGCTTGCCCGGCATGACGATCGACGACGGCGATGGCGGTTTCGCAGGCCTGAATCGTCCCAATGGTGAGAATTTTCTCTCCGGGAATTACGACCTCGCCGGCATCATCCGCCTCGGTACGACCCCGCGGAAGAACAACACCAACATCCTCTCCGCCCCGAGTATTCTGACGGCCCACAACAAGGAAGGCATCATTTTCGTTGGTGAGGAACGTCCGGTCATTTCTGGTTACGTCACCGATTCCAACACCACCACCGGCGCCCGGACCAATGTCAGCCAGCGCGAGATCGGTATCACCCTCACCGTCACGCCGCTGATTGGCACCGACGGCTCGGTCGAACTCACCATCAGCCAGGAAGTGAAGGACGTCATCGATCAAATCACCATCGATGGCAATGAACAGCCGGTGGTCGGGAGCCGTCGCACCGAATCAGTGGTCACGGTGAAGAGCGGTGACATCATCGTCTTGGGAGGCTTGCAGCGGGTGTCGAACATTCGCACGACCAATCGCCTGGGCCCGATTCCCATCATCGGTGACTTGCTTGGGCGGCGGCGAAAAGAGACCTCCCGCTCCGATCTCGTTTTCTTCCTGCGCCCCGTTGTCCTGACCAATACGCCGGCCGACAATGAGACGACGATGAACCGCGTCGAGCAGATGCCGATCCGGGATGACGTGAAGCGCCTGCTCGATCCGGACACGGCACCGGTGGAAAGCGCCGCCCCGTCGTCCGGCCCCACCCTGCGCCGCCCCTGAGCCGCCGCCCGACTCCGCCATGAGCGCGCTGCTCCCCGATTCCCTGCCGCCTCGCCTCGCGACGCGGCTCACGCCCGAACAGGTCCAGTCGCTCTTCGAGCACCCGCGCGACCAACGGGTCAAGGTGCTCGCCGGCCACCTGGGCCTGTCCGAGCCCGAAGCGTTGGCCTTCCTCGGTCAAACCTCCGGACTCGACCTCGCCAGCGACCTCAAGGCCGACGGTCCGTCGCTGCGCCTACTGCCCGCCCGCCTCGTCCACGATTATCAGGTTCTTCCCATCAAGGTGGACCCGGTCGCCGAAGGCGACGAACCGCCGCCCCTGCCCACCACGCCGCTCCATCTCGCGAGCGCGTGGCTGCCCGATGCGGTGATGACGGACTGGATCCGCACCTTCACCCCGCGCCCGATCCACTGGCACCTGGCCGTGTCCGAACGCATTCACCAGCTCATCATCGAGCACTTCGGCGTCGGCTCGGGATCCCTCGAGGACAGCGACGACGGCTACCTCGCGCCCGAAGTCGCCCCCGCCAACGAAGAGGTGGTCGACGAGGACGCCGCCGTCGTGCGCTTCGTCACCGACGTCATCTCGCAGGCCATCGCCGACGCGGCCACGGACATCCACTTCGAACCGCAGGAGGGCCAGTTGCGCATCCGCTACCGCGTGGACGGCCTGCTCGTTTCCGTGCCTGTACCCGAGAACCTCCTGCGCTTTCAGGATGCGATCATTTCGCGCCTCAAGATCATGGCGCGGCTGAACATCTCGGAACGCCGCCTGCCGCAGGACGGCCGCATCAATTTCAAGGCCAACGGCATCAACCTCGACATCCGCGTCTCGACCATCCCGACGATCTACGCCGAATCCATCTCCCTCCGCCTGCTCAACCAGAAGAAGCAGGCGTTCAGCATGGAGAAACTGGGCATGAGCGAGGAGGAGCAGAGCCAGATCACGCACATCCTCGACTACCCGCACGGCATCATCCTCGTCACCGGCCCCACCGGCTCGGGCAAGTCGACCTCGCTCAACGCCTTCCTGCGCAAGATCAACTCCACCGACCTGCGCATCATCACCATCGAAGACCCGATCGAGTACGAGGTGCCCGGCGTGAACCAGATGCAGGTGCGGCCGGAGATTGGCCTGACCTTTGCCGACGCCCTGCGCCACGTGCTGCGCCAGGATCCCGACGTCATCATGGTCGGTGAGATCCGCGACCGCGAGACGGCCGACATCGCCATCCGCGCTTCACTCACCGGTCACCTGGTGTTCTCCACCCTGCACACCAACGATGCCCCGGGCGCGATCACCCGCCTCGTCGACATGGGCATCGAACCATTCCTCGTCGCCTCCGCGATCGAGCTGGTAATCGCCCAGCGCCTCGTCCGCCGCCTCTGCCCGGAGTGCTCCCGCCCCGAACCGGTCAACCGGCTGAAGCTGCGCGACTCCCTCGCGATCCTCGGCCTCGACCCGGCCGAGGCCGACCTCATCACGAGCCTCAACGCGCCGGTGGGCTGCGACCGGTGCCGCGGCACCGGCTACCGCGGACGCATCGGCATCTTCGAAATCTTCAAGCTCAACGAGGAGTTGCACGAACTCGTGCTCAAGCGAGAGAGCACGCGCACCCTCACCCAGGTCGCCCGCAAACACGGCATGCGCACGCTCCAGCAGTCCGGCTGGGAGAAGATCAAGGCCGGCCAGACCACGCTCGACGAGGTTCTGCGCGTGATCACGGTGGCCGAGAAGTAACATGCCGCGTTTTGCCTTCACCGCCCGCGACCGCGCCGGCCAGTCCGTGCAGTCGACCCTGGAGGCGCCCTCGCGCAAGGACGCCCTGCGCATCCTCGCCGCCCGCGGCCTCCAGCCGGTGCGCGTGAACGAGGACGCCGCCGCCGCCCGCCCCGCGGGAGGCCGGCCCGCACCGCGCGAAGGCACCGGAGGCACGCCGGCACCCGCCGCGAAACGTCCGCGCGGGCGTGTCCGCCTTTCCCGCGCCCACCGTCTGCCGTTCCTCACCGCGCTGCATGACCTGACCTCGAGCGGCCTGTCGGCCGGCGAGGCCATCCGTCTGCTCTCGCAGCGGCTCAAGGACCCCGCCCTCCGGCAGCTCTGCGGCGACCTCTGGGAACGCATCAGCGAGGGCGCCCCGCTCTCCCGGGCCCTCGCCGCCAATCCCGAGGTATTCGACGATTCGACCCTCAACCTCATCGCGGCCGGCGAAATCACGGGCAACCTCACCGACACGCTCGGCCGGCTGATCGCTCACCTCGGCGAACAGAAGGAGCTGCAGCGCCAGCTCGTCGCCGCCCTCGCCTACCCCGCCTTCATGATGCTGGCGGCCAGCGGGCTGATCCTGTTCTTCCTCTTCTTCCTCCTGCCGCGTATCCAAGGTTTGCTGACATCGCTCGGCGGCCAGCTGCCGCTGTCGACCCGTCTGCTCGTCGGGCTCTCCGACTTCGCCCTCGCCTACGGACTTTTCCTCGTCGGCGCGGCGGTCTTCGGGGCCGTGACCTTCTGGCGTTGGCGGGCCAGCGCCGCCGGCCGGCGCATCACCGACGGCTGGGCCCTGCGCCTTCCCCTCGTCGGTCCGTTCGTGGTCAACCAGACCGTGCTGGCCTTCAGCCAGACGTTGTCCGTCCTGCTCGAGAACGGCATCACCGCCGCCGAGGCCCTGCGCATGACGGAACGGCAGATCCAGAACCGCGTGCACCAGGAGGCGTTTCGCGCCGCCACCGACCGCGTGCTCGAGGGTGAGGCGCTCTCCGTCGCGCTCGCCCGCACCGGCTGCTTCCCCGACCTCGTGCTCGACCAGCTCGCGATCGGCGAGAACACCGGCAACATCGTGCCGTCGCTCAAGAAGATCGCCACCGCCTACCAGCGCCGGCTTTCGCTCCAGCTCCACGCCACCTCGCGCATCTTTGCCAGCACCGTCCTGATCGCCGTCTTCCTCTTCGTCGGCTTCATGGCCCTCGCCATCGTCCAGGCCGTGCTGCAGCTCAGCTCCAGCTTCAAGCTGTAGTTTCGTATCCAGTTACTGGCTACAACTTCCTCCGCCCTTGCGCAGGCGGATGCAGGCGCCCCAATCCGGCGCCGCGTGAAATAGAACGCCGCCCTGTAACCGCCGCCGCGCGGCGGCGTCTACCTCTGCAACCATGAAACACTCAATCATTGCTCTCGCAACCCTCTCCCTGCTCGCCTTTTCCACCAGCCGTGCCGATTCTGTGGATACAGCTTCGGACGTCGTCAGCCTGCCGGCCTTCATCGTCGAGGCCACCCGCGTCGACCTGCCCTCCGGCGAACTCGCCGCCGACTTCGACCGCACCATCGAGGAGGCGACGGCCCTCGCCGAGCGCGCCTCGGACCGTTCCCTTCACCGCCTCCGGTCGCGTCTCGCCCCGGGCGGCCGTCACTTTGCCCGCGGCGCCGGTACCTCCGTGCGCACCCGGGCCTGATCGCACTGCAAACCGAACCATACCTCCGCGCATGCTCCGGGCGTGCGCGGAGTTTAACGTTTTCGCCCCGCCCCGCCGCACCGTGTAACCGCGCCGGCCCGCGGGGCGTCTTGTTTCCCGAGCCATGGACTGCGCGCCGCAACAGGTGCAAACCCGTTTGGTTCGATCGGCGCACCGGACCGACCAGATGACCGGTCGTGAGAATCCGGCTTGGTTCGCCGCCTGGGCCCGGCTAGACCGAAACCGATGAAAGCCCCACCCCTGCTCGTCCGTTTCACCCGCACACTCGCCTTCGTTCTCTCGGCCGCCTCGCTGCAGGCCGAAACCTGGCACGTTTTCTTCGGCACCGGAGGTCCCGGCGCCGACGGAATCTACCGGTCCACCTTCGACACCGCCACCGGCAAGCTGAGCGCAGCCACGCGCGCGGCCGCGTCGGAGGGCCCCGGTTTCCTTGCCCTGCATCCGGAGGGCGGCCGGCTCTACGCCGTCACGTCGATGGACAAGACGCCCGTGGTGGCCGCCTACCGCGTCGGTGCGGAGGGTGCCTTGTCGCTGCTCGGCACTTCGCCCATCACCGACGGCGGCGGCGCCCACATCGCCGTGCATCCCTCGGGCAAGTTTCTCCTCACCGCGCAATACGGCGGTGGCTCGGTCGGGCTCTTTCCGCTCGACGCCGAGGGCCGGCCGGGCCCGGTCACGATCACCGAACATCAGGGCGGCTCGCGGGTCTTTGAACGCCGGCAGGACAACCCCCATCCGCATTGGTGCGGCTTCTCGCCGGACGGACGCTTCGCCCTGATTCCTGACCTCGGGCTGGACGGCATCGTGATCTACCGGGTCAACCTCGAGAAGCCGGCGATCGAACGTCACAGCTTCGCTGCGTCCATCCCGGGCGGCGGCCCCCGCCACATGCGGTTCTCGCCTGACGGACGGTTCATTTACCTGCTCAACGAGCTGTCGCTCTCGGTCACGACCTACGCCTGGGACGCCGCCAACGGCACGGCGCGGCTCCTCGCCACCGTCCCGGCCTTGAGCGCGTCCGTGAAGGCGCGGGAGTCCTTCAACTCCGCCGCCGAGATCCTGGTCCATCCGAGCGGTCGCTTCGTTTACTCCTCGAATCGCGGGCACGACTCCGTGACCGTGTACCGCGCCGATCCCGCCACGTCAGCGCTCGAGGTGGTGCAGGTGCAGCCCGTCCGCGGGGCGTTTCCCCGCAACATCAACCTTGCCCCCGGTGCCGGCTGGCTGCTCGCAGCCGGTCAGGATTCCAACACCGTGGCAGTGCACAAGGTCGACCCGGCCACCGGCGAGCTCACGTACCAGACCAAGGGCGTGATCAACGTGCCGGCGCCGATCTGCATCCTGTTTGTGAAGCCGTGACCGGCTGACGGCGCCGGAGCGGGCAGACGGACCGGATCGCTTGCCCGCGCCCCGGATTGGGGCTAGGGTTTGTTCACCATGAACGTGCAACGCTGGCTGGCCCTGCTCGGTTTTTTGGCGGCATCGTTCGCAGCGGCAGCAATTGGCGGTGCGGCCACGGCGGAGCATGTGCGCACGTGGTATCCAACCTTGGCCAAACCCTCCTGGACACCGCCGGGCTGGGTATTCGGCCCGGCGTGGACGTTGCTGTATATCCTGATGAGCGTGGCCGCCTGGCGCATTTGGCGCCGCCGTGAGCTGCCCGGCGCACGCGCCGCCCTGCGCCTGCATTTTGTTCAGCTGGTGCTGAATGCGCTCTGGTCCGTCCTGTTCTTCGGCTTGATGCGCCCCGGGCTGGCCTTGGTGGAGATCGTGATCCTGTGGACGCTGCTGGTCGTCATCCTGCGCGCCTTTCTCCGTCTCGACCGCGTCGCCGGTCTGCTTTGGCTGCCCTACGTCGCCTGGGTGACCTTCGCCACCGCACTCAACGCCAGCATCTGGTGGTTGAACCGCTGACCACCCCGGCCCCTCCCTCACGCCCCGCCTCTCCATCCCAGCCCCAAACGCCAATGTTCGTAATACGAACATTGGTATCCGGAAACGAATACGGCATCAGAGGGCGGCGGCGGGCGGGGTGATGATCAGAAGCGGCCGCGGAGGGCCAGGGTGGCGTAGAAGCCGCCGCTGCCGTCGAGTTCGTAATCGCGATCGTAGAAGTCGAACTCGCGTTCGATCAGCGCGCCGACTTCCGCGTCGAGGGTGAACGAGGAACCCACGCTCTTCTCCATGCGGAAACCACCGCGAAACTCGTTGTAATCGAGGTAGGTGTTGGCGAGGCGACGCACGCCGGGGGCCGGCACGCCGAGCGTTTCCGTGATGCGGTAGTTGCCGCCCTGGGCGCTGAGGACGAGTCCGATCCGCAGACTTTGATCCACCACCCGGAACAGCGTGGTGCGCGGGTACCCAAGGTCGAAGGTCCAGTCGGGCGAAATCTGCCAGCGGACGCCGAAGGCGGGCAGGACCGGGTTGTCGGAGAACGCGTTGGCATTAATCCCGAAGAACCAGGTACGCTCCGCCGATTCGCGGTAAGAGGTCAGCAGCAGCACGGGCACGTTGAACGAATCGCCATCGATCTCCTCGAAGTCACCGTAGAGGCCGGGCCGAAGGAAGGCCGACAGGCCCCAGTTGGCCGACAACTCCCGCCGCAAGCCAAGCGAAAGGGATAACTCCTGCAGCGTCTCCGGCAGGGTCATGCCGACGTCCGCATCGAGCTCCGTCCGGCTGTAGGCGAGACCATAAAGAAACTGACCTTTGGCGGCAGCCCACGAACGGGCTCCGCCCACACTCAGGTCGTAGCGACTGATGCCGACGTCACCCCCTTGGAACACGCCGTCATCCACCTCCTCGCTCGACGAAAAGCTAGCGGAAACCGAGACGGATTCCAGCAGCGCAGGACGGAAGGTTCGGCTGCCTTGGGCCAGGAGCGGCGAAGCGGCAGCAAGGCAAAGCAGGGCGAAGGAGAGGTGTTTCATGGAGGTGAGCGGCGAAAGAGACGCTGTTTACTACGCTTCGCAAGCACCAGCGGATGTCGGCACCCCACCTTGGCCCCGGCGGTCACCGCCTTGGGTCGTGGAACTCAGAATGCGCCCGGGCTCAGCCCTCAGCGGGGGAGGCCGCGGTACCGAACAACCATACGCGGCGCAATGATGGCAGCGTACGCAGGGTGTCCTGGGCAGTGGCGTCCACCGATGTATCCGTGAGATTGAGGGCCTCCAGTTTCGCAAGCGGTACCAGGGCTTTCACTCCGACGGAGGTGACCTTGGTGCGGGTCAGATCAATGGCGCGGAGGTTGGGAAAGGTGGCGAGGGTGGCGAGGCCAGCATCCGTCACCCGCGTGCGGGCGAGTTCCACCTCCACGATCAGATCGGCGATCGGCGCGAGGCGGGCGAGGGTCGCGTCATCCACGGCCGCAGGTGCACTGGCCGTCCGGACAACGACACCATCCGTCGCGAAGCGGGAGCGTGGCACGAGCTTGATCCCAAGTTCCCGGGCCAGACGCGCAATCTCCGCCGCGCGCGGCTGCCAGTCGGGAGCCAGCGGCTCGATCGTCCGGAAACGGCGCGGCACGGGCGCATCGGCAAACTCCGTCAGCGGGGCGGTGGGCGAAGCACCGCGCTGGATCCACAGCTCGACGAGCTTCACCTCGTCCGGCTCCATCGGCGGTTTGCCGTCCGTCGGCATGAAGTCCTCGTGGTCGTGCGGCAGCGTGATGCGGCGGAAGAGTTCGCTGTCGGCGATGTCGCCACCGGCCACCACCTTGCCGGCATCGCTGCCCTTCATCGTCCACTCGAAGGTGTCGAGACGCAGCTCGGCCTTGGCCTTTTCCGGGCCATGGCATGAGACGCAGTGCTGGTCGAAGAGCGGGGCGATGCGTTCCGCGTAGAACGTCGGCTCGGCGGCAGCGGGCAACGCCAGCGCGAGGCCCACGATCCATTCGCCCGCGGGAAATGCACGGAGGGACCCGCGCCTCCACCCTGCCGATGTGTTGGGGGTCATGCGCGAATCAGGCGAGGAGTCCATTAATGACTTTGGCGGGCACGACGCCCGTGAGCTTCTGGTCGAGGCCTTGGAACTTGAAGGTGAGCCGATTGTGATCGAGCCCGAACAGGTGCAGGATGGTCGCGTGCAGGTCGCGCACGTGGACGGGATCGCGGACGATGTTGTACGAGAAATCATCGGTCTCGCCGTAGCTCACCCCGGGCTTCACGCCACCACCGGCCATCCACATGGAGAAGCAGCGCGGGTGGTGGTCGCGGCCGTAGTTGTCCGGGCGGAGCACACCCTGCGAGTAAACGGTGCGGCCAAACTCGCCACCCCAGATGACGACGGTGTCGTCGAGGAGACCGCGGCGCTTGAGGTCGGTGATGAGGCCGGCGGTCGGCTGGTCGGAGTCCTCGCAGAGGGTGCGGATGTTGTTCGGGAGGTTGCCGTGCTGGTCCCAGCTGCGCAGGAAGATCTGCGTGAACCGCACCCCGCGTTCGGCGAGACGGCGGGCCATGAGGCAGTTGTAGGCGAAGGTGCCGGGCTCGCGGGCCTTCGGGCCGTAGAGATCCCACGTCGAGGCGGGTTCGTCCGAGAAATCCGTCAGCTCGGGGACGGACGTCTGCATGCGAAACGCCATCTCGTACTGGGCGATGCGGGCGTTGATCTCCGGATCGCCCACGCGCTCGAAGAGGTCGCGGTTGAGATCATTGACGCCGTCGATCATTGCGCGGCGCAGGTCACCGTCGATGCCCTTGGGATTGTTGATGTAGAGCACGGGATCATTGCCCGCGCGGAGCGCGACACCGGCGTGGCTGGGCGAAAGGAAGCCGGACGACCACAGACGATTCGAGAGCGCCTGCACGTTCTGGCGGACGGGCATCTTCGAGGTCATGACCACGAAGGTCGGCAGTTCGTCGTTGACCGCGCCGAGCCCGTAGGAGAGCCAGGCCCCGAGGGAGGCCTTGCCCGAGAACATGTTGCCCGTGGTGATCTGCAGGATGGCGGGCTCGTGATTGATCGCCTCGGTGTAGAGCGATTTGATGAGGCAGATCTCGTCGGCGATCTTGGCGGTGTGGGGGAACAGCTCCGACACCCAGTGGCCGGCTTTGCCGTGACGGGCGAACTTGTACACGCTCGGCGCGATGGGAAAACGCGCCTGGCTGGCGGTCATGCCGGTGAGCACCTGGCCGCCGCGCACGGATTCCGGCAAGTCCTGATCCACCATGGCGGTGAGGCCGGGTTTGTAGTCCCAGGTTTCAAACTGGGACGGCGCGCCTGCCATGAAGAGGTAGATGGCGCGTTTGGCCTTGGGCGCAAAGTGCGGCACGCCGGGCGGCAGGGCCGCGGCGGCCGGAGCGGACGGCGAACTCGCCAGCAGGTTCGGCGCGGTGCGGCCGAGGATCGAGGCGAGGCCGGCCCAGCCGAGGGCCTTGACGCCGCGGCCGAGGAAGTGGCGGCGGGTTTCGAGCTCGAGCCACTCGCGCTTGAGGCCGAGCGGCACGTGTGGGAGGTCCCAGACGGTCGGATGGTCGCCGCAGTGGTCGGAGCAAAGATCGTGGTCGTCGTGCATGGCCTTACTTGGAAAGGAATTCGTCGAGGTTGAGGAACTGGCTGGCCACGAGGGTCCACGCGGCGATCTCAGCGGGGGCAAGCGACGGATCGACGGACGATTCGCCGACAGCGAGGAGGGCCTTCACATCGTCGGCAGCCTCGCGGTACCGGGTGTCAAAGGTTGTAAGCCCGCGTTCGAGGACGGCGATCTCGCGCGCCTCGAGCGGACGGCCCAGCGCGGTGCGGGCCATGAAATCGAGCCGGCGTTCGCGTTCGGGCGCGGCCTTGAGGGCACGCTCGGCGAACTTGCGCGCCGCCTCGACCCATTGCGGATCGTTCATGGTGACCAAGGCCTGCAGGGGCGTGTTGGTGCGCGCGCGCTGCGTGCAGACCACCTCGCGCGAGGTCGCGTCGAAGGTCTCCATGCTCGGCGGCGCCGAGGCTCGTTTCCAGAAGGTGTAGAGGCTGCGTCGATACAGATCCTCACCGGTGCCGGGCTTGTAGACGCCGGTGTTGGACTCGGGCATCGCCACCTCCTCCCAGATGCCGGGCGGCTGGTAGGGTTTGACCGAGGGGCCGCCCTGCTTCGCCACGAGCAGGCCGGAGACGGCGAGCGCGTTGTCGCGCAGCATCTCCGCATCCATGCGGAAACGCGGACCGCGGGAAAGCAGGCGGTTGTCGGGGTCGGCCGCAAGCCGGTCCGGCGAGACCTGGGCGGTCTGGCGGTAAGCGGCGGACGTGACGAGCAGCTTGTAGAAACGTTTCACATCCCAGCCGCTCTCGCGGAACTCGACCGCGAGCCAGTCGAGCAGGTCGGGGTGAGACGGACGGTCACCGATGATGCCGAAGTCGCCGGTGCTGCCGACGAGGGCGCGGCCGAACACCTCCTGCCACATGCGGTTGACGGTGACGCGGGTGAAGAGCGGATGCGAGGGCGCGAGCAGCCATTCGGCGAGGCCGAGGCGGTTGCGCGGCGCGCCTTCGGGCAGCGGCGGCAGGAAATGCGGCACGCTGGGTTCGATCCGCTCCTGGCGCGCGTAGTAGTCGCCGCGCTTGAGGATGTCGGCGTAGGCCGGCGTCGGCTTCTCGAGGGCGATGAGCGTGGCTTCGCCACCGGCGGTGAGGGCGGCGAAGGCCGCATCGTGGTTGGCTACGGCCGTGGCGAGGGCCATGGCCTCCGCATCCTTCTGACCGAGGTAGAACCGTTCCGCGACGACGAAGGCCTCGTCAGTCGTCCACTTGGCGGGATCCGGCTGGCGGGCGACGATCTCGCTGGCCAGGTCCTCGAAGGGCAGGCGCTGCACTTCTTCGGGCGAAAGCGTACGCCGGTAGAAGCGAACGTCCTGGAAACGCGTTTCGCGCATCGGGAGGACGTCGTCACGGCGTCCGAGCTGCATCTGCGCTGGCGTGCGGATCGAGTCGTTGGCCCCGAGATTGTTAAGGCGGATCTCCGTGGGCACCGGCTTGCCGTTGACGAAGATGCGCACGCCCTGAGCGCGGCGCGAGCCGTCGTAGGTGAAGAAGACGTGGTGCCACTCGTCGCGCGCGTGGGTGTCGCGGGTGACCACCTGGATGCCGCGGCGCGGCTTGGGCGCCTGCTCGGCGCGCGGGTTGATGACCCCGGCAGGTTCGGCCGGGCCGGCCTCGGGCGGCTCCACCTCGGCGGTGAGATTGACGATGAACTGCGTGCCTTCCTGATAAATGTCCCAACCGGCGCCCTTGTTGACCGAGGGGTCGCCCATGCGGGCGAGCAGCGAGCCGTTGCCCGTGCCGGTGCGGACTCCGCCGCCCGGGCTGGCTCGCAGGTAGATCCAGGATCCGGCGGAAAAACCCTCGTTGGCCTCGACATCGCCGAGCGCACCGAGCCGGATGCGCGTAAAGATGTCCATGCGCATGGACGGCCACAGCCAGGAGTTTTCACCCCAGATGAGCGGGTTGGTGTCGGCCTTGAACTCCGTGAGGGCGGCGCCGGGCGCGGTGTTGCGCACGACATCGCCGCGGCCCTCGTCGAGGCGGAGGCGGAGCTCGAGCTGGTCGGTGGCGACCGGCTGGGGTTTCTGGCCGGAGGCGAGCCAGGCGCCGACCCGATCGCGGGCGGCGGCGCGGAGCGGCGTGAGCTTGGCGAGCAGGTCGGCGCGTTTCTCGAGCACGAGGCGGGCGGTCGGCTCGCTCTCGGGCTTGGGCAGACGCAGCACGGGCTCGGGCTCGGCAATGTTGAGGTCCCACGGCTTCTCCAGCGTGTTGCCGAGGAACGCGGCGAGGCTGTAGTGGTCGCGCTGGGTGAGCGGGTCGAACTTGTGGTCGTGGCACGCGGCGCAACCCGTCGTAAGCCCGAGGAAGGTGGCGCCGAAGGCCTCGACGCGATCGCGGGTCTGGTTGATGTAGACCTCTTCGGTGATCGTGCCGCCCTCGTTCGTGGTCATGTTGTTCCGCACGAATCCGGTGGCGATGAGCTCATCGAAGGTGCGGGCCGGCAGGAGGTCGCCGGCCAGTTGCTCGCGCACGAAGGTGTCGAACCGCTTGTTGGCGTTGAACGCGCGGATCACATAATCGCGGTACGGCCAGATCGCGCGGTAGTTGTCGAAATGCAGACCGTGGGTGTCGGCGTAGCGCACGTAATCGAGCCAGTACCGGGTGCGGTGCTCGCCCCAGCGCGGATCGGCGAGCAGCCGGTCGACGAGTTTCTCGTACGCGTCGGGGGCGGGATCGTTGACGAAGGCCTCGACCTCCTCGGGCGTCGGCACGAGACCCGTGAGGTCGAGCGAGACCCGGCGGATCAAGGCCCGGCGGTCGGCTTCGGCGGAGGGCTTCAGGCCCGCCTTCTCCAGGGCCGCCGCGAGGAAACGATCAACCGGCGTGCGCGCCCACGCGGCGTAGTCGGCACCGACCGCCGGAAGGGCCGGTCGCTCTGGCGTGACGAAGGCCCAGTGCTCCTCGTACTCCGCGCCCTCGGCGACCCACTGGCGCAGGAGGGCGATCTGGTCGGGCCGCAAGGTCTTGTGTGCCTCGGGCGGTGGCATGCGCACCTTCTCGTCGGTCGACGTGATGCGCGCCACCAGCGGACTTTCGTCGGGCTTGCCCGGCACGATCGCGACCTTGCCGCTCTCCGCCGGCTTGAAGGCAAACTCCGCCCGGTCGAGCCGCAGGTCGGCCTTGCGCGAACCGGCGTCGGCCCCGTGGCAATGATAGCAGTACTCGGCAAGGACGGGCTGGATGTGCTCGTTGAAGGAGAGCCGCGCCGTTGCCGGGGCGGCCGGGGAGGCGGTCACCGCCTTCACGGCGGGGGCAGGCGCGTCCGCGGACTTGCGGCCGCAACCGAGCTGGGCAAACAACGCAGCCACCGAAAGGATGGCCACTCCACCTGAGGCAAAGCGAAGAAACATGGGGGGGTAGGGCCGAGGGGAACGGCTCTGGCAAACCAACGTGCCACGGTCCGGATGACAACCGCCAAGTGCAGTGATTTCAGTGTAACGGACTGAAATTTCAGCACGAGCTCCGAGGCCCGTACGGACTGGGGTCAACGCAGCGCCGGTGTGCGCAACGCGTTCAGCCGCGCGACGACCTCAGGATGATTCCCGGCCACATTGGTCTGCTCGAGCGGATCGGCCTTCAGATCGAAGAG
Source organism: uncultured Opitutus sp. (assembly GCA_964476565.1). Classification (GTDB taxonomy): domain Bacteria; phylum Verrucomicrobiota; class Verrucomicrobiia; order Opitutales; family Opitutaceae; genus CAMAXB01. Next base: position 81,704 of record CAYZBG010000003.1, read on the forward strand.
GGCGATCCCGTCGGGGCGGCCGGCAAACGGTCGGTCTGGCTGGGCCGAACCCGGGACAATCAGCTTCCACCATCCGTCGATGACGACCTCGGACGTGAGGCTCTTCCTTGGGTCAGCGAGGTCCACGATGTCGTGCATGTAGGCTTCGACCCGGACGGTGGTTCGCGTCGTCATCGCGGCACGGTCCGTCAGCACGAGCCCGGGCAGATTGCCCGGCGCCTTCACGCCGGTGAGGTGGAGGATGGTCGGGGCCAGATCGATGATGGACGCGAGGGTCTCGTCGTCACGCCGCGGCTCGATGCGGCCCGGCCAACGAACGAAGATCGGCGTGCGGATGCCCGTCTCGAAGGGAGAGAGTTTGGCCCGGTTGCCCTGATATCCGCGGGCGGCGTCCCAGCCGTTGTCCGCCAGATAGAGGATGACCGTGTTTTCCTTCAGTCCGTTCGCTTCCAGATAGGCGTCCAGCTCGCCCGTCGTGCGATCGAACCACTCGACCATCGCATGGTATTTCTCGGCGGCGGGTGTGGGGCCCTTGCCCTGGTACTTGGCGTAGAGATCCTCGGGCGGGGTGTGCGGATCGTGGGGCAAGAGCGGGGCATGCCAGATGAAGAACGGCTTCTGTTCCGCCCGGGCCATCGCGATGAAATCGTAGATCGGCTTCATGCCCTTGCGACCGATCTCCAGCCCGGCGTCGCCATGGCGTCCGGCCGTGTCGGTCATGCCATGGGTGAAGCCGACATCGCGGTACGTCGTGTTCCAGAGCTTGCCCGTTTGGAACGTCAAGTAGCCGGCCTCGGTCAAGGCCTTGGGCAGCAGAAGCGCGTTGCCCAGCAGCTGTGCCGCCAGCGCATCACGCTGGCCCCGGCGGGTCTTGGCGCCCAGAAGATCGTTGCCGGTGATGCCGTGGGCATGCGGAAGCTGGCCGGTGAGCAGACTCGCGAGGGAAGGCGAACACACGGGCATGACGTAGCCGCGGGTGTAGAGCAGGCTCTCGGCGGCGATGCGGTCCAGATGGGGCGTGCGCACCTGGGCATTGCCCATGAACCCGTAGTCCCCATAGCCCTGATCGTCGGAGATGATCAGGATCACGTTCGGCCGGGACGGTTCGGCGGCGGAGACCACGATGGACCCGCCCATCAAGGCAACGAACACAACGCGCAGGAACTTGAAGGTGAGGGTCATGGTGGGTGTTCGTTCGAGACGCGCCCGATCGCCGAGTGCGCGTCCGTTTCGCACGCAAGTCCATGGCGGACCATCCGCCTTCTTTCGAGGGGAAACGTCGATCGCCCTTCTGAGGCCGCAGCGAATTTTTTCCAAAAATCGTTCTAGTCATCAGAAGGGTCGAGGGTGTCTCCTGTAATGCCCCCTTACCCGTTCGCCCTATCCCGTGCCCCCCGAGAACTCCGAAGAAGGCCGTTGGTTTGCGGAAAACCTGTTTCCGCATGAAGCCCTGTTGCGCGCCTGGCTGCAGAGCCAGTTCGGCACGCACGTGGTGGTCAACGACATCATCCAGGAAGCCTATCTGCGCATCCTGCGGCTACGGCAGACCTCCGCGATCAAGACGCCGAAAGCCTTCCTGTTCGCCACGGCCCGCAACCTCGCCCTCAACGCGGTGCGAAGCGCGAAGGTGCGCGGGGAGTTCGCGTTGGCGGCGGTGGATGTCACCGACTTCCTCGATGAGTGTGTCGGGGTGGAGGAAACCGTGGCGCGCTACGAGGAACTGGAGATCCTGACTCGCGCCATCCAGGAACTGCCAGACCGCTGCCGCCAGATCTTTACGCTGCGCAAAGTCTACGGGCTTACCCAGGCCGAGATTGCCCAGAAGCTGAACCTGTCCCCGCGCACGGTGAATGCTCAAATTTCCATCGGGATCAACAAGTGCGCCGAGTACGTACGGCGGTTTGGCGAAAGAGACTCCGCATGAGCGCCGGCCACGACTCCTCCACCCCCGCCGAGCGCGAGCGCATGCGCCGGGAGGCATCCGAGTGGATTGCCCTGCGCGACGCGGGATTCACCGCCGAACAGCAGGATGCGTTCTTTGCTTGGTTGGCGGCAGACCCGCGGCACGCGGAGATCTGTTCCGAACTGCAGACCCTGTTCAGGCAAATGGATGTCATGGTGGAGTGGCGCCCTCTGCACGCCCCGGAGCCCAACCCCGATTTGCTGCTCACCCCTTCCGCCCGACGCGCCGGCGCAAAGCCGTGGGGATGGATGCTGGCCGCCGCCGCGGCTCTGGTGCTGGGCCTCTGGATCTGGCCCGCCCCGGAGGAACCACGCCGCGCGGCGAGCGTGACCCGCGTCCCGGCCAGTGAACCCGCACTCTCCTACGAACGTCACGTCCTCGAGGACGGCTCGGTGATGGAACTCAACCGCGGAGCCCAGGTGACCCTCCAATTCGACCGGGCGCAGCGGGTGCTGCAGTTGGTTGCGGGCGAAGCCTACTTCACCGTGGCCAAGGATCCCAGCCGGCCCTTCATCGTGCGGGCAGGAGGCGGCGAAGTGACGGCCGTCGGCACGGCGTTCAATGTTTCGCTCTCCAACGCACACCTGGAGGTGTTCGTGACCGAGGGACGCATCCGCCTTGAGCCGCCCAAGCATGAACGCCTCCCGGCCGCCGCCGATGTGGGAACGGCTCACGTGCTGGAAGCCGGACAAGGCGTGCTCGTGCCCGTCCACGGCCCAGCCGGCGCCCTTGTCATTGCTCCCTACTCAGCGGAAAGGGTGGCGCAGAAGCTTTCATGGAAGGACGAGCTCGTGGAGTTCACCGGCACGCCCTTGTCCGATGTGATCCTCGAATTCAACCGCCGGAACCACACCCAACTCGTAATCGGCGATCCCGAACTCTCCGGGCGGCAGATCACCGGGGCGCTTCGACCCAGCAATCTCGAAAGCTTCGTCGAGCTGCTCCAGGTGACGCAGGAGATCGAGGCCGAGCGGTTCGGAACCTCCAAGATCGTCCTGCGCAAGAAGCCGTGATCCCCATGACGTATCCACGCTCTGGATGCGCACTGCGGAGCGCGACAAGAACGCTCCGCCTGCGCCGCCGCTCCACCCGGATGCCACTCCCCGCGCGCTCCTCCACCTATCCCCTCCCCCGAACAAATCGATTTAGTCATTCCTGATCCCCGGGGTGTCTTAACGGGCGAATGTACCCCCGGATAAAGCGACCGCCCCCGTCCGTTGATGCCAAGCCAGCGCCGTATGCCCCTCGTGTGGCTGACGACACTCGTGTTTTGTCACGCAGTGATGGCAGCGGCGTGGGCGCAGACCGAGCCGAGGGACTACGACATCCCCGCGGGCAATGCAGGCGAAACGCTCAAGACGATGGCCCGGCAGGGCGACGTGGAAGTGCTGATCTCTGTCGACGTGTCCCAGGAGGTGAAAACCCGCGCCGTCCGGGGCCGCCTGTCGGCCGGGGAGGCCTTGGCGCGCATGCTGGAGGGAACCCCCTTCGCGGCCGTCCCGGTTAACGGCGGCAAAGCCTTCGGCATCGTCCATCGATCGCCGCGCCTTTCCGGAGCAACCGGACGCGTCGCGGCAACCAGCCCGGAACCCGGCAACCCAACCCCACCCCGCATGAACACCGCTTCACCCCACCCTCTTTCGAAACTTACCTCCCTCGTCCGCGGCGCCGCCGCCTTTGTATTCGCAAGCTCCCTACCGTCGTCCGCGCAAAACGCGGACAACGACGTCATCGCCCTCAACCCCTTCGAAGTCCGGGCCTCCGGCGAAAACAGCCTGTGGTCGGTAAACCAGTCCTCTGGCGGAACCCGCGTGGCGGTGCCGCTGCAGGAGCTGCCCTTCTCGCTGGACGTGCTGACGTCCGAATTCATGGACGACTTCATCGTCAGCGACGTCGGCGAGGTGCTGTCCCAGGTCGGCAATGTGTCCGGCCTTGAATCCTACACCGGCGCCGGTTCGGGCAACGCCATTCGCGGCTTCTCGCAATATTACCAGCTGCGCAACGGCTTCTATCGCAACGGCGTGATCGACAAGACCCTCGTCTCGCGGGTCGAGGTCATCAAGGGCCCCTACGCCGCCATCTACGGCCGGGGCGAGCCCGGCGGTGTGATCAACTACATCTCGAAGCGACCCGTCCTCGGCACCACGTCGGGCAAGGTGATCCTCGAGGCGGGCGAGAATCGTACGTTCCGCGTCCAGGCCGAGCACAACCTCGCGCTCGGCGCCCGGACCGGCCTGCTCGTCGCCGGCTCCTACCTCGATCGCGAATTCGACCAGATGTTCACCTTCGAGCGCACGAAGAATGTCGGCGCCGTGCTGCGCCACCGGTTCACCCCCAAGACCGAGGTCCTGCTGGAGTACGAGTACATGTTCCGCCGCAACAACCGCGGGCGTCCGGTGACGGATGTGCGCCTCGACGGTCGCGATCCCGTGGACGGCACGAACAACAAGTACACCGGGGAGTTCGCCACCGACTTCATGGCCCAATACGGCTGGATCAACACGCTGGGACCCACCACGTACAGCGACCGGGTGCTGAAGACATTCAACCTGACGGCCATCCATCAGTTCTCGTCCCAAGTGAACCTGCGGTTGGCCTACAACGATTCCAAGACCACGCAGGATTACGACTACACGGCGTTCGGCGGTTCGACGATCCTCGTGAATCCGGTCACCCGGGAGTTCACCCGCTGGAACAGTGTGCCGGCACCGTTCTGGCGGCAGCTGCCCTACGACGCGAAGAATCTGCAGGCCGACCTGACGGTCGATTTCACGACGGGGAGGGTAAAGCACTCCACCCTCATCACGTTCGATCATTCCAACCAGGTCGACGGACGCGTGTCGGAGCGGGCCGCGCGCGGTAACCGGAACGACGTCCATCTCGTTTCCTACGGAACCGGGCCCGTGCCCAACTACACCAACGATGCCGGTTCCCTGCATGGACCGCGCACCGTGCCGCTGCCGCTCTTCAACACCGCGATCAACTACCGGGACACACCGGAGTACTACACGTGGCTGCAGGAAAACCGGACGCTCGAGTATGACATCTCCGGCGTTTTCCTGATGCATCGCGCCCGGCTCTTCGACGACAAGCTCCTGCTCATGGTCGGCGGTCGTCACGATATCGCCAAGACCGTGATCACGGACCGCCTGAGCCCCGACAAGACCACCGTGACGGGCGAGACGTCGTCGAAAGTCGATGACACGACCTACAACGTGGGCCTGAACTACAACTTCACCAGCCGCACTGTCTTCTACGGCAGCCATGCGACGTCGTTCAACCCCAAGGGCGACATCTACTCCCACACGGGAGAGCCGATGCCCAACGAGCGCGGCAGCGGCTACGAGTTCGGCGTTCGCACCAAACTGGGCGACCGCCTCGATGTGGGCGCGAGCTACTTTAACATCGAACGCCAGAACATCCGGATCCGGAATCCCGACTTCGACAGCGACCTCGACAGCCCGAGCGACAAGCCGGAGTTCGTCGCCGGCGGTCTGGATCGTTCGAAGGGCTACGAACTGTACGCCAACGGCCGGCTCACCGACGCCCTCTCGTTCCGTCTCTCGGGCGGCGTGGTCGATGCCCGGTACATCCGCAGCCTCGACGCCTGGCGCGAGGGCCTGAAGCTGGTGCGCACGCCGGAATGGAATTACGCGATCGGTGCCAGCTACCGCGTGCCGTCCGGAGCCTTGAAGGGCCTGAGTGTCAACGCGGCCTATCGCGAACAAAGCGGCTATCGGCTTCAGGCCGTCACGCCCACCGCGGCCGACCTGCGCAACAATCTGAAGGCGGAATCGGGGGGCGTACTTGATCTCTCGCTCGGCTACGGCTGGCGAACCGGCGATCGCGTCAGGCACACCGTGCGCGCCGCGATCAAGAACGCGCTCGACGACATCTTCATCGAGGGAAGCGGCTACTACAGCCTCGGGCGCCAGGCCACGGCCTCGTACACGCTCGAATACTGAGGCGGGCAGCCACGGGGAGCCGCGACCGCAACACGGTCGCGGCTCCGCCTTGTACACGCACGTCGATCGCAGCCGCGACCGCGCGCCGCATCGATTTGACGTTGCCGCCGGGCAGGCACCGCGGCAACGCTTCGGCAAACCCCAAGCCGCGTCCCAACCGACGACGGCTTCGCCCGATTCGCGCCTTTCCCATGACCACCCGACGTCAGTTCCTCGCCCAGTCCACGCTCGCCCTCGGCGCCGCCGCCGCGGGTCCCACCCTGCTCCGCGCCGCCGACAAGGCCGGTTCGCGCCTCCCGGTCACCGGGTCCGGCGCCCACACCTACGAGGTGGTGCACGACTGGCTGCTGCCGCCCGCCGGCCTCGTCTGGGGCGACACCCACGGCCTCGCCCAGGATGCCAACGGGTTCATCTACGTCGCCCACACCGTGGGCAAGTCGAGCATGCGGCCCGAGGCGGTCGCGGTCTATGACGCCCAGGGCAAGTTTGTGCGCACCTTCGGCTCCGAGTACCGGGGCGGGGCCCACGGCCTCGATATCCGCCGCGAGGGCAACACCGAGTACCTCTACCACTGCGACACCAACCGCAGCTGCACGGTGAAGACCACGCTCGCGGGCGAGATCGTGTGGACCAAGTTCTACCCGACCGAGGACCCGGCCTACGCGGCCGCGCCGATCAACTACATCCCGACCAACTGCGCCTTCGCCCCCGACGGCAGCTACTTCGTGGCCGATGGCTACGGTTCGCACCGCATTCTGCGCTACGACGCCAACAACCGCTTCCTCGGCGAGATCGGCCAGCCCGGGCCCAACCCGACCGAAGGCGTCGAGGCGGCCGACGGCCTGCTGCGTTCCCCGCACGGCCTGTGCGTCGACACCCGCGGCGCGCAACCGGTGGTCGTGGTCGCCGACCGCAGCCACCAGCGCGTGCAGGTGTTCTCCCTCGACGGCAAACACCTGCGCACGGTGAAGGACACGGAGAAGCTGCGTCTGCCCTGCCACTTCGATGTGAAGGGCGACCTCATGCTCTGCCCCGACCTCGACAGCCAGGTGTGCCTGATGGACCGCGACTGGCGCGTCATCGCCCAGCTGGGCGACGGCAAGGCCAACAACGGCCGCTACGGCTCGCGCCGCTCCCAGCGCCGCGACCAGTTCACGCCCGGCGAATTCATCTGCCCGCACGACGCGATCTTCCTGCACAACGGCGACATCCTCGTCGCCGAGTGGCTGCCGATCGGCCGTCTGACGTTGCTCCGCAAGCTGAGCTGACCCACCGGGAGTCAAGGCAATGGCGACGGACGCCATTGCCCCTTTAGCCCGCAAGTTTCACCACATAAACAACCCAAACCGGCTTCACAGAGTACACGGAGCCCCGACACCGAGGCAGCGGGAGGCCACACGGTATGCGGGAGGTTTACGGCGGATGACAATCGAACCAACGCTACGCCGAAAGTTCGGCGTGGAGGATTTCTCCTCGGTGGCCTCTGTGTCGGAGCTCCGTGCGCTCTGTGATCCAGGAAGAATCATTGTCTGTGATGTGAAGTAGGCGGGCTAGCCAACTCATCCGCGCGGAACGATCACCGTAGTCGCAGCGCGGCTGCTGTTGCCGCTCGCATCGGTGCACTCGACCACGATCGTGTAGATACGGTCGCCCAGCACCCCGGAACGCTCCGCCCGCAGATTGACGCCGAGGTCGCCCGTGATTTCCCAATCGCCGGCCGTGTTGCCATCACCGCGACCATTGTCGGGTTGATTGCTGGTCACGGAGACGATGCGCGCCCGTGGTGCGGCATCGCCTGCATCGCTGGCCTCCACGAACACGGTGACGGGAATCATGGCATGGTTGGGGACGGCGAGGACCGCGGGCGAGGCCCGTACCGTCGTCAGCGCCGGCGGAACGGTGTCGCGCACCGTCACAAGAAAGCTTCCGGTCGCCACATTCTCGAAATCGTCCTGGGCTATGGCGGTAACGCTCGTCGCCCCAAAAGGGAAGATTGACCCGGGCTGCCGATCGAGACTCACGCCGACCTCTCCGCTGACCAGATCGGTGGCGGACACGGCGAAGCTCGCGGGCGCTCCGGCCGGACTGGTTGCCTCGAGGACAAGGTCCGCCGGAAGGCTCAAGGTTGGCGGCGTCGTATCGACAACCCTCACGTAGAAGGACGAGACGCCTACATTGGCCGAGTCGTCCTCGGCCGTGGCCACGACCAGCGTACTACCCAAGGGGAAGACCGAGCCGGAAGGAGGGGTGAATGTCACCGGACGATTCCCATCAATCGCATCGGTGGCCGAGGTGGCAAACGTTGCCACCGCTCCATCCGGACCCGTGGCTTCAACGGTCAAGTCCGCGACGGAGACGATCGCAGGCGGCGTGGTGTCGGGCACCAGAGTGAATGTATCGGACGTGATGCCATAGGTGCCGGAATCGCTGGCGCGTCCGACCACGGTGAGCCGCACCAGCAGGTCCTTGTCCTCCGGCACGCGGATGACCCCGAACTCAAAGTCTCGGAACGTAGCCGTCGAGCGCTGATTCAAGTCCGGACCGACGACCACGCCGTCGACCGTAAGACGCAGGGTGCCCCGGTTGGTCGGATGCGACTTGTAGCGCATGCGCAGGTTATAGGTTCCGGCCGGCACAGCCGGCAGCGTGAATTGAACATACTCCCCGGCCGGAGGATTGAAGTCGGCTCCAAGCTGCACGAACTGGAAGTTGCTCGCATAGATTTGGCTGTTGCTCGGGCTGGGAAAGGTTTCCGTCGTCACGGTGGCACTCGCGCCCACGGCCGTGCGAGCGAGCGACTCCGACTCGAACACCAGTGTAGCCCGCGGAGGACCGCCTCCCTCCACCTCCACGGATACCGCATTGCTGGCCGTGCCGTTTCCGATCCTGTCCTTGGCCACCACGACGAACTCGTAGCTTTGCCCGGCCTTCAAGCCGGAGATCGCGTAACTCGTAGCCGAGGTGAATGCGAGAAACCGTCCGTTGGCAAAGACCTCGTACCCTGCAATCCCGACGTTGTCGGTCGAGGCCGTCCAAGAGAGTTCCAAGGCGGTCACGATGAGCGGTCCCGCTGTTAACGCAGGCGCCGTGGGAGGCTCGAGGTCCGGCGCGGCGACGGCCAACTGACGATCCGCCAACTGGGCGAGATAAAGCGAGGCCGGCTCAAGTCCGGGCGTGTTGGCACCCTCGATGTAGCCGGGAGGGCCCGCAAAGGGTCCGGTACCCAGAACCTGACCGAAGCTTCCGATCGCATAGTTCTGGGCGGTGGGCGGCTGTTGGACCCGGATGCGGCCTCCTGCAGCGTCCGAGCGCCAAATGACGCTGTGGCCGGCGGCCCAACCGTGCCCGGTGCCGTAATTGCCGCGATTGTAGAACGCGTAGACGTCGGCGCCAATCCGGTTCGTCGCCACCAAGCCGTCGAACAACAGACCCGTCGACCACCGGCGATGCCCCTCGGAGAACGTCAGGTTCTGATCGAGGACCGAATCGAGCGCCACGATACCGGAATCGTTGCTGGTTCCGTTGGCGACGAAACCGTGGCGCGCCAAACTCGCGAAACAATCGCGGAAAAGAATGAGCTGCGCATGATAGGTGGCAAAGTTGTACCGCCGCCCCCCGGTGACGACCGAGTGAGGCTCGATCGCCCGGACCCGCTCCACGGTGCAGCGCACCGACCGCTCGAATTGTACGCCCGCGTGCCAGAAATGTCGCATGGTGCTGTCGCGGATCCACGAATCCTCGGCACCGACAAAGCGAACGGCGTCTTCGCAATGGTTCTCCGCCGTGGGGCCTTCCGTCACAATGTCGATCGCCAGGTCCTCGATGCCCATTTGCCTGAGCATACCGCTTTTATTATACTTATAAACATAGCTTTGGGACAGGGCCCGGTCGAGATGGGCGAAAACGGGTGCGTCGATCGCGATCGTATTGCCGGAAATCGCCGTGATCGTCCGGAGATAACGGATGTCGATTTGGCCCGGACGCCAGAAGTTGGCGTCGGTCACGCCGCCAAGATCCATGGCCTCCAACCACTCCTGCGTCGATGGATGCCAGACGATCACCGTGTCGCCGACGGCGAATGGCGAAGGGTCTTCGACCGTAAACACGCGTGAACCCACGCTTACCCGCGGGCTCGTGATCGCCCGCCGCGTCCCGGCGATCTCGCTCCGAAACTGGTCGTTGCTTCCGCCGCCGGCGACGATCACGCTGGCCTGCGACGTTCCGGTGCGCCGCAGGATCGTGTGGACCGCCGGGTCATAGCCGTCGCCTACGCCCGAGAGCACGACCCCGTCGTGCCGGATGCGCAGCGTTCCGCCGATATCGTAAACGCCGGCCCCAAGCAGGACCGCACCGCGGTAACCGTCGGCCTGCAGGGCCATGGCGCCAACCGCATCGAGCGCGGCCTGAATCTGCGCCGTATCGTCCCCGTCCACCGGGGACAACGTCACCCGCACGGGCACCTCCGGCAGCGGAACACCGCCTCCTCGGTAACCGGCATGGCTGAAGTCAGGGATCCGATTGCCTTGAGCATCGATCGGGTACGCAAGCCGGCCTTGCGCATCGGGTACCACCTTCGCCGAGTTCCAGGCACTGGCAGTCAGCGGAAGAAACAGGCCAAGACAGGCCCGGAACGGAAAACCACGGGTCAGCACTTTCATCATAGGGGTAGACGGGCTTGGCCGGACGAAGAGCTATCATTTAATAATTATTGCAAGAAAAACCGTTCATGCGTTCCCCATCCCTTTCCCATTTTCGAACACACCGTTTCCCGACCGGCTGCCCGCGATGAAATCGCCTCATTCCGGCGTCCGGGGAACAGAGGGTGCTTCCTCGGGAGGTTCCTTCGCCCTCTGTTCCCATGGATTCTTTGCGTTCCTCCCGACGCATGACGGTCGGTCTCTGTCTCGCTTTGGCGGGGCTTGCCGCCGCACGCGCAGACACCACGACCGCCGCGGCCACCCCGGCCAAGGCAGGGGCAAAGGCACCGGCCACCGAGGAGGCCGCCACCGAGAGCCTGCGTGAACGCGGCCGGGTGCTGCAAAAACGCAATCCGATCGCCTCCGAGTACCAGGCTCCGGGCACGCTCGGCCGCAGTCCGGGGGCATCCGCCGACGGAGAAGGCAATGACTTCCGCCGGCTCCTCCCCGGGACCGGGCGCCTGTTGTCCGCTCCGGCCGCCGGCCAGTTCTCGGTCTTCGCGACCTATCAATCCCAGTCCGGCGACAGCTCGCCCGGCGCCGACCTGCTCGTGCGCCGCCGCTTCGGGGCGAGCGAACGGGCCTGGGCCTTGGAAGTCCGCGCCAACGTCACGTCCGCGACCCGCCACATCGAGCACTACGAATCCGTCTGGGCCCCGCTGGTTGAACTCGACGCCACCGGACGGCGTCCGCGCACCGGCGCGGTCGCGCAGACCTTCGGCGGCGAACCGGTGTATTTCCTCGAGCGCGCCCGCGTCTCGCAGGACATCATCACGACGCGCACCCGCAGCGCCTCGGCCCTGCTCGAGCATCGTCTGGCCGCGAATCACACCGTGTTCGCCCAAGCCGCCTGGTCCGACTACGACGACGACTTCTTCCGCAACCGCTTCGAGTACAACTTCGGCCTGGGCGCAGCCCAGCCGGGCGCGGGCGACCGGCCGCAAGGCGGCACCGTGGTGACGCAGGGCGAGTACCGGGATGCCGGGGCGCGCCGCTACTTTGGGCACACCCTCACCGCCCGCGACATCCTGCGTTTCCAGGCCGGTGGCCGCCTCGCCGGACCGTCATGGCGGGCCGACTACGCCGTCTACCACTCCACGTGGGTCAACCGTCCTCAATCCGACGGCTGGAACTTCACCGACCGCGGCCTCGATCTCGCCTACACGCTGGACGATCCGTACCGGCCAACCCTCGCGGTGATCAACGGTATCGATCTCTTCGATACCACACGCAGCCCGTTCAACGACCTGCGCGCCGCACAAACGGAAACCCGCGATACCGACCGGGCGATGCGCTTCGACTTCGAGCGCCGGCTCACCGCCGCCGGCGGCACGCTCTGGCTCGGCACCGGCGCCCTGCATCGCGAGAAGGAGCGGCGCAACGAGACCGAGCGTCTCGTCTACCTGCGCAACCCCGCCTCCCTCCTGCACCTTTCCGCCGTGCAGACGTCCTACCGGGCCGGCCTCGTGGTGCGCGACACCTACGCCCTGCCGCCCGGGCTCGAGACCGACCCGATCCGCGCCCTCACCGCCGCGGGTTCGCCGGCCTTTGCCTTCTCGCCGTCGCGGACCGTGCTCGAATCGCTGCAGGACCGCTACACCTCGGAGGAGGCCGTGAGCGGCGCCTACGGTCTCGCCCTGTGGACCCGCGGACGCTGGGAGCTCGATCTCGGCCTGCGGACGGAACGGACACGCACTCGCACGCTCGGCACCGTCATCGCACCGGCCGACACCGACGACGGCCTCGGCGAGGAAATCACCCGCGTGGTCGACGGCGGCACCGAGTACGTCATCCGTCGCGCGCCCGGCTCGAACCGTTACTCGACCCTGCTGCCGTCCCTCGCCGCCGCCGTGCGCCTCGGCGGCGGCTGGACACTGCGCGGCACGGTCTTCGAGCAGGTGATGCGACCGCAGTACTTCGATATTGTGCGCTACCGCCGCGTTCACCCGCCCACCACCTCGATCAACGAAGGCAACCCCAACCTCCGCCCGACCTCGATCCGCAACGCCGCCGTCGCCGTCGACTACCGCAGCGCGGCCGTAGGCGAGATTTCCTTCGAGCTCTATCGCACGAAGGTGACCGACTTCTTCTACAGTGCGCAGCGTTACGAAGTGATCGACGGAGAACAGTACAGCGTGGCGCGCGTCGAGAATGGCGACGAAGGCACGCTGCAGGGGTTCCAGGTGCAATGGAGCCGGAGTTTTACGCTGTCCGGTCCGGTAAAGAAACTCGTCCCGGCCGTCGCGTACACCTTCTCCGACAGCGAGGCGACCGTGCCCACCCGCCCCGACGACCGGCTCACCTTGCCCGAACGTTCGCGCCACCTGCTGCGCGCCGAGGTGGCCTGGGAGGCGGGCCGGATCGGCGGAGCCTGGGAAGTCACCTCACAGAGCGAGGCCCTCGACGAAGTCGGCACCGGACTCGATCGCGACACCTACCGCGGACGCGTCTTCTCGCTCGATACGCGGCTCTGGTGGCGCCTCAACGCGCGCTACCGTGCCACCCTGGCCGCCACGAATCTTTCCGACGCCCCGGAGCGCGCCTACGAAGGCGACCCGCTGCGCGTCACGCGCAACCAGTACTCGGCCACGACCTGGCGCCTGGGCGTCGAGGGCACGTTCTGATGGCGCGCGGGCGGCAGCGACCCGCCCTCGGGCAGCCCGACCGCGTTCAATAACCGATCGCGGTGAGGGCGGCCGGGCCGAGGCGTTCGGCGAGCTGGGTGAGATAGAGGCTGCGCGGCGCGACGGGTTGGCCGTGCGAATCGATCACCCCGAGGGCCGCGTCCTTGTTCCACTGGCCCGGCGTAATCTCGCCGATGTTGCCGATGGCGTAGTTCTGGGCGGTCGGCGGCTGTTGCACGACAATGCTCGGCGAGATGCAGTTCCAGAAGACGTTCTGGCCCCCGGCCCAGCCATGGCCGCTGCCGGCGTACTGGCGGTCCTGCACATTGAGCTCCTTCGAATCGCGGATGTTGTCGTAGAGGATGCCGACCGCCCACCGGTGGTGCGGACCGGAATCGGAGTGCGACTTGAGCGAAGCGCCGTCGAGGAAGACGTTCGGGCCGCGAACGCGGGCACCGGTCATGAAGCCATGGCGCGCCTCGGTGGCGTTGCACCGCAGCACGAGTCCGTACTGGCCATCGAGCACGAAGGAGTAGCGGCGTCCACCCGTGATGACCGACACCGGTTCGAGGTAGGTGCAGTCCTGGATCGTGGTGAACAACGCATCGTAGCGCGACAGGATGCCGCCGCTGAAATGCTGGACGGTCACGTCGCGCACCCAGCCGTTCTCCACATGGTCGAGATGGATCGCGGTCTCCGCATGGTCCTCGTCGGACGTCTCGCGTCCGCGTTCGTACTCTGAAACCAGCCGAAGGTTCTCGACCCCGTTCTCACGGTTGCGCGCGTGGCGATAGGCGTACACCGAGGCGCCACCAAAACGTTCATCCAGCGCAATCATGATCGGCGCGTCGAACGTCAGCTGCCGTCCGTCGATCGCCGTGATCGTGCGCTCGATATGAAGGTCGTAACTGCCCGCCTCCCACATCTTGGTCGTGCCGGGCGGGGTGTTCGGGCGGTTGCGAATCCGGTCCATGCCGAGCTCGCGAATCCACTCCGCCGTCGACGGACGGTGCACCACGACCCGGTCGCCGACCGCGAGTCCGTCGGTCCGCTCCACCATGAGACGGTGCGCGCTCCACGGCACGTAGGCGTCGGTGACCTTGCGCCGCGTGCCCCGCACCTCTTCACGGCGCACCCCGGACGCACCCACGTAGAGCAAAATCCGCTTGGTCTTGCCCGTGCCGAGAATGACCGTGCCGTCCGTGCCCTGACCTTCGCCGCGCAGCACCACGCCGCTGGCGCGGACGCGCAGCTGGCCGGCGACCCGGTAAACGCCGCGTTGCAACAGGACCGCGCCGCGAAAGCCGCGCGCATCCGGAGGCAGGGCCCCGACCTCGTCGAGCGCTTGTTGGATGCGTTCGCCATCGTCGCCCGACGGCGCGGGGGCGAGAGTGCGGACGACCGGCAGAACCGGCAGTGCCACGCCGCCACCGCCGTAGCCGGCGCGGGAGAAATCCGGGATCGTATTGCCGCGCTCATCCGCGCGGTAGGTCAGTCGTCCGTCGGAACCGGGCCGGGCCCAGGGACTCGTCGCGGGGGCGGCGGCCGCGGCGACGGAAGCGATCAGCAAACAGGCAAGCGCAAGCGAGGGGGAACGCATCATGGGGAGAGGTGCAAATCCATCGCTCTCACTCCGGCCAAAGACAAGTCATGCGCCGGCACCCCGTCAGTTACATGGTTAGATCGCCAACCCCTTGCCGCGGCGTGGCGGTTCACAGCACGGCCGGCGCGGGGGCGGACAGCGGGCCCAGCGGCAGACGAATCGGTTCGGCCCGCGCCGGGGGAACGATCACCCGCACATCGCCCGGCGCAAAGCGGTCTTCGGTGCGAAAGCGGAGGGTGTCGATCCGCTCGAGGTGTTCGAGCCGCTGGCGCACGTTGTCCGGCAAAGCCTTGCGATCCTCGTCGGACGCGAGCGGACCCTGGTGCACCACCTTGCCATCAGCGTCCTTCACCGTGAGCTCGCGCCGTCCGTTGACCGTGGTGAGTTCGATCGATCCCTCCGCGTCGTTGAAGGCGAGACGGCCCTCGCCCACGCCGGTCAGGCGCGCGATGGGAGCCGCATGGAATAGAACGTCGCCGCCGCCGTCGGGCGGTGCGGCCAACGACAGGGTCCGGTCCACCTCCGCGCGGGTGAAGGCCCCGGGCAGGCGGCGAACCTGCACGCGCGCGCCGGGCGCGGCCTGCAGGTCGACCGCTTCGTCCCACTGGAACGAAAGAGGCGCGGGCGGTTCCGGTGCGGCCCGGGTGGCGAGCTTCACCCGGGCGGTGGCAGGTTGGCCGCCGCGGATGTAGCTCAGCGTGACCTCCTCGCCGTCCTTGCGGGCCCGCACGAGCACCGCCAGCTGCTCGCCATTCACCAGCCACTGATCGTCGAACTTCGTGAGCACATCGTGCACGCGCAGGACGGCCGCCGCCGGGCTGTCCGCGGTCACGGCGTTGACCACAAGGCCCATGCCCAGAGCGAGGCCGAGGTGGGCGGACAACTCGGCGTTCCTGCCGACGGCCACGCCGAGGAAGGTCACCGGCTGGCCGGGCACGACGCCCGCCTCGACGCCGGCGGCGGCGCGGAGGGTGCGGATCTCCCGGACCTCCTTGACGGGGCCCGGCGCGGGTTGAGCGAGGAGCGTGGGAGCGAGCAAGGCGGCACAGGCCGCGAACAGAGGGGGAACAACGTGGATTTTCATGGCGAAAGGTCAGTGAAACGACACGGGCACGAGGCGGACCTCCTCGCCGGGCACGGTCCAGCGCAGGGAGGTCTGGGTGGTGGCGTCGCGCCAGACGATCGTATCGACAAAATGGTGACGCACCTGCCGTGCCGCCGTGCCGTCGGCGAGCGTGACCGGTCCCTCGTCCGCCGCAGCGTAGATCGTACGCTCGGCCGCGACGGGCGCGTAACCATCGGGCCCGGCGGCCAGTGACGGCGCCGCCGGTACGGGCGACACCGGGGCCACCGGGGCCGCCGAGCGTTGCCGTACGGCGCCGATCGTGACCAGCAGGGCCAGCCCGGCAGCCCACGCCAGCGTCCAGTGCCAGGTCCGGACCGGAACGCGCGCGGCCGGGAGGGCGGACTCCACGCGTGCGAGGCAGGCTGGCGTCACCGGCCGGGGGCGGAGGCGTTGCAACTCGGCTTCCAGGGTGTGCAGGTCGTCATCCATGGCAGATCACGGTTGAGAGTTCCTTGCGCAGCGCGGCGAGCGCGTAGCGATAGCGGGAGGCGGCGGTGTTGGGCGAAACCCCGAGTTCCATGCCGATCTGTTCGAAGGTAAGCTCGCCCCAGATTTTGAGCGCCAGGACGTCCCGCTGGCCGTCCGGCAGCCGGGCCAGTGCGGCCTCGAGTTGGAGCCGTCGATCGTCCCCTTCCGGCCAAGGCTGGAAGATGCCCTCGTCCTCGCCGGCGACCGCCTGCTCGCGCCGGGTTCGGCGACCCTCGCGGCGGGCTCGGTCGAACGCCGCCCGGCGGATCGATGTGATGAGCAGAGGAATCGCAGCGGCATCCAAGCCGCGCTGCAGTCGCCAGTAGCGCACGAAGGCGTCCTGCACCACATCCTCGGCATCGGCCTGCGATCGCGTCCATTGCCGGGCGCAGGCGAGCAGCCTGGGGCCGTGTTCGCGGAACCAGTGCTGCCAGGATGTCGGATCATGGGACGCCTCCATGCGGTTTCGTACCTAAGCGCCACCGGAGCGCGGTTTTGTCTGGCCGGGCGAGGATTCGTGGGGCGGTGCCGGGCCCAACGGTTCGACATTCTCGTCGCCACCGCGTTCCGCCCCGGCTTCGACTGGGCGTCCGCCGAATGACGCTGCTGTCCCTCACCCTCGTTCTCCTCGCCGCCGTCCTGCACGCCGGATGGAACCTCGCGGCCAAACGCGCCGGCGGCGGGCTGCCGTTTGTCTTCGCCACCGGCCTCGTGATCAACGTGCTCTACGTGCCGGTGGTCGTGGGCTACGTGCTCTGGCGGCAGCCCACCCTCACTGCCGGAGCCTTGGGGGTCATCGCCGTGAGCGCCCTGCTCAAGACCGCGTATTCGCTTTGCCTGCAACGCGGGTACCGCACGGGCGACTTCTCGCTCATCTATCCGCTGGCGCGCGGGACCGGTCCCCTGCTCAGCGTGCTCTTCGCCATCTTGCTGCTGGGTGAACGTCCGCATCCGCTCGGGCTCGCCGGCGCCGGCCTGATCGTGGCCGGGATCTTTTTCCTCACGGGCGGGACGAAGCTCTGGCACGCCGATCGCGCCCATCTGCGCACGGGCATCCGTTACGGGTTGCTCACCGGTGTCTTCATCGCCGCCTACACGCTCTGGGACCGGCAGGGGGTGGCGGTGCACGCGATTCCCCCGGTGCTCTTCGATGCCGGCACGGCGGTGATGATGAACCTGTTGCTCGCTCCCTTTGCGCTGCGCCGGTGGGCGGAGGTGAAGCGGGAATGGCAGGTGCACCGTCCGGAGATCCTCGTCATGGCCATCCTGTCACCTCTCGGGTACGTGCTGGTGCTCACGGCGATGACCTTCACCCCCGTGAGCTACGTCGCCCCGGCGCGCGAGACGAGCATCCTGATCGGCGCCTTCCTCGGCGCGAAGTACTTCAAGGAGGCCCAGGGCAGCCGCCGGCTCGGCGCCGCCGCCTGCATTGTCGCCGGCATCGTGCTGCTGACCGCGGGGTGAGCCGCACGACCTCCGCGCGGCCCTGCGCCTAAACCCGCACGGGTCGCTGCTTGGCGGCGGATGCGAAGCTGGCGTCGAGGACGGACTGGGCCAGGACGCCATCGTTGAAGTCAGGTTGGTCCTGCCGGCCCGCCTTGATCGCCCGGATGAAGCGCTGGTGATTGGTCGGCGTGCCCTTGCAGGTCACCTCCTGCCACTCGCCCGTGTGCACCGCGGCGCCCCGGCAGACGCGGTAACGGTCCGTCGCGCGCTCCGAGTCGATCTCCACCGCGCCGAGGGTGCCGGAGATCTTGAGGTAGAGGCGGTTCTTGTGACCGGTCGACCAGCGGGTCGTATGGATCGCACCGAGGGCACCGTTGGCGAACTCCACGTTGAGCACGGCGGAATCGTTGGCATCGAGCCGGTACTCGCCGATACGGTTGCCCGGAGCCTTGGGGAAGGTCTTCAGATGGCAGTACACCGAACGGATCGGACCCGCGGGGAACATCGCGAAGTCGACGATGTGCACGCCGACATCGCCGAGCACACCGAGGCTGCCGTGCCGCTGCGACAGCCGCCAGAGCCAGGTGGGCGACGTGCGCCAGTCGCCCCAGTAGTTGCCCACCAGCCACGACTGCAGGTAACTCGCCTCGACGTGACGCAGCTCGCCAAGCGCGCCGCTCCGCACCTGACGCGCCACCTCCTGCAGGGCCGGCCAGTTGCGGTAGGACAGATTGACCATGTGGATGCGCTGCGCCCGCCGTGCGGCGGCGAGCATGCGCCGGGCGTCGCGCTGGTTGAGCGCGAGCGGCTTCTCACACAGGACATGCTTGCCCGCCTTGAGGGCCTCGAGGGTCAGCGGGAGGTGGAAGGGATCCGGCGTGACAATGCTCACCGCGTCGCACGGCGCTTCGCGCAGCAGGGTCGTGAGGTCGCCAAACGCCTTCGGGATGCCGTGCGTCTGGGCGAAGGCCTCGGCCCGCGCCCGGTCGACGTCGGCGCAGGCGACGATCCGGCAGCCGGGGATGGCGCGGAATTTCTCCGCGTGATGGCGGGCCATGCCGCCCGTGCCGATGAGGGCAATCCGGACGGGACCGCGGTGGGCGGACAGGGTGGTCATGGGAGTGATCCGCGTCTCAACGGTGGCCGACGGTCGGGCGTTCGGCCGCCTCCGGATCGAAGGGCAGCGGCTCAAGGGCCTTCGCGTTCGGGCAGGTATCGGGAATGCGCACGGTCGGACGCGCCCAGCGCACGGCATTGATCAGCACCCGCTGCACCTGCGCGTGGTGATAGGTTGGATACGTTTCGTGCCCGGGCCGGAAATAGAAGATCCGCCCGTGGCCGCGATACCAGGTGGCGCCGCTGCGGAACACCTCGCCGCCGGTGAACCACGAGATGAAGATGAGCTCGTCTGGGGTCGGGATGCCGAACGGTTCGCCGTACATCTCCTCGTTGGGGATCTCGAAGTACTCGCCGATGCCCGCCGCGATCGGGTGCGTGGCCATGACGTTCCAAAGCCGCTCCTTGTCGGTGGCCTCGCGCCACTTGAGCGAGCAGGTTGTGCCCATGAGCGCCTTGAAGATCTTCGAGTAATGGCCGGAGTGCAGCACGATCAGACCCATGCCCTCGAGCACGCGCGTGCGCACCCGCTCGACGATCTCATCCTTGACCTCGCCGTGGGCCATGTGGCCCCACCAGATGAGCACATCAGTCTGGTCGAGCACCGCGGCGGTCAGGCCGTGTTCAGGCTGGTCGAGCGTCGCGGTGCGCACGGCGAGATCGACCTCGGCGCGCAAGAACCCGGCGATCGTCTCGTGCATGCCCTGCGGATAATGGGCGGCGACTTTGGGATTCTTTTTCTCGTGGCGAAACTCGCCCCAGACGGTGACGCGGACGGGAGTATTCATAATGGAGAAGGAAGCATTCGCGGTGAAGGACGGGCTAAGGGATCCGGACGATGGACGCCGCCAGAGATGGCAGGAAGCGCGCAAAAACGCAACGGTCGGGGCGATGGCCGCACCGCTGGGAAAGGAATCGGGGCCCTCTTCGGGCTTCCCTTTCGTCGGCCGCCCTTCTCCATTCTCCCGCGTCGGCCCTCCCGCCGACGCCGCATGACCACCGCCGAGATCGCCGCCGCCCTTCCCGCCCACGCCCGTACGTCCATCGACGGACTGCCGTTTCCGCTCCTCGCCTCCGGCAAGGTGCGCGAGATTTTCGACCTGGGCGACGCCCTGCTGCTGGTCGCCACCGACCGCCTCTCGGCCTTCGACGTCATTCTGCCTGACGGCATCCCCGGCAAGGGCATCTTGCTCACCCAGCTGAGCAACTGGTGGTTCGCCCAGACCGCGCACCTGATTCCCAACCACCTGCTGCCCGACCAGGCGGGCGAATTCGCACGCCGGGGCATCCGCGACCGCGATCTCCAGTTGCGCAGCATGATCGTGCGCAAGCTCCGGCCCCTGACGATCGAGTGCGTGGCCCGCGGCTACCTGATCGGCAGCGGCTGGTCGTCCTACCAGAAGACCGGCGCGGTCTGCGGCATCCGCCTGCCCGCCGGCCTGCGTCAGGCCGACCGCCTGCCCGAACCGATTTTCACCCCGACGACCAAGGCGCCCAAGGGGCAGCACGACGAGCCGATCGACGACGCCCAGGGCGCCGCCGCGATCGGCGCGGAGCTCTACGCCCAGGTCAAGCGGTTGAGCCTGGCGTTGTATCAGTTTGGTCACGACAAGGCGCGCGCCGCCGGCATGATCCTGGCCGACACCAAGTTTGAGTTCGGCACCGACACCTCGGGCAAACTCTACCTGATCGACGAGGTGCTGACCCCCGACTCCTCCCGCTACTGGCCGGCCGACGCCTATCGCCCGGATTGTTCGCCGCCGAGCTACGACAAGCAGTTCGTGCGCGACCACTTGCTCGCGCTGCGCTGGAACCAGCAGCCCCCCGCGCCCCGCCTGCCGGCCGAAGTCATCGCGCGCACCCGGGACAAGTACCTCGCCGCCCTGCGCAATTTGCTCGGCTGAGGCCTGTCCGGAAGCCCCGGGTTGGTTCGTCGTAACAGCGTAACGACCATGACCCACTACTGGATCACGATTCACCGCCCGAACGGCTACGATCCGGCCGTGGCGGAAGACGAAACGATGGCCCGCGCGATCGACGCGCTCAATGACGAGATGGTGGCGGCGGGCGTCCGCGTTTTCGTGGGCGGCCTGCAGCCGTTGACCACGGCGAAATCCCTACGCCCCCACGCCAATGGCACGGTGACGGTCACCGACGGACCTTACCTCCGGGCGCCGGAGCATGTGGGCGGATTCTGGGTGCTGGCAACCGGCAGCCTCGAGGAGGCGCTGGCTTGGGGCCGCAAGGCCGCGATCGCCTGCCGCGCCCCGGTCGAGGTGCGGCCGTTTCACTGACCGGCGGGAGGGCCGCCGGATCAGGCGGCCATGGCGAGGTGCAGCACGTCGCGCAGCTGGTCGAGCTCGTCGCGGGTCGCCCCGATCGCCTGCTCCACCGTCTCGATGGCGAGGCCGGCATCGGCCAACACGCGCCGGCTGGGCATCCAACCGTCCTTTTCGCAGGGGAGACCATGACCCACCACGGAAACGACCCAGGAGGCGAGATGCAGGAGGGCGCCGATGCGCGTGGGCTCGATCGCCTCGGAGAGGTGATCGTGGCTGCGCATGCCTTCGCACGCGGCGAAGGGAAAGCCCCACTGCGACAGCAGAATGGAGGACACTTCCGCGCTCGTCTTGCCAAACGTCGCGCGTTCCCAGCCACGGGTCGACGTGGCCACGTTGGCGCCGGGTAGTGCGAGCGGAAGGCGTTCGTCGGGCGCAATCCGGGCGAGCAGGAGCCGTCCGACCGGACGCAGCAGACCCAGGGTGTAGGCCACGCGTTCGTCTTCGCCCGCGGTCCGGGCGAGGCGCGCCGCCGCGAGCGCGGTGGCCACCGAGTTCTTCCACAGCACGTCTCCGACCAACGCGTAGAGCGGCAGGTCGGCAGCAAAGAGTTTCGACGACACCGTCAGACCGACGAGGCGGTGCACTTCGCGCAGACCCACGCGCTGGATCGCGTCATCCACCGTGGACACCTCCTCGCCGCGTTGAAAATAGACGCAGTTGCTCGATCGCAGCACGCCGGCGGCGAGCGCCGTGTCCACCCGGACGAGGGCTGCGATGTCGGCAAGATTCGTCTCGGGGTGCCCCAGCAGTTTTTGCAGGCGGGCGTAAACCCGGGCCGAAGAGGGAAGGTGTTTGTCCGCGAGCGCGATCTGCTCGGGCGTGACGAAATAGTGAGCCATGGCTTTGGGAGTCATCGTCACGTTTGCGCCCGCCGGTGAGCAAAAAGGGCTGTAAAACACCGGCCCCGGACGCACGGGGCGACCGGGGCCGAGAGAGCTGCCGAAGCAACCGGACGTAAGCGGCTTACTTCACTCCGACCCGGGCTGCGATCCAGGCCGTGATGAGGTCCGTTTCCTCCGGCACCGTGTTGTGCCCGGTCTCGAGCGCCAGCGTGAGCTGTTTGGGGGCGGTGATGACGTTGTAGGCCGCGTACATCGAGGTGGGCGGGCAGACCTCATCGTTGTAACCCCAGGCAAAATGGGACGGCACCTTCAGTCGGCGGGCAAAGTTGACCACGTCGTAGTAGCCGGTGACGGCGATCTTCTCGGGCGTCGCGTGGGCCGACGGGGCCCCCGTGCGCACATCCGGACGCATCATGTGCGGCCAGCCGCCGGCGCGCCCGTGGAGGTAGCCTGTGACATCGCTGTAGGCCGGATAGTAGGCGGCCAGCGCCTGCACCCGGGGATCGAGAGCGGCGGTGACGATCGAAAGCTGACCGCCTTGGCTGCCGCCCGTGACGAGCAGGTTGCGTCCGTCGAACTCCGGCAGGGAGACGAGGAAATCGTTGGCGCGCACACAGCCGAGGTACACGCGGCGGTAGTAGTAGGTGTCGCGATTCTCCAAGTGGAAGGTCGGGTAGCCGTTGAGGGCGCCGGAGCCGAGCTGGTCGTAGAGTTCCTGCGGCAGATTGACCGGGATGCCGTGAATCCCGATCTGGAGGGTGATGATCCCGCGCGCGGCGAGATCCTTCATGCCAGCGTAGGGGCGGACGCCCGCGCCGGGGACATTCAGCACCGCCGGATAACGCCCGGGGGCCTTCGGCACGCAGAGGATGCCGTACACCCGCGCCGGCGTGCGACCGCCGCCGCCCCAGGTGCGGAAGCTGACGTGGTACACGTTCACCGTGTCCGTACTCGCGTCCGGCAGCAGCGTCTGCCGGGCCTCAAGCGGGATCTTGGCCAACTCGTCCAGCCCGGCCCGCCAGAACGCATCGAAGTCCGCGGGATCCTTCTGCGTCGGCTGGATCTGCTCCGGAGCGAAACCAGCCGTGGCGACGGCGCGGTAGGTCTTGCCTCCGATGTCCACCGTCACCGCGCACCGGATAAAGCCCGGCTGCGAAAGCGTGCCGCCATCGATCACGAGCCCCTCGGCCAGGAGGGTCGCGGTGCGATCCGGCGCCGGCATCATTTCCGGGCCCACCCGGTACGTGACCGTGGTGCCGGTCAGGAGATGTTGGTCGGCGGTGACGGCGACCCGGAAGCGAACCGGTTCCCCGAGGGCATAGGTCCAGTCCGGGCGGTCGGGCGCCACTCGGACTTGAACGGCGGCGACGCGCGCCTGGGCGTGGGTCGGGACAGGCGTGAGGGTGGCGAAGGCAGCAGGGGCGAAGGCCAGCAGGGCCACGCCAAGCGAGACGGCGGAGAGGGGCAGTTTCATCGCCCCGGTGAAAAGCACGCCGCGGTGCGCGACGCAACGGCCAACCATCTGCGGAGATCGCCGTGCTCCGACCTTGCCCGGGGTCGGTGACGCGACCATAACCTCGCCGCCCCACCCCACCATGCCCTTGCTTACCTTGGTCTCGTTTGTGTTTTTCACCGGCCTTGTCGGGTTCATCACCTGGCGCATCACGCGGCGCGACGATGTCGCCAGCGGCACCGGCTATTTTCTCGCCGGCCGCAGCCTGAGCTTTCCGCTTATTGCCGGCTCGCTGCTGCTCACCAACCTCTCCACCGAGCAACTCGTCGGGCTCAATGGCGCCGCCTTTACCGACGGGCTGAGCGTGATGGCGTGGGAGGTCATCGCCGTCATTGCTCTCGTTGTCATGGCGCTGTTCTTCCTCCCGCGATTTCTCCGCAGCGGCGTGACCACGGTGCCGGAGTTTCTCGAGCTGCGCTTCGACCACGTGACCCAGGTCATCACCAACCTGATCTTCCTCGTCGCCTACGCGGTCATCCTGCTGCCCATCATCCTCTACACCGGAGCGACCGGTCTGGCCGCCATCCTCGACCTGCCGGCGCTGACCGGCATCGAGTCGCCGACCGCGATCCTGTGGCTGACGGTGTGGCTCGTCGGTCTGCTTGGCGCAGTCTACGCGCTGTTTGGCGGGCTGCGCACGGTGGCGGTTTCTGATACGCTCAATGGCGTCGGGCTGCTGACCGGGGGGATGATGATCACCTGGTATGGACTGCAGGCGGTGAGCGGAGGCGAGGGCGTGGCGGAAGGCTGGCAGCAGCTGCGCACCGCGAACCCGGACCACTTCAACTCGATCGCGGGCGAGGGCAAATCCGTGCCGTTCGGCACGCTCTTCACCGGCGTGATGCTGCTCAATCTCTTCTATTGGTGCACCAACCAGCAGATCATCCAGCGCACCTTTGGCGCCAGCAGCCTCGCGGAGGGACAGAAGGGCGTGTTGCTCACCGGTGCCCTGAAGCTGCTCGGGCCGCTCTATCTCGTGCTGCCCGGACTGATCGCCTACCACCTGTTCGCCGCCCAGGGGGTGCGCCCGGATCACGCCTACGGCATGTTGGTGCGCGAGGTGTTGCCGGCTCCGCTCGCGGGCTTCTTCGCCGCCGTCATGGTGGGCGCCATCCTCAGCTCGTTCAACTCGGCGCTCAACAGCACGACGACCCTCTTCAGCCTCGGCCTCTACCGGGGCGTGCTGCGCCGGAACGCCACCGACGCGCAGACCGTCGCTTCGGGCAAGGTTTTCGGCTGGATCATGGCCTTCATTTCCATGTCGCTCGCGCCGCTGCTCGCCGGCCAGGACAGCATCTTCAAGTACCTGCAGAAGATGAACGGCATCTACTTCATCCCCATCTTCGCCGTGGTAGTCGTGGGCATGCTCGCCCGCCGCGTGCCGCCGCTCGCGGCGAAGGTGGCCCTGGTTGCCGGGTTCACCGTGATTGCGGTCGGCTACTTCGTGCCGCCGTTCGACGGCTGGGTTGCGGCCATGCATGAGTTCCATTTCCTCGGCGCTGTTTTTGCCCTGCTCGTAATCACGATGCTGGTGATCGGCCGGCTGCGCCCCCTCCCGACCCCGTGGGTGCAGGTCGACGTCAAGGCGGTGGACCTCACCCCCTGGCGTCGTGCCCGGCTGACCGGCGTGATTTTGCTCGTCCTCGTGTTCGCCATCTACGCCCTGTTCGCCGATTTCAGCGTGCTCGCCGCTTCCTGAGCTGTACCCGGCGAGACCAGCCCGGTCGAGCCGACCCGCCCCTCCTGCCCCACCCTCCATTCTGACCATGCGCCTGACCTGCCTGCCCCTGACCCTTCTCGTCGCCGCCCTGGCCCTGGGCGCGCGCGGCGCCGAACCGATCGTGCTTCCGCTCTGGCCGGGCGCCGTGCCCGGCGAAGAAACCTTCGACCCCGCGAAGGTGACGCCTCCGGCCCCGCGCAACGACGGCATCGAGCGCATTCCCCTGGTCACCACCCCAACGCTGACCTTCTACCCCGCGCCGGCGGACAAGAACACCGGCACCGCCGTGCTCATCGCCCCGGGCGGCGGTTACAACATCCTCGCGTGGAACCACGAGGGCACCGAGATGGCGGCGTGGTTCAATCAACTCGGCGTCAACGTGGGCCTGCTCAAGTACCGCGTGCCACGGCGCGATCCGGCCACGCCGCACGTGCAGCCGCTCAAGGATGCGCAGCGCGGGCTCGCGCTCCTGCGCGCCCATGCCGCCGCCTGGGGCATCGATCCCAAACGCACCGGCATGATGGGCTTTTCCGCCGGCGGTCACCTTGCCGTGATGACCGCGGTCACCGCCGCCGAACGTACGTATCCACGCCAGGACGACGCCGATGACCTGGTGCGGGCGCCGGACTTCCTGATGCCGATCTATCCGGCCTATCTGGGCGACGAACGCACGCCGGGCGGGCTCTACCCGTCCATCCGCGTGACCCCCGCCTTTCCGCCGACGTTCGTCGCCGTGACCGACGACGACGTGTTGCGCGGCCTCAACGCCGCCCGGCTCTACATTGCCTTGCGCGAGGCCGGTGTGCCCTCGGAGCTGCACATCTACACGCGGGGTGGCCATGGGTACGGCATCCGCCCATCCGCCCACCCGGTCTCGACCTGGCACCTGCGGGCCGCGGACTGGTTGCGCAGCGAGGGCTGGCTTGCGCCCCGGCCCTGAGCCGGTGTCCCCTCAGGGGGTCGACGACCGCCCGGGCGCGGCGTCCGCAACCCGCAGGCGCGTGATGTCGTGGAACACGCAGATGACCTCGAGGGGCTCCCGGGAAAGGGGTTCGGCGCTCGCCTGCAGCCACCGGCGGCGGCCCTCGGTCGGGTTGTAGACACCCATGACCACCTCGCGAACCGGCAGACCGGTCCGCAGGGCCCGCATCGCGGGATGGTCCGCACCGGGGAACGGCGAACCATCCTCGCGCACGACATTCCACGCCGGGTCCATCGAGGTCTTGCCCAGGATCTGATCCATCGAGAGCCCCAGCAGCGCCGGAGCCTTCTCATTGCAGAAGATGATCACTCCCGCGGCATCGTGCACCACGACGCCGGCATTCAGGTTGCGCATCACCAGCCGCAAGCGCTCGTCGCTGGCCTGGCGGGCCAGGGCGGCTTGCCTGGCCTCGGTGATGTCCTGCGCCGTGCCCTGCAGACCGATGATACGTCCAGCCGCATCGCGCACGCCTTCACCCCGCGCCAGCATCCAGCCGCGGGTACCGTCGGGCCGCAGCATTTCCAACTCGAGCGCGTACGGCACACCCGAGGTGCGGGTCACCTCGAGGGCCTCGCTCAGCCGCTGCCAGCTTTCAGCCGTGAAGAGGCTGGAATGCTCGGTGTAGTCGGGCGGCGTCCGCGACGGGTCGAGTCCCAGCATCCGATAAAGGGCCTCCGACCAGATCACCCGGTTGGTCGCGAGGTCGAGGCGCCAGCTGCCGATCCGGGCGATGCGCTGGGCGGCACGCAGGTCGGCTTCGCTCTCCCGCAGCCGGGCCTCGGCCCGCTTGCGCTCGGTGATGTCGAGCAGGTTGCCCACGATCGCGGGCCGGCCCTGCAGATCGACCCGGCTGCCCATGGCCTCGAGGTCGAGGTAGGTGCCATCCTTGCGCCGGCCGCGAATGAACGAACGGATGGACTTCGTTTCGCCGCTCACCCGGCGTCGGATGTTGTCGCGCACCACGCCGTGATCCTCCGGGTGGATCACGGTGTAGACGAGAAGCCCGATCATCTCCACCGGCAGGTAGCCGAAGATGGTGGCCAGCGCCGGGTTCACGTAGGTGAAACGCTCGTCCTGCAGGATGTAGATGCCCGCCAGCGAGTGTTCGCTGATGCCGCGAAACCGTGCCTCGCTCTCGCGCAACGACTCGGACACCCGCTTCAGTTCGGTGATGTCGCGGCCGAAGACCGACACCCCCAGGACGGCACCGTCATGGCGGATGGGGTGCAGGGAAAGCAGCAGGATGCGTTCGCCGCCCGTCAGGCTGAACTCCGTCGTCAGGGCCGGCTCTCCCGCCACGATGCGCTCGTACATGGCGCGCAGGCGTGCGGCCGTCTCCGGCGGAAAAACGTCCTCGGGCAGGAGCCCGGCCGCAGGCGTCACGCCCGTGCGGCGTCCGACGATGGCGCCGAGCGCCCGGTTGAAGGTCTTCAGCCGGAACTCCGTGTGATCCACCGACCAGATCAGGTCGTCGGTGCTGTTCATCACCGCCATGGTCTCGGTGCGGGACGCGCCGAGGGCGTCATGCAGGCGCCGGCGCTCCGCCAGCTCGCGCTGCAGGTCTGCCGCGTGCAGCCGGATCAGGCTCTTCACCTTCTGCTGCCAGAGGAACAGGCCCACCAGCACCAGCGCGACGAGCGAGGCCGGCCAGGCGTAGGGCCGCAGCTCGGCGAAGGTGAGCGGGCGGGGCTCGATCGGTCCGATCCATTTGGCATAGATCCGCGCGAAGGTGCCGTCGCGCAACACCACCGCGAGGCCCTGGTTGAGGCGTTCCAGGGTCGCATCATCCCCCTTGCGCACCGCCATGTGGAATTGAAACAGCAGGTCATCCACAAAGGTCTCGGTCAGCCCGTGGCGTCCCGCATCCGCGTCGGTGGTCGGCCGCAGGTGCAGGGCAAAATCGATCTGCCCGTCGCTCACGGCCACGAGCGATTCCGCCCGGCTCGCAAAGGGCACGATGCGGGCGCCCCAGGCGCCTTCGTCAAGCAGCTTGAGGTGCGCCAAGGATCCTTGGACGACCCCGACGCTCTTGCCGGCAAAATCCGCGATGAGGCGCACCGGAGGGTGGTCGCGCCGGGTGAAGGCCAGCCCGTGCAGGTAGGCGTGGCCCACGGTGAAGTCCATCGTCGCGCGGCGTTCGCGTGTGATCGCCACGTTCGCCAGCGCGTCAATCCGGCCCGCCTGGAACTCGCTGAGAATATGGTTCCACGGTCCGTCGACCAACTCGAGCTCCACCCCGCCCGCCGGTCCGACCGCCCGCAGCAGTTCCGCCGCAAAGCCGTCCGGTTCGCGCGCGGCGTTGAGGAAGGACAGCGGCGGCGAGGTCTGTTCCACCCCGACCCGGATCCGCACGGGCGCCGTCGCCGCCGCGGCGCTCGTCGTCAGGATGAGCAGCCACGCCGCGAGCCAGACGGGGCGGCGGACGAACCCTGGAACGTTGAACCGGGACAGCATGAAAGCAGGCGGAAACGACGGTACGAGGACGCAGGGGAACGACCGTTCGTCGGCAAAGAGTGAAACGCCGGCCCCGGCGTTGGCAGCACCAAAGTTGTGACTTCCTCGGACCGCGCGGCGGGCACGCCTGTCGCCAATGGGCCGCATCACGGACCGAGACGAGGACCTACGTGTCGCGCACGCACCGGAAGCCCAGGTTGGTCGTGGCGCTGTCGGGCGTGTTGGCGCTGCGCGCATCCACCCGGTAACGGTTGCAGTAACTGGCGTGGCACAGGTAGCTGCCTCCGCGCATGACCTTCCGCGTGCCCTCCGCCGGTCCGGTGGGATCGTCGACCGGAGACTCGCGGTAATAGGCGGCATCGAACCAGTCGGCGCACCATTCCCAGACATTGCCCGTCATCTGGTAGAGACCGTAACCATTGGCCCGATACGTCCGCGCCGGCGCCGGTCCGACATGACCGTCGGCCGCCGTGTTGTGCGTCGGGAACACCCCCTGCCACACGTTCATCCGATGACGTCCGTCCGGTTCAAGCTCGTCGCCCCACGGGAACCGGTTGCCCGGCCCGAGTCCGCCGCGCGCGGCCCACTCCCACTCCGCCTCGGTGGGCAGGCGTTTGCCCGCCCAGGCCGCATACGCCTGAGCGTCGTGCCAGGACACCTGCACCACCGGATGCGCCCACCGTTGCTTGATCGTGGATCCCGGTCCTTCGGGATGGCGCCAGGTTGCACCGTCGACCCGGCACCACCATTCGCTGCCTTGCACCACCTGCCGCACCGACCGCGCGATCTGCGCCGGCGTAAGGTGACCCGCGAACACGAACGACCAGCCGAACCGCTCCGACTCAGTCTTGTAACCGGTCGCGTTCACGAAGGCGTTGAACTGCTCATTCGTCACCGTCGTGGCGTCGATCCAGAACGGCTGGAGCCGGACGCGGTGCACCGGCCCCTCGCCGTCGGCCGGGAACCCATAGTCGCGCTCGTTGCCCATGAGGAAGTCTCCGCCGGGGATGAGCACCATGCCCTCCGTCGACCCGGTGTTCACCCGCCGGAAGCCTTCCCCCGCAGCGGCGGGAGGGCCGCCTTCCCGGTCCGGGGCGCAACAGGACTGACCGTGCATGATGCAGCAGTCAAAAGACAGACGATCAAATGCGAAGCCAAATGTCGCTCCTGGGACGGGGCGGGAAACGGCCTCAATTCTGGGCTTGCCTCCCGCCTGCTCCACCCGTGTCTTTCCCCTTCCCTCCTGCCCGGGTGGTGGAATTGGTAGACACGCAGGTCTCAGAAGCCTGTGCCTAACAGCATCGCGGTTCGAGTCCGCGCCCGGGCACCATTTTTTGCCCGAACCCCGGTCGGCCCAACGACCAGTCGCCGCCTCGCCCGGGCCCGGACTCCCTGGGAAAATCATCGGTGCCGCGCCGCCCGAGGCTCGACCCGTGTGCAACGAAACTGCAACCTCTCCTGCACATGAGCCGCATTCAGGTTTGGTTCACCCTCGGCGCCCTCGTCATCATTGCGACCCTGCGTGCTGCAACCACCCCCTCCAGCAGTGCGGGCTTTGTGACGGCCCCTCCCGCCGCCTGGGTGGAGTCCGCGGAGCTTCCGCCAGCCGGGCCTCCCCGTGACAATCCGTCCGGTCAGGATTTTCTCCTCCTCGACCGGCAGACCCGTGTCTCCACCGAGGAGTCCTATTTCCGGCGCGCCTATCAGATCGTGTCCGAGGCCGGACGCCAGCACGGCGCCCAGGTCACGATCAGCTTCGACCCCAGCTACCAATCGCTCACCCTGCACCACCTCCGGCTCGTTCGTGACGGCGAGCTCCTCGATCGGCTGGATCCGTCGAAGATTCAGATCCTGCAACAGGAACGCGACCTCGACCGGCAGCTCTACAACGGTGAGCGCTCGGCCTTCGCCATCCTCGACGATGTCCGCATCGGCGACGTGGTGGACCTCGCCTTCACGGTACGCGGAACCAATCCCGTTTTCGGGGACCGGTTCATCGACAGCGTCGGCTTCGGCTGGGGCGTGCCGGTGCGCGACCTGCGGTACCGTCTCATCGCGCCAAAGGGATCCGGCATCGCGGCGAAGCTGCACGGCGTGGTCGGAGTGGAGAAGACGATGGCCGCGTTCGATGACGATGAGGAGATCCAGTGGTGGCGCGCACACTCCCTGCCCCGCATCGAAGGCGAGGATCGCACGCCCGCCGACACGGTTGTCTTCCCCTACTTGGAGCTCTCGGCTTTCCGCACGTGGAACGAGGTCGTGGATTGGGCCCTGCCCCTTTACGCCCTCGCCCCCGAAGCCGGACCGCTGGTCAAGGAAATGGCGGCACGACTCCGCTCGTCCGGCCCTTCGCCCGAGGCCCGCGCGCTCGCCGCCCTCGATTTCGTCCAGCAGGATATCCGATACCTCGGCATCGAGATGGGCGCCGGATCCCATCGTCCGTCCGATCCGGAAGAGGTTCTTCGCCGTCGCTTCGGGGACTGCAAGGACAAGGCCCGGCTGCTCGTCGCCCTGCTCCGCGAGCTTGGCGTGCGGGCTGTTCCCGCCCTCGTGAACAGCTCCGTCCGCGAGTACCTGCACCAGCGCCTGCCCACCCCCTACGCCTTCGATCACGTCGTCGTCCACGTCGACCTTGACGGCACGCAGTACCTCGTCGACCCGACGGTCTCCCATCAGCGCGGTGCGTCGCTTGCGCTTCGCCATCTCGGCTCCTATCGCACCTGCCTGCCCATCGTCGAAGGTTCCGGACGCCTCGCCACGGTCGTCCACGGACCGGGAGATCTGATGCGCACGGTGGTAAGGGAGACGTTCACCATCGAGGACCTCGACCAGCCGGCGCGGTTCAAGGTCATCACCGAATACTCCGGCGCCTCGGCACGCTCGATCCGGTCCTACCTCACCGGCAGCAGCCGCGAGCAGATCGGCCGCGACTACCTCGACTACTACCATTCCTATTATCCGGGCATCACGCTCGACGGCGAGGTTTCCTGGACCGATGACGCTGCGGGTGAGCGCGTCGTCGTGACCGAGAACTACCGGATCAAGGACCTCTTCTCCGCGGCAACCGACACGAATCCCGTCCAGGTCGCGGAGTTCCACCCTGCCGCGATTTGGGATCAGGTTCGCACGCCCAACCTCTCCCGGCGCAAGTTCCCCTTCAGGCTCAGCCATCCCGTCCATTTGGAACAGCAGCTCGATCTCCACCTGCCCAGTGACTGGCCGATCGAACGCACGCTCGACCGGGTCGAGGACGCGGCCTTCGAACTCGAGGTCGGCGCCCGCGGCGAGACCCCGCGTCACCTTGTGCTGAGTCACGTCTGGAAGAGCCGGGCCGATGCGGTGGCGCCCGACCGCATCGATGAATTCGCCGCCAACCTCCAGCGGGCGAAGGATCAGCTTGGCTACCAGCTCACCCACAACACGGCTATCGCGGGCTCGGGGCCTTACCCGTTGAACTGGCCGATGGTGGGCCTCGCCGGACTGATGCTTGCCTCCGGCGCGTTTGCGGCCAATCGAGCCCTTCGGCCGGCTGGCGATTTCCCGCCCCCTCTTCCGGCCGGCGCGGCCCTGCCATCCGGCAACGAAAAACTTGAGGGCCTGGGCGGATGGCTGATCCTCGTCGGCTTCGGCGTTCTCCTGCGTCCGGTCGTTTACCTGGTATCCATCGTTCAAGGACATCAGGCCTACTTTAATCAGGGGGTCTGGTCGGTCCTCACCACGCCGGGGACCGACACCTACCGCCCCCTCTTCTCGCTGCTCGCACCGCTGGAGCTGGGTTTGAACATTCTCCTTTTCGTCTATTCGGTCACGTTGATCCTGCTGTTCTTCCGGCGATCCCGGCGCTTTCCCGGGCTGATCCAGATTCTGCTCATGCTCGAGATCGCAGCGATGGGCTTCTCCGCGTGGAGTTCCCACGCTCTCGGCCCGGTGACCGATGCGGAGAACACCCAGGTCTTCGGCGACCTGTTCCGCTCGATGCTCGTCGCACTCATCTGGGTGCCCTACTTCCGGCTATCGCGACGTGTCGCCCTGACCTTCACCCGATAGCCGCAGAACGGCCGGGACGCGTTGCCTTCCTCGGTACCGCAGCCGGCCGGCACCGTGGATGAAGTCGATACTCCGCACTTTTTCCCAAGAAACCAGACTACCGGCACCATCGGTCAGCCGACGCTAGGTCCCGCATCAACCATCAGCGGCCTGCACCTTGCGGCCGCGTCCCACCGCTTGAAGAACACCGACCGCCCTGCCATGCCCGAGGGAGCGGTATCCGAAAGATCCCTGTGACTACACCCACTGCCCCCACAACCCCGCACCCCACCGGTAGCGCGCTTCTGACCCGCGTTACGCGATACTGCGCGGCCCAAGTCGAGCGCATCCTGGGAAAGACGCCGTCTACCGGCGAAGTATTCCCAGAGCTGGATGGCATCCGTGGACTGGCCGTCCTGCTCGTGCTGGCGAGCCATACCAATCTCTGGAATCTGCGCGGGGTCGGTGCGGTCGGAGTCTGGCTGTTCTACGTTCTCAGCAGTTTCCTGCTCACGCGGATCATTCGGAAACGGCTGCCGGGCTCTCTCTCACCCGGCGAACTCTGCATGTATGTCGTCCGGCGGATTGCCCGGGTCATACCCACCTATTATGCGGTGCTGGCCGTCGTCGCGATCATCGATGGCAAGCCCTTGGACTGGTTCCTCCGGCACTGTGTGTTCATGTTGGCCGATGGCCATTTCTGGTCCATCCCCCAGGAAGAATTGTTCTACGTGTTGCTTCCGCTGATTGCGGCCGTGGTCTACCTGGCCCAGCGATGGCTTCGTCTACCAGCGGTCATCGCGGCCGCCCTCCTGCTCTGGCTCGGCCTGGAAAAGGGATTCCCGTTCTTTCTGCTGCCAGCCAACGGCGGGATGTCAGCCTTCTATGTCAGCGTCTTCCTCGTTGGTTTCCTCCTGGCTCATGTGTGGGAACTCAAATGGTTCCAGCGCGCGCTCCAATTCAGGGTCTCGCGCTACGTGGCGAATCTAGCGGGCCTGCTGGCCTTGGCATTGTTCGCGCTCGCGGCAAAACACCATATAGGTGCTTTTGCGAGTTTCACCCAAATCACGGTGACGACCGAATACCCGGCATGGACCCACTACCGCGAGTATGCGGCGATCTGCGCGGTCCTGATTGTATCGGCACTCATCCCGGGTTCATGGATGCAGCATCTGTTCGCCTGCAAACCCATGCGGGTGGTCGGCACCCTCAGCTTCGGCATCTATCTCGTGCACCATCGTATCCTCGAGGTATTTGCGCGCCCCATGCAGATCCCTGACGGCATTTGGCTGTTTCTGTTGACCTTCCTGTCGTCGTTCGCGGTGGCGCTGGTGCTCGAACGCTGGCTCGAAAGCCCGAGCATGCAGCTGGGAAGAAGACTCAACCGCAAGATCGCCGCCCGCTTCAGCTCCGCGAGAAACGCAGAGGAAAAACCTTACGTTGCCGCTCCGGTCGAGGCGGCTGAATCGCGGAAAGCATCGCCGTAAGCCGTTGGGCGCGGTCCGTGCCGAACCAGGATAATCAATACCAGGGGGTGGTCGGTTGATTGCCCCAACGGTTTTCACCCGCGGACGCCTTCCTTCTGTCCGCCGTCCCGGTTTGCCGCTGCCGCCACTTACTTCCCCGCGGCGGTCAGGATCTCGATCGCCTCGGCTTGGTTGAATTGTCGGGCGATCTCCAGGGCGGTCACGCCGTGCTGGGAGACAATCTTGGGATCGACCCCACGGGCGAGCAGGAGCCGGACCACCGCGCCACCACCGGATGCCGCGGCTTCATGCAATGCCGTGCCCCCCGCGCCGCTGAGGATGTTGGGGTCCACTCCACCGTCGAGCAGCACCGCCGCGATCTCCCCGCGGCCTTTCGCCGCCGCCAGGTGCAACGGCGTCCAACCGGTCCGGTCCCGCACCGTCGCATCAGCCTTCGCCTTCACCAGCGATGTTACCATCCCGAGATCGCCCCGATCCACCGCAAGGTGCAGCGGACTGCGCCCCGAAGCATCGGGCGCCGACGGGCTCGCCCCGGCGGCGAGCAACGCGTCGAGGATCGCGGGCTGCTTGCGCAGGATGGCGTTGTGCAGCGGCGCGAGCCGGGCCCCGGGCGCCCCTTTCGCCGCAGACGGATCCTTGGCCAGGTGGCGTTTCACGTCCTCCACGTCGCCCCGGGCAATCGCTTCGTCGATCGTTTTGTACGTCGGTTCCGCGGCGAACGCGGCGGCGGCGAGCAGGACAAAGAAGGTGGCAAAGCGGGAAAATAAGCGGACGGGGTGCATTGGCGCAACGTGCCCATGCGCGGCCCTAGGCGCAAGACCGGGGGCGCAGGCGGAAGCATCCTGCTCCCGTCGTCGCCCCGCCTACGTCCTACCGATCCTTCAGGATCGTACCGGCAAGAAGCTCCCGCCGAGTCGCAGAGGCGTGGAGTCTATATTCAGGGCACCTTGGATCGTCACTCCGCGAGATCCGTCCCATATTTGTGTCGATCGTGTGGGCGCGAGACGATCGTTTCTCGGATGGCGAGCGAAGCGCTGTTTCGTTTCTACTTACACACTAATCGCAACTTTGAATCCGACTTCGCCGGATCCGGTTATCCCTCTTCTTCCACCCCTATCAAGAGGAGAATCCGGGCAACGACCTGATCGATAGTCGCTTCATCCCCCCGCCCAACAGACTCGCCTGTCGCGACTTCGTTGTGCCGGTTCGAAGGCGTAAGCTTTGTCGGTAAATTGCCGGGCGCCAACTTGCTCCGCCAAATCGGGCGAACGACCAAAGCACCGCCCCTCAAGGAAAGCTCCACTTCGGAACCGTCGCCAATACGCGTCTCCGCCGCGAAGGCACTCGGGATCCTCATCACTAGACTATTACCCCATCGATGGATGGCCGTCTTCATGAATCTACAATCTAGAGCCGCGCATCACAAAAATCTTGCCGATCATAGCTGGCGACGGAATGCGCCGGTTTCGTCGTCCAGCAGCAACCAAAGTGCTGACCTCGCTTCATTCAGTTTCTCTTCGGCGACATCGAGCGCCTCCAAATCCTTCGCGGTTAACTTATACCCCGTCGGGGATTCCATGAGACGCGATAGAAGTGTATGAACCTCGTTGAGCTGTTCATCTATTGGAAGAAACGCGGCCTTTTTCATGGAGATAAGAATTCTTCGGCCCAACGATTCAGGCTGGGGACGCCGGCCCCTCTGCTCAGTCGAAGAGGACGGGGCCCCTGCCGGCGTTCCATGTAGGTTACTATTAGGGGAAGTCAGGAAAGAGTAACGTTCCGGCAGTGAACCGG
>CAYZBG010000004.1:0-106733 GCA_964476565.1 uncultured Opitutus sp.
GCCGAGGTGCGCCTCGCCAAAGCCCGCGCCACCGTCGTCAGCGCCGAGATCGACATCAAGGTGCTAAGCGTGCGCCTCAGAGCGCATTTGAAATAGATCCTTCGTCTGGCGCATGGAGGGCCAGTGCGGCGCCGTGTTGGAGAGACAAAAGGAAAAGGGCCTCGCTTCCTCTTGCTTATCCGCAACGAAGCGAACGGCAAAATCGGTAAACGCCTCGGTGGCAAAGAATCCCTCCCAAGGCGGCGTGTACGTCTTACCATCGACGGCCATGGGAGGATCCTCGATTTTGCCGGTGTTGAGGCTACCGTGGCCACAATAGTTCATCGTACCTTCCAACACCGTGAAGGAACGGTCAAAGCCTCGATCCACGGGCCAGTGTGGACGGTTGTAGCCGAGGTGCCACTTTCCCGACATGCCGGTACGGTAGTCAGCATCACGCAAAACCTCAGTGATCGTCGGTGTGTCGTGCTCAGATGATCGGAGTAGGCCGGACTGTCGAGGCGAGCGCGGACTTTGGCAGCATAGCGGTCGACCATGTTGCCCACACAGGCTTGGAGGATGTAGGCCGGTGAGTAGAGAACACGCTACGGGCAGCAGCGAGCGGCATTGTAGAAACGGATAAACCGGACGCCTTCTGCGGCCAGCCGATCAAGGTGCGGCGTGTCGATCTCGCTGCCGTAGGAGCCGAGGTCGGAGTATCCGAGGTCGTCGGCAAAAATGAGCTGGATATTGGGGCGTTGCGGTTCATCGGCGCACACGTTGGCGACGACGAAGCTCGCGAGCACACCGCCGAGAACGAGCCTAGAGAGAGGGGGGGGGGCGGTACAATTACTTGGAGGCACCTACTTCGTTGCGCCATTGGCTCAGCATATCGCGCATGGCCGCAAGGCGCTCCGGTTCGCTTGCGCTGAGATCGCGACTCTCGCCGGGATCCGTTGCCAGATTGTAGAGTTCCACCTGTGGCCGGTCAAAGAACTCGATCAGCTTCCAGTCTCCTTCGCGCATGGCTCCGGAGGAGCGGCCACCGAGGAAGTGGGGTTTCGCGAGCGGATAGTGCCAGAAAAACGAACGTCGCTCGGGAGCACGGCCGTCGCGCCACAGCGAGCTGAGGTCCTTGCCGTCAAGTACGTGGCCTGGCGCCGCGGTTGCACCCGTAAAAGTAAGCAGAGTCGGAAAGTAATCCACCGTGCTGACCGGTTCGGCGGTGATGCTGCCTGCCGGTATCTTGCCGGGATAGCGCACAATCAGCGGCACGCGAATGCCACCCTCGTAGAGCTCTGATTTTCCCCCGCGCAAAGGCTGGTTCGAGGTGACCCGGCTCTCGCCGCCGTTGTCCGACGTGAAGATGATGAGCGTGTTCTCTTCGAGACCCAGTTCTCGCAGCGTGTTCAAGATGCGTCCCACGCCGTCGTCAATGTCGGCAAGCATGGCCGCGAGGGCCGGGTTGTTGCGAGTTTTGCCCGCTTCCGGTTTGGCGGCGAATGCAGCCACGAGCCCGGCTTTTGCCTGGAGCGGCGTGTGGGGTGCCTGATGCGAGAGGTAGAGAAAGAAGGGCACGTCGCGATGGCGTCGGATGAAGGCCTCTGCCTCCATGTTGAAGCGGTCGGTGATAACGTTGCGTCCCGAGAGATGCTCTACTGCGCATCGAGCTCGGGCGCGCATTACGATCAGCGCGAGAAGGCCCTCCGCGGAAACTGCAATGTGGTGGAAGCAATCATCGCCAATGCCTGAAGCCATGAAAACCAACGAAGAAATCCAGCGCGAAGCGCAGCGCATGGTGGTCCAAGGCCGCCAGTACCGCGACGAGCATCGCAGCATCAGTCCGGGCGTTGTCCCGTTGCCACGGGTGCTCGTTCAACTTCCCACGGTGCAGATCACGCGTCAGCCCGACGTGATATCGCCCGCTTCCGAGTCCCGGCTCGTTAACCGCCACCGGCACGTGGAAGCCGCCTTTGCCGGCGATGCGCTGATCTACCGGCTTGTGGAGCAGGAGACAGAGAACACGGCTCCTTCTGCGGCGGCGAAGACAAGTGAGCCGACGGAGGTCATGGTCAGCCGCTCAGGTTTTGACCTCCTGCACGCGGGTTATGAAATGGTGGAGGAGGACCGCTTGTTCGAGCGACTGGCGCCCATCGCCGACCGAATGGAGGAGCGGGATAGTCTCGAAGAGGCTAACGAGCGGGAAATATCCGAGGTCGAGACCGTCGTCGAGGCGCACCTGCTGCCACCGTCCGACCGGATGCGCATGAAGGCGGACATTGTGGAGTTCCTCGAAGGGCGGTTGGAGCCTGGCATCTTTATTTCTCACGCCATCGACCGACTGGCCGCCCGAGAAGGGCGCGGCCAGGCGCACGTTCAGCATCACGAGCTTAAACTCTCGATCACCGAATCCTGACGATCACTCCGATGAAATTTTTTCCCGTTAATTTGAAGACTCGTTCATCAACGCAGACGCCGAGGGGCGGACTGCTTACCGTTCTCGTAGTTTCGCTTTTCACCGCGGGTTGCTCAACGGCCGGTGGCGATTCCGCCGGCCGCACGCGGAACTTCGCCACGACCGCGGTGACCACGGCAGGCGGGGCCTACGTCGGCGCCCGGGAGGGTGACAATAAAGCAAGGAACGCCGCGGTCGGCGCGGCGGCGGGCTTCGTGGTCGGCGAGGCGATCAACTACTTTAATAACAAGGCTCAGCGGGAAGCGTACCTCGCGGGTTACGAAAAGGGACAGTCGAACGCGGTGAAACAGCAGTACTGGATCGCCCGGGATAACCAGCGGCCCTCGGTCGACGACGGTTACGAGGAAACCTACTACGAAATCGACGTGCCCCAGGCGGATCGGGATGGGGTGCGGCGCGAGCCGACCAAGCGAGTCATTCGCGTGGTCATGCCGAAGGAGGGCTCGGGCTCATGAAAACGATTCTTCGAATGGCGTTCGTGATGATGGTGAGTGCGTGTCCAGCCGTTGCACAGTGGGCAGTGTTCGACGCGGTGAATCTGAAACAGAGCGCGGTCAACTACGCGGCGCTGGTAGACCAGCTGGCGAATCAGGCCAGGCAGATCACCAACCAGGTCCGTCAGATTCAGCAGTTCGAGACCCAGCTTAAGCGCATGGGCGACATGGCGGAAGTGAAAGTGATCGTTGGCTTTCCGGAATATCATTCCGACCTGAGTCTGCCCACAAAGATCAAACCGTGGACCGACAGAATCGCGGAGGTCGATGGCTACGGATTATTCGGCGATACGCGCGAGGGAATCTTTCGCGGGGTTACGGCCGATTTTCCTGACTTCGACGGGGTTTTCATCGAACGTGACCCCAAGATTTTCAAGGAGGCGCACGACTTGGCCGTGTCCGTCGATGAATTCAAAACGGTTCAGCGTGACGTTTACACGCGACGGGAGGATCTGAAGCGCGCGATCGCGCGGACCAGCGAAGCGCTCCAGGCTGCGGAAACGGAGGCAGAGCAGAAAAAGTTGGAGGCCGTGTTAAATGCCCAGTATGGCCAGCTTGCGGCGGTGGATGCCGAGGTCGCGCTCAGCGCGGCACAGGTGCAGGTGAAGGCAGCGGAAACGGCGGCGATGAACAACGCTCAATCTGGGGCTGAAGCAGAGGCGCGGCGGCGTCTGGCGCAGCAGGAAGCACGGAAGCTCTCGGCGACCTTCAAACCGCAGTACGAATCAATGTTACAATACGTCACCGAGAAACGTTTCTCACCCTGAGGTGCGAAACCGTTGCGAAACGAAGCGGTCAATTGTGGAGCTATGAAATCACCAATGTTGATTGGAGTTTTGTTGATGACGGTGACGTTCGCTGGTGGCTGCGTCGACCGAGAAGCCGAAGTCAAACGCGCTCAAGAAGCCGCCGCCGCCAAGGTGCGGGCGGATGCGGCTCGAAAGGAAATGGATGCACTTCCCAAGGCCTTTCAAACGCCGGATTACTTCAAAAAAAACGATCCCACCAAGAAGGATCAGGCAGCTCCCGAAACCCAGAAGGTAAACCCGTAGGATTGGAATAATCATGACGATGGCCAGTATACTTCCCCCTGCCTATTTCGACGGGCTCTCCTCGTTGTGGGGCGGGTGCGCGTATATCGGCAGCGCCATCGTGGCAGTAGGGTTGGTTGTCCACACAGTGCAGCGGCAGCCTGACGCGGGCACGATGACATGGCTCTTGGCGAAGGTGGTGCTGATCGGGCTCGCCACACTCTTCATACGCGAGTGGCTGATGATGTTGAATGACATCGTCATGGCGTTTGGCGAAATGATGGGCGTATCGCCGCGCGCAGTGGATGAACGTTTTGTGGAGTTTATCGCAGGCAAGGCGGCGACGGAGCCCGACACCAGTGTCTGGGACATTATCTGGGGAACGCAGTCGATCGGGACTGCGATCTGCTACGCCCTTTTGTGGCTCTTCGGATGGCTGGCGTGGTGCGTGCAGTACGTCGTGAAGTTAGTGGGTGGTGTATTGCTCACGGCGGGATGGGCGCTCAGTCCCATCTTCCTCGCGTTCTTCATGCTCCGGCCGATGGCGGGTGTGGCTCAGAAATACCTGCTCGGATTGATCGCGCTCGTCTGCTGGCCCTTCGGATGGGTGATGGCTGCAGTTGTCACCAATGCGATGCTCGAAGCGGCAGCGCTCGCAAGCCTGCTGCCGGTCTTCCTTGCGGGTGCGCCGGTCGCTGCTCCCGCACTCACCGTGCTGCTGATCGGTGCGTGGATGCTCATCAGTTCACTGCTCGCGCCCTACGTGACTACGAAGATCTTGCTGATGGGAGCTAATCCAGGCGCGGAGTTTGCTCGCGGTGTGGGCGGAGTCGCGCAGTCGGCGTTTGCCGGTGGGGTAGGAGCTGGCATCGCCACCGTAACCGGTGGTGTCGGCGCGGCCGGTGTTATAACCACGGCTGCTGCGGCGGCACTTGCGAGCGGTACTGAGTCAGCCGCGCGCGGTGGAGAATCTGCGCGCACGACCGGCACCGTCCTCGGCGGCGTTTCCGGTTTGTATGCAGGGCGCCTCATGAAGAGGCAGGTGTCGGCGACCCAGGGAATGGCCTCTGCTCAGGCCCGCCGGGCAGGTGCAGCCGAAACCATGGCCGCAGAATTCCGGGAGCACGCTAAAAGAAAACGGCAAAGCCGAAGCGGTTTTGATCAGCAACCTCACGACGACGATCCGAACCAATCCGCAATTTCCATATGAGCCCGTTATTCAATTTCAATCGGAAGTATCCCAAAGCGCTGTCCGATCTAGCGCGAGAGACAGATCGCCTCAGCAAGGCCGAGGATGACATGGCCAAAGCAATGCTTGAAGCGATGCGTGAGTCCGATGCGGAACCGAGCCGCGGACCTTCACGGCCTCAGGACACCGCGACGACAAATCCTAAGGATCGTACGAGGAGATAACTACCATGGTCGCCAACGCTGAAACCGTGCCTGCGCCTGCCGCTCGTGCCACACCGCAGTTCGGGAAACCGAAGTCATCGCTGCTAATGGTCTTTGATCGTCAGCGTCGTCAGTCCTTGATCTGGTTCGTTGTCGCCGTCCTTGCGTGGGTCTGGTCGGCGTGGGACCGGCATCACCTGGTGGAGCAACTGACCCGCAAGCGTGAGGTCGTGCTCATCGACAGCCTCGGCACCTACTACGTGTCGCCGGTGGTGGACATCCAGGAGGCGAAGGACCTGCACGCGATGCAGACGAAGCTCGCGTGCAAAGCGCTCTTCGAACGCAACCCTGCGGGCTTGGATAACCCGGAATTGTTCAAGCAGCTCTTCCTCCGCGAGGCGGCGCAGACGGCGCAGGCCTCGCTGAACCGCACGAAAGCGGAATTCGAAGCCAAGTCGCTTCACCAAAAAGTCGAAGTGGGCGTGCCGGAAATTCTGAGCACCCGGGACAACGCCTTTTACACCTCGGCCGACGTCCAGCTGATCCGTGTAGGTTCTTACCAAGGAGCGCCGATCACGGAGGTGCTCCGCTACCGGGTGAAGTTCAAGTTTCTGGTCAACCCGGACCTGACCCGGAACGGGAGGTTTCCGACTGCGGTGGCCGCGTTCCAAGTGGAGCCTCTCAAGACGTGAGGACGCGCCATGTGGAAGACCCTGTCACTTTTCCTAGGCGCGGCGTCGGTCCTTGCTGCGCAAACGATTCGCGAGGCGAGGCTTGATCCAAGGCAGGCGGTCGACCTGCCGGTGTCGCGCGAGGTCACCACGATCATGTTTCCCGGGGCCATCACGGCGGTGGCGGGAGCGGACATGCTTTTCGAAGGAGGAAAGCAGGCTGTGGAATTCGACGAAGGAACGGCGCTGCGTTTTCACGTCACGCACGCGCCAGGCTCGAACTTCATCCTTGTCCGCAGCCTTCAGCCCGATGCCGCGGCGAGGCTCACGGCGATCTACGCTGGCTCGGCCTACGTGCTGAACCTTCGCACCGTGGCCGCGGACTCCGTCGCCAGCGTGATTTTTGAGCCGGTAGTCGAGGCATCGGCGACGGCCGTGGAGGCTCCGCTAGAACCGGTGAAGTTTTCGCCTCGCATCGGGTTCAGCCTGCTCGACCGCGCTCGAGCCTATCCGGTCTTGGCGCAGTCACTCCCGAAGGCCGTCGAAGGGGTGACGTTTCGCGCGCCGTACCGCAAAGTGGAGCTACCGGACGTGGAGGTGACCGTACAGGAGGTTTACCGCTTTTCGAAAGAAGACGCGGTCGTGTTTCTCCTTCGCCTGCGGAACACCACGGACGTCACCGTCGATCTTGCACCGAGCACCTTTGCGGCCCGGGTGGCGCACGAGAAGTTCGAGCAGTCGATCGCGAACGGACCACGCAGCCTCGCCCCCGGCGCGAGCGCCGAGGCGGAGTTCGCCATCGTGGGTATGCCCGATGGTACCCGCAACGACCTCAGTGCGGACAACGCGTTCACCATCTTGATCAGCACGTCGCGGCGTGACGCCCTCACCACGACCAAGCCGGCGGGGCTGGAAACTACGGAGGAACCGCAATCATGAATCCGCGATCGATGGGTAACTTTCTCAAGAGTAAGTTCGGGTTGTTCATCGTCTTTGTCGTCGTCCTTTTCTCAGGGCTCGCGATTTACGGTCGGCAGCAAACGCAGGGACGCGAGGCAGCGAGGCTTGCCGCGCAGACCACGAAGGAGGTTGAACTGGGCCAAGTTCGTGTGCCCTTGGATCAGGGCCTTGAAAGCGGACTGCCGCAGCAAGCCCGTTCCCCGGTCGCTCCGCAAGCGGGCGAGCCCACGACCTCCGGCGGCATCGTGCCCTTCCGTCCGGCTCCGCCCGTCACGGTGGCCAAGGCGAGTCCGAGGTCCGATCCGCCCACGCCGCCGCCGGAGGCGCAGCCCAAACCGCGCAGGGTTCGTTACGCCTCGCTGCTCGCCTCGTATGAGGCGCCACCGGAGCAGTCTCAGCGTGCGGCGCCTGCACCGCCGGAGAAGTTCATGCCATTCGGCACGCTGCTAAAGTGCAAACTCGTGAACACAGTCGACAGCGCTAATCTCGAAACGCCCGTCATCGCTGTGCTGCTCGAAGACGTCTGGCAAAACGGAAAGAAAGTCATCCCGGCGAATACGCTCGTGCATGGTACGGCCCGCGCGGGGCGACTCCGTGACCGGGTGAATGCGAATGGCACCTGGCGCTTTGTCTGGCAGGATGGACGCGAGCTGGCGTTTAACGGGGTGGCGCTCGACCGTGAGTACGAGCATGACATCGACGGTTACGGCATCACCGACGGTTCGGGCGGGATCAAGGGCCGGCTGATGGCCACGGATGACTTGCAGGAACTGAAGATGCTGGCTTCAGCCGCGCTGAGCGGCTTCGCGCGTGGCACCCAGGACCGTACGCAGACGGCCTTGGGGACCACCATCACTGGCTCGGTCTCCAACGGGGTGCGCGAAGGGGTAGGGGACGTCTTCGAACTCTATGCCCAGCGCACGCTGAAGGACATTGAGGAAAACGGATACTTCGTCCGCGTCGCGGCGGGGAAGGAGTTTTATGTGTATGTCCTCGAATCCATCGATCCGCGGGAAGCCAGCGTGGCGGGTCTGAAGAGACTGCCGCCCACGACCGCCGAAGCCGCTGCGCCTGTCTCAGCTCCGAAACCTTCAACGCAAGGATGACTTATGCGAACTTTGATCTTCGTTCTTCCTGTGGCACTCTTCGCCGGTTGCGCGACGAAGGAGCCGGTATCCATCCAGCCGTTACCTGTCACGACCGTGGCTGCGTTCAGCCCGGTGAAGGCGGTTGAAACGCGCTACGAGGTGCGCGGTTATCGTGACGCCGCGAATCCCTCGATTCGCCACGAAGCGCACGCGGTTTACCGGCGCACGGTCGTACCGGCAAAGATGGACGTCGACGCGGAGACCGTGCCGCGCACGACCTTTGCGCCAGCGAGCATCGCACCGCTGGCCGGTGACGATGAGCTCGCGGCGGAGCTCGCGACTCAAAAAGCGATCACGGCAGAGCTGCACGCCTTGCAACGCTCGATGGCCGAAACCGAGCGCCGCATGCAGAGTCAATATGCGCTGTTGGTGCGCCAGAGCGAGGAGGCAGCAAAGGTTCGGGACGAACTCGAAGCGGAGCGGCGGCGGCAGCGCGCAGGTGTGCAGCCCGCCGCGCCCGAGCCG
Organism: uncultured Opitutus sp.; assembly: GCA_964476565.1. Lineage (GTDB taxonomy): Bacteria > Verrucomicrobiota > Verrucomicrobiia > Opitutales > Opitutaceae > CAMAXB01. Next base: position 8,617 of record CAYZBG010000004.1, read on the forward strand.
GTCGCTGCAAAACCGACGTCATCCACCGAAGCGAAATGGTGAGGACGCGTCATGAGCATTGCCGCAGAACATCTCGAAAAGCTCCGGACACTGCCGGACCGCCTCAAGTTGGTCCTCACGGGTCAGGACACGGCGATTGATCTGGTCGCTGAGCGCCTGCAGCACGGGGAACTTGGGCTCACGGTACCAGGTCGACCCAAAGCGAGCTTTCTCTTTCTTGGGCCGACCGGAGTAGGGAAGACGGAACTGACCTTGCGCTTCACAGAGGACTTGCTTGGCCCGGATCGGGTGGTCCGACTCGACATGTCGGAGTACCAGACGGCGGATCGCCTCGCCCTGCTCCTTGGGACGGCGGATGAGCCGGGACGGATCGCAGAGGGCTACGATGCGTGTGCGGGCTGCGGCACGCTGCTCTTCGATGAAATCGAAAAAGCGCATCCGCGGGTCCTGGACGTGCTGCTTCAGCTCCTCGATGCGGCGCGGCTGACGACGGGGCGGAACCGGGTGCTGGATTTCTCGGCGTGGTATGTCGTGCTCACGAGCAACATCGGAGCGCAGCGGATCATGACGCTGCGAAAGTCGAAGTATGAGACGATGGAGCGCCTCGTGCGGCAGGATGCGCAGCGTGAACTACGGCCGGAAATCTTCGCGCGGATCACGCTGACCGTCGTGTTCAACAAACTGAACTACGAGGCGCAGTGCGCGATTGCCGCGGGTCTCGTGGAGAAGGAGTGCCGGCTGTTAGCCAAGCAGGGGTACCGCGTTTCCCCAGAACCATCGGTACAGGGAATTGTGGTGAGCCGCGGCTATCACGACCGCTTGGGAGCGAGGCCGATGCGCGATGCGGCGGAAGTTTTGGTTCGCAGCGCACTTGCGCGCGACCTGCTGCGCGGGGGCATAGGCTCGGGGCAGCTGCTCCCGCATGCGGATGGAATGAAACTACAACTCAACCCTGCCGCGTCGTAGCCATGCTGCCAAAGACTGCCGCGCCACGCATTGTGGTGCTAAAAGGCGATAAGCTCTACGGAGACTTGATCAGCCGTCACATCAAGGAGCTCTGGCGTAATGCGGTCGTGCAGGTGTTTCAGCTGGGCTTCGACGCGCTCGACTCGATTCAGGCGCAGGTGCCGGATCTCTTCATCACCGGCGTAAAGATCGATGACATGGACGGCTTGGAGCACTTGGAGCCCTTTATCGATACAGCCTTGCCCATCCTCGTGCTCACCTCCCGTAAGGACGCCCGCACCTTCGAATTACTCCGCAATCTTCGCTATGACGGCCTTTATGACGGGCATGCGGAAGGCTTGGAACACTTGCCGAACGCCCTGCAACAGGTGATTCAGCGGCGACTCTACGTGAGCCCTAGTATGACTCCTCTGTTGAAACGCCCTAAGAGCATCACGCTGGATACGCTGACCGACAAAGAACAGATGGTGCTTTCCGTCATTGGAGACGGGTCCGACAACCATGAGGCAGGGAAACGGCTTGGGCTTTCTCCGTTCACGGTCAGCTCGCACCGGAAGGCAATCATGGCGAAGCTCAAGCTGCATCACAAAGGCCAGCTCATGATGTACGCGTTTCAGAACGGGTACGTGTGGGTGACGGAGCGCCACGTCCGCTATCCCGGATTTCAGCGTCGACTCCAGGCTTCGGGCGCGTCGCCCAAACAGCCGCCGCCCGCTCGCGCTAGCGCGTAGGGATGCGGCAAAGACGGGTTTACCGGTGAAATAGGTAAGGAAGAGAGATAGCTTAAGCCTCGGACTAAGAGTGAATAGTAACTTGCAGGTTGTCATTTGGGACGAAGCATATCATTTAGATGGTATGTCTCAAGTAGTTCACTCAGCGTCTAACCTCGGCGGCGAGGGTGGCCTGTCGGTCGCGGCCTCGCCCGAGTACGCGAAGTTCCGTTCGGCGGTGGAATCGGTGGCCGCGTTTGTCTCACCGACGAGCGTGTTACCGATGCTCGACGAGTTGTTACATGAACAGATTCAAAAAGAGTTGTCCCAACTGTCGGCGCGTCCCGAGTGGCTGAGGAAGCAGCTTGGCCGGCGGGGCGACGCGATCACGGCGGAGTTACTGGGCAGCAACCGTGACTACGTTGCGGGCGCAGCCTACGTGTGCGAGACCTTTGGCCTGCCGCGTTCAACGCTTCACCGGGAGAAGGATGCGGGCAAGGTGATCGCGTACCGACCGACCAAAAACGCGGACTTCGTTTTCCCCTTGGAGCAGTTCCAGAAGGGTGGGGTGTATCCATGGGCCGAGGGCATCGTCGAAGCCGTGGGTAACGGCGCGCCGGCGATTCATTTTCTCTACGTGCCGCGGGAACAGTTGGAAGGTCTCAGTTTCGGCGCGTCTCTGAGGGACAACCAAAGGCCGGATGCCCTTGAGGTCATGGGGGCAACGCTGAAGCGCCTCACCCGTGGCGAATGAGCGCGGCCCGAGGCACACCGGCTCGGCCACCCGCTGATCTTTCGTCACGCGACTTGAGCGATTTGAGGGTGAGTGTCGCGGGTGAATTTTTGCGGATTTCCCACGAGAAGGCGCCACTCCTGGACTGGTCAAACAGCGACGGTGCCCGCTTCAGTGGGCCCGGGCTTCCGTGCTCAGTGCTGTACGTGGCAGAAAACAAGGAGACGTGTTTCTGGGAGCGGTTTGGGGAGGAGATCCGAGATCAGTCTCTTGATAAGCGTGGCGTGAGTGAGAAGATCCTCGGCGAGCGTGTGTGGAAGAGTGTCACGATTACTCCAGGGGGTGCCGCGCAGTGTCTTGATTTGCGGGACGCGGAGACGTTGCGACGTATCGCAGCCGATGGAGGGACGTTTTTTGCGACGTACGATGTGACGCAGGCCTGGGCGGAGGCACTGATGCACCATCCTGCGGGCATCGAAGGCCTCATCTACACGTCACGGCTCAATACGCCGGAGACATGCGTGGCGTTGTTCGGGCGGCCGCGCTTTCTTGCCGCGCCAACGCCCGTGGGCGCGGCCGTTCTGCCGGTGCGGCCACTGGACGATCCGGAATTGCTCACGCTTCTCGCGCGTGAGCGGATCGCGCTACTGTCATGAGGATGTTCCTTAGGTGGACAGCTTCGAATCCGAAGATCGGATATAAATAGCCGGGCGACTTACTCGCACGGCGCCCTCACTCGGGTCGCACAAGCGGCGCCCACACGGCAGGAAGCGGAGAGTCGCCCCAGGCCGAGGAGCGAAGGGCGAAGTCGGCGACGTGGAGGTGCGGCAAGTCCTCCGGTGTCGCGACCCCCGGCTACGGAGGGAGCGATCCTGACGAAGTGCCGCGTGGCGCGGATCTTCGTCAGAGGAGGACGTTAGCACCGGAGCTATGCCGTCTTCGGCTGTAGCGAGGACGCGTGGGGCGACTCGTAGTGCCACGCTGCCTGATCCCTGCCGCTTGTGCGAGGTGCCCTCGCCTTCAAGCCGACCGTGAATTCTGTCGGGCGAAAAAAGGGCCGAAGCCCCGGGGATTAGTCCTCGTACGGCAGCATGAGGGTGAGGACGGGGGCATGTGTGTCGCCAGGCCCGATGTGGAGTTTGAGGCGATGCATCGTTCCGGTGATGATGACCTCGAACATGATCTGCTCACGGTTTTCGGAGCCGGGGATCGCAAGCTTCGCCATCGTTGCGAGGTCGTGGCAGATCCCGGCGATGTCTTGACCGGGGATTTCGAGGGCTTGATCGATGATCGCCCAGACGGTGGAGGTGCACGCGAAGGGGTATTTCCAGTGCTGGCGGATCGAATCGACGTGGCTGAGGTCAACGAGCACGCCGTCGGCGATGGCTTGAGCGCGAGAGTAGGAGTAGATCGTATCCCCGAACGGATTTTCACAGGACATGGTTTGATGCCGTTCGGCCCGTGGAGCGTGTGTCACATCCCGTGACCTTATCGCCTACTGCCGATTGGCGATTTTCGCTCCACACCCGAAAGTCAAAGCGGTGAACGAAGCGCCGAGGCCGCGTCCCGCGTAGCGGGACCAACGAGAGGGCAGCGGAGTGTTTCCGCGGGGTGGAGATCGCGCAGCGATACGACCTTGACCGGGTGTAGCATGGCGAAATCAGCGGCTGGCAGTCGCACTAAGAATTCGAGCAGAGCGAGCATTGGTCCGTTCGCTTGGTCGGCGCCGAAGGACACAAAAAAGGCGGCCGGGGTTACCGGCCGCCGTGGCTGGCGAGGGTCACTCGCTTTGTTCTGACTTCAGTTCCGCGAGGCGGTCGAAGATGAACGTGTGGGCTTGGTCGGCCAGCTTGGCGACGAGCGGGAGGTCATCACGGCCGAAGCTGTCGGTGTCGTGATAGTTCTTGGCGTCGTCCACGTAGGTCCGGGCGAAGGTCACGTTGTAGAATTTCTTCTGATCGGCTTCGTTCTCCCACACGGCGGCTTTGATCCGGCCGAAGCGGAAGGTTTTGACTGGCTGGTTGGCGCTGCTCGTGGCTTTGGCAGGCGAGGCGGTTTGAGCGTTCTTGGAGGGCATTGTGTTCCTTTTTTTGTTTGTGAGGAGCGGGATTGCTCTCTCGCCCCAAGGCGGGGGTGCCGGCCGGGACGAGGGGACGGGTGGGGGGATTCCTTTCAAGGAGGACCCGAACGCTCCCAGTCCGCGCAGCGGCGTCGCGGCAGGAGGGGCCGCCAGAGAGAGCGACAACGATCCGGAGAAAAAAGAACGTGACGCCTTGCCCGGCAAAACGCGGATCGCTAGCAGCAAGGAACGCTGGTGGCGCTGACAATGAATTCTTTGCTTCGGCTGGTTCAGCGAGTGGGAGAATGATGCCGGTGAAAGTTTGCTGCGGTCTCGCTTATTCTGGAATGACGCCATGTCACGATAACACCGGCCTTCATGACCTACGTAGCCGAAATAGAGCCACAGGGTCAGCATGGCTCGCGGGATTGCAGTGACCCGGTGTGACGGAGGGCAGGTTGCAGGGGGCGTGGGCCACAGGCATCGTGTGATAAATGCAAAGTCATATGGCTTTACCTTAAGTAAACGGCCCGCCGTCCCCGACAGTCGGCTTATACAGAAATGAGTGTACTTTTACTGCCGATGTCTAGGAGCATAACTATTAACAAACAGTTTCCCCCGTGCGATTACACTTAGGCTGGCACGATCAATCTTTTATCGCCCGGATCATCTCCTCAACAACAACCTAGGGTCAATGGCGTGTTTGCTGCTTACCGGTCGCTATGTCCTTTTCCAATCCCGTAGATCTACTTGTGCGCAACGCCGGTTATATCGTGACTATGGACGGACCGGAGTTACCGGGTGGATGGGTTGCCATCCGCGAGGGCTTTATCGATGCGGTGGGGGCAAGTGGAACGGCTGAGCCGCTCGCGCGAGAAACGGTGGACGCGCGGGGTGGGTTGATAACGCCCGGGATGATTTGCACGCATCATCACATCTATCAGAACCTGACTCGGAATTGGTTTTCGGACGAACTGGCGGTAGGTCTTTTTGCTTGGTTAGTGAAGCTGAACCCCATCTGGGCGTATCTGGATGAGGAGGCGTCTTACCTTTCGACTTGGGTGGGGCTTGCGGAAATGGCGCTGGGAGGCTGCACGACCTCGAGTGATCACCTTAACAACCACCCGAAACCGTATTTGATCGATGCGCAAATTCGCGCGGCGCGAGATGTCGGGGTTCGGTTCTATCCAACGCGGGGCGCAATGGACTTGGGCGTTCGACACGGCTCAATCACCGCCGATGCCTGTGCACAGGATATCGATGAGATTCTGTCGGACTGTAAGCGCCTCGTGGAACGTTATCACGAGCGAGAAAAAGGCGCTTTCATCCGTATCGGGATTGCACCATGTAATCCATTTGCAACGACAACCGAGCTCATGAAGCGAAGCGCGGAGCTTGCGGAAAAACTGGACGTGCGATTGCACACCCACTTAGCCGAATCGAAGGACGAGGAGAATTTTTGTTTAGATAAACTGGGTATGCGGCCGATGGATCGCTTTCGGGACTGCGGCTGGGATAGCGGGCGTACGTGGGTGGCGCATGGCGTTTGTTTGGACGAAGCCGAATTGACTCACATGGGAAAATGCCGCTGCGGCATCGCCCACTGTCCCACATCAAACATTTTCTTTAACAAGACCGTGGGCGACATCAATTTGATGCGTCGCCTGGGAGTTCCGGTCGGTCTTGGAGTTGATGGTGGCGCTTCGGCGGGCCATGGGAGCATGTATCACGAGACGCGAATGACCATGCTGGCTAGCCAGCTGAGGTCCGGCACTACATTGACGCGGGCTCGCGATGCGTTGGAGCATGCCACGATCGGCGGAGCCCAGTGTCTTGGCCGGGAGGACGACCTCGGAAAGATCGCAGTGGGTTACTGCGCTGATCTCGTGGTCTGGCCTTTCAGCGGCATCTTTTTTTCGGGTTTTCACGGCGACGCTGTGGAGGCTTGGCTGCGGAATGGTCCGCTTTTTGCGCAGGAGACGATTGTGGCCGGCAAGCGTGTTGTGTCGGGGGGGGCGTTGCAGCTACCTGACCTCGAGGAAAAACTGGCGGCCCATCAGCGAGTTTCGGATGCGTGGCGAAGACTTGGCGGGTTGGCCTAAACTGTCGAAGGTGCGGTGCAATTTTTCTGTGCGCACTGGGTCGTGGTCGCACGAGGATCCCCATTCAGTGCTGCATCATGTACTGGGAGCCGTGGTGCTGATTTGACCGGCGGGATCCCGGGCAAAGCGCCGTTTTTGAATAGCGTGGAAGATGGCCTCCGTGGTGGCCGGTGCAGGCAGGTCGATTTCGGCTGTAGCCAGGGGATGACTAAAGGCAGCGACGGCTTCGCGCAGGGCCTCGCGCACGGAAATGGCGAGCATTATGGGTGGTTCGCCGGTGCTTTTGCCTCCGTGGATCGCCTTAGCTTCGTGGGCATCGGGGAGCAGACTCACTCGGAAGTCCCGTGGAGCATCACTGAATGCGGGGATAAGGTAGCTGCTGGCTCCATGCGAAAGCAGCCGGCCACGCTCATCGAAGCGCAGATCCTCGCGGGTCAGCCATCCGACTCCTTGCACGATCCCGCCTTCGATCTGTCCACGGTCGATACCAGGATTGAGGGAGTTACCGGCGTCGTGGAGCACGTCCATGCGCCTTACTTGAAAATCGCCGGTGAGCCCGTCGACTTCGACTTCGGCGACCGCGGCGCCGTATGCGAAGTAAGCGAACGGTTGACCCCGCCCTTTCTCACGGTCGAAGTGCACGTCCGGCATTCGGAAGAATCCCGTTGCGGCGAGGGGAATGCGGTCCCAGTAAGCTCGGCCAACGACATCCGCAAAGGACACGCTTTCACTGCCAGCCCAGATGTGGCCCTGAACGAAGCGCAGTTCGGTAGGTTGGACGGAACGCTGGAAACGTTCATGGAAGAGGGTGCAAGCCGGTGGGGCGAGCCGCTCGCGGAGGGTGCGGCATGCATCGGCGAGAGCCGCGCCGTTGAGGTCGGCTCCGCTGGACGCGGCCGTGGCCGACGTGTTTGGCACCTTGTCGGTGCGGGTCCGCATCATGCGAACCTGGCGGCGTTCGACGCCGAGCTCACGTATAACGACTCCCAGAAGCTTCGTGTGCAACCCTTGGCCCATTTCCGTACCGCCGTGATTCACTTGGACGCTACCGTCGGCAAAGACAAGGACGAGCGCACCGGCTTGGTTGAGCGCCGACAGGGAAAAGCCAACCCCGTACTTTACCGGGGTGATCGCGAGCCCGCGTCGCACATCACGTTTCGTGGCGTTCCACCGGAGGATTTCTTCCCGGCGTTGTTCGAACTTCGAAGTTTCCAGCAGGCGGTTCCAGATGGTTCCTAGACGGAAATCCGTCTGGTACTGGCCATAGTGAGTAATCGAAGTTTCTCCTTCACGCTCATAAAAATTGAGGCGACGGACCTCGTGCGGGGGCCGCCCTACGCGTCGGGCGACACGATCAACGATTTCTTCCATGGCAAGAATACCTTGGGGCGCTCCAAAACCGCGAAACGCGGTGTTGGACGGCAAGTTTGTGCGGACGGCGGCTCCTCTCACCCGAAAATTTGGGATGTAAAAGGCGTTGTCGACATGGAGAACGGCGACTTCGATCACGGAAAGAGACACGTCCGCGCTCCAGCCGGCATTTGCCACCAAATCGATGTCGAGGGCAAGGATACGGCCGGCATCGTCGTGCCCCACGTTGAAGCGCGATAAGAAAGGGTGGCGTTTCCCGGTAATGCGAAAGTCTTCATCACGATCGAGCATGAGCCGCACGGGTCTACGCTGGTGCCATGCTCCGAGGGCTGCCAGAGCACCCACGATCGTCGCCTGCGTTTCCTTGCCGCCGAATCCTCCGCCCATGCGCGGGCTTTCGACGACAACCTGGTTGCGCGGAAGTCCGAGGACCTGAGCGATCAACGTCTGGTTTTCGGTGGGATGCTGAGTCGAACTTTCGATGTGCAGCCCATTTTCCCGGTCGACGCGTGCGAGGGCAGCATGGGTTTCGAGGTAAAAGTGTTCCTGGCCGCCGCTGTAAAATTGCCCGGAGAAAGCATGAGGCGAACGATCGAGCGCACCTTTGACATCGCCCCGTTCGATGACCTGCCAGGGCGCGAACAGACGTCCCTGGTCGAGTGCCGTGGCGGCGTCGAGAATCGGAGGCAGTTCTTCGTAGGTGAGTCGGACCAGAGCGGCGGCGCTACGGCACACTTCAACGCTTTCTCCAATGATGAGGGCCACAGGTTGGCCGTGGTATTCGAGCGTCTCTTCAGCTAGCAGGACTTCGTCCTCTAGGACGCAGCCGATTTGATTGCGGCCAGGAATGTCGGACGCGGTGAGGATGGCGAAAACACCCTGTTGAGCCCGGGCGGCGGATACGTCGATGCGAAGATGCCGCGCCGAGGCAGTCGGGGAGCGCACGATCCATGCATCGAGAATACCAGATTCTCGGGCCCGGTCGTCCACATATTCGGCGGCGCCAGTGGCGTGGGCGAGTCCACTTTCGTGGGTAAGTTCTCGGCCGCATTCCGCTTCGGGCCAGGCCTCGGAGGGTGCGAAATCGAGATCGCCTCGAAAGTGACGTTCGCGTTTATGGGACGGACGGAGCGTTTCCCGCAACAAGCCAGCGAGAACTCGGAGGCGATAGTCGCGCGACGCGCGAAGGTCGGAGATGGGGTGCACTTCCGCCTCGAGCGCCGTGATGAGGGTTGGCTCGTCGACTCGATCGGCCTCCGCGGCATGGCGGAGAAGCGCTTCTATGCGAGGGAGACGGCGGGGCGTTTCCGCCATACCTCCACACGCAACTTTGATGTCGACCACTTCCCCCGTCGGAAGGCGCTGTATACGAGACGCTAGAGACAGGCTGCTTATATCCATTTCCCGGCGACGAGAGACTTTTTCAAAGTGGACTTCCGCAATGGGGTGGTCACCTGCATAGCCGCAGGTCGAGGCTTCAAAACTTATGCTTGTGATGACTTCTCCGGAGGCGAGAGCGGTGCGCCGGTAGCCCTGAAACCATGCATCCAAGGGGACAGTGCGTGTACCTGACCGAGATTGCAGTTCGATGCGCCCGTCGATTACGAGCAATAGCGGCGCGAAATCGCCGATTGGCGAGGCTGTCGCTAGATTACCAGCCAGGGTTGCGCGATGTCGGATCTGGCGGGAACCGAACCAGCGAAGAACTTCATCGATGGCGGGGATCGTTCCACCGAGAGATTCGCCGATTTCCATCAGCGTGGCAGCGGCACCTACGTGCCAACGGCCTCCGGATAGAACAATCTTTCGCAGTTGGGTGATGCCCCGTGTTGCGATTAGTACCGGGAAGCGCCGACCATGCTTTGTGATGTCAACGCCTAGCTCCGTGCCACCGCCGACGAGGGGAGCGTCCGGGAACTGTTCCCTCAAATCGATGAGCTGTTGCAGGGTCGTCGGATTGAAAAACTGCCAACCCGGTCCCGCAGAAACTTCGGGCAGACCGCGAATATCGGGAGCCGGCAGGTCAGGAAGGTTCTGCGAGGTTGTCTTAAGCACCTCAAGGGCTGCATCGCGGATGGGCCGGTACCCAGTGCAGCGGCAAAGATTGCCGCAGAGATCGAGAGCGATCCCAGATCGAGCGGGAGGGTGTGGCGTATGGCAGGACTCAGCAAGCGAGACGACGACGCCAGGCGTGCAAAACCCACACTGGGAGCCGTGGTGCCGGACCATGGCGAGCTGGGAAGGATGAGGAGTGCCATCTGGGGCTGCGAGTCCTTCCACGGTGAGAATGGCTTTGCGCACGAAGGCGGCGGCGGGAGCAATGCAGCTGTTGAACGTCCGCAAGCGAGCCCGTCCGGATTCGTCGTCTTCCATCCATCCCATGGTGCAGGCACCACAATCACCCTCCCCGCAGCCCAGTTTTGTGCCGGTCAAGCCCAGCCGGCGGACCACGGACAAGACGGTTTCGTTGACGGCGAGCTCACCCGCGTCGCATTCGCGCCCGTTGATGCGAAAGGTGGTCACGGTTCGCTACCGTTATCAAGGATGGCGAGCAGCTCTTTTGTATACATCGCCCGAGCATAGAAAGTGTCCATGCGATCGCAGGTGATGTCCTGAATTGCGGGATCGAAGGCACCGGTCGCATCGCGCAGGAATACTACCTTGTAGTCGTGGAAAAAAGCGGCGCGGGTGGTGGATTCGCAACAGACTTCCGTCGCCACCCCCGTGATGAAGAGCGTATCCCGTTGCAGGTTACGCAATGCGGTGTCGAGGTCCGTGTCGTGAAACGCGTCATACTTGTGTTTAACGATGCGATGTTCACCCGCCGCGGGCTGTGTCATGTCAGGGTAGAGGTCCATCGACGGGTCGCCTAACCAAAGTTCGCGCGATCTGCGGATCACGGGGTGTTTGGCGAGGATAAGGCCGCCACCGGGCCAGCTGTGATCGCTCTGCGTCCAGATCACAGGAATTTGCGAACTTCGGCACCGGGCCACGAGTTGATTAACATTGGGTATTATCCGGAGCCCGTCTGGCGACTGAAAGACGGCGCCTTCCGCGACGAAGCTATTTTGCATGTCGATCACGAGAAGGGCTGCGCGTTCAGGTACGATTTGGAAATAATCGCGTCCAAATGCGACCCTAGGATGGTGTTTGCGATCTTCGTTCATGGAATCCGGGGAGTGTTTTGGCGGGATTTGAGCTCATTGAGAGCTACGCCAGCAGCGTTGAAACAGGCGATCGGGGCATGGCCAATGCCCGCGCCAATCTGGCCGATCCCGGATTCACGGTGTGCGATGCCTCCGTTGAAGACAGGTCTGAGGCCAGTCGCGAGGACGCGTTCAACGGAAATCCCTAGCGGAACTCCGCGGCTCTCGGTGCCCGGAATTCGATAGAGCGGGTGCTCCCCATAAACAATCTGGTACATGTTTTCAGTTTCCCGGCAAAGAGCAGCGAATGTGCCGCCTAGGTACTCGTGCAAGGTTGGGGCCGCAGCCGAGGCGAAGCCTCCTAGACCACAGCACTCGATCATTAGGCTATCGCCAATGCCCGGTGCGGCATCGGCCTGAGTGAACCCTGGACGGAGTCTTCCTCGAAGAGGTTCGGAGGTCGAGGTGTACCACCTGTTACCCAGGCCTGCGACGCGGATGCCAAAAACAGAACCATTCATGGACATCCCTGTGACGAGGTCTCCCTGACCTGTCTGGTGAGCGCTTTCGCACGCGGCCTTGGAGGCTGCGAGGGACAGGTTGAGCAAGAAGTGATCATTCCCACCCAAAAACTTAAATATTGGAGATGCGTGAGTGCCGGCTATCCGACTGATGGCCGGCGCAAATGTGCGTACAAAATGCGAGGTGGAAGCGACATGGCGGTTATGCAGATCGTCTCCGCATTGCAGTCCAAGAGTGATGAAGTCCGCGACATTCCATCCATTGGTCTCTTCAATGACGGAGCGCAGGCAGGGGGCGAGGACGTTCCTCAGCCATCGCAGGTGGTCGATGACCGCATCGCTGTTCGCGCCGAAGCGAAGAACTTTTCCAAGTCCTTCGTTAAGGGGTGAGAATCCTTTCGTGTCAGAGTGGACATCGCGTACAACCCAAACGGGCATGTTGCGGGACACGATCCCGACCAGAGGGCTAGCAAAGCCGAAGTCCTGACCAGGAAGGAGTCGGACCGCTCCTTGGTGGACCAGACTCTCAGCTTCCCGGCGAGGCACACCCTCGTAGATGAGCGCTCCCACCATCGCACCTTGCAAGGGTCCGATCGGTTCGGTTCCATCCAGTGGGGGGCCGGCGTGGAAGAGGGTCCACTCATCTTCAAGAATCGGACTGATATCGCCGGCCCGCGCGATACTGGTCCAATGCGGAGTCGCTGAAGCTAGGCGGCCCCAGGCGGGACCGGGCTGCACGGCGGGTTCGGTTCCCGAATTCATCCCATCGTTCTCCGTGCAACGATGGCGACCGCTCCGCCGCCAGGAATGCCCTGGTGTTCACCGCCCCCGGAAACCTGCATCATCGGATCGCCCACCACCGATGTGACCAGGGTGTGGACCACAGCTTTGGCAATCAGCCATGAATAGGGACCTAGGTAGTCCGAGCCGAGGACGTGGCGTCGACCTCGGCAAGTACCCGTTAGTTCGACGGCTGACTTAAGGAAAACGTGATCGACAGGATTGTCAGGGCCTGGCGAAAGGGGCCTGTCCATTCCAACTCCGGCGGAGGCGAGCGCAGCATACACTCCCGACAGGTCTGCACCGTCCTTAAGCAGGGCGTGGCCGATGCGAAACGGACTGGCTGAGCAACGCGCGTTCCCCATTACCATTACGGCCACATTGGTCCGTTCACTGCCGGCCGAGGCGCTGGCCACCTTCGAGTAGAAGCTGAAGTCGCGGCCTATCACCTGATCGGTGATGGCCCCGGCGGGCAGCTCTTCGAGTGCCAATGCAACGCCGAGGGCGCCAGCGCTGCGGGAAAGCAGGCCTGCAACTCCCTCGGAAGTGGTAGCGACCGAAATACCCGTGGCCGCGGCCGCAGAGAGAGCGGCTCCAGATGGCCAAGGGGCTTTGATTTGGACACAGTGGACATCAGCCGGGGTCATTCCAGCCAGCTCGAGAAGTTCGCGAACTTTGGCTGCGACCTGTTCAATCATACCGCGGCGGCCAAAATCCACCATCGAAATGTCCGCCGTTGTACCGACGGCGATTGCAAGACCACCCCCGGCAGCGGAGTCTGGTTGCACCCAGGCTCCAGCGTCCTCGCAGAAGAGGGCTGCATAGGGCGATACGAGCCCCGAGCATCCACCAATCATAATCATCGGAATACGTCGGGGCACGCTGGCGCGTGGCAGTCCAAGCGTATCGGCGAAATAATTGTTGAAGGCGAGTTCGCAAAAACCGCGAGCGAAACCGTCGCCTTCGGTCATGCACATTACCGCTCGGACATGCTCGGGTTTAAGACCTGCGGCTTCAAGAGTCGGAGTGACGCATGAGAGATCGTGCGGCGCCGCCATGGGCACCTTGAGGATTCGATTGGCGAGAGACATTATGATTCAGGCTTCCAGGAGAGTGGATGTTGGCGGTTCGATTTGGCCTCGCCAGACTCGCAGGTGCGGCGGCGGGCTCGGGTTATTTAGCAGGGCACCTGCTCGCGGGATCGCCCATACTTGGAAGGATGCATCGGAGCCGGGTTGGCCCAGATCGTCAGCACCCGTTGCCTGCGACCAGGCACGATTCGTCATGCCTTCCGCAATGGCATCGTGGATGGCAGGATCTCCGATTCGCTGGACGATGCCGAGAATGCGGCCGAGTTCATGGACGTTGCCCGTGCCGGTGGGAACGAAGTGATCGCGCAAATTATCCGAGCCGATTCCGATTTCGACGCCAGCTTGTATCCCCTCCGCGACGGGGAAAAGGGGACCACCGAAAGCGACGACACAAGGGGCAACGTTGACGCGGATCCCTGCTCCGACGAGGGCGGCGTATCCGGCCTCACGTTCCGTCGGCGCAAGGCGTGCGATGGAGATGCAATGCGTGACCGAAGTACGGCCGTAGCCATGGAAGACTTCAACTACGCCGGGTAAGCGATAACTTTGAGCCGAAGCGGTCTCGTCGGTATGTATGTCAACCCAGAGGCCGCGTGATGAAGCGATTTCGGCGACGCTGGCCAAATGGCTCATCCAGTCCTGATCAAGGTCGGTGTGTCCACCGATCCCATCGACTCCGAGGCTGGCGGCATCCTGCAGCATGGTCCGAACGTTCGCGTTCATCCCGTGCTGGGGGAACGCTACAATGTTCAGGCGGAGACGACTCGCGTATTGCTGACGTACGAGCAATGCAGCCTCGATCCCGGTGAGCCCCCAGATCTCGTCCACATCAATCTGGGCATTCACGGCCCGCGTTCCGGCGGCATGGAGGTAATCGAGCACGCGGGCCATGCGCATCGATACCGTCCGGACCTGACCGCGCTGTTCTCGCTTGATGGCGGTCGTTGCCTCAATGCTGGCGAAAATGTCAGCCGGGAGAAGTTGCCGAGGAGCGAGAGTGAACGCCTTGTCGAGATGGTGGTGCGAGTCCGTAAAGGGCCGGAGGAGGAGGCCGCCACCGCCATCGATCCTCGGAGTGTCGGCGGGAACTGCGGCAAGGGACGCGACGCGGTCTCCGGAGATGGCCAAGTCTACCGCAGGGGAATCAGCCCCGATACGGACGTTCTGTAGAATCCAATTTTCCACGATAGCTTTGGGTATTAGAAATTGTAGGTGGCCGAGAACTTGTATGACCGCGGCACCTGCGGGATCACCACCACGCCTCCGAACAGCTCCGGAAAGTTGGATCGGAACCAGCGTTCGTCGGTAACATTGGCGATGTTGAACTGAAACTGCCAGGCCTTGCTCTTGTAGAAGAACCCTAGGTCGAGAAGATTGGCCTCGGGAAGCAGGATCGTGCGAAGCCGATCGGCGGCGACAGCCGCAATGTGCGTGACTGTGATGTTCGCGCCGAAACCGCTGTTGTGGGTGTAGATGGCCGAGGTGCTCAGCACCCGGTTCGGTTGTCCGGAACGCTCTGGAAACGAGGCCTCGTCAAGGATCACGCCTCCGATGGTTCCGCCGTAGATCGCCGTCCCGTTGAATCCGGTCTGAGTAGTATTTAGAAAGTTGAAGTTGGCATTACCTGATAGTGGGCTGTATTCAGTTTCCTGCCATGTTCCGTTGAACAGGAACGTCCAGTTTTGGCTCAAGGCGTAACGAAGTTCCAATTCGAGCCCGCGCGCTTTGATGGATTGATTCGCCTCGTTTTGATCGCTGAACGACGAAGTATTCTGTTCGTAAAGCGCGGTGGCGGCGTAAAGACGGTTTTCAAGAAACGTTCCTTTTAAGCCCGCTTCAAGGAGCTCCTGTTGATTAGTGAATCGGGAGTTCAGGACATTGTTGTAGGACACACTACCGTCCTGATCGACGTTCAAGGTGCTGCTTTCCGCCGCGGTCGCGTAGGCGTGCAGTCCAATCGGAAGCTCGTAGGAAAGCGAGACGTTGTAGGTGTTCTCTGTCGCGTTGTTGGAGGTCGTCGGCATACCGACCAGCGTCTTGTCCTTCGTCTCGACGTCGAGGTAGTCGACCCGTCCTCCGAGCAGGAGGTTCAGTTTGTCTCCGAAGCGAGAGTGCGAAAGGACACTGAAACCATAGTTATAGTACAAGGTATCACGCAGTACAGACGGCAGAGGATTGAGTTCGGGCCGCTCATACCAGGTCCAGAAGCGGTCGCGAGAGCTGCTTCCCTGGGACAAATCGCGACGTTCGAACACCTCGTACGTGAAGTCGGAGTGATAGTCCGACTCGAACCGACGAAGTGAAGCCGAGTAGGAGTTTGAAACCTTCCAGAACGACGCCGGCTCGAAGCGGTGATCGACCACGGTCTTGTTTTCGAAGAGATTCTGTTTCTGGGATTGTGAGAAGCCGTAGCTCGCCGTTTTCCACCGGTCCATGAACTCAAAGAAGGAGCGATTTTGGAAGGTCAGGTTGGGATTGTTGTCGGCGATGAGGTCGAAGTAGGTGAGAAAGCTGTCCGATTCGCCTTCGTCTATCGAATCGATCATGACCGTTTTGGCGCTCAAGATTGTGGTGGTACCGGTGAGAGGATCGGCAGGGTCGAGAGCGAGGTTGGGATTAGTTGGAGCGGTTAGAGGCGGGCCAAAGGGCGCTGAGGAGACGGACCCATTGGGATTCACGAAAACCAGTTCGAAGATCCCGCCCACGCTATTGTATTCGTTGCCATCCACGCGGCCGTCGTTGTTGAGGTCGAAGTTCTGTGCGCGCCCCCGCTGGTACCTGCCGGTGTCGATCAGCTCTTGGGTGATGCGGTTCCAGCCGGCGTTTTCAGTGCCGTTCCAGTAGTGATACATCGCTCCCGACTCGACGCGCCACTTGTTGGAGATGTCTGCGTCGAGTGAAAACTGAAATACCCTCTGGTCCTGAAAGCTGTTGGTGTAGAAACTACCGGAGGATTCGACCATCACGTAGGCTGAATACCCGGCGCCTTCAGCGCCTGGGATTTTTAATGGCCCGAGAAATTGCAACTCGGCGACGCGTTTGTCCCATGATCCGTACGAGACCTTGGTTGTTCCGCTGGTCTTTTCCAGATACCTGCCCGTCGAGGCTCTCGCGCTCTTCGGAACGAAATTCAAATAGCCTCCGATTTTGCCCGGACCGTAGATCGGCGAAGCTGGGCCCCGAACGACTTCTATCCTTTCGGCCGCGCCGATCGGGGTGGGAAAGTGGCCGGGATTATCGAGCCGCTTGAATCCGCGGAAATAGGTTTCACTTGTCGACCCCCGGATCTCGAGAGAACCCTCGATACCGAAGAACGAACTCGTGAAGGTGCCTGGCGTCAGCTTAATGATGTCGTTGAGGCTGCTTACGGAGAACTGGCCAATCATTTCGCTAGTGATTACCGACACAGACCGCGGAGTCTCATTTAGCGAAAGGTCGATTCCGAAAATGCTGTCGGAAAGCCTCGTTGTCATCGCGCCAATGTCGCCAATGGCCGAGCCTTCCGTGATAAATGCCTCAAGCTTCACAATCGATTCTTGCGCTATTCCTTCGCTCGCCAGGAGGCCTAAAGCCGCAGCAGTTGCCGTCCAATTTCGCACATTTCGTGTGATTCTCATGTTCAGTTTGTTTATTGTATGTGGGATTGTATACAATTATGCCAGCAGGCAACGTGCCAGCGCGGCTGACAAGCGGAGGCCGATTCATGAAAAGATTGGATACGATGGCCAATGCTCGTCTTTTCGATGGCATAATATCTGCTTTGCGACGTGTAACACACTATTGTATACATATCATGCAAACGCTCAGCATCCAGCACGGTACCCTCGTCACGATGGATCAGTACCGCAGAGTCCTTGAGGATAGCTGGGTTCACGTGCAGGATGGACGGATCGTCGCGCTCGGAGTGCACGCCGAGTCGGTGCCTCCGCCAGCGGATCGGGTGATCGATGCACGCGGCAAGGTCGTGTTACCCGGTTTCATCAATGCCCACACCCATGTGAACCAGATCCTCCTGCGCGGAGGGCCCTCGCACGGGCGTCAACTCTATGACTGGCTGTTCAACGTTTTGTATCCGGGACAAAAGGCGATGAGACCGGAGGACGTAGCGGTGGCGGTGAGGTTGTATTGTGCGGAAGCTGTGCGCAGCGGGATTACGACGATCAACGACAACGCCGATTCGGCCATCTACCCAGGCAACATCGAGGCCGCGATGGCGGTCTATGGTGAGGTGGGTGTGAGGGTCGTCTACGCCCGCATGTTCTTTGATCGGATGGACGGGCGCATTCAAGGGTATGTGGACGCCTTGAAGGCTCGCTCTCCCCAAGTCGAACTGTGCTCGATCATGGAGGAAACGGCTGTGGCCAAAGATCGGATCACAGCCCTGTCAGATCAGTATCATGGCACGGCAGGAGGTCGTATATCAGTTTGGGCCGCTCCTGCCATTACCCCGGCGGTGACAGTTGAAGGAATGCGATGGGCACAAGCCTTCGCCCGTGATCGGGCGGTAATGTGGACGCTTCACATGGCGGAGAGCGATCATGATGAGCGGATTCATTGGATGAGTCCCGCCGAGTACATGGAGTGTTACGGACTCTTGGATGAGCGTCTGCAGGTCGCGCATTGCGTGTACTTTGACCGGAAGGATGTTCGGCTGCTGCACCGCCACAATGTGAAGGTCGCGTCGCAGGTTGTGAGCAATGCCTACCTCGGCTCAGGGGTGGCCCCCGTGCCGGAGATGGTGGAGCGCGGCATGGCCGTGGGCATTGGAACGGATGACGGGAATTGTAATGACTCCGTAAACATGATCGGAGACATGAAGTTTATGGCCCATATTCACCGCGCGGTGCATCGGGATGCGGACGTGCTGACCCCAGAGAAGATTCTTGAAATGGCGACGATCGATGGGGCGCGTTCGTTGGGAATGGACCACGAGATTGGTTCCATCGAAACCGGCAAGCGCGCGGACCTTATCCTGCTTGACCTGCGTCACCCTCAGACGACTCCTCACCATCATCTGGCGGCCACGATCGTGTTTCAGGCTTACGGCAATGAGGTGGACACTGTCCTGATTGACGGAAACGTTGTGATGGAGAACCGCCGCTTGAGCTTTCTTCCCCCTGAACGTGAGTTGGCGTTCCTAGAGGAAGCGCAGAGTCGCGCCAAAGCTATTTTGCAGCGGGCGAACATGGTGGCTAACCCAGCTTGGCGCAGCCTCTAGGAAATGACGCCGTTGCTGCATCCGCCGACCCTTGAGGAAATCGCTGCCATCTTGGCGCGGCTCGGATTGGGGGGCGGACATGACCTTGATGGATACAGAATTGCCATGAATGCGGCACTTCCGTCCTTCGCTCGTGTGGAATCGTTGGTAGGTGAGGGTCGACTGCGGGCGCCAGCTTCCCGAAGAGGTGAAAGGCCCGAGCCCGGTACGAATCCGACGAACGCGTGGTACCTGAGGACTTCCGTGCGCGAACATCAAAACGGATCCCTGGCAGGAATGCGGATCGCCCTGAAAGACAGCATCGCGCTGGCTGGAATAGGGATGCGCAACGGCTCGTCCCTGCTTGAGGGGTACACTCCCGAATACGATGCCACAGTCGTCCAGCGCCTATTGGGAGCGGGCGCGGAGATCGCCGGTAAAGCAGTCTGCGAGGATCTCTGCATTTCCGGTGCGAGCGAAACTTCCGCCCAGGGGTCGGTGCACAATCCCTATCGCCCCGGGTTTTCCGCCGGTGGCTCGAGCAGCGGATGCGGGTCACTTGTCGCGCTGGGGGAAGTGGAGGCGGCGATCGGGTGTGATCAGGGCGGTTCCATCCGGATACCCGCGGCATGGTGCGGCGTAGTCGGACTCAAGCCCACGTATGGACTGGTTCCTTACACAGGCATAATGCCGATCGAGCGGACTCTCGACCATACTGGGCCCATGGCGCGGGATGTATCGACCGTGGCGCGGGTGCTGAACGTGATCGCGGGAGACGACCCGCTTGATCCACGGCAGGGACGTGTTGCCCGCGAGCGTGATTACACAGCCGACCTCGAAGTGGCGCCCCGTTCGCTTCGGATTGGCGTTTTGGATGAGGGTTTCGGCTGGCCCGGTCTTTCCGAACCGGCGACGGACTCCACCGTCCGCACCGCCGCCTCGCAGCTGGCCGCGGCGGGAATGGCGGTGGAGACCCTTTCCATTCCCCTGCACCGGCAAGGCATCGACATCATGTCGGTGATCAGCGTGGAGGGGGCGACCTCGACGATGATCGAAGGGTTCGGCCAGGGCAACAATTGGAAAGGGTTCTATCCCGTTAGCCTCAATGAAGCAGTGGGCCGTGGTTTAGCAGCGCGAGGCAACAAGCTTTACCCGAGTGTAATCGCGCTAGCGTTACTCGGACACTACACGCGGACCCGTTTTTTCGGACGCTACTACGGGCTTGCTCAGGAAGCGTCACGCCACCTGCATTCGGCTTACGACTCTGCGCTTGCCCGCTTCGATGCCCTGCTTCTTCCCACAGTGCCTTTTCAGCCTTGGGCGCTCCCGACCAAACGTCCCGAAGTGCCGCAGGCGGTATCCCGGGCTTACTTGACGTTGCACAACACGGCGCCGTTCGACGCCACGGGCCACCCGGCGATATCACTCAACGCCGGTTTTACTGACGGCCTGCCAGTGGGCTTGATGCTTGTGGGTTCCTGCGGACGCGACCACCGCCTGCTCCAAGTGGCGCGAGCCGTGGAGAATGTGCTTTCGGCCACCATTCAGCCACCGGTGCTGCAGCCTTGCTACGTATGACGACTCGAAATATTATACTATCAGTCCCTCCTGGACTACGCCTCTTTCATCGGGGGGATCTCGACGGGTTCTTTGCTCTTGGGCTGGATAATATGCTCATGCTGATATTGATGAGCAACTTTTGCCTCGGTTTCCCGCTCTATATGCCCCGGGAGTTGTTTTTTGAGCGTATTTTACCTGCAGCCGCGTTGGGTGTTGTCATCGGCAACCTCTATTATGCGAGACAGGCTTGGAGGCTTGCGCAGCAGGAAGGTCGGAGCGACGTCTGTGCACTGCCGTTCGGCATCAACATCATCACCTTAATCGCCTTTGTTTTCCTCGTACTTTACCCAGCGAAATTCATCGGCGAGGCACAGGGATTGACCGGGGATGATGTCGCTATCTTTGCTTGGCGGGCCGGTATACTGGCTTGTTTCGTCTCGGGGCTCATCGAGTTCTTCGGCAGTTTCGTGGCGGAGAGTATCCGTCGATTTACGCCACGGGCTGCGCTGCTCGCACCCGTTGGAGGCATTGGCCTCTGTTTCCTTTCGATGGACTTTTTCTTTCGTGCCTACGCCTCTCCGCTTCTCGGGCTCGTCACACTCGGTGTCACATTTCTGTTCTATTTTGGACGGCTTCGCATCAAGGGTGGGATCCCTTCCGGCCTGATCATCCTGGTGACCGGCACTGGCCTAGCGTGGATGCTCCATTTTGTCCAAGGCGCGCAGGTAGTCCCGGTCGGAAACCTCGCTGATGCCCGCCTCGCTTTCTATCCGCCAGTTCCTGTGTTGGGCGATCTGGTCGCTTCGTTCTCGATGCTTCCCCTGTTTCTGCCTGTAATTCTCCCCATCGGATGCATCAGTGTGATCATCTCCCTGCAAAACATTGAATCTGCGACGGCCGCCGGGGATCGCTACCCGATGCTGCCTTCAATGCTTTATAATGGCGTATCGTCGATTCTCACGGGCGCGTTCGGCAGCCCGTTTCCGACGAGCATCTACATCGGGCACCCGGGTTGGAAGGCGATTGGGTCGCGAGTGGGTTACTCTGTGCTCAATGCGGTGTTCGTATCTATTCTTTGCCTGACAGGTGCCTTGAGCTGGGTGGTCTACTTCGTCCCCGTGGAAGCGGGCATGGCGATCCTGATCTGGATTGGGGTGGCAATGGCCTCGCAGGCTTTCGAAGCGTCTCCTGCGCGGCACATTCCAGCTGTGGTGGTCGGAATGATGCCCGTGCTCGCGGCATTTTGTGCGCTCCTTGTGAAAAAGACCCTTGTCTCCCTGGGCTTCGGCGGCGCGGACAAACCGTTTCCAACGGACATGGGTGACACGTTCGTCTCGACGACCGATTTTTTTGTGCAGGGCATGCTCTCGCTGGAGCAGGGCTACGTATACACCTCAATGGTTCTTGGTGCTGCGACGGTATATATCATTGAGCGGCAGTTTGGCCGAGCGGCCATTTGGTTCTTGATCGGGGCTGCACTCTCAGGGATCGGCTTCATCCACAGTTTTGTGATTGAACAAGCGGATGTGGTGGGGCGGATAGGGTTCTTTTTCACGGCTCCGGCCACCATGGCCTACCTACTCCTCGCGGCCGTAACGTGGTTGCTTCCCCGATTCTCTGAGGCCGATCCGGAAAAGGGTGTAATCTAAAAATAACCTATGGAACACACGGAATTTGAATCAAGCATGCTGCAGATCGCAATCGAGGAGGCGGAAGCAAGTTTCCTAGAGGGAGGCCTTCCCATCGGATCGGTACTCGTCCACCGGGGCAAGCTGGTCTCACGCGGACGCAATCTCCGGGCGCAGACCGGCAGCACTCTCCATCACGCAGAAATGACTGCGCTCGCCAACGCCGGTCGGCAACCGCCGGAATTTTATCGAGAAACTGTGCTCTACACGACGCTTTCGCCCTGTCCAATGTGCACAGGAGCGATGATCCTATATGGTATTCCCAAGGTCGTGATCGGCACCCCAACCGTTCGCGAGTGGGGTGAAGATCGTCTGCGGGAGCTAGGAGTCGAGGTCGTGCACACCCGCAGTGAGGCCTGCGCGGAACTGCTCTCTCGTATGATCACGCAGCAGCGTGAGCTGATCCGGGAAGATGGTGGCAATTTTTTTGCGCAAGCAGGGGTGTGACCGCCATGTACAATGCGGCCAAACTCGGTAGTGAAGCGGTCCACGGTCTTACGAGGCTTCAGAAAATTCCGTTCGATGAGGATCTTATTGAGCGGGTAAGGGGCAGCTCGCGGAGGCTCGCCGCGCAACACGCGAGTGTCGCGTGCCATCGACTTGATTTGACGATTGAACCAGCTTCTGTCTTTCGCCCATGACTGATCGGGCCACGGCTAGAAAACGAGTACTGGGCGGCTAGCTTTGCGGAATTTAATCTGATTCACCTATGGATACGTCATCGCTTATAAAAGTGGCGCAGTCTGGGCCGGACGATGTAGGGGCGCTCGACCGAGCGCTTGCGGCGGCGGGTATCCCTCACAGGAAGATCACGGGTATTCTCGGGAAGACGGAGGGTAACGGCTGCGTCAACGACTACACACGCGGATTCGCCACGGCAGCCCTGCGGCACTATCTGCAGCAATTCATGGAGATGACTGCGGTGGATGCTGTGCCGATCATCATGTCGGGTGGCTGTGAAGGAGTGATTTCTC
Source organism: uncultured Opitutus sp. (assembly GCA_964476565.1). Taxonomy (GTDB): domain Bacteria; phylum Verrucomicrobiota; class Verrucomicrobiia; order Opitutales; family Opitutaceae; genus CAMAXB01. The sequence continues at coordinate 31,515 of CAYZBG010000004.1, forward strand.
CTCATCTCACTGTATTCTTCGACGTTGATGTGCCCAAGGGCCAAGCGGTGACTGGTGGCCTGAGGGTCGCGCGTGGCCGCACCCGCGACCTCGAACCGCATGAGATTGGTACCCCTGCAATGGTGGAAACGGTGGCTGCCGCTGTCTCGGCAGTGATGCGAGACCATGGGTTGACGGGGGATGCCGTTCACTTCGCCCAAATTAAGTGTCCGCTGCTTGGGTCGGAAGATATTAGGCAGTCGAAGCATCCTCTTGCCACGACCGATACGCTGAAGTCCATGGGGCTTTCGCGGGGAGCTGCATCGCTTGGCGTCGCGCTGGCGCTAGGAGAACTCTCGCCAGAGGTGATTTCGTCGACACGTATCGGAGTGGATCTTGAGGTTTTCTCTTCGGTTGCGTCAACCTCAGCAGGAATTGAGCTAAAGTACTGCGAGATACTCCTGCTGGGCAACAGCCCTCGGTCCTGCAGCCAGTTCCGGGTCGGTCACGACGTTATGCGGCACTGTTTGGATTTGCAGGCCGTGCAACGTGCCGTCCGATCAAGTCAATGCTGCGAGTCGTCCATTGACCTCCGTCGGGTGGTTCAGGTGTTCGCTAAGGCTGAGGCTGCGCCTTGCGGCGAGGTCTTGGGTTCGCGACATACGATGCTGCAGGACTCCGACATCAGTCCAACCCGGATGGCGCGGGCGGTAGTGGGTGCCGTGGTTGCCGGGCTTACTCAGGATCCGCTGGTCTATGTTTCTGGTGGAGCTGAGCACCAGGGGCCACCAGGAGGGGGACCCGTGGCGGTGATTTCGCGTACGAAGGGCGGAGACTAGACGTTTTTTATGTGCTGTGGATTTGACGTCTTAAGTGAAGTCTTAAAGCCTTTCCCCGTCAGGAAGGGCCAGCTTTCAGGGCCCCGCCCTGCGCGAACTCACTATGAGAAACATCCAAGGTGAGACAGGTGGTAAAATTGCCGCAACGATTCTGCACCAACTCCGCCACCGCATCCTGAATTGGCACTATCGCCCAGGATTTCATCTGAGCGAAAAACTACTTTGTGAGGAGTTTCAGGCCAGCCGGGTTCCCGTGCGGGAAGCATTGCAGACTCTGACCGAGCAGGGACTCGTCGATAAAATTCCCAACCAAGGCTGTTATATAAAGCAGCCGGACTTGGACGAAATTTATGATTTGTACGAGGTCCGACTGGCGCTGGAGTTGCACGTGGGAGAGATCGTCACTCAGAAGGGTCTTCCCGCGCAGTGGGTGGCGAAACAGCGCGAAGTCTGGCAAACTATGCTCTCCATTCGCGCGAACGATCCCGTCGATCCGGAAACGCTGGTCGAGGCAGATGCTCTTTTCCACCTCGGCCTCGCGCGAGCCGCGGGTAACCGAAGACTCGTCCAGCTTCTGGAGGACTGCGAGCAGCGTCTGAAGTTCATCCGGTTGGTGGTGGGGACGACGCCGCATCGTTATCACGAAACAGCGGGAGAGCATCTCGCGATTCTGGACGCTATCTTAAATAAGAATAGTTGTGAGGTCCGGAAAAGCCTTCACCAAAACATCGGACACTCCCGGAACAAAGTCGAACTTGCGCTTGGGCGGGTGATCATGAACTCCTATCGCAGAAGTGCTCGGTCGAATGGGATAGAGCAAATGGCTTAATGGAATTGCGCCGGTTGCGTCTGCGGTCCAAAAGTTGTGCGGCCACACTGACTGCGATCTCAGCTGGGGTGTTTGTCTTGAGGAGTAACCCGATAGGACCTGCTATAGTTGCCCTTTGGCGTGCGTTAAATCCCCGGCTAGCGAGGGCTTCGTGAATCAAAGCGATCTTTCTGGGACTTCCCATCACGCCCAGAAAGCCTAGAGGTAGCGGGAGAAGGACTGCTAGGGCTTCAATGTCCGTTGCGAGACCATGCGTCATGACGACGGCCATGGTGTCTTCCGTGCAAGATAGAACGGACACAGCCTTATCCCATGATGAATGCAGACGGGTGATCCCGTCAGGCAGACCAAGCAGCGTTGGAATTGGGCCCCGTGGCTCGACTAAGGTCACCGCGAAATCGAGATCATGGAGTATGCGGGCGAGGGCGGCACCGCAGTGCCCCCCTCCCATTACGACAGCACGCTCAGCAGGATCGAGTGGAAGATGCACGTTCCAATCGGTGCCCTCTTGCCACTGAATTCGGTTTTGTAAGTGGTCGGGTGCCTGCTCGAGCAGTTGCATGCCCCTTTGATCGAGCCTCAGAACCGCACCGCAGCGACCGGCTTCCGCCATCGCCACGCGTTGCGCAAAGGCTAGATCTAAATCGCGATGAAGGATTAGTTCGACGTTAGTCTGCGATCCGCCGCACCTTAGACCGGAAGCGTTCGGGTGATCGGGATCGCAGTGCTGGAGGTAAATAGAGGTAGGTTTTGGACGCTGGCCGGAGCGCAGGGCTACGACGGCGCGCTGCAGCGTCCTTGACTCCAATGCTCCTCCTCCGATGGTTCCACTTTGGCTGCCGTCCGAGAGTACTAGGATCCGTGCGCCGGGGGAGCCCGGTGATCCTCTGGATGAAGCGACTACTAGGCTGACGAAGACGGACCTAGTTTGAACTAGGGCGGCCGCCACGGTGTTCCAGAAAGTGAGCATGAAACGAAAAGCGTCGCCTCTTAGAGTTTTCCCGAAGCTACACTAGACAGATCAGCAGAGTATGTGCCATTGGGCACGCGCCAGATTCAGATTGTCGCCGTGCAGGGGTATCATTCGCGCCCACCTCTGAAACCAGAGATTGGAGGCGATCCTCAAACGTTCAAACTGTTGCAAGCACGATTCTGTCAAAGCGGTTCCACTTCCCGTTATGGACAGCTTGATGCTCGGGTCCAATGGGTCACGTGGAAGCTTCCTTATCGGCGCTGCGGCTCAACGGCGCAGTACTGGAGCCAGGTAGCCCCTGATGGTGACTACCCAAGGCCGGGGCGGGGTGGTTCGTAGTAGAATTAGTCCGGCCTGCGGAAACCGAGGCGCATCCTGGGGCGGTTGTTCAGGTGTTCGGCGATGATGTTGCACTGGTGCTGGGTGAGTTTGCGCAGGCAGGTATGCTTGGGCAGGTACTAACGGAGGAAGCCGCTGGTGTTTTCGTTGGAGGCGCGTTTCCAGGCGTGGCGAGGCGAAGTAGACCTTGATCCGCTAGCGGCGCTCGACCTGCTCATACGCGTCGAACTCGGTGCCATTGTCGGCGGTGAGGGCATGCGCACGGGAAGGGCTTCCGTGCTAAGCAGCGAGGTGGTGTGCCACAGGGTCTCCTGGACGTCCGATCCTCAGCATGGGCCCTACGCGCCCCAGGCCGCCCTTGTGCTCGACGATCGTTGCCGCTCCTGGTTTGCCTGACGGTGCACGGTGTCGATCTCCCGGTCGCCCCGTCGCGCTCGCCGTGCCACGATAGCGTCAAACTGGGGGTCCGCAACAGACGACATCCAGCAACCTCCTCCGTTCAGTTGGAAAAGTGTATGAGGTCCGTATGAGGTCTTGGACTTCCCTCTAGAAAAAGTGCCCGCTCCGGGCACCAGTTTGATGGTTGGGCGGGTCTTGCGTCCTTGCCGGCGACTGCGCCTTGCGGACGATCCATCTTCGATAGCGTCGGGAGGGCTTTATGATAAAGTTCCGCGGGCATCGCGGCATAGGCGAATCGGACAATGCTCGCCGATCTCATGGCGCCTGCCTCTGACGTCGTCTTCGAGCCTTCACCCGTGAGCTCATCGGCCGCGGGGCCGGGCTTAACGACCGCGTGTGGGTTCGCGGTCGCGCCCGGAGTCATGGCCCGATGGCAAGGGTGGGGGGTGGTCTTCGCACTGCTGGCGCCTTCGTGGGCCTGCGGGCTCACGCTCGCACCGGTGTTCCGCGAGGGAGCGGTGCTTCAGCGTCACCGAGCCCTGCCCGTCTGGGGTCAGGCGAGCGCCGGGGAGTCGGTCGTGGTGGAGTTTGGCGGTCAGCGGGTGGAGACGGTGGCCGGGCCCGACGGCCGGTGGCGGGCGGTGCTGGCCCCCATGCCTGCGGATGGGCGGTCCCGCGACTTGGTTGCCACGGGGGCGGAGACGGTGGTGGTGCGGGATGTCGTCGTGGGCGAGGTCTGGCTCGTTTCGGGCCAGTCGAACATGGAGTGGCCGCTGCGGTATTCGAAAGACCGTGACGTGGAGATCTTGGCCGCGCGCTGGCCGCTGATCCGCGAGTTCAAGGTCGAGCGTCAGGCGTCAGACATTCCCCGGACCGACGTCGCCGGGGAATGGCGGGCGGCAACGCCCGAACGGGTGGCCGAATTTAGCGGGGTGGCGTATGCGTTCGCCCGCGACCTGCATGCCGTGCTTGGGGTGCCGGTGGGCATTATCAACTGCACCTACGGAGGTACCCCGATTGAGCCGTGGCTGCCGCCGGACACGATCCATTCGCCCCGGCCCGCCGACGAAGCGGCCCATGCACCGGGTGCACTCTTTCATGGCATGATCGCGCCGCTCTCGCCGTTCGGCGTGCGCGGATTCCTCTGGTACCAGGGAGAGGCGAATGCCAACCGTCGCCGGGCCCACGAGTATGCGCCGTTGTTCCAAGCCCTCATCCGGACGTGGCGTGCCCACTTTGGCGTTGAAGAGGCGCCCTTTTACTGGGCCCAACTGGCTCCCTTTCGCCGTGCCGATATCGCGTCGGACGAGTGGGCACGACTGCGGGAGGCTCAGGCGGCGGCGCTGGCACTGCCGCATACTGGACAGGCCATCACGCTCGATGTGGGCGACGTGAACGACATTCATCCGAAGGACAAGGCGACGGTGGGGCGCCGGCTGGCGCGGCTCGCCCTGCGCCGCACCTATGGCTTCGAAGTCCTTGATCGCGGTCCGGTGATGACGCGGGTGGTGCGTGAAGCCGACGGCTTTCGGGTGTACTTTGAAAACGCGACCGGAGGTCTGCGTACGACCGCGGGAGCGATCCGAGGCTTTGAAGTTGCCGGATCTGACCGGGTCTTTCACCTGGCCGAAGCAAAGGCGGAGGACGACACGGTGTGGGTTCGGTCGGCGCAGGTCCCGGAGCCGGTGGCTCTGCGGTATGCGTGGCGCAACGATCCCGAAGCCACCCTGATCAACCGCCCTGGGCTGCCGGCAGAGCCGTTCCGTACAGATGATTGGCCCGCCCGCGGTGGACCATGACCGAACTTTACGCATGACTCCATGGGCGGCGACGTATGCGGGGCGGGCGGTGGAGGTGGTGACGCTCTTCACCCCGCGGGCAGATTTTGACTATGTCCGCCTTCCGGTGCGGTACCTGCGTGTCGACTGGATTGCGGAAGCCATCCTCGATGTCGAGGTGCCCGCGGGCATGAAGATGCCGAGGGTGTTGCCCGAGCGCGGGCGGTCGGTGGCTGGGGAACCCGGTCGCGGCGTCGGCGTGCAGTTCGACCTGCCCGGCCAGTGGGTGGTGGAGTGGCCCGACGGGCCGAGACTGTGCGTATTCGTCGATCCGCCCGAGGCCTGGCCGTTGCCGGAGGGGGCCCGGTACGCCAGCGAATTTGGCCTTCAGCCGGGAGTGGACCGTCCGCAGACCGACACTCTGAATCATGCTCTCCTGGCTTTGTCTGACGCTGGCGGCGGTGTCCTCGTGCTTGGGCCGGGCCATTACCGGACTGGCACCGTCATTCTCCGCTCCCGGGTAACCCTCTACTTGCAGGAGGGTGCAGTGCTTCAGGCGGCGGATGACCTGGATCAGTTCCCCCTCGAGCCGGAGGAAAGGATCAACCGCGATCTTCCTCCGTCGTTGATGCCCGATGCGCGCCGACGGCTGATCTTGGGAGAAGGTATCGAGCACGCAGCCATCCTCGGCCGGGGTGTCATCTGCGGCGACGGCTCGGAATGGCGTCGCCGCCACACTCATCCGCGTTGCAACACCAATCTCGTGCGCCTGGTGGACAGCCGCCACGTGCGCATCGAAGGCGTGATCCTGCGTGACAGCGAGCAATGGAGCGTGCACCTGCTGCACTGTCGCGACATCGACCTGCGCTGGGTGAAGGTTGTCACCGAGATTCCGCCTTGCGGGTGGGACGCGTGGAAGCATCCCGGCTCGCGCTCGCTCTGGAACAATGCCGACGGCGTCAACCCCGACTCCTCCCAGCGGGTGCGGATCGAAGACTCCTTCTTTCACACCGGCGACGATTGCGTGCCGGTGAAGAACACCTCCACCTGGCAGGGGCGCCTCGCGGATGTGCGCGATATTGTCGTGCGGCGCGTTTGCATGATCTCGTCGGTGACTGCGCTCAAGGTCGGTACAGAAACCCTGGGCGGGGCCATGGAGGACATCGTCTTCGAGGACATCGATATCGTGAGCTGCGGACGGGCGTTTGCGATCGATATGAAGGACGGTGCCACGGCGCGCCGCATCGTCTTCCGCGACATCCGGGTGCATCGTTGCAATCGTCCGTTCGATATCTGGGTCCTGCGGCGTGCGGATCATCCCCAGCAACGGCGCTTCTCGTCCGTGCAAGACGTGCTGCTGGAGCGCGTGGATTTCCGGCGGACACGGATTGAGCCGGAAGGATGGGAGAGCCATATCTCGGGTCTCACGGCGGTTCACCGCATCGAGGGGGTTCGCTTCCGGCATGTGACCTGGGAGGGTGCGCCGTTGCGCGCGTTGACCGCGCCCGAGGTCCGGGTGAACGAACATGTCAGTGGGGTGATCATCGAGCCGCGGGTTGGCTCCGGAAGCGAGCGGTCGCAGCCTTGACGGGATTGGCCGCGCTTCCCGCGCTCAAAATGCGATGTCGGACTCGGGCCAAGGATACGCCGAGCCCTCGGGGAGGGCGCGGCGTTCGTAGTCGAAGGAGGCGAAGGCAGCCGGCTTCGCACAGGTCCGGCCCTGGCCCTGGGCGTACAGGCCAAGCACGCACCCAGTCCAGCCGCCTGCGACCTCGGTGCAGAAGAATCGGCGTTCGGCTTGGGCGACGCCAATGAGCGGTCCGTCCCCGGCAGCCCAGGCAAAGCGAACGAAATCCCAGTCTCCGGAGATCTCGAGCCGCACTGCTCCGCCCGGATGCGCGGCGAGAAAGACGTCGGCGGCAAGGTCACCGGCCCGGCGGCGTACGAAGACGTAGGGTGTGCCGCCTTCGTGGATACGCAGGCCGATCTCGGCGTGGAAAGTGTTGCTGAGCAGCAAGGTGAAACCGGCTTCATCGCCGGATTGAGTGGAGGCGAAAGACAGCCGGGTCTCCGCGCGAAACCCCGGGCTGTCGAGGCGACGTCCGACAAAGGCTGGCGCGGCGACGTCGTCGAGCCGTGAGCTACTGCCGTGGAGCAGCAAGACGTCCGCGTCGATCAGCTGCCACGACCCTGGCGTCGGGTTGCGCAGATGGGTCCATTCAAACCCGAGGGTGCGTGACCCCGGTGCGAGCGCGAAGGGGCGACGCACCGCTTCCGGCGTTACCGGTGGCTGCCATGCGGGCAGGGAGGTGACTTCCATGTCCAAGGAGAGACAGCAGCCGCCGTTGATGACCGGCCAGCCGTCACGCCAGGTCACCGGAGCGAGCAGGGTTTCTCGACCAAGGTGGTGGAAAGCCGCTCCGTTGCGGGGTTGATGACGTGTGCCGAGGCAGACCAGCCACCAAGTGCCGTCGTGGGCCTGAAAAAGATCGCCGTGTCCGGTGGATCGCACCTGCAAGGCTGTCTGGCGGGCGTGGGTGAGGATGGGGTTGTGTGGGCACGGCTCGAACGGCCCCCATGGAGTATCGGAGCGTCCGATACAGATCATGTGACCGGCGGCGGTCCCGCCTTCGGCCGTGAGCAGGTAGTACCGGCCCGCGATCTCATAAACATGGGGGCCTTCCCCATCGCGTGAGACGAAGGGCGCCGCGATTGGCCGCGGTGCGGACAGCAGACGGCCGCGAACCGGATCGAATTCGGACTGGACGATCTGGTGGGCGCTCCGGCGGGTGTAGTAGACCCGGCCGTCGCTGGCGAAGCAAAGCGACGGGTCGAACCAATCGGGGTCGTCGAGCCAGACCGGTTCGGACCACGCGTTGGCGTGAATGTCGTCGGTCCAAACGTAGAAGTTGCCGCCGCCGCTCCAGACATGGGTGGTCACGAGGTGGAAGCGCCCGTCATGGTGGCGCAGGGTGGGGGCGTAGATTCCTTCCGAGCAGGCCGTGCCCGTGAGGTTGAGCTGCGAGGGACGATTCAGGGCGTGACCGATCTGCGTCCAGTGCACGAGATCCCGCGAATGAAACAGCGGCACGCCCGGGAAATACTCGAAGGAGGAAACCGCGAGGTAGTAGTCCTCACCGACTCGACAGATACTTGGGTCGGGGTGGAATCCGGCGATGACGGGATTGCGGTAACGGACGGCCATGACGACGACAGGGGCAGCGGGCGAGGGATCCCCGAGGCCGCCGGAGATCGCGACCTGCCGGAAACTTTAAGCTAAAGGCCGGCCGGACGTGGGCAGGAACGGTACCTTACCGTCGTTTTGCGGTTTGCGGGCGGGTGGTGGTGCCATCGACCCAACGTCCCTTGATGGTCGTCCGCTTGGGCTGGCGCGGCAGGCCGCGTTCGTTGCGAAAAACCTGTGCGGTCAGCAGGTCGACCGCCTGCGCTCCTTGGGCGTAGTGGTCGGGGTCGACTCCGGACCAACCCGCCACATCGTCGGCCAGGCCGGGATGGACGAGGCCCATGTCGCGCGGGATCTGCAGTCCGAGCTCCCGCAGCCAACGGCCGGCTTCATTGTAGGTGGCGATGACGGCATCGGGTCGGGTTTGTTTTACCCAGCGCTTGAACGCAGATTCGGAGGACTGCCAGTTCTCCGAATGGGTGCCCACGGCCAGACGGGCGCGCGGGTGCGACTCCCATTGAGCGGCGAGATATCCGCCGACCGAAGCACCGTCGGTCATGCGCCGTTCGTAGTTGGGAACGAAAAGGCCAATGCGCCGGTAACCGAGTTCCCAAAGGCGCCGATAGCACAGCCCGGCATTGAAGAAATAATCGGGGAGCACTTGATGCACCGGCAGGTCGAAGGCGAGGCCGCCAAACGAGGCCAGGGCAAACTCGTCCAGGGGAAACGCGACCTGCTCCGGGTTGCTACCCGGCACCACGAGTAGTGCGTCGATGCCGCGCGTGCGTAGCACCGCATGGGTTCGCGCAGGCGTCCAGCCGGGGGCATTGATCCAGATCTCGTCGAAGGCAAACCCCGCAGCCGCCGCCTGCTGCCTCGCGCCTTCCCAGGAGGGCCGCAGGTAGGGCATCTCGCGCCAATCCCCCTCGCGGCGTGAGGAGTTGAGGAACGCCACCGTTCCGCGAAAGCCTCCGCCGCCGCTGCGCCGCAGCTCCGACATCATGCGCCGGACCAGCGGATTCACACGGTAGCCGAGCCGGCGGGCGGCCGCCTCGACCGCGGCCCGGCGCTCGGCGCTCACGAGGCCCCGGCCGGAAAGCACCCGGGAGACCGTCATGGTGGATACGCCCGCGGCGGCTGCGAGGTCCTTGAGGCTGACGTTGCGTTCCGAGGGCATGGGTGTGGATGCGATGTCACGGACTCGCAACGGCCTTGGCAACTCGCGAGCTAATCACGGCGCGCATGCACACGGCGGCGTCGGTCGGGCTTTGAACCGGAGGATGCAGAAGGCGTCGACGAGCAAAGCGAGAGCGATTCGAGCCGCATGTTTACAGGAGGAAACGGAGGTAACGGAGACTTGGATATATTGGAGGAGGTCTTCTCAGCCTTCTCTGCGTCCTCCTGTGAACCTCCTCGCGAGTCACGATCAGTCCGTCGTTGTCCGTGTTACGATCACACCACGCCGGCAGTTCCCGGGGTCGGACGGTGACGCTCTGCTCGCCGGATGCGCGTTGCTGTTCATCGCTTCACGCCGGCCACGGCCGGACAACTGCCGGCGGCCCTCGCGGCGGCTGCTCCCGGAGACCGCTTCGTACTGGCGCCGGGCGTGTATCGTCTTTCCCTTCACGTGGCCTGCCGCGGGACGGTCGAAGCGCCTATCGTGATCGAGGCGGAGCAGTTGGGTACTGCCGTCCTCACCGGCGCCGATGTGATCTCCGGGTGGACTGAGACGTCGCCCGGTTCCGGCGAGTGGATGGTTCCATGCGACCTTTCTCACTTTCCCGACGGCTCGCACTACGGCGCACTCGCCGGTCGCTGCGAACAGGTCTTCGTCGACGGACAACCGCTGCGCGCCGTGCTGCATCGCGACCAGCTTGTCGGCGGCACCTTCTGTTACGACGCGGCGGCGCGGGCACTCTTCATGCGGCCCCAGCCTTTTGCGGGCGAACTGCGTGAAGGCGAGCAGACGATCGCGGCAGGAGCCATCGTTGGCGGTGGACTCAAGGCCGTCGACCGCACCGCCCCGGAGAATTGCTGGCAGTTTCTGGTGCGCCCCTTCGATCCCGCGCATCACGTCGTCGAGGTCACCCGGCGGGCGCGTATCTTCGCCACCGAGGGGGACCACAACCGTCCCGGCGCGGCGCACCTGGTCATCCGTGGCCTCATCTTCCGGGCTTCGGGCGATCTTCCCCAGCAGGCCATGGCCCGCTTCGGCGGGGACCACCTGCTCGTCGAGGACTGCCTGTTCGAACATGGCGCCGCGCGCGGTTTCGATGCACGCGCCAATCACTCCGTCTTCCGCCGTTGCACCACCCGCCTCAACGGCCAGATGGGGTTCTCCGGTTATGGCGACCATGTCCTCGTCGAGGATTGCGCGCTCCTTTACAACAACACCAAACACTCGTCGTTCGTTTGTTTCGAGCAGGGCGGCTGCAAGGTCGTCCGTGCCGGCCACTGGGTGGTCCGCCGTGTGCGCGCCGCGGGCAATGACGGGCCGGGCATCTGGTTCGACATCGACAATCACGACGTCGTCATCGAGCAGTGCCGCTGCGAGGGGAACGCCGGACCGGGCATCATGTACGAGATCTCCGCCGATGCCGTCATCCGCAACAATGTGTGCTGGAAGAACGGATACGCCTGGAGGAAGGACGTGCGGTTCGACTCCATCTTCAACTCCGTCGGCCACGCCGAGCCGGTGTACGGCCAGGGCATCCTCGTGCAGATGTCGCGCTCCGTCCGCGTGCACAACAACACCTGCGTCGAGAACCGGCGCTGTGGCATCGAACTGCGCCACCACGCCTACCAGCAGGCCGGGCATGCGGGACATTCCAGAGACCTCTACCGGCTGCGCGATGTCGAGGTGTTCAACAACCTGCTCGCTGACAATGGCTGGGACAACCTCATGATGACGCCGCCGCCGCTGAATCCGTCCAAGACGGGCGAGGTCCTCGACAACCGCAGCGATCACAACCTTTTCCACTCCTCCGCCGCGCTTCTGCAGCACGGGGGCGACCTGCTGGCGTACTGCCGGTGGGGCAAGACCCAGCGGGTCGGCTCGCAGTCGCTCGAGGAGTGGCGTGCGTCCGAGCATCAGGACCTCCATTCGATTCAATGGGAGCCCTTTTTCGTCGACGTGGCGGCGGGCGATTTCCGCCTCGAACCCGGCTCTCCAGCGGCCGGCCGGGGGCGCCCCGTGCCCGATTTGGAACACGATCATCTGGGCCGTCCCCGCCCGGCTGACGCGCCGCCGGCCATCGGCGCCTTCGAACCCGAGACGTCATCGTCGGCCTTCCTACCGCGCGGGGACCGGGCATAGGTCTCGCTCGGGTTTCCCTGATGTAGCGGCGGCCGTCTGTGTCATGCAACGTCCCCTCTCAAGCCTCGGTCCGGATGGAATCGGAGCGGACGCACGTCCAGTCACCCCAGGAGATCCTGTCGTCGAGAGGGGTTACGGACGGCCTACGGAAACCCCCTGTCCGAGATCGCACGCATCCGGCGACGGGAGGTTGTATCTATACGATAAAGAAGAAGCCACCTCGCAAATCCGGTGACCGCGATCGAGGGTCCCGTCCACCCCATGAAGAACCGAACCCTGTTCCGACTCCTCCCGGTCTTGATTTTGGCCTGCTGCGCCCGGGCCCAGCCGGCCCCCCTGCAGCCTGCCGCCGCACCGTCCGATGACATTGTCGTTTTGTCACCGTTCGAAGTCTCCAGTGAACGTGGTACTGGTTACCGCGCCACCAACTCCATCTCTGCCACCCGTCTCGACACGCCCCTGCAGTTGGTTCCGGTCAACGTCCAGGTCGTCACCAAGGACTTTCTGCAAGATACCGCGGCGCTGAACATCAACGACGCGCTGCAATATCAGGCCAGCGTCAGTCAGGCTGAGAACGAGCGCGAGCAGGGGATCTTCAACATCCGCGGTTTCACCACCAACCGGGTGAAGCGAAATGGCTTCACGACCTACTACGTCCACGACGTAGGCAATACGGAGCGTGTCGAGGTCGTCAAAGGCCCCGCCTCCCTCCTCTATGGCGAGATGGAACCCGGTGGCGTGGTGAACTACATCACCCGTCGGCCGGGACCGGTGTCGACACAGTCGCTCCAGGTCACGTATGGCAGCAACAACCACCAGCGTGCCGTACTCGAAGCAGGCGGTCCGCTTGCTGACTCGAATTTCCGTTATGGTGTCACGGCCAGCTGGCTTGATGACGATCGTTGGACGGATGACTGGGGCGTGCGGCAGACCGCCGCCAACGGAGTCGTTCAGTGGTTCCCCTGGCGCGGTGCCACGCTGACGCTTGAAGCCCAGTACCTGCGGCGCCGTGAGGACCTTCGCTCCCCTGTCTTTGTTTACAATAAAGCGAACTACGATGCGTGGCTCCAGCTTCCCGAGGCGACCCGGAACGCGATCGTCAGCGGCGGCGCGGCCGACCAGCCGTCCGAGTTCGTGGCAGTGAACGCCACCGGCACCGGCCTGGTGCACTCCGGCCGCCGTCCTTATTGGACGGATGTGGCCGACATGTTCCCACGGGAGTGGAACACCTCTGCCGGTGATCTCGACAGTGATATGGAAGAACTCGCGCTGTCCTTCGAGTCACCGCTGGGCGACCGCCACGTGATGCGGGCAATTGCACGCACGACCGCGACGGACCTGCTTTGGGCCCGCTCGGGCAGCGGAAGCTCCCGCCTCGGGGTCGGCCTCGACGGCCTCCGCGGCGGCGCGACTGGCGCCCGTGATCAGAACAACAAGGATTTCTTCACGCAGATCGACTTCGTCGGCCAGTACGCGTTCGACGCGGTGAAACTGCGCTGGGTGGCGGGTTGGGAGAGGTCGGACGGCGAGTTCAGCGGTACCACCTGGGATCGCGGTACCGGTGCGACCGCCATTCCGTGGATCTACTTCAACCCGGCGCTTGCCCGTACGATCCGGAACAACGAGCTCGGCTTTGTCGCGGGTCAGAACACCCTGTCGCCCACCTTCCCGGAGCGGCCCTTGGGTGATCCGTTCATCCGGACCGTGTCGGACGATGCGCAGGACAATCTCGTCAATTCGTTCTACGGCGTGTTGCAGGCCAACGTGCTCGAGGATCGCCTCTTCGTCATGGGCGGGGTGCGCCGGGAAGAAAGCGATACCACTGATACCATCTTCGTATCGGGCGCCAACGTGCTCGCGCCGCCCACGGTGATCGAGAATCCGTCCGACAAGGCGACGGTACCGCAGGTCGGCGCCAGCCTCCGACTGCTCCCCGGACTCAATGTCTTCGGCAGTTACTCCGAATCCTTCCGGCCGCAGCGTGGTGTCGGCCGCGACATCAACAACGACTTCTTCAAGAAGCCGCCGCAGAAGGGCGAGGGAGTCGACTTTGGTCTCAAATTTGAGGTTCTGGATGGGCGCCTTTCCGGCACCGTATCCTATTTTGATATCACCGTGACGGACATCATGGGCCGGACTACGCCTCCGGGCGGCGGGGCGGCCTACGATATCGTGATCGACGGACGTCAGGTGGACGGATGGGAGTTCGACGGGGTCTGGCAGCAAGGCGGCAACCAGCTGATCGTCTCCTATGCCAAAGTATCGGGCGAGGGCATCGGGGCTGACGCCGGTCAGCGGATCACCGGTTTGCCGGAGCAGCGTTTCGCGGTCTGGAACAAGTACAGTTTCCAGACAGGTCGCCTCAAGGGACTCTTCCTCGGTGCGGGCTGGAGTTACACTGCTGATCGGGTGGTGTCACAAGGCGGCCCGATTTTCACGGAGGATGGCAGCTACGCGGTGATCGATGCGCTGGTGGGTTACACGACGCGGATTGGTGGGCGCGAGGTGGAGCTTCGCCTGAATGTAAAGAACCTCGCCGACGAGGAGTACCTGTACCCGGGAGCCGCGCAGGCCAATGCATACTGGGGCGACCCCCGCAGCCTCTACCTCACGGCGCGCATCAACTTCTGATCCTTTCCCCTGGCCGCCGGCACGCTGCTTCCTCGACGGGGAGGCAGCGTGTTTTTTTCGCCCAACTGCCGTGACTCTTGTGATGAATCCAGCCGTTCCGCCGACCCCCGCCTTGGTTGAAGACGCCACTGTCGCATTGCAATGCCGTATCGACCGCGTGCATGCGGAGGGAGGGGGAACGGTGGTGGTGCCACCCGGTGTCCATGAGATTGGTACCTTGGAGATCCGATCTGGCGTGCGGCTGCATTTGGAACACGGGGCATCGCTGGTGGGCAGCCGGGATCTGGGCCGTTACCCTCTCTTGAGCGACCCGATCGTGCGGTGCTTCTCTGACGCGAACGGTTTCCGCTCTCTCCTCCGTGCGCATGGCGCCCGGAGGATTGCACTCACCGGAACGGGGACGATCGACGGACGGGGTGAGGCCTTTCCGTATCAGGGTCACGATCGCGACGGGCGGCCGAGGCTGGTGCAGATGATCGGCTGTGCCGACGTCCTGGTCGAAGGCCTGCACCTCAGGCAGTCCGGTCATTGGATGCAGCATTTCCTCGGTTGCGAACGTCTGCAGGTCCGTGGCCTGACGGCGTACAACCACTGCCAGCCCAACAATGATTTCATCGACGTCGAAGGCTGCCGCGACGTGCGCATCTCCGACTGCTCAAGCGACACGGACGACGACGGCATCACGCTGAAGAGCGGCTGTGAGGCACCGACCGAGGACGTGGTGGTCACGAACTGCGTGATCCGCAGCCATTGCAACGGGATCAAGCTCGGCACGGAGACGAACGGCGGCTTTCGCAATGTGGTGGTCTCCAACTGCGCCATCGTACCCTCGCTCCAGCCGCGCAACATCCACGGGTTCCCCGGAGGCATTTGCGGCGTTGCCGTGGAGATCGTGGACGGAGGGACGCTTGACGGCGTAATGGTCTCCCATGTGCGTATCGAGGGACCCAAGGTGCCGTTGTTCGTACGCCTCGGCAATCGTGGCCGACCCTATCTGGCCGGTGCGGCCCGGCCGCCGGTCGGGCGGCTCCGGAACGTCACTTTTTCCCACATCCACGGCGCGAGACTGGGGTCGCATGGAGCCGTGTTTACCGGACTGCCCGGCCACCGGATCGAGAACCTGTCTCTGATTGACGTCAGCCTTGAATTCGCCGGTGGCGTCAAGGCGCGGCCTGATGCAGCCACGTTTCCGGAAAAGGAAAGTGCCTACCCGGAGGCGACCATGTTCGGGGAGGCGCCGGCCTTTGGCGTTTTCATCCGCCATGCGGCCGAGGTCACCCTCGAGCGCGTGAAGCTCACCACCTTGCAGCCTGACGCCCGTCCCGCCGTGGTGAGTCACGACGTGGTCTGAAGCGCTCTGATCGCGCGCACAGGCGTTTGCCGGACCTCGGGAGGCGCCCAAACGTACTTACAGGAGTCCTCAGGAAGCGCACAGGTTGGCATCGTCGCGGTCCGTCTCAGCGCGCTCGGCGAGCTCCTGTGAATCCGCCTGCTGTGCCGCCGATCGTTCAGATCGGACAGACCGTTTGAACAGGAGGTAACAGAGGCAACGGAGGTGGGACGGGCGTTGACTGGTGAAGGGTTGCTCTCTGTTGCCTCCCTTTCCTCCTGTGAAAATCACAATCCGGTGGAATGGGTTTTGTTCAACCGTACCTACAGGAGGCCGCGGAGAGCGCGGAGGTTTGGGTCCGTCCCGATCACTCTCCGCGCTCTCTGCGAGCTTCTTTGAATCTGTCTGCTGTGAGGTCCTTTGTTCAGGTCAGACAAGAGATTTGAACAGGAGGAAACTTAGGCGACGGAGGGGGACGGCGTTGGGTCTCTTGTGAGGGTGAGACTGTTCTCCGTTACTTCCCTTACCTCCTGTTCAAGATCATACCTCGGCAATCACGGTTGAGGGACCATTCAATCGAGCGGGATCAGCCGGTCGTCGTCGAAGGTGGCGTTCGTGGGGAACGCCGTGTCCAGAACGGGACGGATCTCGCGCAGTTGATGCAGTTGGGCGCGCGTTGCCAGGGCCGAGGCGAGGATTGTGTCGGCGTAGGCGGTGGCGACGAAGGTGCGGCTGACTTCGCCGTTCGCGTTCTGCAGGGTGAGCTGCAGGTTGTCGCCCGTGGGGTTGCGCACGCGCCAGACGGTGGCCTCGCCCAGGCCGGCTACGAAGGGCAGCCGGCCGAGCGGCGTGAGCGAGGGCGCGGCTTCGGCAAGGCCCGCGTCGCCGGGCAGCAGCGGTACAGTGACGAGTCCCGTGTCGACCAGTTGCTGGTCGACGCGGACCACGCCAGCGAGCGAACGGATCTCGCGGTCGTTCAGGGCGCGCGTGTGGTAGGCGAAGTCGTCGATCAGGCCGATGAAACCCGTCGACGCCGGATCGGCGAAGATGTCGCCGCCAATGCCGTTGCCGAGACCGCCGGGAGAACGGTGGAAGGGCGTGTTCGGACGCAGGGCGAAGGCGGTTCCGACGTAGGCGCCGTCGAGGTGCAGTTCGACGCGGCCGCGGTCGTAGGTCAGCGCGACGTGATGCCAGCGGCCGGCCTCGATGGGCACGAAGAGGTCGGTGGGAATCACGAACGCCACGGCCCGGGCGTGGAGCACGCCGTCGATGATGCGCAGGCCGAGTCCGTGGCTGGCGCCGCCTTCTTCGAAGAGGATCGAGGTGCCGGCGGTGGTGTCGGCGAAGAAGCGCAACGAGACCGTGCGGGCGGTGAAGCCGTCGCGCAGGAAGCCGAAGTCGCCGGCCGGGGCGAGTTGCAGGTAGGCCCCGCCGCCCGGGAAACGCGCGGCGACGTTGCCGTCGGGCTGCGTTTCGAGCGTCGCGCCAACACTGACCGCGGGGTCGACCTGCCCGGTTTCGTCGGCGAGTCCATTGTCGAAGCCGAAGCGAGCGAGCAGGCCGCGGGAGAGATCCTCGTCGACGTCCTGGAGAACGATTACGGCCGGGTCGAAGGCGCGGGCCACGAGGTAGCGGCTGTCGCCGAGGAGGTGGAGGCGGATCTGCTCCGGATCCTCGCCGAGCAGGTCCGCGATCGGCATGATCGGAAGTTCGACCGTGGTCGCGCCCGCAGGCAGGGTGATCGACGACGGCACGGGCAGGTAATCTTCGCCGGTAAGGGCGTCGCCCCCGAGAGAGAAGTGCAGTTCAACCGGCACATCGGAGGCATGGGAGGCGACGAAGGTGAAGCTTGCCGGCACCACCGCGTCTTCCTCCACACGCGACGGATTCGCGACTACGTCAATGATCGGGAGATCGGTCCCGCGCTCGGTGCGGCCGCGGTAGAACGGCATCACGGCGCCGCGGGTGTAGTCGGCGAGGCGCAGGGGAACGTCGCCGTTGAGCAGTTCGCGCACTTCCTGATCGCGGCGCTCGCGGATCACCACGGGGGCCGGATTCTCGTCACCGGGGCGTGTGCGCTCGACGAAGATCGCGAAGGTGTCGGAGTTGTCGTTGATGAGGATGGCGCGGTCGGCGGGCGGCTCGTCGTAGGTGAGCTCGTTGACGACGCCGCCGAGCAGCTCGGTCTGCCCGCCGTTGACCGTGTAGAAATAGGGTCCGTGATTCTCGCCGACCTTGAAACCGAAGACCCAGAGACGTCCGCCATCGTTGATGATGTGGGGCAGGCAACCCTCGGGGTTGAGCTGCCAGGCCCAGACCTCCTGGTCCTTGAAGATGAAGGCCGGGACTTCCTCCATGACCTCGTTGGCGCCACCGGCGGCGACGTCCTCCATGAAGAGGCGGCCCGTGCCCTCGTTGCGGTAGGCCTTGCCGTAGGCGATGAAGACGTGGCGGAGCACGAGATCGTTGGACGAGTTGTGCTGGATCCAGGTGTGGCGCCCCGAGGCCTGGAAGTTGCTCTTGAGCCGCTCAATCCAGACGGTCGGCTGCGTACCGCCGTCCTCGAAGAGCAGAACGGGCTTGTCGGAGCTGCGTAGTGCCTGGGTGGCGACGAGGGTGGACTGTTGACCGAGGAGGCGTCGCACGTTGCCGCGGATGCGGATCGTGTCGCTCACGGTGTAGTCGCCCAGCGGCAGGTAGACGGTCGTCTTGCCGGAGTCGATGGCGGCCTGGATGGCGGCGGTGTCGTCGCCCTGGGCGTCCCCGTCGACTACGTAGGTGTCCTCCGCATCGTCGATCGGGGAGAAAGGCAGGTTGACAATCGGTAGGTTGAGCGAGGTGGCCGGCGTGTCGTTCCAGAGCGTGAAGCGCTGGTCGGAGACGTATTCGGTGATCGAGTTGCCCGGCACGATGACGCCCTGGTTGCGCACGGTGCTGGCGTAGCCGGAGCTGGTGACGTTGCGGACAAAGAGGTAGCCGGCGTCGTTCTCGATCGCGCTGGCGGCGCCGTCGCCGCCGGTGAAGGTGCTGTCGATCACGACGATCTGCCCGGCCGGGTCGGTGTTGAGCAGGGCCGGCACCGCGTTGTGGCTGGTGAAGCGGCGGAGGCTGATCGGCTTTTGGAAGTTCCAGAGGCCGGCGACGCGCTGGTTCGTCACGGTCACGTCCTCGAAGACGAACGAGGCGTGGTAGTGGCCCGTGCGGATGCCGTAGTCGAAGCCGTCGACGGAGACATTGCGCACGATGCCCATGCCGACGAGATTGCGGTCGATCTTGAGGCCGATGTAGCCGCGGCGTTCCGGATCGGAGGTGCGGATGGTTACATTCTCCATCCAGCCGACGTTGTTGCTCTGGAATTCCAGGGCGATGGCGCCCGGGTTCCCGGAGCCGATGTCGAAGGTCATGTCCTCGACGGAGTGGTAGTACCCGTTGTTGGTCCACGGGCCGACGAAGAAGTTGAGCATGATCCGTGGATTGGCCGGATCGCCGAAGTTGGCCGAGCCGAGGGTGCCGTCGCTATTGTCGCGCAGGCGCATGACAGTGCCGGTGCGGCTCTCGCCGCGCAGGTGGGTGAAGCCGGCGTTGGCGTTGTCCGTCGAGATGAAGAGGGGGCGCGACACCGTGTAGGTGCCATTGGGGAAGTAGAGCGTGCGGTTCTTGTACTGGTTGTCGCTCAGGGCGGCCTGGAGGGCGACGGTGCTATCGGTGGTGCCGGTGTTGTCGGCGAAGTACGGCGCCTGGGTGACGTCGATGACGGCGCCGAGGACGGGCGGTTCGACGTAGTTCTCGACGTCGGCCGCGCGCAAGGCGTCGATCTCGGCGGCGTCGAGGACGCCGCGGTGGAGACGGATGTTGTCGTAGCGACCGATGAAGGCGTTGCCGGCGAGCGAGCGGTCTTTGCCGACCGTGAACCTGACGAAATCGTTGCCCACCGGGCCGGCGTTGATCGTGCCGGTGTGATAGGGAACCGTGATGGCGGATTCGCGCTTTCCCTTGTAGATGAGAACGTTGTTCGTCGTGCTTGCGCCGTCGTAAGTGATCGCGAAAAAGATCCACTGACCCGCTTCGATGAAGTTGGCCGGGGTGGTGGTGTTGAGCTGGTCGACGACAAGGCGAAGGGCGCCGGACGGCTGGCCGACAAGGCGGAAGCCGTTGGTGTTGTCGAAATTGTCGACCAGCCGGCTGCCGGACTGGCTGATGGAGTCGGTGTTGATCCACCCCGACAGGGTGAACGTGGTCAGGCCGTCGATGTCATCCACGTCGCCGGCATGCTGACCATAGGCTCCGGGATGGGTGACCAGATCAAGGTAACGGTCGCCTGCGCCGCGCACACCGGGGAAGGAACGACCGGTCACATCAAGCGGTTGAGCGGCCGCGTCGCCGAGGAGCAGATCGACGCCGGCCGTGCCGCCGGACGACTGCGGAATCCCTGCGGCATCGAAGGCGTATTCCAAGAGAAGCTCCTTCGCTGGAGGCGGAGTGGCGGGCGAATCGGCGGCGCGAAGCGCCTCAAGTTCCGTCTCCGTGAGCACGCGGTCGTAGAGACGTAGATTGTCGAAACGCCCGGCAAAGGTGCCGCTGGCGAGTCCGTCGTCCTTGCCGACGGTGAAGCGGACGCTCTGGGCGTTCGTCGGGCCGGCGTTGAGCGAGGCGACGGTGGAGGTGGCCACGGCGGTGAGTTTTCCGCCCTTGTGGAAGCGCACGTTGTTCGATGCCGCGGTGCCGTCGTAGGTGACGGCGACAAAGATCCAGGTGTCGGCTTCGAGCAGTCCGGTGGCGGAGTCGGCCGAAATGCCGTCGACGACGAGGCGAAGTGCACCCGAAGGCTGGCCGACGAGATGGTAGCCGCTGGTGCCGGTGAGCAGATCAAAGATGCGGCCGCCGCCTTGTCCGACGTTCGAGGTGTTGATCCAGCCGGCGAAGGTAAACTGGCTTACGCCCGACAGCGCCGCCACGGCGGCGGCGTGCCGGCCGTAGGAGCCGGCTGAGGCCTGGGTGTCGAGGTGGCGGTCGCCGGCGCCCTGCACGCCATCGATGGCAACCGAGGTAAGGTCCGCCGGCGCTTGGGCGGCCGTGTGGAGGACAAGGGCGGCGGGGTTGGTACCGCTGCTGGCCTGGCTTGAGCCAGGCTGGGAAAAAGTGTATTCAAGAAGCGGTGACGCGAGGACGGTCGCCGCGGATGCCATCAAGGCAAGGAGGGTGCGGGTGATCATGGCGGGATGGGGTCCGGCCACTGTTGGGCGCCGGATCTCATCCGCAATCGATGGCGGGCTTTAAGCTAAAGACGCAGGCCCGGCGCGCCCGGCCTTATGCCGACGGCCGCACCGTCTCGCCGGTCCGCCAGGAGCCCTCGATCAGGATGGTGCGGGCGTGGGACGGGGCACCGGCCTCGTTGCGATTGCGTTGTGCCACCAGTACATCGACCGCCGTGTGGCCAAGATGGGAGACATGCTGGTCGATGCCCGCCCACGAAGGATCGCCAGACGACCAGTCGAGCAAAACGAAGCCTGTGTCCTCGGGCACGCGCATCCCCCGGTGGAGCAACAGGCCGTAGGTTTCGACATGGGGACTGAGGACCACATCGGGACGGTATCGATGGAGCCAGGCGGTGAAGGCCCGGGAATCGAGCTCGTCGTCGATGAAGGCGGGCACCTGATCGCCCTTGGGCAGAAGCTGGCAGGATCCCAGGAAACCGCCGCTCCAATGCTGGCGTACGCGAGCGTTGGATTGGGCGGTGGAGACGAAGCCCGGCCGCTGGTAGCCCAGTTTGCGCACCTCCCGCATGGCGAGACGGATTCCCTCGAAATGATCGTGGGAAACACGCGAAAGGCGCGGCGATTCGAGCGTGAAGGCGATCGTCACCCCGTAAAATTCGGAGCAGTCCAGTTCCAGGTTCACCGCGTCCCGGGGCAGAGGCGGAACAATGATGCTGTCGATACCGCGCGCCTGCAGGATGGTCTTCAAGCGCCGGGCGGAGATGGCGGGATTGCCAGCCCAGACCTCCTCCAAGGCAAACCCCATTTCCTCGGCGCGCGCGCGCACGCCGGCGAGGACGCGCGAGTAGAAGCCGCCTCCGTGGAAGCCGTCGGGGTTGTTGAGAAAATTGAGGAAGCCGATGGTACCGCGAAAGACGCCTTTGGACCGGTCGCGGCGCAGGTAGGACATGAACCGCGCAATCTCCGGGTCGGGGCGGTAGCCGAGTTTGCGCGCGAGGCGCGCGATGCGTTGGCGGGTTGCGGGGGAGACTTGGGAGCTGTTGCGGAGCGCGAACGACACCGTCATGGTCGATACGCCGGCAGCTTGGGCGATCTGCTTGAGGGAAACCTTGCCGGCGGCAATACGGGGCATGATGTAGCGGAGGGGGTGGGGAACACGTCAGGCCGGTCGCAGCCGCCCGTGGCTGTCGCGGCGGGGCCACGCGGCGTGGATCAAGGCGAGGTGCATGAGCAACTCGCGCGTCATGCGTTCGCGGACGTGCTGCACGTCCGGGTCGTCAAAGCGGTTGTTTCCTTCATGCGGATCGCGGGCGAGGTGATAAAGCTCGCCGCGCAACGGTGCACGGGAGCGGCGGGCGGACGCGTGATCGGAGTCGAAAAAGAGGATCAGCTTCCATTCGGCGGTGCGCCAGAGGTAGGCGGGGGCACGGAGCACGTCGTCGCTGCCGTTGCCGTGCATTTCGCTGAAGGCGGCGGTCCGTTCGGCCGGCGCGAGCAGGTTCTCCCCGGGCAACTCCGGCGGAACCTCGAGGCCGGTAGCGGCGAGCAGGGTGGGGACGAGGTCAGTGAGGGCGGCCGGCCGCGAATCGCGCGTGCCGCGCCGGTCGACCGGCACGCCGGCACCGGCGAGGATCAGGGGTACGCGGAGGCTGTCCTCGTACAGGCTGTATTTGCTGAAACGATACCGTGCGCCGAGGCTTTCGCCGTGGTCGGAGGTGAAGACGACAAGGGTGTTGTTCGCCTGGCCGGTGCGTTCGAGGTAGTCGAGCACGCGGCCGAACTGGGCGTCGACGTAGGAGCAAAGGGCGTAGTAGCGCAGAGTGGCGCGGCGGCGTTCGCGTGGTGGGAGGGCAAGCCAGTCCTGCAGGGCATCCTCCGTATGGGGGAGATTGGGAAAATGGTCCGTTAGGGCGGATCGATCGGGCGGAAGCGGCACGTCGGGAATGTCGTCGAGGGAGTACCAGGCTTCGTAGGCTTCGGGTGCGTAGAGCGGCGCGTGGGGCGCGTCGAACGAAAGGTAGCAATGCCAGGGGCGAACGGAGGAGGCGGCGCGGTCAAGGGCCTCGAGCGTGCGGTCCGTGAGCCAGGCTTCCCGGAGGTTGGAACCGTCACCGGGCAGGGTGCGGCCGCGGTACCCGGCGATGCCCTCGCCGCCGTAGCCGGCTTCGCGATTCCATGCGCGAATCTCAGCCATGCGTTGCGGCTGCTGGTCGGCATCACCGAAGTAGATGGCGCCCGGCTCGCGGTCATGGCCACCCGGCATGCGCGCAATGTAACGCTCCGCAAAGCCGAACGTTCCCGGTACGACCTCGCGGATGCCGCGGGCGGGATTGGGTGCGATGGTCCAATGGGTCTTGCCTGCGCCGATGGTGTGATAGCCGGCGGCACGATGTCTCTCCCATAGGGTCGGGATCAGCAGATCGCGGCTGTCCTGGATCGCTTGGGCGTTGTTTCGGACCCCGATCTGCGACGGATAGAGTCCGGTGGTCAGCGAGTACCGGCTCGGGATGCACATCGGACACTGGCAGATGGCCTGGTCGAACAGGATGCCGCGTGCTGCCAGCCGGTCGAGCCACGGCGTCTTCACCGCCGGATTCACGGCCCCCAGCGCGTTCCAGCTCTGCTGGTCCGTCATGAGAAAGAGCACATTGGGAGTCGCGGATGAACGATTCACGGGAGGAAGGGCGGACGGAGCCGCGTTCAATGCCGGCAGCAGAAGCGTTCCGGTGGCCAGCCCCGTCTGCTTCAGAAAATGACGGCGCGTCGGGGCAGGAGCGGGGCGGGGTGGCATTCCGACCGGAGCGTGGCGGTGCTGCGCCGCGGGCGCCAGCCGGGAACGACTTTACGCTAAAGATATCCGCCGGTTGCGGTGGGGCGTACGCACTTTACGGTGGAGGCGCCGTGTTGCCCCCGGCCAGCCCTTCCACGTGAAACCCCTGCACCACCGGTTCCTTTTCCTGGCGATCCTTTGCTGCACCTGGGTGGCGACCGTGCACGCGGCCGACGACGTTCGGGCCGGTCGTCTGGAAGAGGCGTTTCACGACCTGACACAGTACCGGTTCAACCGCGCCGAGTTGGCCTTTACGGACCTGGCTGCGGACCCGAATTGGCCGCTGAGGCGGGATGCCCTGTTCGGGCGGGCGCTGGCGCTGTTGAACACGCAGCCGCAGACGCAGGACAAAGTGCGTCTGGCGGAGACCTTGTTCGCCGAGGTGCGGTCGGTTTCGGCGGCGGACGATCTCGGCATCGGTGCGCGGTACTTTTCCGCGCGTCTGCATCAGGTGCACTTTCAACCGGCAAATGTGGCGCGGGCTCGTGAGGAGCTGCTTGCGCTGGGCAACGATCATCCTGGGCACTACCTCGGGCAGCTGGCGTGGGTCCGGCTCGCCTTCATCGAGCTCTTCGCGCCCGGCGAAGCCGAGGCGAAGCGAGCCGTGCTCGCGCGCTACGAGGCCCTGTCGCTGCCGTGGATCGACGAGCATCTGTCGGCGGTGTTCCACACCGTGCTGGGGGATGCCACCATGGTGATCTTCGGCGACGCCGCCCGGGCAACGGTTCATTATCGTAAAGTCGTGCAGAACCCGGAAGTCAGGGAGCTGACGCTGGTCGACGCGCTCGTCCGCATCGGTGAGACGGCCCACCAGGCCGGCGTTGCCGATGTCGCCACTGACGCCTACCGGCAGGTGCTGGCGCTTTCGCCCCGGGATCCGCGTGCCTGGTTCATCCGCAACCGCCTGGCTGGGCTCGAAGGGAAAACGCCGTGAAGCTGCGCCGTGCGGTCCAGTACTTCGGTCTCAGCCTGCTGGTGGCGGCCTTTGGCCTCGGCATGCTGAGGCTCTTTCACGTCGGTGGCCTCGGTGGCGACGCAGGCGCCCACACGCTCCGCATCGGTCACTACCAGTTGGAGAGCGGCGCACGCGAAGCCCTGGCGGCGGTGATCGGCGAGTACGAGGCGCTGCATCCCGGGCGAAAGGTCGTGCAGACGGCCATTCCGGAGCGGGTGTTTCCGTCATGGTTGCGCACCCAGCTGGTAGGCGGGACGCCGCCGGACATCATCCAACTCGGCCGGGAGTCGGGAAGTTTCGAGGACATCTACGCGAACTATTTCGAGCCGATCGGTTCCTGGCTGCGGCAGCCGAATCCTTACAACGCGAAGACCTACGACGCCGAGTCGCCCCTCGAGGACGTGCCGTGGATCAACACCTTTGTCGATGGGCTCGAGCGCGGCGCCAGTTACAGCGGCGCCCTCATGGAGCACTACGGGGTGCCCAGCACCTTGTTCACCACGCGCGTGTTCTACAACCGCGCTTTGCTCGAGGAGGTGCAGGGCGACGCGCCCATGCCGTGGGAATTCTCGGAATTCGTCGCGCTCTGCGCACGCATCGAGGCCTTTGCGCGCGAGCAGAACCGGCTGATCGTCCCGATCGCCGGTTCCAAGGTGAACGCACCGCCGCTGCTGCAGGCGCTCTTCGAGAGCCAGACGCAGGCCCTCTTCCTCAACGTCGATCCGCTGCCGATGCTGCGGGTCAATTTCTTCGAATTTCACGGGATGAATGCACTGCGGGGCAGGTGGAACCTCGAGTCCCCGCAACTGCACGCGGCGTTCTCGGCGATGCGCGAGGTCGGCCGGCACATGTCGCCGGGGGCGCTGCAGTTGGAGCGCGACGATTCGCTCTTCCTGTTCTCGCAGGGGCGGGCGGCCTTCCTGGTCACCGGCAGCCAGGACGCACGGTCGCTGGCGGAGCAGTGCGCGTTTCCCCTCGGCGTGTTCGCGATCCCGTATCCGTCGCCCGACGACGAGAAGTACGGGCGCTTCGCCACCGGCGACGTCTCGGAGGGCGCCGTGACCACACAGTTCGTGCTCGGGTTGACGCGCGATTCGCGGAAGAAGGAGGAGGCGATTGATTTCCTGCGGTTCTTGACCTCGCGGCGCATGAACAAGCTGTTTGCGGAAACCGCCCGGTGGCTGCCTGTAGTCGTATCGGTCGAGCCCTCGGACGAGCTCGCGGCCTTCAGCCCGGAGCTGGAAGGATATCCGCCGGGGCCTTACTTCCTCGCGCCGGGGCCCTCGACGGGATTCCTGCTGCAGACCAACCTGCACACGCTGCTGCAAACCAGCGGGTCGGTGGAGGCGTTTCTCGACGCGGTCCGTCCGGGCTTCGAGCCGGCGATCCGGGCCGATGTGATGCGCATCCATCAGGGCAACGTTCGCATGACGGCGCGTGTGGATTCGGTCCTCGGCGCCCGCTACTGGCTCGGCCTGCGTCAGGGCGGCGAGCGCGACCGGCGCCACGTGCTCGTGACCCAAATCCAGGCCACGCGCGAGCTGCGCAAGCACCGCATCGACTACGAACTCTCCATCCTCGCCGCGGGTGCGGCAGACGGCGCGAAGTGAACATCGTCTACCTCCACTGTCACGATGCCGGCCGGTGGCTTTCGCCTTACGGGTGTCCGGTGCGCACGCCGCAGCTCGCGGCCTTTGCGCGGACCGCCCTGCGCTTCGACGAGGCGCATTGCGCCGCTCCAACCTGTTCACCGAGCCGGGTGGCGATGCTGACGGGGCTTTCGCCGCACGAGGCCGGCATGGTCGGACTGGCGCACCGCGGCTTCGCGATGACGAGACCCGAGCGTCACCTGGCCGTGCGGCTGCGGGCGCACGGGTACGAGACGGCGCTGGCCGGCATCCAGCATGAGTGGGCATTTCAGGCGCCCTTGCCCTACGAGCACGTCCTGCCCCGGGAGTCACCCCAGGGGGTGAGTAGTCCAGAGAACGATTGGTTTGTCGCCACCCGAGCGGCGGCTTTTCTGCGTGAACGCCGGCGGGACCGGCCCCTGTTTCTGTCCTGCGGCTTCTACTTCCCGCACCGGGTCTTTCCTCCCGTCGAGGTGGAGCGCCTGCCGACGGCGGACGCCTTGCCGCCGGGATTGCCGGACGTTCCCCCGGTCCGCGATGATTTTGCCGGCTATGCCACGGCGGTCTCCCGGATGGATGACGCATTGGGACTCGTCATGCGCGCCGTGGAGGAAACATGTCCGAAGGAGGAGACGGTCGTGCTTTTCACCACGGATCACGGCCCCGCGTTTCCCGGCATGAAATGCCGGCTCGGCGCCGCCGGTACGGGCGTGGCTCTGCTGTTGCGTACGCCCGACCTCGCCCGGCCTGGAGTGGCGACGGCGGAACTCGTTTCCCAGATCGATCTGTATCCAACGCTTGGCGACTATGCCGGGCTGGAGCCGCTTGCGGGTGAAGGTCGCTCGTTGCGCCCGCTGCTCCGGGGCGGATCCCTAGCGGCCAGACCCGGAGTATTCTCCGAGGTCAGCTTCCATGTTGCATACGAGCCGATGCGGGCCGTCCGCACGATGACGCACCTTTATGTCCGCCGGTTTGATCTCGGGAACCATCCGGCGATGGCCAACGTTGATGAGGGGCCGGCCAAACGGTGGTGCGAGGCGCATGGGCAGCTGGGTGCGCCGGTTTTGGAGGAAGAACTGTACGACCTCCGCCTTGACCCCGGAGAAACGACGGACCTCGCCGCAGATCCGGCTCACGCCGAGGTGCTGCGCGAGCTACGAATGCAGTTGGCCGGTTGGATGGAGCGGACCTCGGATCCCTTGCGGCTGGGGAAGGTTCCGGCTCCGGCCGGGGCGCGGATCATGCCTCCGGGCGGCCGGTAATCACGGTGAACGTGCGCCCGGTTCCGTCGCCCCGCCGGGTTTTGGTGCTGCGGGCGCAAGGGCCAGCAGTTCGGAGACGGTGACAAAACGCAGGCCTTTGGCGCGCAGGCGGGAAATGATCTCAGGCATGGCCTCGACGGTCTTGTCGGGCCACGTGTGCATCAGCACGATGTCACCCGGTCCGGCTTTGGCAGCGGTTTCGAGAATCTGCTCGCGGGTGGTGGCGGCGTCCCAGTCCTTGGTGGCGACTTCCGTGGTGATCGAGGGCAGGCGGAGTTCGGCGAGGACCGCCCAGACGGCCGGGCTGTGGGCGAGGAACGGTGCGCGGAAGACGCGAGGAGCGATGCCGGTGGTTTTCGCAATGAGGTCCTGTGCGTCCACGATCTCGGCGCGAACGGCGGCTGGATCCGCGAGGCGGGAAAGGTTCGGGTGGCTTTGGGTGTGGTTGCCGATCTCGTGGCCGCCGGCGACGAGGGCTCGCGCCAATTCGGGGTGTTTGGCGACGTTGTTGCCGACTTCGAAGAAGGTGACGCGCACGCCCTCGCGGGCAAAGATCTCCAGCAGGCGCGGCGTGTTGGCGGGGTGCGGACCGTCATCGAAGGTGAGGGCGACCACCGGTTCGACGGTGGCGACGGCACTGATGGGTGTGTCGGCGCTGGCCGGGGAGACGCCGAGAAGGGCGCTGAGGACGAGCATGGAGAGGGGGCGCTTCATGAGAAGGCTGTGGACGTGGCCGGGCGTGTGGATGGTCAGGGTTCGACGGGCCAGGGGAGGGCGTCGAGCGACTCGCGGATAAAGGAAGCCTGACGCTCGCTCACGGCAGGCACGAAATGCACGTGGTCGCGGAAAAGCGGACCTTCCAACGCGGCGGTGAAGGCATGCAGGTCGATCACCGGGACGCTGCGCGCTTCCATGACCTCGCGGGCGGCGGCGTTGTAGGCGAGCAGGTCGCGTTCGAAGCGGTGGAAGGCGCGGGAGCGCGCGTTGTGGCGTTGCTCGTCGAGCGGCGTCGTCGTGATCCAGACGAGGCGCTTGCCGGCGGCGTGCACGAGGTCGGCGAGGGTGGCGAGGTTGACGCGGTAGGCGTCGAGCGAGACCTGGCGGGCGCCGGTGGCAGGGTCCGTCTTGAGGTCGTGAAGGCCGCAGTTAACCAAGATCGTTGCCGGCAGGGCGGCGGGGTTTTGCAGGGCCTCGCGCACGTGGGCGAGGACGGCGGCCGAGTCGCCGCCATTCGCACCCTGGGGGTGATCGAGGTCGGTGCGGGCCAGCTCGAGTCCGCCCTTGCGGACGTAGCGGTAGTGTCCGCGAACCGCCTGCGCGAGCGCGTCGTGATAGTCGATGGAGATGCTGTCGCCCACGACGTAGAAGGCGGGTCGCGAAAGGGCCCGGCCGATGACCCGCTCGAGCGCGGCGTCGCCTTCGGCGTTGGGATGAAGGCCGTCCGAAAAATGTCCTGGGCGCAGGGCGTCGTAGAGGCTGAAGAACTGCACGCCGGTGGTACGGACGAGTTGCTCGATGCCGGCGGCCAGTTGCGCGAGGATCGGCGGGGTGATGTCGTAGCCCTTGGTGCGGTTGACGGAATCCATGCCGTTGACGTCCACGTTCGGCGGGGCGGCGAGGAAGATGGCGTGGGCAGGAAAGCGCGTGAGCGCGAGATCCACCGCGCCCTGCAGGTTTGCGAGGCAGGAGGCGACCTTTGCGTTGGCCGGGCGCGGATCGCGGGCTGGGAGGTCGTTGACACCGAGGAGAATCAGGACGCCGGCGGCCTCGGGATGGGCAGCGAGTGCGGGAGGAAACTCGGTGGCCAGGTCGGACGTCTTTCGGCCCGAGCGGCCCGCGTTGATGAGCCGCCAAGGCCCGGCCGCATCAACCGCGTCAACCCAGGCCCCGCGGGCCGTGATGGAGTCGCCGAAACAGAGGAGGGCGGGACGAGCGGCCGGGTGATCGGGAGGGAGCTTCACGGACGGATCCACGGCGGTCGCTGGGTGATTGAGGGTGGCGGCGTGGGAGGTTTGCGCAAGAAAGGGCGTCTCGCTCGTCACCAAGAGCAGAACGACGAGAAGAGCGACGGTAACCTGTGGGAGGAAGATTAGCCGGTAGTTCAGGGGGGGCATGGGCACGAGGTCGAGAGAAGGTTTGGTCGGATAAAGACGGGTTCTGGCGGGAGGTTCCATCTCACGGCCGCCTAGAACAAGGCTGCGGGCAAGCCCGGCTTCCCGCGTTCATTTCGCGGCGGCAGGCCATCGCGCGAGTACTCCCTGGTAGTGGTTCCCTCTGCGAAGTGGCCGCGGATGAGCAAGCGCTTCGGGTGTTGCGGCACGCCATTCTCCCCGCGTTGGATGCAGGACGTGAGCAAATCGACGGCAGCCGCGCCGATCTCCTCGGGTATCTCATCGAGACCGGAGAAGCCGGGACGGCGATTGCCGTAGATGACCAGAGAGGTGGCGGCGGGGATTGCGGTCAGGGGGTCGAGCAGATCCCGTATCCAGCTATCGGGTGCGAGGACGGCGGTGGGACGATGGCGGTGGAACCACGATGCCAGCTTGGCGTGGTCTCGGCTGAAGTTGAGCGGGGGGATGCGGGCGAGCCGGCGGGCTTCCCGGACAAACCAATGGTACACCGCGGTCGGCGCGTGGCGTTGGCGGATCTCCATGTCATCGGTAGTTACCAGTCCGATACGAGTGTGTCCGAGCTCGATGAGTTTCTCGAGGAGGAGGGCGGCATTGGCGAAGTGATCGGGCGATACGCGGTGGAGGGGCAGCTCCGGACGGGCCGCGGTTGCCGCGACGATGGCAAGGTCATCCAGAGGCAGGGGGATACTCTCGTGCAGGAATGCCTGCGGAGGCACGAGCAGGCCACGGATGCTTCGGGATTTGATTATGCCCGCGACGCGGCTCGCGTTGAGCCCTTCAGTACCGACCCTGATCTCGTCAAGCAAGTAGCCGAGCGACCGGGCTCGTTTCTCGGCTCCGGCAATCACCCGGGACGTGTATGGGTCCCGATAGAGATCCGAGCCGGGTTCGGCATCATTGATCAGACCGAGGGTGGCGACGAAGCGGACCTGGCGGTTCGAACGGAGGTGCGCCATGAGTCGCTGGGCTTCGGGGTCCGGTCGGTATCCAAGTGCATCGGCGACCGTGCGCGCGCGTCGGCACATGGCCTCCGAGATGCGGGGATCGTTGCGCAAGGCACGGGAGACGGTTGCGGCCGTGGTGTTGAGGCGGCGGGCAATATCCGAAAGGCTGACTGCTTTCTTCCCCATGGGAGCAAGGTCGTGGGGCGTCATGGTGGCGGGCACAATGCCGGACGTGCGTAACGATACGCAATCATCCGCTGGACCGGAGCGAGAAAGCCGGTGAGACCATCGAGCGTTCCCCTCCCTTCCGCCTGTCGCTTCTCCCCGACGTGTCATATTCTTCATCCGTGACCTTTCGTACCTTCTTGGCGGCAGTTGGCGCTGCGGTTTGGGTGACGCCCGGATGGGCGCAGGTGGGCAAGCTGGAATGGCAGGCATGGCTGCCCGTCGGCGGAGCGGCAGTGGCCTCTGCACCTGAGCTCACAGCGCCATTGGAGCAACCGGCTGCCCGCTGGCATTACGTGCAACGGTTCGAGTCAGCTCGCGACCTTGCGCAGAACTTGGTGGTTCGAATCCGGGGCGTCCTGACAGCCCCGGTTTCCGGAACATTCATCTTTCGCCTCGAGGTCCAAGGCGAAGCTGAGGTGAGACTGGCGCCGTGGTCTTCGGATCCCCCGGTGGCGGGGCGGACGCCGGTGATTGTGAAGGCACGGGATACCGTTGCTTTCAGCGATGGAATCGAACTGGTGAGCGGTCAGCGCTACTTCGTCGAGGCAGTGCATCGCGCGGGTCCCGGGCCAGATCTCATGCGCGTGGGCTGGACTTTGCCGGATGGCACCCAGGAGGAGGCGATCCCTGGCCGCCATTTCGAAGCGTTGGTCGCGAAAGCTCCGATCGCTGCCTACAACTACCGCCATGCGCGGTTAGAACCCTACATCCGCAGCTACGATCCCACCGGGTATCTCTCGCGAGACCGCCACAATCCCCGCCCGGGCGAGCATCTGACCCGCGAAACCGTCTATGCCGCCGCCGCCATGCTCGGTAGCGACCGGCCGGACTTGTGGGAGGAGGCAGCGCGGGCCCTGGCGCGAGTGATGCCTTTCCAGGAGGTAGATGAGAATGCGGCCGCCTTCGGCAATTTTCCCCGTCTGATCGAGCGACCGGACGATTTCAGTGCGCAGAACATTGGCGGATTCATCGGAGGTGAGTTGATCCTGATCCTCCAGCTCTATCGCGACCGCCTCCCTCCGCCCCTGGTGAGCGACCTTGAGTCCGTATTGAAACGGACCGCCGAACGCGGGCGTCGCTACAATCCACCGGTGACGGCAAGCAACATTGTGACGAAGGCCGTGGCGGTTGGTCTGCTGGCCGACGAGATGCTCGGGGCCCCTGCCGCGGGGGAGTGGGCGGCGCGGCGGCTCCGCGAACTGCATGCACACACTCAGCAGACCGGTCTGCCGACCGAATACAACAGTCCCACTTACAACGGAGTGGTAATCAAGGCGCTCTCCCTTCTGCGCGCCTACCTGCGTAATGCGGAACTCCGCCCATTGGTCGAGGACATCTACCTGGCGACGTGGCGCGAACTCGCTCTGAACTACAACCCCGACCTGCAGCTCTGGACGGGTGCCGCGGCCCGGCGTTATGAAGATGTTTTCAGCCCGGGGGCGCTCTTGCAGAGTGCCACGGACAACGACCTATTTTTCGGCGAGCATAGCTTCTCCGAACTGCCGGCTCCGATGCCGGAGAGGTTTCGACCGTTCTTCGAGCCGCTCGCCAGGCCGGTGAGTCGGCGCTTTTCGGTGCTGGCACCGAGGCCGGCGGCACGGATCGAGGATCAGCAGAGTCCGACACCTCTGGTCGCGACGGTCTATCATTCGCCGAACTTTTCGCTTGGGAGCCTCAATCGGGCGGACCTGTGGGACCAGCGGAGGCCGCTTGTCGCGTATTGGGGAAAGCGCGACGAAGCAGGATTCTTTCGGCTGACCAGTCCGTCTCAGGCGGCGGGGCTGCTCGCTGCGCAGACGCACACGCTGCAATCCCAAGGCGAGGCCGTGGTGGTGGTGACCTTCATCACCGACGTGGGCTGGGGCCTACCTCCGTACGGACTCGCTAAGGCCGAGCGTTCGGTTGCACCCCGTGTATCCGATATTCGGTTGCGATTGATGGTGGGGGGGCCGGCGGCGACTCCCTGGACCGCTCCGGAGGCGTTGCGGGATCCGATCCGGCAGGCAATCCCGGGCGGCCGTATCGAGGTGCGTTTGCTGCATGGGGACTTCGGTGGTGTGGAACCGGTCTGGGAGCTGAGTCCGGAGGGACACCTCGACCTCGTGCTGCATCGCGGCGAGGACGTGGATCTTGCCCGGGTGACACGGGCATCGGCCGTCTTTTAAGTCTCGCTGGGAGACCCTGGCGAACGCGGCCCCGCACCCACGGTGACCGTCGATCACGAGACGTTGCATGTGACCTTGGGGGACCGGGGCATGGAAGTGTCGGTGAGACCCATGAGTTATGCCGAAAGCGAATCGCGCGTCCGGTTCGACGAACCGCCCCCGGCGTCGGCGGCTTCCTTCGAGGAGCTTTCGCCATGATGCCTGGGCTTCGCTGGATCGGCCTGCTGCGGCTTCGTCCCGGCCTCGCGGGTGCGCTCCTAATCATGGCCGGCCTGCCCGTCATGGCCCTCGAGCCCACACCGATTGCCTGGGCGGAGTCGACACCCGAGCAGGGGGCGCTTCGGTTGCGCTTTCGGCTCGAGGGAGTCGAGGACACGTGGGACCTGCCGACTCGCGCGCGCGGTGAGACGGCGCAACTGATCCTGGCCGATACGCCGGTCGTGCAGATCAACCTGAACGTCAACCGGCAGAAGACGACCCTCCATTTGATGTTCCCGGCGGCAGGTGCGGAGAACGGTCCGTGGGTGCGGAGCGAGTTGACCGGACTCCGCGGTCTGCCGCAGGAGAGGAGCTGGGACCAGATAAAGTTCGGGGGACTCGATCTCGCCCGCATGAAAGGGGACCAAAGCTACGAGGTCCTGCTCGCATGGGATCTGCGGTTGCGGGCCGTGCGGCTGTTTCTCAATGGCGTGGAGCAGGGGGATGTGTTCCCCGCGAACAAAGGCGGATGGGAGCCGGCTCCGCGTGAGGGGCTGTCGGCGGTCGCCGGCGGGGTGTTGCGCAGCGCGGACGGGGCGGTGCAGGTGCCCGTACGGGTCGAGGCAGCGGAGTTGTTGGCCGGGGCGGTGAGTGCAAGTGAGGCGGCGAGACTGTCAGTGGGCCCGCCGGCGCTTTGCGGCGAGGGGCGGTCCGAGGCGGGCGGGCCGCTGGAACTTGCGGGCTATCGGGTGACGCCGTTGTTCTCGCCAAACCTGGCGGAGGTGCTGATCGTGCGCGAGGCGGAGCTTCTGGATGCGCAGGGGCGGAGGCGGCGCGAACCTTCGGAGAGGGAATGGGTGCTGGAGGGGCCTGGTGAAGTGGCGGCGACCGCGCAGGGACTGAGGCTGACCACGGGCGGCGAACGGGTGGCGACCTCGGCGCGCGGAGCAGTGGTCCTGTGGGCGCCCTATGAGCTGCCCGACGGAATCCTCGTCGAGTACGACTTCACTCCGGAGAATTCGAGGAGGGGACTTCATATCCTGTTCTGGAGCGCAGGCACCGCCGATGCCGGCTCGATCTTCGCGTTGGACCGGCAACCGCGGGGTGGGGTGTTTGCCGAATACCTCTGGAAAGGTCTGAATTCCTATCACGCCTCGATCTTCGCGACTGACGACGATGCGCCGCGGAAAGTCGCGAACCTGCGCAAGAATGATGGCTTTGTCCTGGTGGCGTGTGGCGACGATCGCATCGCGGGCCACGGGCCCGGGGCATTCCGCGTGCGCCTCTTGAAGGCCGGACCGCGCTCGGAGGTCGAGGTAGACGGTCGCACCGTGCTGCGATATCTCGATGATGGCCGAGCGAACGGCGATCCACTTGCGGGCGGGCGCCTGGGTTTCCGTTTGATGGCGCACACGGGGTTCGCGGAGATCGCCCGGCTGCGGGTGTGGAAGCTCACTCCGCGTTGAAGAGCGCGACCACGGGAGCAAAGGCTTTTCTCATGACCAAGGCATCAACGTTCACGGAGTGGCAGGTGGAGGTGTGCGATGAGTGATCCACACTGGCTGGCGGTCGGGGTGTTGCTGATCTATTTCGTCGCCGTGCTGGCGGTCGGACTATGGGCGGGGCGCCGCGAACAAGACTCCGCGGAAGAGTACTTCCTCGCCGGTCGCCGGCTGCCCTGGTATGCCGTCGGTCTGTCGATGGTGGGTTCAAACATCTCGACCGAGCATTTCATCGGGATGGTGGGGGCGGCGTACATCTTTGGGCTGGCACCGGCGAACTGGGAGCTGATGTCCCTGATGTCGCTCAGCCTGCTCCTGTTCTTGTTCCTGCCCTATTATTTTCGAACACGGATTTTCACGGTACCTACCTTCTTGGAGACACGTTTCGCGCCATCCACGCGGGCAATCTTTGCCGCGTTGAGTGTGTTGCACCTCGTGATGGCCCTCCTCGCCGGGGCCCTCTATGCGGGCGGCCTCATCATGCATGATTACTTTCGACCCGGGAATCCCGCGCTGGGGCCGGACGGCTTCAGTTGGTATTTTCTGGCCGGGATCGGAGTGGTGGGGGTGGTGACGGGCATTTACAGTGTCAAGGGCGGGCTGGCATCCGTGGTCTGGACGGATGTGGTGCAGGTTGGAATCCTCCTGGCCGGTGGTGTGGCCGTGCTCATTTTTGCGGTGGACCGTGCGGGTGGGTGGGCGGCGATGTGGGCACTCAATGCGGCCGCCGAAACCGGCCGGACGACATTGCTGCACCCGGCGAATCATCCGTTTGCGCCCTGGACCGGTGTATTCACGTTATGGATGTCGCTGGGGCTCTGGTATGCGTGCACCAACCAGTTTTACATCCAGCGGGCATTTGGCGCTCGAACCGAATGGGATGCGCGCATGGGGGTGATCCTGACGGGTGCGATAAAGATGCTGATGCCTTTGATCGTCGTGATACCCGGCCTGGCGGCGTTCGCCATTTACGGCGGCGAGCTTCCGCGCGACAAGGTATTCAATACGTTGGTACGCGATCTCCTGCCCGCGGGTTTCGGTGCCCTGGTGCTGGCGGCAATGGCGGCGGCGATCATGTCCACCGTCTCGAGCGTCCTCAACAGCGCCTCGACGATCCTGACGATCGATTTCTATCAGCGATTCGCCCGCAAGCAGGCGACCCAGGAGCAGTTGGTCCGGATGGGGCGATGGACGACCTTTGGACTGCTCGCGATCGGGATGGCGTGGGCACCCTTCATCGCGCGCTTCGACAAGGGACTGTTCATTTACATCCAGGATATGGCGGCGTTCTTCGGCCCGCCGATCGGGGTGATTTTTGTGGGCGGAATGATGTGGAGCGGAGCCAAGACTGTGGCGGCGAATGCGGCCCTCCTGGGCGGCATCCTCTTCGGGATCGGGCTTCGCATCACCTCGGGGGTGACCGAGTGGGTGTTCCTCGATTCATTCCTGAATCGGGCCTTCCTCACCTTCGTTTTCAGCGCGACCGTGCTGGCAGGCGGATCCTTGATCGGCCCGAGATTTCGGGCGCGGACGGCGGTGTGGGACGCGAGTTTCCTCCGGCTGCCGGAGAAGGAGCGGGCAAACCACGGCGGCGCGCGCAGTTTCCACCTGTGGTGGGGGCTGTGGGCGGTCGCGGTGGTGACCTTGATGCTCGTCTTTGCCTGAGTCCCGGCCCCGGGTTGATCGACCCGGCGGGGCCAGGCTACAACTTACCCCGGCGTGCCTCGAGCGCGTGCCGGTTCTCCTCGATCCGTTGGGTGGTGAGAGGAAAACGGTAGGTAAGCCAGATGGCCGGTGCGAGGAGGCAGGCGGGCGCGAAGGCGAGGAGAAGGCGCATGTTGTCCTGCACGTCAGCGGGGACGGCATGCCGAAGCTCGGTGCGAAATCCGGCGAGTTCAACCAAGGGACCCGAAAGGACGGCGGCGAGGGAGAACGCGAGCTTGAGGAACCATGAGAAGATGGCCGCGAAGGCACCTTCGCGGCGCTGGCCCGTGGCGACTTCATCGTGATCAATGATGTCGCCGGTCAGCGAGGGAACGAGCACCCAGATCGCGGTGATCGCCGGGGACAGCAGAAGTCCTGGAAGAACGCTGAGCCACGGTGCCGCGGGTGTATAGCACGCGAGGGTGCTGGCGCTCGCGGTCAGCACGATCCACATGGTGAGCTTGAGCGCGGCGAGCTTTCCGAACCGCCGGGCAATCCATTGGAACAACGGAATGCTCGCGAGCGACGTGAAGACGGTGATCGTCCCCTGCGTGCCCTGCAGGGTGGCGGCGAGGCTTTGGTCGCCACCGCAAACATAGTAGAGCCGGGTGTAGAAATCCAAACCCCATGCCATGTTCACGCCGATCGTCATGAGGAGGGTGAGCCCGGTGAGAATGACGAAGGGGCGATTGGCGAAGGTCAGGCGGAAGTTGGCCCAAAAGGACTGTTTTGCCTGACCCGCCGCCCGGTGATAATAGCGCTCGCGGATCAACAAGGCGGGCAACAATCCCAGCACGATCACGACAATGCCCAGTCCACAAGTGACCCAGCGGGCTCCGTTGAGGATGTCGGTTTCACCGGCCGCGTTGTTGAAGAACGGGAGCTGCACAATCCACCACATCCAGACGATGATCAGCTCGACAATCTTGCCGAGGTAGGAACGCCAGACGACGACATTGGTGCGCTCATTGCTGTCGGGCGTGATCTCCAGCAGCAGACATTGATAGGGGATGTTGAAAAGGGTGTTGACCAGATACAGACCGAGCATTGCCCCAAACATCCACCAAGTAATGGCCGGGATGCTCCAGGTGGGGTTGAAGAAGAAGAGCACGGGCATCCACATCCCCATGAGAATGGCCCCGGCGAAGATGTAGGGCCGCCGGCGGCCCCAGCGACTGCGGGTGTTGTCGGAGATCCAGCCCATGAGGGCATCGGTGACGGCGTCCCAGGCGCGATAGGCCATGCTGAGGAGGCTCAAGGTCGAAGGAGAGATCCCCACGAGGAGCACGAAGACGGGATTGAGCAAAGCCTTGTCCGCCTGTTCCTGAATGCCGGAACCCACGTTCCCCAGACCGTAGGCGATCTTCTGCTTCAGAGGTACACGGTCTTCCGCGGCGATTGGAGTGAGGTGAGGGGCACGCATAGGAGGGTAATGGAGGAGGGAGCGTCGCCGGGGTCAGGCTGGTGAGTGTACCGCGGCACGCGCCGAGGCCAGGAGCCCCATGGCAAAGGGAGCGAGGACGCGGAAGCCGCCTCGTTGAAGAGGCTCGCCTCCGCGGTTGAGCTGTGCGGATCCGCCGAGCATTCCGTCCGGTGCCAGATGGTTTGCGATTGCCTTCACGGCGCGCGTTGCCGCCGGCAACGCGGCGGGGGCCGAAGGCAGGAGTCCGAGGCGAGCCCCCAGGGCGAGGCCGGCGGCGATCGCGGCGGACCCGGACGTATCGGAACCCGTGGCGGGCTCGGAGAGGTAGACCGACCACAGGCCGTCGTCGCGTTGCAGGCCGAGGGCGCGTTGGGCCACCTGGGCAAACGTGGCTGCAATGAGCGGCGGTGGATCGCGGAGCACGTCGGCGGTACGAGCGACTCCGAGTAGGAACCAACCGCAGGCGCGCGCCCAATCAGCCTGGCTGATGGGGCCGCCCAAGGCGGCCCGCTGGGCAACCACTCCGCCGTGCACGAGGTGGTCGCAGCGCGCGGATACTTGCTTCCAGGCGAGTTCCCGCCACGCGGGTAGGCCGTCGCGCAGACACGCCACCGCCAGCGGGTAGGCAAGGGTGTAGCAGCCTTCGATCGTAATCTCGGTGTGCGCACGGGGCCGGCCTTCGGCGTCTTCGTGGCGATCCAGGAGCAATCCGTCCGGACCGAGCCTGGCCCGCACAAAGGGGGCCATCAACGCAGTGCCCGGGTGGTGCGCCGGCAGGAACGCGAAGGGGAGCAGGGCCTCGATACCGAAGATCTCGTTCGCGCGTGCTTCACCACGCGGTCCGACATAGCGAAGTCTTCCTTCGGGGAAATAATAGTCGAGGTGGGCAGAGAGGGCCTCGTGGTGTCCGGCGGCGCGAAGCCCGTCGAGCACACAGCCTTCCAGCCAGTTGAACGGTTGCAGGGTGTGAAGAGAGGCGAGTGACGCGTCAAAACGCGTCAAGTCGGGCGGGGTGCCTCCGCGCAGCAAGAGATGGGGCCCAAGACCCGGCGCGAGGCCAGTGAGCGGATTGACCGGGCGGAGAACCCGCACGGGTTTGTCTGGGTCGGACGGGCGCAGACGCGCACCGTGCGAGGCGACGGTGTGCGCAGTTCGAGGAGACAGACTGAGGGCAAAGGGTTGAAAGGTGCAGCCGTAGCGCACGTCGATGTCACCGAGGGGCGTGCCGTCGGGCAGTTCCACCTGCAGGTTGCGGATATCCGGGACCTCGCCGCCGAGAGTGATGCGAAGATCGGCACCGGTGTCGATCGGTAGAGCGGATCCTGGCTGGGGCGCGAGAAGAAGGTCGGTCGGTCCGACCTCCCAGGCCTCTCCGAAACGGGGGACGTCACCGTTGGCGGAGGGTGCGGCGCGGACTCCCCGGGTGGGTTCGAGTGGGAAGCGGATCACGGGGCGAGCTCCTCGGAGAGCAGCGGCCACAGCTCCTCGAAGACTGCGTCGTAGTGTGAATCGGATACAAAGCACGGTTCGCGCCTACCGGTGGTGAGGAGTGCGCCGCGGCGGTGCAGGATCTTCTTCTCGAAATGGATGATCTGTTCCACGTCCTGGCGGATATGATTGAGAACGGCGAGGAGGAGGGCGTGCAGGCGGAAGGACTCGTCGCGCCGGCCGGCGAGCAGCGCGTCCCAAGCCCGGCGATAAAGGTCGGTCATGGAGGAGCCGGGCATCAGGCCCACGCAGCCGCGGGCGTGGCTTTCGACGAGCTGGAAGGCCGCATTGCCCATGAAGATCCGCGCACGGCCCTCGGAAAGCGCGAGCAGCCGCGAAATCGTCGGTCCGGGTGGACGGTTCTCGATCTTGTAAATGACCTCGGTTTCGCAGTTCCGGGCGATCGACCAAAGGGCGTCCGGCGTGATGGCGACGCCGGTCTGCTCGGGCGCATATTGCACCATTACCGGAATGGAGACGGCACGGGCCACGGCGGTCATGTGGGCGACCAGCTGGGCGCCGGACGGTTTGAGAAAGAACGGTGGCAGGAGCATGAGGCAGTCGGCGCCCATGGCCTGCCACTGGCGGGCGCGGGCGACAGCGATGCTGGTCGCGTGGTCAGTCACCGAAACAATGAGCGGAACGCCCGCCGCCCGCGCGGAGGCCACGGACGTCTCCATCATGAGGATACGTTCGGCATCCGTCAGCTTGTAGTACTCGCCGGCGATGCCGAAGAGTGTCACGGCATGGGCGCCGTGGCCGGCGATCCAGGTGATGACGCGAGCAAGATCGTCGTGGTTGACGGCTCCGGTCTCGTCAAAAGGGCAGGGAATGATGGGGCAGACGCCCGTGATGGTGGACATGGCGAGGGCTGGTGAAAAACGGGACTGAGGCGGAAAGGAGCTAGAAGCGTGTTGCGAGTTCCAGTGCCTCGGAGCGGGGCTCGACACCCAGGCCGGGACCCGTAGGGAGGTGGAAGAAGCCCGCTTCGCAGCGCATATCGCCGGTGATGAGGGCGAGGTTCTTGTCGAAGATGGAGTGCTGATATTCATGCAGCGTGAAGCCGGTCAGGGCGGCGGAGGCGTGCAGGCTCGCGGCCTGGAAGACTCCGATCCCAATGCTTGCGTGCGGCATGATTTCGCAGTTCCAGGCGTGGGCGAGCTGGCCGATCTGCCAGAACGCGGTCAGGCCAGTGCGCCCCATTTCCGGCTGGATGACATCCATCGCGCCCGCTTCGAAACGGGGGCGGAACTCATGGACCGTGCGCAGTTCTTCGCCAATGGCGACGGGTGTGCGTACCGCGCGGGCCACACGGGCGAGCCCCCCCACATCCTCCGGGCGGAGGGGGGCCTCCGCCACATGGAGGTCGTGGCGTTCAAGCTCGGTGATGAGCTTGATTGCATGGCCAGGGGTAAACTTCCAATGGAGGTCGACGAGAATTCTGGCCGAGGGCCCAAGGGCCCCACGCAAGGCGCGCATCTCCTCGACAATCCCCTCGTGGGACACGGCAGCAGCGAACTTGAAGGCGTTGAAGCCACGTCCTTGCCACGCGAGCGCCAGGCTGACGCGGGAAGCGAGGGTTGATTCGGGCAACCCCGAGACGTAGCAGGGCAGTCGTTCCAGGCGCGCGCCGCCGAGGAGGCTGTGGATAGGGCGACCCAGAAGCTTGCCCTTCGCATCCCACAGGGCGATGTCGAGAGCCGCGAGCGCATCGTGATAGAAGCCGCCGAAGAAACCCCGTACGCGAAGGGCATCGTACAGGTCGTGATAGATGGCGACAACGTGCTCAGGGTCGCGACCAACGACGAGCGGGCCCACCAAGTCACGGATGACGGTAGCGACGATGGTGGGCGCCACGACGGCAACGGCCTCTCCCCATCCGACAAGGCCGGAGTTGGTGGTGACCTTTACCAACACGCAATGCTCATGGAGGCTATATACGGTTCCGTTCCCAGGCCGGACGAAAAGACCGTTGGAGGTAATCCTCACGCCGGGCTCGATTGCCCCCAGATAGGGGACCTCACGCGGGAGCGTCAGGGGGAAGGCTTCGACAGATTGGATCAGGTCGGGCATGGGTGCGATTCGGGAGCGCATGCCGCCAGAGCGGCGCGTACGTGAGCGGTGATGCGGTCATGTGGCATGGTCGGATCGGAGAACAGGGCGCCGCCGATGCCGACGGCGATACAGCCGGCGCGCAGATAGTCGCGCGCATTGGCGGCGGTCACGCCACCGACGGCGACGAAAGACAGGTTGGGGAAGGGGACACGGAGAGAGCGGATGGTGTCAGGTGATCCGGCGGGAAACCATTTGAGGTAAGAAGCTCCGGCCTGGGACGCGCGCCATGCTTCGGTGGGAGTGGCCACCCCAGGAAAGCTGATGAGGCCGAAGCGCGAAGCGGATGACACCACCGCGGGTTCAAAGATCGGGGAGACCACGAACTGCCCGCCGTGGGCTGCCACTGCCTCCACGTCGGCGGGGGTGCACACGGTGCCGGCGCCGATGAAGACGCCACGCGGAGCCTCTGCCGCGCTGGCACGTATGGCTTCGAGTGCGCCCGGGCTGTTCAGGGTGATCTCAATGAGGCGCGCCCCTCCCGCGATCGCGGCGGAGATCAGGGAGGGAAGGTCGCACGGTGTGTGCCGCCGGATAATGAAGACGACGCGTGAGCCGTGGAGTGCGGCATCCAGTTCGGTTTGGGACGGCTTCATCTACGGACGCGATTGGCCGTTGCACCGAGAAGGGCGGCTTCGACTTCGCTCAACGCGGCGCGCAGGTAGTCACCGGGAATGCCGTGCTTGATGGCCGCGGCAGCCGTGGCGAGTGCGAGGGCGCGGCCGGGGTCGGAGGAGGCGGGGTTGGCGATCGCCTGAAGCAGGGCGCCGGCAAAGGCGTCCCCAATGCCGAGGCGGTCCACCAAACCAGAGACGACGAACTCCGGTCCGGCGTGCGTCTGTCCAGTACGGGCGTCGAACAGGCGTCCACTCCACACGGGTTGGCCGTGCCGGTCCTCGGCCCGATGGGAGCAGGCAAGGTATCGGAGACGGGAGAAACGCTGGCTTAAGGCGTACAGTGCGGCCTCCGGCGTGGGAATGGCGGGCAATCCGAGCAACAGTGCGGCGTCCGCGGCACCCGCAAACAGCACATCCGCCTGCGCGACGAGCCGCGCGAGCTCGTCTGCGGCGAGTTGGGTCGGCGTCCGGTCCGGCGACCAGCGCCAGAGGGAGGAGCGAAAGTTGACATCCAGCGAAACGGGCACTCCGCGACGGACGGCGGCGGCAACCGCATCATGGCCGGCGGCGCACGCGTTGGCGGAGACGGCCGGGGTAATGCCAGAAAGGTGCAGCCGGGTGGCTCCCGCGAGCAGGGCATCCCAAGGATACGAGTGAGGCGCGGCCAGGGCGAAAGACGAGTCGCTACGGTCGTACCTGATCGAAGCGGCACGACCAAGGCCGCCCGGCTCGTAGAAATAGAGACCCATGCGGCCTATATCGGAGAAACAGATACCGGTTGCATCGACGCCCAAGGAGGTGATTTCACGCACCGCGGCGTCGGCGGCAGGATGGTGGGTCGGTAGGGTGGTGATGAAGCGGGCTGCCCCTCCCAACTGGGCGATGGCGACGGCGACGTTAGCCTCGGCGCCGGCAAAGGTCGCGGTGAGCGATCCTGGGAGGCTGTGTGCGAAGCGCTGACGGCCGGAGGGCTCGAGCCGCAGCATGAGTTCTCCGAAGCAGGCGATCATGAAGGCTGGGCAGGGAGAGCTACTGGGAGCCGAGGCTGGCCCCGCCGTCGATGAGCAGGTCGGCGCCGTGGATGAAGCCGGCCCGAGGGGAGCAAAGGAAGAGGCAGGCGTCCGCGATTTCTTCAGCGGTCCCCAAGCGACCGCAGAGACTGACGTGGGTGGCGCGGGAGCGGCGGCTCGGCTCGCGGGCCATCTGCCGGGCCGCCATACCGCAGTCGATGATCCCCGGGCTTAGCACGTTGATGCGCACTCCGCGCGGAGCCATCTCCCTCGCCAGACAAAGGGCCATCATCTTCATTCCCGCCTTGCTGGGGCCGTATGCCCCCACATTCGGCTGCGGGACGGTCTGGACCCAGCTGCCGATGAACAGGATCACGCCTCCTCCTCGAGCAGCCAGATCGCGCGAGGCAGCCTGACCGAGGAGAAAGTTGCCGTTGAGGTTGACGTCGATCACGGCGCGCCACGCTTCCAGCGATACCTCGCTGATCGGGTGAGGTTGCGTCAGTCCGGCGTTGGCGATGACGATATCGGCGCGCGCTCGCGTGACGGCGTCGACAATGGTCTCGGGTTGCGTGTAGTCGCACCTGAGGTAGCTCACGCCCGGACCGAGGGTGGCCAAGTCGTCGCCG
Organism: uncultured Opitutus sp.; assembly: GCA_964476565.1. Lineage (GTDB taxonomy): Bacteria > Verrucomicrobiota > Verrucomicrobiia > Opitutales > Opitutaceae > CAMAXB01. The sequence continues at coordinate 75,155 of CAYZBG010000004.1, forward strand.
ACTTCGTCGGGGGGCTGACGCCCGGCCGCGACCACCTGCGCCCCCTCACGGCGAAAGGCTGTGACCAGAGCCCGGCCGAAGCCTCCGAAAGCGCCGGTGATGAGAACCGTTTTTTCCTTCAAATGCAGATCCATGACGAGGGGGCGAAATTGGGAGCGTGAGTCCTAGGTGGCGGCCCCATCGACCCATGTGCTCTCGATCAGAACGACCTTGGGAGTGGCAGGCAGGCCGCGTTCGTTGGCGTAGATCTGACCGACGATCAGGTCGACGACGGCCGCCCCCACCTCGGCATGCCGCTGGTTGACGCCATTCCGTGGTGGCCCGACAGGCGTCCAGTCAAGATCCGCGAAACCGACGCCATCGGGAAGTCCCGGCCGAAGGCGGCACGCCTCGAGCCACGACCAGACCTCGAGGCGGTTGCTGACGACGGCGTCGGGACGCGTGCGTCGGAGCCACGCCCGAAAATGGGAAACGTTCCACTGTTGGTGGGGGGCGATGAAGGGAACGACGGTGAAACGGTTGTTGAGACGGTGACGCTCGATCTGGAAACCCGCGCGCCAGGCGTTGTCGTGGCGGGTGTCGAAGGTGTTCTGCAGTGCAAGGCCGATGCGTTTGAAACCCCGCCTGCGCAGCTGTTCGACGGCGAGGATCACGGAATGAATCTGATGATTGCTGACGCGATGCAGGTTTGGCTCGCGTACGGAATAGCCCCAGGTGGCGGCGGCGAAGCTGGACCAATCGAGCGCAAGCGCCGGACGTGCCCGGGGCGTAGGCCCGACCAGCACGCCCTGGATCCCGCGGGCCAGGAGAATGCCGTTCAATCGTGCATCGGTCATGCGCGGGGCATCGCCTTCGATGGTTTCCAGTCGGAAGCCAAGGGATTCCGCCCGCTCCCGAGCTCCTCGGGAGAACTCGTCGCAGGCAAATGCGTTCAGGCGCGCTTCGTTGTCACGCCAGAAGGTCAGGAACGCCATCGTGGTGGCGTCGGCGCGGCGGCGCGAGCGGCGGACGTGCGCCATCCAAGTGGAAAGCAGGGGATTCTCCCGCCAGCCAAGCCGGTGCGCCTCCGCCTTGATGCGCTCGCGTGTGGCCGCGGGTATCTTCGGATCCCCGCGAAGGGCGTAGGCGACCGTGGATTTCCCGAGGCCCATGGCCTTCGCAAGGTCGCGTACGGTGTGCGTGAGTTTTGCCATGGCTGGTCGTGTCGTATGAACCGGGATGATTCCCTTGGGACAGAATTGGTCTGGGGTCGCGATTCTGTGTTTGGTGGACGAGTCCACCGCGCGCCGAATCGCAGGCCGGGTCAAGCCTTGCATGTTGCCCACATCCCCACGGGTGCCGGCTTAGCCGACCGCAAAGCTGCTTCGCCCGTTGTCGCCCCGCCCAATCCTTCACCCCATGAAACCGACGTTCTCGTCTCCTCCTTCCCGCGTGCGCCTTTGCCTGACCCTCGGTCTCGCAGGCCTTGCCTCGCTCCATGCACAAACCGTACGCCCGGCCGATCCCATGACTCCGGCCAATGAGGCAGTGCAGCTCTCTGATTTTGTCGTGTCGACCAGCAAGGACGATGGCTATCGAGCCGCGAACTCAATTTCCGGTACCCGCGTTGACACTCCGATCCGGAACATTCCCATTTCGCTGGAGGTGGTTACCGAGGAGTTTCTGCGGGATTTCCAGGCCACGGATCTGGCTGAGGCGGCGCGTAATGTCGCGGGCATGACCGCCGAGCCGAGAAACAACTCTGATTTCGCCAACTTCACCGTACGCGGGTTTCGCACGGCCAACACGCTGCGCAATGGCGTCCGCCGGGTGGGATTGACCGATACGGTCAATATTCAGCGCATCGAGGTGGCGAAGGGCCCGAATGCCCTCCTCTACGGATTCCTCGATCCGGGCGGCGCAATCAACACGATCACCAAGCGGCCGACGCTCACTCCGCAGGTCTCGGTTGGGGCGAGCTTTGGCACCGACGATTTCCTGCGCTCCACACTGAGCTATAACCGGCCGCTGAACGCGACGAGGTCTGTGCTCTTTCGCGTCGATGCGAGCTACCTGGAACAAGGCAGTCATCGGGACTTTGCGGATACGCAGAAGCGCGTGGTCGCGCCCGTCGTTCAGGTGAGACTGACTCCGCGCACCACGTGGACGGGAGATTTCGAGTGGATCAACGTGAAGGTCGACCGCCCGCTCTCGCCGTTTCCCCAGTTGCTCGATGCGGCCAGCGGCACCTTCTTCGTGCCCTATCTTCCGGAGACGTTCAATGCCAACACCGCCGACACCTACGTCAAACTCGAGAGCACGACGTGGGGCAGCGACCTCACACACACGTTCAGCGAGACGTTCACGCTCCGGAATTACGCGACCTATTTCCTGAGGCAGCGTGACAACTACATGACGACGGCCAGCACTGTCTCCGGTGCCCAGAGGAACCTCCTTTCGCGAGGGGTGGCCTACAACGACATCACCGACCACAACTTCAAGATGGTTACGGAGCTGCTGACGAAGTTCTCGTTCAAGGGATTCAATTTCCGGGTGATTACGGGATGGGACACCGAAGACAATCAGCTCGACAACTTCAACCGCTCGACCAGCGCCGCAGCGCTCGGCGTGCCCGCCGCCTGGAATCTCGCCGATCCGTCGACCTGGAATCCGACTTTGCCGGACCGTGAGTTGATCCCCATTAACTCAAACGTCGAGAATCGGTTTGAGGCGAACGAATACTACGGCGTGATTCAGGCGGCCGGGTTCGATGATCGCCTTCACCTGCTGGGCGGACTGCGTCGAACCCAGATCGATCAGAAGAACACCAACCGGCTTTCCGGTTCCATCATCCCATCCTCGGTCTCTCGCACGACACCGCAAATAGGCGTTTTGGGGCGCCCACTGCCATGGCTGGCCGTGTATGCGAATTATGCCGAGTCGTTCCGCTCCCTTCCGAACTTGCGACTCAACGTAGATCGTTCGCTGTCGTCCTTCGATCCTACCGTTGGCAAGGGCACGGAGATTGGCGTGAAGATCGATACGCCCTCGGGACGTGCATCACTGAATGCCAACGTCTTTGAGATCCGTCAGACCGGCATTACGCGTAACGTCACGGTGACGGATGACCTGGGCCAATTCACGGCCCAGATCCAAACCGGTGAGGAGAAAGGCGAGGGTTTTGAGGTGAATGCCAACGCCAACCTGACGCCGCAGTGGCAGGTCCTCGCCGGTTACGCCTACGTGGATGCCTATGTTGTGAGCAATCAGCAGAGCCCGGCCCTGGAAGGCCGGCCCTTGCCGTTCATTCCCAGTCACCAGGTCACATTGACCACCCGTTACGCCTTCGCCGGCGGGCCACTCAAGGGCCTGACCGTGGGGGGAAGTTACGTCTGGGTCGACGAGCGACTCGCTCAACTTTCCACCACGCGCTACGTGTTTGGTTCCTACCGAACGCTGACCCTGAACGCCAGCTACGCCGCCCGCTGGCTCGGTTCGCGAGCGACGCTGCGCCTCAATGTGGCAAACGCCTTTGATCAGCTTTACTATCCGGGCGATCTCGGGCCGGCGCCTGGACGGCAAATCCGTTTCGGAATCGAAACCTCGTTCTAACGTCCAGCCATAAGTCCCGGTGGCACGCCTTCCTGCGTTCGCGCTTCGGCGGAGGCGGCACGGGTGCCCGGCCGACGTTGGCCCAAGCAGGATCCTATACTCCCATTCAACCGCTTTCTCGCTCCTCCATGTCCCGAACACTCCTTGGCTCAGCCGCTCTACTCCTCGTCGGTATCCTTCATCCAGCCTTGCGTGCGCAGACGCAGGTTTTTGCGGACAATTTCAACGACGGCGACCGTGTCGGCTGGTTCCGGACGGGGCCTGGAAACCTGAAGACAGAGGACCAGGCACTTGTGCTGGAGCCGGGCGGCAACGTTTCGGCGGTCGCCTATTTTCCCCGCCAGACTCTCGAGGTCGGTCGGTCGATCACGCTCACGTTCTCAGTGAAGGAAATGTCGGGCATCACGGGGCTTCGCCTGCGCTTTGGCTTGTTTGACTCGGGCAGTTCACCGCAGGTCGCGGCGGACGTCGCCTCGGATAATGTCGCGGGACACGCCGGCTACGTGAACTGGATCGCGACCAACGCGGGCAACAATCCGCGCTATCTCTACAAGGCGCCCGGCGTGGCGGGTTTGGTGAACAGTCTATCGGCAAGCGTCACCGACACGGCGTTCTTCAGCCTCGGCGCGAACCCCGCCACGGTGACGTTCACCGTGACCCGGTTCAGCGATCGGGTCACGTGGCAGACGCGGGTTGGCAACTCGGCAATGAGCGAGACGACGTCCGGAGCCCTAGGGGGAAACGAGCTGGTGTCGTTCAACGCGGTGGCGGTGGGCAGCAATGCCAGCGGCACCCGCTTCGTTTATGATGACCTGCGTGTCCTCGTGACCGATCTCGCCAGCGCAAAGCTTCCGGCCAATGCAGGGCAAATCAATGTGAAGCTCGCCGGCGCCGTCGGTGACGGAGTGACCGACGACACCGCGGCAATCCAGGCCGCGATCGACCGTGCCAAGGGGTTCGACGTCAGAGGTACGCTCTATTTCCCCGATGGCGTATATCGAGTGACGGATACGCTCACGGTCGACAGCACCAACAACCTCCTCAGTGCCAGCGTCACCTTCCTCGGCCAGAGCAGGGAGGGTGTCGTTCTGAAACTTGATGATGGTGCGTCGGGTTTTGGCGATCCCGCGCAACCCAAGGCCCTGCTGCGCACGACGGGGGATCTCCGTCCCTTCACCAATGTTGCGTTCATGAACAACATCATGGATCTGACCATTGACACCGGCAGCGGGAATCCCGGCGCGGTCGGTCTGATCTACATTGCCAACAACCAGGGCTCGGTGCGCAACGTGTTGGTGCGTTCGGGCGACGGTGACGGGGTGGCTGGCATCGACCTTTCTCTCTACTCGATCCCTGGCCCGGCGTTGCTCAAGGATGTCGAGGTCCAGGGCTTCGATTACGGTGTGCGCGCCTCCTCTGACGGAAACTATCATATGACGGCCGAGCACCTCAGGCTGGCAGGTCAGGCGGTGGCGGGTTTTCACAACACTCGGCTCAACTGGAGCCTGCGCGGCATCCTCAGTTTCAACCGGGTTCCCGCCATCGTGAATGCCGACGCGGGTGGACATGTCGTGGTGATCGATTCCTCCTTTCAGGGCGGAGAGAGCGCCGCAGCCATCGTCAACGAGGGTTTCCTCTTCGCGCGAAATCTCACCAGTTCTGGTTACGAAGCCGTGATTCAGCAGGATGGAAATGCGGTGGGCACGAGCAGCATCTCCGAGTTCGTGCACCCCACCGTTTTCAATCCGGTTCCGGGAGCGCCCTCCACGTCGCTCAATCTGCCGATCAAGGAAACCCCGGAGACACCCTGGGATCCGGTTTCCCAGTGGGTGAACGTCCAGGACTTCGGGGCGACTTCCGGTGTGGATGGAGACAACGACGGGCCGGCCATCCAGGCCGCGATCGATTCCATGGCAGCGAGCGGAAAGACCACGCTGTACTTCCCGACGGGTCGTTACGTCTTGGATACACCGGTGACGGTGCGGGGAAATGTCCGCCGCATCACCGGCATGATGTCGATGGTGAGCCTTCGGGTTGTGCCTGAGGAGCGCACCGGTCTCTACACCTGGCGGCTGGAGGATACCCATCATCCGGAGCTCTTCATCGATTCGCTGTTCACCACCACCAGCCTGAACTGGATGCGCAATGGTATCTATTTCGACAATTATCGAACGCAGCCGCTGGTGCTTAAGAATATCCAGCACTCTCACGGTGTGTTCTACAAGGGGCACACGACGTCCGAACTCTTCATCGAAGACGTGGCGTCGTTGCGCAATTTCCAGCTGTTGAGGCCGCTGGCGCGTCCCAAGTTCGATTTCGGCGGCAATCGCGTCTGGGCCCGAAATTTCAATCCCGAGCAGGATCACAACGATCCTTCCGCCCCGGTGACGTTGAACGATGGCGGCATGCTGTGGGTGCTTGGTCTCAAGACCGAAGGTCCATCACGTATCCTGACGACTCGGAATGGCGGTCGAACCGAACTGTTGGGCGGCACACTGTTGCCCGGACCGTGGTATCAGAACAATCCGGCCATCGCGCTGCCGACGGCATTTCCGATCGAGGACGCAACCGCCTCGCTCGTCGTGGCTGGTTTCCGGGGCGGGGACCGCAGTTACTACACGGAAATTGTGCGAGAAACGCAGAATGGAACGACGGTTGCCACCATGCTGGAACAGGTGCCCACGCGCATCAACGAGCAGTCTTTTGTCATGCCGCTCTACCGGTCGGCCGACAGTGCGCGGCTGCCTTCCCTGCCGGGAGCCTTCGTGCAGGATGAAGGTGCCGAGGGCCTACTGGTCTTCGAAGCGGAGGCGTACCAGGACAATGCTCCACTGGATGGATACCGTTTCACGCCGACGCGCGATCCCCACTACTGGTTCACGGCGTACGCGGCTGGCGCCTCGGGCGGGGCGGCCATGCACGCCACGCCGGACTCCGGCCTCGTGATTCACTCTCGCGCGACGGCGGCACTCAGCTCACCGGCGAGCCCGAATGCCCGGGTGGACTACCTGGTGCGTTTCAACCGCGCCGGCACCCACTACGTGTGGATTCGCGGCCAGGCTTCCATCGAGGAGGATGCCAATGTGCATATCGGCTTTGCCGGTGTGGCCGACGGCCCGGCCATGGACATCGGCGGTCTTGGCGTCGGGACATGGGGCTGGTCCAACGAGCGGTCATGGATCAACGAGACTGCCGGCCCGCAGAGCGGCCGTGCCACGATGCAGGTGCCGGCCCCCGGCGACTATATGATCAGCATGTTCATGAAGGCCGATGGCGTCCTGATTGACAGAATTCTGATCACCGCCGACGCGAGTTATACACCAGTGGGCGAGGGGCCTGCTCCTTCGCCGGTGGCCGGAGTACCTGCGGCGCCTTACTCACTGGCGGTGCAAGCAGCCACTGATACCTCTGCTCTCCTGGTTTGGGAGGGTGCCGGGGATGACGTCGGTGCCTTCGTGGAGCGGAAGACCGAAGGGCATTGGGAGGTGGTTGCGCAGGTCTCACCCGGCGTGACGTCGGCGCTGGTCACCGGCCTGGAACCGGACACCGGCTACGTTTTCCGGGTGATCGCCTTCAACTCGGCGGGCTACAGCGAACCTTCGGACGAACTGGCGCTGCGCACTCTTATTCGGCTGGACGCGGCGGTGCGACGCGATGGTTCGGCTTCACACCCCTACGATGGCCCGGCTTCCGGTGGGATGACACTCGTATCCGTAGGTCGCATCCCCGCGGATGAGTTCGGGGCCGAGGCTACCGTCTGGCGGGTGCGAAACGCCTCGACGACCCCCGCAGCCTTCGAGTTGCGGAGCGCCGATCAGTTCCGGTTTTCCGGTATCGTCTCTCCTCTTACGGACTGTTTCGTCGCCAGCCGGGTTGTGTCCGGGGCCTCGCTCCACCTTGTTTTCCTCGACGGGAGAATGGTCGACAATGCGCGGGCGATCGAAGCCGAGTTCGTCGACGATCGTCTGGTGGCATTGCCGACGGAACCTTGAGACGCCACACCCAGCGAAGGCCAAGCGCGATCCTGCGTACATGAATGTCGCACCCCGGGCGTTCGCTCTTCAGTGGACATGTCCACTCCGGTGATCGTTGCGATCCGTACCCTGCGAACTCCTGCTAGTTCTCTAGTTCTAACTTCGCCCCACGCTCTGCCCTCGAGCCCACCCTCGTGTGTCTGCCCAACCACACAGCCTGAACCAGGGCTTCACGCGTATTGCAGAGCGATGGACAAGACCTTCCATTAACCCACCGAAAACAATGAACTATCGCCCCCTGATTACTCTGGCCATGGCCGTGTCCTTGTCTGGTCCGTTCGCACGCGGACAGACCCCGCCCGTGGAGACGGTCACGCTGTCTCCCTTCGAAGTCACGAGCGAGCGCGGCACCGGCTACCGAGCCACCAATTCGATCTCGGCGACGCGTCTCGACACGCCATTGCAGGATGTCCCGGTGAACATTCAGGTCGTCACCCGCGACTTCTTGCAAGATACGCTGTCGTTCCGAATCGAGGATGCGCTCCAGTACCAAGCTGGCGTAAGCCTTTCGCAACAAGACCGTGAACAGGGGATCTTCAATGTCCGCGGGTTCACCAACAATCGCGTCAAACGAAACGGTTTCACGACTTACTACGTACACGACCTTGGCAACACGGAGCGTGTCGAGGTCGTGAAGGGCCCGTCTTCGCTGCTCTATGGTGAGATGGACCCGGGCGGCGTGATCAACTACATCACCCGTCGCCCGGGCCCGGTCGCTCGGCATTCCTTGAATCTCACCGTAGGCAGTTATGATCACTACCGGGCCACGCTCGAGAGTTCCGGACCGGTGGGCGAGCGTGTGCGTTACGGGCTCACCGCCAGTCTGCTGGACGACGAGCGGTGGACCGACGACTGGGGCGTCAAGCAGCACAGTCTGAACGGCACGATCCAATGGTCGCCATGGCGCGGTGCCAATCTGACGGTCGAGGGCACGACCTTGCGACGCCGCGAGGATCTACGCTCGCAAGTGTTCATCTACAACAAGGCGAACTACGAAGCATGGCTGCAATTGCCCGAAGCACAGCGCATCGCCATCGCGATGGTGCCTGGCACCGATCAACCTTCCGAGTTTGTGCAGGTTAACGCAGCGGGTACCGGCCTGATTCACAGCGGCCGTCGCCCGTTCTGGACCGATGTTGCGGACTTCCTGCCGCGCCAGTGGAATACCGCCCAAGGCGACCTCGATAGCGACATGGATGAGTTGGCGGTCTCCTTCGAGACGCCGCTCGGAGACAGGCACAATCTGCGCTCGATTCTCCGTTACACGGAAACCTCGCTGCTTTGGTCCAGCCCCGCCGGCGGCAACAGCCGCCTTGGTGTCAGTCGCGATGGCTTGCGCGGCGGAGCGAACAGCTCGCGTTTGCAGCAGAACGAAGACCTCTTTGCGCAGATTGACCTGACCGGAAACTATCGGCTGACGTTCGGCACGCTTCGGTGGGTGGCGGGCTGGGAGCGCATGGACGCCGAGTTCCGCGGGACAACCTGGCAGCGTCAGTTGGGTGCCACGGGTGTGCCGTGGATCTACTTTGATCCCGTCCTGGCGCGTCCGCTGACGGTGAACGAGATCGGCGGCCCCGGCGGAACTTCGCCGCTTTTCCCGGCGCGTCCGCTCGGTGACGCGTTTGGCCGTATCCAAAGTGACGACGGACAGCAGAATGACGTGAGTTCGTTCTACGGCATCGTTCAGGCCAGCTTGCTCAGAGAACGCCTTTTCCTGATGGGCGGTTTACGTCGGGAACAGAGCCAGACGGAAGATTCGATCTGGGTCGGAAACTTCGTCGCCCAGAACCCGGTCTTGGTCATCGACAATCCCGAGGACACAGCGACGGTCCCACAGGCAGGGGCAAGCGTGAAGGTTTTTCCGGGTGTCAATGTGTTCGCCAGCTACTCCGAGTCGTTCCGGCCGCAGCGTGGCGTCGGTCGGGACATCAATGGCAACAATTTCAAGAAGCCACCGCAGCGCGGTGAAGGACTCGATGTCGGTATCAAGGTGGGCACGGAGGACGGCCGTTTCTCCGGTACGATTTCATACTTTGACATCACCGTGACCGACATCATGGGACGTGCCACGCCTCCGGGCGGCGGCACCCAGTACGACATCGTGATCGATGGCCGTCAGGTGGACGGCTGGGAGTTTGACGGCGTGTGGCAGGAAGGCGGCAATCAGTTGATCCTTTCCTACGCCAAGCTTTCGGGCGAGGGGCTGGGCAGCGGGGCTGGTCAGCCGATCGCCAACATGCCCGAGGAACGCTTTGCTGTTTGGAACAAGTACGAGTTCACGCAAGGCAGGCTGCGCGGTGCCTTCATCGCGGGCGGTTACAATTACACGAGCGCTCGCAGCATCAGCTCGGGTCTCGGGCCAGCGGACATTCGTGATGGCAGTTATGGGCTTTGGGATGCCGCGTTGGGTTACACCACCAAGCTGGGCGGTCGAGAGGTCGAATTCCGGCTGAACGTGAAGAATATTTTCGACGAGGAGTACATCATGGGCGGCGCTCTGAGCGGTTACTGGGGAGACCCCCGTCTCGTGTTCTTCTCGAGTCGGATCAACTTCTAGGTCCAGGTCGGCGCGATAGCCCGCCGGTGATTCCTCCAGAGCCGTGATTGAGTCCTCGAAGAACGGGAATGCCGACGATGCCGCCACCGGGGAACTGGGCAGTGCGGATGACCGTCGAGCATGGCCAACGGGTGGCCATGACACAGGGCTGATCTCGCGGAACGGATCGATCGCTGCGTACCGATCGGGGAGACGCTGCCTTGTCCGCGGCGTCGGGCTGCGCGCGCGAGACACGGACGCCTTTCTCGGGGCGATTTCGCTACGCCCTACGGGGGCCAGGCCGCGTAGCCATTCCGCAGCAGGCGGATGAGATTGGCGCCGAGATACCGCGCCTCCGCGCGGCCGACGAAGAGGCCGGGATTTCTTCGCAGACGCGGGTCGGGATGCCGTGGGTCGCGGAGGCTCGCGAACAGGGAGCGGTAGCCCCCGAAGTTCCACGAAAGCCTGCCGTACGGCGCATCGCTCCCCACCGCGATCTGGTGCGGATGGGGCCCGCCCGCCAGTTCGTAGGCGATGAAGTCGCTCTCGATGTGGCAGTCACGCTTTGCGCTTTGAATGAAGAAGAGGTTCGAACAACGCAGCCCCAGCGCCCGAATCTCCTGATAGAGCGTTTCCCCCTCGGTGTAACTGGAGCCTCCCCCGCCCATGTGGACGGCGATGATGGGGCGCGGGGCACAGTGCCGGGCGACTCTCTCCAGACCTGAAGCAGGTGTGAACGGTGTGTCGCCGCCGACGTGGAAGGCGGGGATGCCGCCCAGGGCGAGAATGCGATCGACGAGGGAGAAGACATGCGGGTGATCGATCGGAAATCGATTCTGGGCCGGGTTCATCTTCACGGCCAGGCAGCCGGCCTGGGCGATCGCCTGCTCGACGACCTCAAGCGCACGTTCAAGTCCCAGGGCGGACGGGTCGGTCCAGCCTGCCGGAATGAAGCGCCGCGGCCACCGCCTCGCGGCGTCCTGCACGTAGGCGTTGGCGGCCAGTAGTGCCCGTTTGTTTGCTTCCGCCGTGCCGTCCCGTGCCGTGGCAAACGGGTTCTGCCAAATCAGCGCAAGGTCGACCTGAGCCAGGTCCATTTCCGCGAGCATTTGCTCGGCAGAGACGGGGCGGCCGTGGAAGTAGTCGGGTGACGAGGCCAGCCGCGCCGCGAGCGGGGGAGGGAGCGCAGCGAGGTCGGTCACGTGGGCATCGCCATCCACGACGAGATCGTCGCCGTTCTCCAACAGTGTGCGTCGTGCGAGCACCTCGGTGCGAATAGCGTCGGGCAATCGATGCAGGGCGGGCATGGTGGTCCGGTGGCGACTAGTGCGGCCGGTGGAAGCGCGTCACGGATTGCGCCGGCAGTACGAGTCCGTTGCGCAGCTTCAGCTCGCCGAGCTCCTCGCAAGGGTGGTCGATGGTGGTGCGGAAGGCCCGGAAGCGGTCGTCGCCATCGACCGCGATGCAGAGACGTTTTGCCTCCTCGGATACATTGGCGATCACGGCGGCGTCGGGGCTGTCGGATGCGCCTCGGGCGAAGGCGACAGGCACGATCTCACTGTCGTTGCAGGAAACCGTGGCCACGCGCATGCCCGGGCGGCCGGCCCGGCAGAGGTGCCTGTAGACATGGTACTCAGGATTCACCTGAATGGATCCATCATCGAGGACCTGGATCGCGCAATTCGGATTTGGGTCGCCGCCCGCCCATTGCCGGTGGTGCTGCACCCCGGCCCACGGTATGAAGCCGTTCACCTTTGCGCTGTAGATGTTCAGTTCCGCCTCCCAAACGAGCATCCCGAAGGTCGTGCCCCAGCCCGTGCTGGTGGTCCAGGCGTGCAGGTCCGGGCGATGCTGCCGGAGAAGGTCGATTCCCGTGCTGCGGTGGTCGGCGCTCCAGCGGTGCATGCCGGCGGAATGAAAACCATGGGATGTGACGAGGCCAAGGGAGGCCAGGGCGGCGGGATCGGCCGCGAGCGCGTCCGCGTAGCCCCAGGTGTGAAAGCGCCTCCAGTTGGTCGTCTCACCGGGGCTGAGTCGTACGTCGCTCAAGCCGACGCGATCGAGGGCCGCGCGCACCGTGGGGAGTAGGGCCGTGAGCTGCTCAGGTGGCCAGTACAGGTTGTAGTCGTGAACGTCGTCGCCGGCGGTCGCGCCGTCCTCGGGCCAGCGCGACCAGTCTTCACCCTCGTTGTGCAAGGACACCGCCGCCACCTTCAGCCGCTCTTCAGTGCGGAGGAATCGTGCCCAGTCGGCCACGTAGGCGGCGAGCGAGGCATAGTGACGAGGGGCGAGATCGCGGCCGCGCACAAAACCCTGCCGCGTCATCCAGGCGGGAGGACCGTACAGCGTGGTCAGTACGCGAAGATCGCATCCTCCGGCCCGCAGGCGTCGGGCGCCCTCCCGGGCGAACCACCGCATCCAGTGCGTGGTGGCGCGGTGGTCGTAGGGCGCTTCCGGTCCTGCCTGATGCCACGGGTCGAGAAACATCTTTAACAACGCGGGCTGCAAGCCGTCCTCTCCAAAAACGAGATCGAGCACCCGTTGTCGGGAGGCCTCGCTGAGGAGGCTGAGACCGCCGTAATCCTGCGGTGCCTCCGCGTAGGCGCGGACTTGCGAGGCCTCCACATAGTTGAAGCCGAATCCGTCCCAGACCTGAAGAGGCCGGGAGAAGTCGAGCCGGAGCAGGCGATGCTGCGGTGAACCGGGTGGGGGGAGCGCGCGCTCCGCTGAGTGCGGTCGTTCGCGGGAGTGGCACGATGAGGCGACGACCGTGCGCGCGGGTGGCTCGTCGGCAATCGTTCGAGAGGCAACGGCCGGCACAATGTGGGCGTTTGGCGGACGAACGTTCATGGGAAGCGGAAGGCTGCGTGAGGCATGCGCCCACAGAAACGCCCTCTGCGGGGCAGGGTAAACGCGGATGGGCATTTATCGGTAAAGAACGCCGCCCAACGAATGTCGCCCGTGTGGACGAGGACCTGCACCTGCCCGCCTCCCGGGCCGTTCTTTACCGTTAAAGTGGCGGAGGGCTTTCTTTCCCGGGTGCTTCCTTTCAGCTTTTTCGGTCCTTCCGGCGTGGCGACTGTCTATAATCTCTCTCTCTTTGGCTTTGGCCGTGAACATTTCCAGCGTGGGTGCAGCCTCTTCCCCGTTATGCGTGAAACCCGGGGCGGCCCCTGGCTTCGACCGCCTTTCCCCATCCTTGGGGAACAGTGATGCGGACAGTCTCACCGCCGCTGAACTGCCACGATGATTCGTTTCCTGCTGCTGGTGATGCCCGTGGTGTTCTCGGCGACGATTCGGGCCGAGCCGGATGGGGACCGCGTCGATCCGTGGCTGGCCACGGCGCATTATCGTTTCAACGAGGCCTACGCGTTGTTTGAAGCCACTATTCGAGGTGAACCCGGGGACCGGACGCGGCACCTCGGTCGCGCCGCGGACCTGCTGAACCTTGCTCCGCGCTCGGCGGCGTCGATCGCCGAAGCGGCGCAGGCCCTGGAAAGATTGGTGGCCGAGGACCCGGCGGACGAAGTGGGGATCACGGCGCGTTACCTGCTTGCGCGCATCGCCGGCGTTCATGAGGCCGGCGCCTCGCCCGCCGCCGCGGCGCCGCAGCTGAGAGCCCTCCTCGACGCGGCGCCGCATCATCCGCTCGCCCAGCACGGGGGCGTGAAACTCTGTCTTCTGCTGCTGTACGAGCCGACCCTGTCCGTCGAGCCGGACTTTGCCGCGGCCGAGACCGTCGTGGAGCGCCTGACCTTGAACGGACCCCGGCGCGACGGCCATGCCGCCCTCGGACGGGCGTACTTGTTTTATCGTCAGGAACCGCAGCGTGCCCTGGCCCACCTGCAGGCGGCATTTGCGCGCGAGTTTAAGTCGGCGGCGACGCAGGCCGCCATGGGCCTGAGCATCGCCGAACTGGCGGCAGGGCTGGGGCAGACTGAACTCGCCCGGACCCATTATCGGGAGTTTCTGCGCGCGAATCCCCGGGATGTGCGGGCCCAACTGGTGCGGGACCGATTGGCTGCGTTGGCGGAGGCGGGCGAGGCCCGAACGGCGCCGTGAAGGTCCGGGCTCAGGGATTTGCCTGGGTTCTGATGGGAGCCCTCTTCGTCACCGCGGCCGCCCGCGTGTTCTGGCGGGAGCGGCAGGAGCAGGCGCCGGGGCACCGGGTGTTGCGTGTCTCTCATAATTACCTGCACGACAACATGAGGGAGGCGTTCGCGGACCTGGCGCGGGAGTTCGAGGCGCTCCATCCCGGCCTGCGCGTCGTGGTCCTCGAGATTCCCCGCCGGGTCGAAGATGCCTGGCAGCGCACGCAGTTATCCGGCGGAACGCCCCCGGACATCATGCAGATCAGCCTGCGGATGGCCGATGAGGATGTCGCCGCGCATTTCCGTCCGATCACCGGCGAGGTCTTGCGCGGGAACCCCTACAATGCCGGGACCGCCCTGGACGGAGTGCCGTGGAAGGATACGTTCCTCGACGGGTTGACGAGCCCGCAGACCTATTACGCGAACCTTCTGGAGTACTACGGCATCCCGCCTTTCGCGGCCACGGCCCGGGTCTTCGTGAACCTCAAGCTTCACGAGGAGGTGGCGCCAGGAGAGCCGCTGCCGCGGACCTACGACGACTTCATTCGCCTGGCGCGCACGGTGGCGCAGCATGCGCAGGAGAGGAAACGGTTGCTGATGGCTGTCGCCGGCTCGGACGATAACGCGTCGATGTTGCTCGGGCGTTTTTTCTCCCAGCAAACCCAGCAGCTTTCCCTGGCCCTGCACCATGACCTTTCGCTCGATTGGGGAGGGGCGCCGGGGAGCGCGATGACGGCGGCCGCCTATCTGCGCGGGGAGTGGTCGCTCGATCAGGGGGCCGTCCTCACCGGCTGGCAGCTCTTGCGAGAAGTCAGCCAGGTCTTCCAGCCCGGCTTCCTGCAGACGCACCGGGACAATGCCACCTTCCATTTCGTCCAGGGCAACGCCGTGATGATCGTATCCGGAAGTTGGGACACCAATGCCTTGATTCGGCAGGCCCCGTTTCCGGTCGCGGTCATTCCCCTGCCGCTGCCGACGAAGGATCATCCCCGCTTTGGGGCGCACCTGCTCGGACCGATCGCGGAAGGCAGCGGCTTCGTCAGCTATCCTTTCGCCGTGACCACGCGGGCGCAGGAACCGGAGCTGGCGGTGGATTTCCTGCGCTATCTGACGAGTGTCCGCGCGAACCAACGGTTCGCGGCCAAGGCGCTGCGTGTCCCCATCGTCGTCGGAGTCGAACCGGCACCCGAGGTGGCCGCGTTCGCGCCCGTGGACGAAGGGTATCCGCAAGAGTTCTCGCCTGAGTTCATCTCCTTCGCGAACCGGGGGCTGAATATGGCGTTCCTTAGGAACCTGCACCTGTTGGTTGCGCCCGAGGGAGGCGTGGAGCCGTTTCTGGCGGCGCTCGACGACACGTTCGACCGGGCGGCGCGCATCGATCTGCAGCGGTATGTCTCGGATGGGTTCCGCGTTCTGCAACGCGGGGACTCCGTAGCGGCGGCTCATCATTGGAGGGGCTTGGCGTACCCGGAGGAACCGGACCGCTCAGCGGTGTTCTTCGAGCGTCAGCATCTGCAGGAGGCGGAGTACCTTCAGTTGCGGCGGGCCTTGGTGCCCTGAAACGAGGCGCTCTTTCGTGCGACCTTCCGCCTTTGCGCGGGAAGCGGATGGACTCCGGCGGATCTTTCTCGGCGTTTGGAGGCGGTGACCGCCCGCGGGGTCCGGTCGCGCGCTCAGGAAGTGCCGCGCCCGCGCAGCCCCGGCACCGGGAGGGAGCGGATAATATGTATTCATAAAATAATGACGAACTACCAGCTCCGGACTCTACCAGTAAAGAGATGCGGCCGTTGATCCGGCGAAGCCCGGGGGAAATATCGGCCGCAGAGCGCAGGTTTCCGTTCGCGCCTCCCTTCACGCCGCCTCCCGTCGGCGGCCTGTAGGAGGGCGATCACGAATCCGGTACTCCGAGACCCCCGGGACACGCCGCCAGTCGGCCGGTTCCGAGTTAACCCCAGGCCCCCGATCATCCCCACCATGAAACACCACACCTATCAGCACAAAGTCCGTCGCTGCTGGCGCTCATCCGCTGCCCTGCTCACCCTGCTCCTGCCCGCCCCGTTCCTTCCGGCCCAGCAAGTGGCGCAAAAAGACGCCGAGGAGCCGGAGGAGACGGCAATTGTGCTCTCGCCCTTCGTCGTGTCCGCCGAGGAGGATGCCGGCTACACGGCCCGGGCCACCCTGGCCGGCACGCGGCTCCGCACCGATTTGCGCGACGTCGGTTCGGCGGTGACGGTCGTCACCAGCAAGTTCCTCAGCGACACCCAGGCTCGCAGCAACGAGGACCTGTTGGTTTACACTCCCAGCACCGAGGTGGGTGGGCAGGGCGGCAATTTCCTCGGCGGCGGGGATGCGGCGGTGCCCAATGTCATCGGGCGAACGGGCGTTTCGTCGACCACCCGCGTGCGCGGGCTCGCCGAAGCCGACAGCCTGCGTGACTTCTTCCTGAGTCGAGTGCCGTGGGATTCGTACAACACCGGCCGTGTCGACATCCAGCGTGGTCCGAATTCGGTGCTCTTCGGCATCGGCAGCCCGGCCGGCGTCATCAACGCGTCCCTCAACAAGGCGTCGTTGCGCGACTCGAACTCAGTCAGCAACAGCCTCGACGACCACGGCACCGTGCGTTTTACGGCCGACTTCAACAAAGTGTTGGCGCGCGACGAACTGGCCGTGCGGCTCAACCTGCTCCACGAGGACAAGAAGTTCAAGCAGCGGCCGGCTCATCGCGACGACCACCGTGCGTATGGTGCGGTCACTTGGATTCCTCGCGTGCTGAAGAGAAACGGCATGAGCACGACCGTGAATGCGAACGCGGAATTTGGCCGGGTCAAAAGCAACAACCCGTTGATGACGCCACCGATCGATCTGATCACGCCCTGGTTCAACGACATGAATCAGGCGACGTTCACGGCGAGGAACTCGAACGACCTGAGCCAGGTCGGCACGGCGGCCTTCAACCCGTGGATAAGTCGCAGCCCGTACCAGTACAATGGCGGTGTCGTGGCCGTGTTCGCGGATCCCAACAGCCCGTTCCAGTCGGGCTTGAAGGTGACGAACGTCTCCAACCTCGGGTCACAAGCGTCCGTGCCGGCGCGGCAGAATAAAGAGAACGTCAACCTGGGCGGCATCGCTTCCTACAATGAGTGGGCGTTCCGGACGCAGCAACCCGGGTATCAGATCCAGCCCTACAAGGCGCGTTCGCTCCGCGATCCCTCGATCTTCGACTACTACAACAACCTGCTCGTCGGGCCGATGAAGGGGGAATGGATGGATTTCGACACGCTCAACGTGACGGTGGCCCAGACGTTCTTCAACGGCAGGGCCGGTGTTGAGGCGGCCTTTGACCGCCAGAACGTCGAGGAAGGAAGCTTTCGCTGGCAGGATGACACCACGTACGCGATCTCGGTCGACCCGTTCACCACGTTGCCGAGCGGGGCTCCGAACCCGAATGTGGGTCGGGCGTTCGTGGCGGGCAGCGGTCTCAACGGCGGCGGTGTGAGCAACGATGAACGGCAGACGCTTCGGTTCACCGCGTTCGGCGAACTGGAAGCGCGCCGCTTCCTCGGGGACACCACCCTGAGCCGTATTCTGGGCCGACACGTTTTCACCGGCAGTCACACGGCTTACGAAACTCGGCTGGAGGGCCGGTCGTGGCGCAATGGCTGGCTCGGGGCCGAATATCCCAAAGTGTTGCCGTCGCACGCGGTCGACAACGATAACCGCCGCATCCTGACTCAGCACTACGTCAGCGGGGATCTCCGTGGGAGTTCACTCGACAACCTCGACATTAATCGCATCCAGGCGTTCCAAGTGCCGGTCAGTGACGTCGTCGCCAACTGGAACACCGACCTGATGCCGAGTGCAGGCTTCGCCAACTATTCCGTTCCGGTGATCCGGCCGGGTGACATCGACGACCCCTGGCAACGGCCTTTCACCGGTGCGAACAGGCGTCTGGACAAGATCGATTCGCAAGTGCTCGTGTGGCAGGGCTATCTCTTTGGCGGGAACGTCGTCCCGATGTATGGCTGGCGCAAGGACAAGGCCACCTCGTATAGCGCCGCCGGGGCACCCAGCGATGCCTTCGGCATCTTGCAGGTAAGCGACCCGCGCTGGCGCCTGCCCAGCGGCCCGGATGACCTCGTGAGCGGTTACGGAGCGACGCGGGCGTACAACCAGGTTTCCGGAGAGACCCGCACGTTGAGTGTGGTTGCGCATGTGCCGAAAGACTGGACCCGACGCCTGCCGGGAGCGCTTTCGTTCAGCACCTTCTTCAACCGTTCGGAGAACTTCCGACCGGAGTCCGGCCGGCGCGACGTGGTGGGCAACTACCTTCCATCGCCGGTGGGCAAGACCAAGGACTACGGCGTCACGATTGGGGCGCTCGACGACAAGGTCACGCTTAAGATCAACCGGTATGAAACCAGCGTGACGAATGCATCGCTGGGCAGCTCGATCCCCGTCTGGCGCATCCAGTATGAGGCGTGGAATCAACGTCAGGCGTGGGCCAACCGCGTGGGACGATCCCACCCGCGTCACTCCTGGCTCGATGGCACGCCCGGGCTCGGCGTGACCTCCGCCAACTCCAAATACGGCGCCGGAAACGAGCTGCTGTGGCAGCCGCTGCCGTCGGAGCGGAATGATCCGACTCTGCCGTGGCAGCAAACCGGATACACTCAGGCGGCGATCGATTATTGGTACGACCTGCAGCGTGATGCGACCGATAGCTGGCTGGCCAATCCGATTCCGAAGGGAATGCAGGAAGCGTGGGGCATGGTGGGTTATGACCAGCCGACGTACAACGGGCAGATCAATTCTTCGTCCCTCAACAGCATCGTGGTCAACGGTGACACGCTCTCGAAGGGGCTGGAGTTCGAATTCTCGGCCAACCCGATGCCGGGGCTCAACCTCACGGCGAGCGCAGTGAAGACCGATGCGAGCCGCCTTTCGATTGGAGAGAGCTGGCGCGAATGGGTGGAGTTTCGGTACAACCAGTTGAAGACGCTTCCGCTGGGGCACATGCGTACCTGGGGCGGCCAGGACTGGAACGTGACCAACAACCTCGATACCGCGGTCAAGAATTACGAGACCGGCTTGCTGCCGGACTATAACCTCGCTCGAGCCCTGATTGGCACCTCCGTGCCTGAGTTGCGGCCATGGCGATTCAACGTCGCGGGAGACTATGCCTTTCAAAGCGGCGCGCTCAAGGGCCTCAACATCGGCGGTGCTTATCGGTGGCAGGACAAGCAGGTCGTCGGTTTCCATCTCAACGCGACCCTCGACGGTTATGACGTGAATCGCCGCTATTACGGGCCGACCGCGGACGCCGTCGACGTGTGGGCGGGCTACCGGCGGAAGCTTTCGGAGCGGATCACGTGGCGCATGCAGATAAACGTACGCAACGCCTTCGCCTCGAAAGCGCTCATTCCGGTTACGTTGCAACCCGACGGTTCGCCGGCTACGATGAGGATCCCCGAGCCTCGCGTGCTCATGCTGACGAACACCTTCGAGTTCTGAGCGGCTCTGGCTTGCGAGCAACCCAACCCGGTGCGCCTAGGGCGCCCCGGGTTCTTTTTTCCCTTCCCGTTCCGACCGCTCAGGGTGGCGCGGGTCCTCCCCGTTTCTCAGCGGCCCGGGCGACGCCTCGCCCCGTCGGCGTCGTCCGGCTCCGGCGCCCGCGCAACAGGCTCCGCGGACCGTGACTGCCGCGCTCGGGGCGCGCACCACATGCCCTTCACCAGCACCTCCTTTACGGTGGCCGGACGGCCGCGCTCGTTCCGAAAGAGCTGCCCCACGACAAGGTCCACGCAGGCCGCCGAGATCTCCGCGTGCTTCGTGTCGATGCCGCAGCCACTCTGCGTGGTCCGGTTGAGTTGGACGGCCATGAGCAGGCGCCTCCGATCACGGGACGGTCCTTCCAGCAGGGTGTCGTCATATAGCAGGACCGCCTCGATCCGGTGCTCGTCGCACCAAGCGATGAAGTCGGGGCGATGCTCGGGATTGGACAGATCCCGGTCGATGAAAACCGGAATACGTGCCTCCACCGGCAGCTGGTCTTGGTAAACGTAATAGCAGGCGCGTTGCAGGCTTCCCGCGAGGCAGTCGTTGATCTTACTCAACGCCAGTCCGATCCTCGAAAGCTTCATCTCCCGCAGACGATCCAAGGCGAGGCCGGTGTTGTAGTAGTTGTCCGGATTGACGTGGTGAAACAGCGGCAGCATCTCCCGGGCGTTACCGCCGTAACCCACGTTGCGACCGATCATCGCCACGCTGAATTCGCTCCAATCTGCTTCCGTGTGTTCCACCGAGTAAAGCCATGGCAGGATAACACCGTGAATGCCGCGGTTCTTGAGGATGCGCTGCAACCCGGCCCGTGCCTTCGCCGGTGTGTTGCCGAAAGCGGCGAGATGGAACACCTCGAGTTTGAAGCCGAGTTCGTCGGCGCGTTGTTCTGCGCCGGTCACGTAGCCTTGAAGCGGGTGCCAGCGCCAGAACTTGGGATCCGGATGATCGTTGATCCATGCGATGTTGGCATGGTAAGTCTTGGCGCGCCGGGCACGCACATACGATTGGTAGGCGGAGACGAGCGGATTGCTCCGATACCCGATACTCCGCGCGATGGCGAGGATGCGCGCCCTTGTGGCGGCACTGACGCCCGGCTGTTGGCGAAGCGCGAGCGAAACCGTCATCCGACAGACGCCCGCTTTCTCGGCGATTGAGGCGAGCGTTGGGGGTGGTACGCTGTTGCCTGAGGGGGACGGGCTCACGGAAGCACTGTGGCGGCGGGCCGGCAGCCCTACAAGGTTGGTCCGTGCCGCGCTCGCTCTGCCTTGTACACGCGCATCCTTGTGCTCAACGCCGCGCGAGCGCGCGGTCGGCCGGCAGATCTTCACCCTGCCACAGGCGGACGGAGGTCCAGGGGGCGTCGGGTGCGGACCAGAACGGTGCGTCGGCAGGGAGGCCGAGCGGAAGGAAGGCGGCGGTGCAGAGGTAGCAACTCGGTACGCTGATGTACGGTTCGGCCAGCGAGGGCTGGTGGCCGGAGAGACCGATGCGCAGCCAACCGTGTTCGTCGAACGTTCCCGGGGCGTCGAGGGTCCGGCGAATGACTGCACCGAGGGCGCAGCGGACTGCGGCCGGAGCCAGTGCAGAGGGAAGTTGGTTGCGGTAGGCCATGTACGCCAGGTGGTGGAAGGCGCCGCACCGGTAAGGCAACGAGCGTCCGAGGGGTGGGAAGGTTCCGTCGGTGGCAATCATGCGTTCCTGAACCACGGCGAAGCGTCGCGCCCGGCGCAGCGCTTCGGTATAAAGCAGCGGCAGTCCGGGCAGGGCATCCTCGAGGTGAGCCAGCGTGTCGAGCAGGAGCGGGTGAATGACGAAGCTGTTGTAGTAGTCCCAGCGAAACTCGGGTCCGTCGCCGTAGGTGCCGTCGCCCACATACCACGCGGCGTGTTTGCGCACGGCGGTTTCTGCGCGGGTGGCCTGG
Source organism: uncultured Opitutus sp. (assembly GCA_964476565.1). Lineage (GTDB taxonomy): Bacteria > Verrucomicrobiota > Verrucomicrobiia > Opitutales > Opitutaceae > CAMAXB01. Next base: position 96,887 of record CAYZBG010000004.1, read on the forward strand.
AGGTCTCCGGTGAAGCGATAGAGGGCCGCCTCCACCAAGGAGGCGAAGAGGTGCCAGTTGTTGTCGTAGGGCTCGATGCCGCGGCACGCCAGCCAGCCGGCGACGAGCCGTTCGCGCGCATCGGACGAGAGGGCGTCGTAGAGGGCATGCGGCGCGTTGAGGCAGGCCTGGGCAAGAAAGGCGGCGTCGACCAAGGGCTGCCGGCCCTGGGAAAAGTTGAGCGTATCCGGCGAGGCCGGATCGAGCGAGTGCTCCAGCGCGGCCAGGGCGAGGCGGTGCAAACGGGCGCGGGCCGGCTCTTCCTCGGCCGGCACCTGGTGCAGCTCCAACCACGGAGCAACGCCGAGGAGGGTGCGCGCGAGGATCTCCAGTGCGGCCACTTCGCGCCGGGGTGGAAAACCCGGAGAGGTCGCGGGTAGGGGCACACCGGCGAGAAGCCGGCCCTCCGCAAGGGCAGCAAGCGGAGGCGTGGCGACAGTGATCAGATGGCGAATCCAGTCGGCGCGAGGCATGATTCGGCGGGATCGGTTAAGTGGCGGGAGGAGGGAGCACTGAGTCGCTGGGCGCGCCCTGCATCCACTCCTCCATGACACTGAAGAAGAGGGCGCCTGAGATATTCGACCAATGACAGCACTGCGGCACCTCCTCGGTGACCTTGGTTGCGCCTTCATGGGTTGGCGCCACCGCGTTCTCATCGTAGTGAGCCTGGCCAAACGGACCTTGACGGGCGGTTCGCGCAATGCCGTGCAACCAACGCGTGACGAGGTCGCGTTCGCCGATCCGGAGCAATCCGAGGGCGACTTCGGCCGGCCATGATCCGAATGCGCCGTTGAACTGGTGATCGGCGCGGTTCCCGCTGACCGCGGCGTCGCCGTCGTGGGGAGAGAGCGCACGGATCCAGCCCGGCGTTTGCAGCTCCGTGCGGAAGAAATGGACGATCTCCCGTCGGACGGTCTCGGGCAGCTCGGGACCGATGCACATCAGCACCATGCCCGTGTCCCAGCAGTGGCGCACCTCCCGTTGACGCCCGTCAGGCAAGATACAGCGAAACCAACCACAGCCCTCGACGTAGAGGTGGCGCAGCAGGTGGGAGACCAGCGCGTCGGCTTCTGCGCCGACGCGGGCGGCGTCCTCGATGCGTCCCATTGCCCGATACGCGTCCGCCAGCCGGCGGAGCATCCACACGGCACCGGCATTGAGCCCGGCGACGACGTGTTCATAGGTGCTGACGCACTCGAGCAATTCCTCCTTGGGCCCGTAATCGGCGAGGCCGAGGGTGGCGACACGGCGGGAGCGCCAGTCAAAGGCGAGGTCCTCGAGCACACCGAGGAGGGACAGCTCTCCACGGGCGGTGTGGAGGCGCCGCGTATGCAGGTCTTCAGGCCGGGCGCCTGTAGCCTGCCACAGGTACCAGGCGGCGTAGAAGCAGTTGTAGATGTCGATGGTATAGGGCCATCCCTCGTGTTTGCCGTCGCCGCCCCGTCCGGTGAAGAAGCTGATCTGGTTGAAGCGGCGCACGTCCGCCGTGAGTGCCATCTCCAGTTGGCGCCAGGTGGCGGCCGGATCAACGTAGGAGAGCAGGCGCGAAGCCATGCCCCAGTCGTTGGGGTAAAAACAAGCCTCAACGCGCCGGGGCGTGGAGATGTTGTACAACGTGCGGCCCCCGCCGGCGCGATGAGTGCGGCGGGATTGGAGGGCACAGAGCACCGCGCTGGCCGCGACTGGAGCGAGGCCTTCCGGCAGATCGAGGTCGGGCAACCGGCCGCTCAGGCTATCGCCGCCGGCGAACGCTTCGTGCCAGAGCGTCCTCCACTGCGCCTCGGCGGCGGAAAACGCGGCGTCGGGTGCAGTGAGCAGGCCCCGGGCAACCGCGACGGCGCGGTCGGTCTCGTCGAGGGCGAGCGCCAGGTGGATCGTGAAGGTTTCGCCCGGTGCGACCGGAGCGGTGTAGGCGGCATCGCCGTTGCGTTCCCATCGGTGGGGCGCCGGCGCGAGCGCTTGGGCATTGAAGGCGCGGCCGGCCTGCGGATGCGAAGGTGAGGGGGCGCGCTCCTGCCAGAGCAGGCAGTCGGGAAACGGCCGCGTGAGAACGGGATCCAGCCCTGCATGATGCAGCAGATCGGAAACCGTGAGCGAAACGGAGGGGACACTCCAGTACCAGGGCTCGAGCCCGCGGTTGACGCTGCGTCCCGAAAGGCGAAGGGCCGTGTCCAGATCGCGAGAAGTACCGGTTGTATTTTGAATAAGGATACGCAGAAGTGCGGCGTGCTCTCCCGGGGGAAGGCAGAGCTGCGTCGTCACCTGCCATGGGCCGTGCCTGAGCCGGCGTTCTATGCACCACGGCCGCCAACGGACCTCTGTCGTCAGGCGTGTGGCGGCGAGGAACGTTCCGTCAATCGTGAGGTAGGCGGTGGATTCTTCGGCGCCGGAGACCGGGGGAAAGATCACATGCCGGAAGGACGAGATGTCACCGCCTGTCTGCAGGCTCCCGAGGAAATTGGTGAGGCCGGGCCGGGACCACTCGTCCGCCGAGGTCTTGTGCACGGACCAACCGCCGTACCAGCCGGGATCGAACGAGGAAAGGCGCATGGCTCACGCTTGTTCCGCTCCGGCGGCAGGCAAAGAGCGCCCCGGGTGGTATTGTAACAATGCTCCCGAGCGGTGGTCGTCTGCCGCGCGTCAGGGCTGGGCGGGTTCGGCGAGGTAGTCGAGGCGTGGTTTGAGGGCAGGGTCGGTGCGCCAGGCGGCGGGAAACCAGGTGGGGTCGACGGCGAGCCGGGGCTGTCCGTAATGATCCGCCAGCAGCACGGCCGTGTTGAGAATGAGGGAAGCTTCGATTGCGCTGCGCGCCTGCCGCAGGCAGCGGGTGAGCACCGGCCGCGCATCCTCGCCAGCGACGAGGGCGAGGAACTCCGCCGCCCGCAGGGCAACGAGGGGGTCGGCGCTTTCTGTCCGCAGCGCGCGCACGTCGGGTGCCAGCGACTCCCCTTCGCGACCGAGAGCGCTCGCGGCGATCAGGGCCCAGTAGCGGTCGAGGGTATCGCCGTGCACGAGGGCGGCCTTCAGGCGCTCCCGGGCTTCGGCCGCCGGCTGCAAGGGAAGATCGGCGATGTCCATCAGCCGGGCGATCGTAGCCCTCTGGCTTTCGCCGTAGCGGAGCGGGTTCTCCCGCCCTTGTTCAAGGAACACCGGTTCCGGGATGAAGCTGAGATCCGGCAGGGCGAGTAGGCGTTCGCGCAGGCGGGCGCGCAGCCGAAGCAGGGTTTCGCGGTGGGCCGGATCGGCCGCGAGGTTCGTGGTCTCGTAAGGGTCGGCGGCGAGATCGTAGAGCTCCTCCGCTGCCTTCGGCTCGAAGAAGCGGGCCTGCACGGCATTGAGCTTTCCTGCGCGGTAGAGCGCCTGCCATTCGCCGTAGGCCGCGGTGCGGCTACGGTAATTGTTGCGCAACGCGTCGGGGATGAAGGGCAGGTAGTTGCGCACATACTTCAGGTCGCCCTGGCGCAGGGAGCGGGAGAAACCGTGCTTCTCGTCAAAGCGGTCGGCGTGTCCGAGGGCTTCGTTGCGGCGGTCGAGTTCAGCCCGTTCCACGCCGGTGCCGAGGAAGGGTCGCCCGTCCATCACGGCGGGAATGGGCAGGCCGAGCAGGTTCAGCAGGGTCGGGGCGAAGTCCACAAACGAGACGAAGCCCTCCACGGCGGAGCCGGCCGGGGCCGGAGCGAGGTGCTTCCAACGTTCGGGAAACCAGACAATTAGCGGCACGTTGAGCCCGACCTCGGACAGGTAGCCCTTGGTGCCGGGCACCACGCCGCCGTTATCGCCAAAGTAGAAGATGATCGTGTTGTCGCGCAGTCCGTCGGCGTCCAGCCGGGCGAGCAGTTCGCCGATCTCGCGGTCGAGCACGCGGTGCTGATCGTGCAAACGCGCGTAGGTGTAGCGGAACAGCGGCGTGTCGGGGTGCTGCGGCAGGAGTTGCATGGTGGTCGGATCGGTCTCGGTGCGGATACGGCCGACGTCCTCGGCGGGGAAGTGCAGCCGCTGCTCGTGCGTGGTGGTGTGGTTCTGCACGTGGAAGAACGGCTGGCCGGGGGCTCGTTTCCGCCAGGTGGCGGTAGCGGACGATTCGTTCCACGGGTTACCCTCGAAATTGTAGTCGGTCTTGACGTTGTTCGACACGTAGTAGCCGGCCTCGCGCAGGTACCAGGGGTAGAGACGCAGGCCCTCGGGCAGAGACACGGGTTGGGCCCGGCGGTGGAATTGCGCACCGATCCGCGGCCCGTAGACGCCCGAGATGAGGGCGCTGCGGGCGGGGGAGCAAACGGGGGCGTTGCTGAACGTCCGGGTGAACCGGATGCCTTCGGCGGCGAGGCGTTCGAGATTCGGCATCGGCGCCCCAGCCGCGTCGAAGGCGCGCATGAAGTGCTTCGCGTTGTCCTCAGAGGTGATCCACAGAATATTGGGTCGGTCGGCTGCGGTGTGTGCGTAAGTTGGGACGCCCGTGGCCATCAGGAGCGTGATCACACACAAACGAATCGAGTCCACGGTACATGTCATGGCTGCTAGTATGGAGACCTGATCACTGGGTGGCGAGGTTGCCCTTGGAGTCGAACGACAGATTCGGGCTGCAGACGCAGGTGCTACGGGCCTGCAGCCCCCGCATTTGGAGGCAGTCTCGTTGACGGGACGCAGCAACCTACGGTTCAGTCAGATGCAAGCACCTCTAACCTGAACCTTGATCCCGGTGTAACCGGTCTACGAATACCCCGCGTTCTTGCTCGACCTCAGGGTAATCTAGATCGGTACAGAGCAAACAAGAGCAGGCCTCACGATGCAGCGATCATCGTCATCGCTTAAATCGTACTTTGGTCTGTCCAGCTTACGTCACGCGGGACCACGTCCCCTTCCGGTAGCGGACGCAGACGTTGCCCTGCAGCGAGAACAGATGCAGCCACTCGTGGTCGAACAGGTGACGGACGGCCGGGTGCTGATTGAGCACGGCGTTGATCCGGTCCGGGGCCGCCTCGATGTAGACGGCGAGGCGACGCGGTTCGTGGACGAAATCCTTGCCATTGTGGATGGACTGCAGTGGCAGTCCGACCTTGAGGTCGCCGCCGTTGCCCTCGAGCACGCCGAGGCCGCCGACCACGTTGTGCAGGACCTTGTTGCCCGATCCATAGCGTTCAGGGTCCACCCGGGAGGCGTAGTACTGCAGGTTGATCCAACTAGCGACCACGACGGGGGCGCAGAGGATGAGCGTGAGCACCTTGTCTTCGGGATCGGCCGACGCGTCGTAGTCGTGTAGGAAGACCCGTCCGTCGAGCTTGAGTCCCGCCGTGCGGCTGCGCGGAGCGGCGATGAGGGCGGCATTGTTGGTGAGGCCCCATTCGGGCCTGACCTGGGCGATGTCGACGGCGCGCGCACGCACGGTTGCGTCGATCTGGTCGTCCGGCAGGTTCGCCAGACCCAGGGAGGGCGCCCGTTCGCGCCGCGCTGCGGAGCCGGCCCGGCCCAGCGCCTCCCGCAGGTGCGCGAGATCCTCGCGATGGCTGTCCGGCACCTGGTCGAGGTCGAAGAGCACCACGTCGTCGGTCGTGGTGTTGTGCAGGCCGGCAACGAACACCGTGTCCACCGGCAGCGCGAGGCCCTGTCCGGCGAGCCGCGAGCGCACCTCGGGATCGTTGAGGGTGGCAGCAGCGATGCGTGCATTCACATCGCCGGCGTGGCCGCCGCAGGCGCCGCAGTCGAGGCCGGACGCGTAGGGATTGTTGGCGCTTTCGCTGCCGTGTCCGCAGATGAGCACCAGCCGCGCAAAGTTCTTCACGAGGCTCATGTTCTTGAGCGCTCCAGCCGCCAGGGCTGCGCGGGTCTCGGGGGGAACCGACTTGAACTCCGGCGTGACCCGCGAGCAGGAAAGCCGTTGGGGTTTCGGGGCGCGGCCAAGCGCGAGGCCGAAGCCGAGGCCGACCGACTCCACGAACGAGAAGCACGACGCGGCTGAGTTCTGAAAGGCCTTCCACGCTCCGGCTGCAGCCCGTTGTGCGCGGACTTCACCCACGGCCTCGCTCGAGAGCGGCTCGCAGGTTTCGACCGGAGGCACGAGCAGGACCGGACAACGCGGGGCCGTTGCACCGTCGGTGCTCGGCTGGTGGGCGACCGGGAAACCGAAGAAGCCGGCGAACCCGAGAGTCTGGGCGGTCGGCATCGCCGTTTCCAGATGCCGGCGAAACACCTCCGACCGGACATCGATGCAGAAGACCGCCTGAACGTCCGGCCGTCTTTCCCGGCCCGCCGAAGGCTGGCTGGCGAGGGCCCGCGCGAGACGGTTTTGATAGCCAGCTTCGTAAGCGAACTGCCAGCGGGCGAGTGCGGCCAGGCGCAGTGCGTCGGGCTTCGGGGCCCGGGCCTGCTTCCAGCGCGCGACAAACTCGCGGTCGGATGCGAAGGCCGCAAACAACGCGGCGTCGTAGGCGAGCCGAATCGCGAGCAGGTCCTTCAATAGGCCGTTGGCTCGTCCCCGGAGCGCATCCTCCCGCACCCGGTACTGGACGAAGCCCGCCCAGCCGGCGATGGTGACCAGTTGCCGATGAAAGAAGTCGGTCCGGTCGGAAACGGCCGGATCGAGCAAGGCCTCGCAACGTACGATCGCCTCGCCTGCGTCGTCCGGCAGGGTCGCGACGAAGCGGCGGAATCCGGTGAGACCGAACGACTCGGGGTTGTGGTCATGCACGGCGGCCGAGCGCCACGCAGCATAGAGCCCAGTGGACTTCCACGGCGTGGTCCAGGTGGTCTGGTTCTCGTCGAAGGCGACGGCGCACCACTTGGAGATCTCGTCGACGACGAAACTGCTCCAGTGCGCGCGTGGCCGGGCGCGGTCGAGCAGGTCCGCCACGGTGGCAACGGGCAGCAGGGTTCCGCCATCGGTCGCCTTTTCCAGCGCAACCACGAGCGCATCCGGCGTCCAGTCCTCATCGGCTGCGGCCTGAAGGTCGGCGGGCGTGATGGTGCCCTTACGCCATGCCTCCCGATACGCCTCGGCGCTCTGCAGCGGTGCCGCTCCGGTGATGCTCTGCAGCAACCCCGCCGCGTCGGCGAAGGGACGATCCACCAGGCCAACGAACGGATTAACGGCTACGAAATGCCGCAGGGGCCAGAGCGGCGGAATCCGCGTGAGAGCGGCATCGATGGCCGCGCTCAAACCGACCGGTGCGGTGCTGGCTGAAGGGAGGGAATGGGACATGATGAAATGTGGGTGGAGGGTTCGGCGGGCCAGAGCCGGCCGAGCATCCGGTTAAGAACGGTGCCGAGGTAAAACCCATTCAGGGCGTGCACGTACAGCAGCCGACCAATGGGATGACGACCGGTCCGCCAGAGCAGCGATTGGAACAGGAACAGAAGGGCGAACACCGCGCCGACGGCGTACACCACGCCGTTGGACGGCGTCGGGGCGGGGAGGTCGCGCAGGATCAGGGTTGCAGCTGCATGCAGACCGAAGCTCAGCCCGGTCACGGTCAGCGCCACGCCGACGCCCCGGGCAAAGACGTACGCGCCGCCTCCGGCCGACCACGCCCGCGCGATCACGTACGCGGTGGCGAACACCAGGATGACGCTGAAGACGCCCGGGTAGGCCAGCTTTCCGGCGGCCAGGGTGTGCACGGCGGTGGTTCCCAGGGCCACGAGCAACCCGCCCGCCAGCAGGCCGACGGTGAGCGCCGAGGTCCGCAGGGGCAGCGCGGCGCGGGGCACGGCGCCGATGGTCGATCCAGCGGTGAGAAACGCGTGCGCCTTGTAGAGCGAGTGGGCGCAGATGTGCAGCAAGGCGAGCCCGTAGGCGCCGAGGCCGCATTGCAGGATCATGAAACCCATTTGGGCGATCGTGGAGTAGGCGAGCGCCCGCTTCACGCTTGGCTGGGCCAGCATCACGATCGCGCCAAACGCGGCGGTGATCGCTCCCACCACGGCAAGGATCTGCGAGGCGGTCGGCGCGGCGGCGAAAAGCGGCGAGAATCGCACGACGAGGAATCCGCCGGCGTTGATGATGCCGGCGTGCATGAAGGCCGAAACCGGCGTGGGCGTTTCCATCGTATCGGGCAGCCAGCTGTGAAACGGAAACTGCGCGGACTTGAGCATGGCGCAGGCCGCGAGCAGCAGGCTGGCCGTCCCGAGCCCGGCGGTGTTGCCGGCGGCGATGGACGCGAAGAGGGACTCCAGATCGAAGGTGTGATGGTGGGTGTACAGCACCAGGGCCGCGGCGAGCAGGCAGGCATCGCCCAGCCGGCTGATCACGAATTTCTTGCGGGCCGAGAACACGGCTCCCGGGCGGCCGGGGTAGTGCAGCAGCAACCGGTGCAGGCAGAGGCTCGTGGCCACCCACGCGAGCAACAGCAGCAGGAGGTGACCGGAAAGCACGAGCGTGAGCACGGCACCCAGCGTCAGGCTCATCCAGGAGAAGAACCGGGCCTGGGCCGGATCACCGGCGAGGTAGTGCCGGGAGAAACGCAACACGGTGGCGCCGAGGAAGGTGATGAGCACGATCATGATCGCCGAGACCGCGTCGAGGCGCAGGGCCAGGGCGAACGCCGCGTCGGGCCCCAGCGGGGACCAGCGGACCGTGTGGGAGCCGAGCAGGGCCGCGTAGGCCGCGGCAACGAGGGCCAAGCCGGCGGCCAGGAGCGCAGCCCGGACGGTGAGGCGCCCGGCTGCTCCGGCGTCGCGCGTCCGGGCCATCAGGCCGGCGGCAAGCGGAAGGCCGGGAATGGCGGCTACGAGGAAGGCGAAAAACAAGCTCATCGGAGCCGAGAATAACGTTCGCTTGTGTTTTAGGCGATGACATCATTTTGAACGACTTGTTAAGTTTAATTTAACCACGTCATGCCTGCATTCCTGAACTATCACCACCTGCGGTATTTTCGGATGATCGCCCGCGAGTTGAGCGTCACCCGGGCGGCGGAGCGGCTCAACCTGTCGGCGCCGGCCCTGAGCATCCAGTTGCGTCAGCTCGAGGAAAGCCTAGGCCAGAAGCTCTTCGAGCGTGAGCGCGGCGGTCTGCGTCTCACGGAAGCGGGACGCCTGGCGCTTGACTACGCAGACACGATCGGCCGGGCCGGCGACGAGCTGGTCGACGTGATGCGCAATCGCGCGCCTGGGGCGACCCGCCATGTGCTGCGCGTCGGAGCGGTGGCGACCCTTTCGCGAAACTTTCAGGTCGATTTCCTCAAGCCGGCGCTGCACCGGCCGGGGGTGGAGGTGGTGATCCGCTCCGGGGCCCAGCGCGACCTGCTGGTGGCCTTGCATGCGCACGAGGTCGACGTGGTGTTGTCGAACTCACCGGCCCGTCGCGACACGGAGACGCCGTGGCACAGCCATCTGTTGGCCGAGCAACCGGTCGCCCTGGTGGGCGTACCGCTTTGGAAGAAGAAGCGGCTGCATTTTCCGCGGGACTTTCGCGACGTGCCGGTGATCTTGCCCAGCATGGAGAGCAACACGCGCGCGGCCTTCGACCGGCTGACCTCCGCGGCGGGCGTCCGGCCGCGCGTGATGGCCGAGGTGGACGACATGGCTATGTTGCGTCTGCTCGCCCGTGAGGGTGAAGGCCTGGCCTTGGTCCCGCCCGTCGTGGTGCGCGACGAGATCGAAGACGGGGTGCTGATGGAGACCCACCGCATCCCGCAGATCCGCGAGACCTTCTACGCCATCACCCCGAGCCGCCGTTTTCCGAATGCGCTGGTCGGGGAGCTTGTTTCCCGGATGGCGGGCTCGAAGGCTTAACCGTCCGGCGCGACGGTGGCTGGGGAAAACGGATGCCGGGGCTGCGGCCAAGCCGCGGCCTCACGCCTTCGATCGCGATCGTCCC
>CAYZBG010000005.1:0-103805 GCA_964476565.1 uncultured Opitutus sp.
ATCACTCCTCTGCAACCAGCTCACCTTCAACGACTTTAAGTGAGACAGCATTGGCCTTGCCATCCTCCGGCTGCGCGATATCGTTTTAGGTAAGACGACCGCATGAAACCTCCCCTCCCCATCCAGGAATCGCAGCGGATCGCTTCTCTTCGGGATATCGGTATTTTGGATACAGCCGCCGAGACGGATTATGACGAGCTCGTCCAACTGGCGTCCCACATGTGCGGAACGCCCATTTCGCTCGTCAGCCTGATTGATGCCGATCGCCAGTGGTTCAAGGCGCGGGTCGGGCTCGAGGCGACGGAGACGCCGCGCGATCAATCCTTCTGCGCCCATGCCATCTGCGAACCTGACTCGCTCCTTGTTGTGCCGGATGCGCGTGAGGACGCTCGATTCGCGCAAAACCCCCTCGTGGTCGGCGAGCCCGGCATCCGGTTTTATGCCGGAGCCCCACTGGTCACGGCCGATGGCCAGGCGCTCGGCAGTCTCTGCGTGATCGACCGCCGGCCGCGCGAGCTCAGTCCGGCGCAGCGCACGGCGTTACGCACCCTGGCGCGGCAAGTGGCTCACCTCTTGGACCTGCGCCGCATGGTGAACCGTCAGGCGGCGACCATCGCCGAGCTGCAACGGGTGCGGAAGGAGCTCGAACAGTCGCGCGAGGAGGCACTGGAAGCGGCGCGGGCCAAAAGCCGTTTCCTTGCCATCATGAGCCATGAGCTGCGTACGCCGATGAATGCCGTCGTCGGGCTCTCCACCTTGCTGGACGCAACCGCGCTGAACGACGAACAGCGGGATTACGTCGAGACCATCCGCACCAGCGGAGAGCTGCTGCTCGTCCTGATCAACGATATCCTCGACTTCTCGAAAATCGAGGCCGGCCAGCTGGAGCTTGAGTCGATTCCCTTCGCCCTAATGTCATGCGTGGATTCGTCCCTTAGCCTCGTGGCCGGACGGGCCCGGGAGAAGCATCTGACCCTGCGCCGGCAGATTGCGGACGACGTGCCTGCTGCGGTGGTGGGCGATCCGGTTCGGCTCGGCCAGGTGCTCATCAACCTGCTTTCCAATGCGGTGAAGTTCACCGCCCAAGGCGAAGTCAGCGTGGAACTGTCAGCCACGCCGGCGGGCAACGCCCATACCACCTTGCGCTTTATCGTGCGCGACACCGGCATCGGCATTCCGGCCGAAAAGATTCCGCAGCTTTTTGAGATGTACCGCCAGGCCGATCCGTCGACCCGGCGCCGCTTCGGTGGGACCGGATTGGGGCTGTCGATCAGCAAACAGCTCGTCGAGATCATGGGCGGCACCATCGAGGTGACGAGCGAAGTCGGGGCCGGCTCGGCCTTTTGCTTTTCCCTGACGCTTCCCGTTGCAACGGATACCGGTGTGACGCCGCAGCGCGGCGAGCTTGATGCCACGTTCAGCAGCCGGCATCCGGCCCGCATTCTCGTTGTGGACGACAACCCGATCAATGGCCGCGTCGCCTGCCGCCTGCTCGAACGGCTTGGGTATTCGCCGGACCATGCCGATTCCGGCCAGGCTGCCCTCGATCGAATCCACGATCATCCGTACGACCTCGTGCTGATGGATATTGAGATGCCCGAACTCGACGGCACCGCCACAGCAGCCGCCATGCGGCAGATCCTTCCGTCCGATCAACGGCCCGTAATCGCCGCAGTGACCGCCCACGCCCTCGCCGGAGACCGGGAGCGGTTTCTCCAGGCGGGCTTGGACGACTATCTGGCCAAGCCCATCCATGTGGACGCCCTGCGTGGCCTCCTTTCCCGGCTTCCGGAAACGCGAAGGCGTCGCTTCGGAGCGCCCTGACCGCCTTATTTGCTTCGCGGCCCCAGCATGCGCACCGGAGCAGGCGCGGTTGATTCCGGTGCAGGTGGAGGCGGAAAGATCAGCCGTGTCGCTATCGCCGCCAGCAGGGAGGCAAAAACCAGCGAACGGGCCCACCGGCGTCGGACTTCCTGCTCGGGAATCCAGTCGGTCTCTTTTTTTGCGAGAACGGCGATCAGCACGGTCGGGATGATCAAGAGCATGAACCACGACGCTCCCGCTGCACGCAGGCCGGCCTTGACCCAGCCGAGGACGGAAACACCGGCGACCGCCAAAGCAAACAGCGCCGCAAATGTGACACTGTGGCCGCGCAACGCCTTCCAGATCCACGAGAGTGCCGAAAAGGGATTCACTTCTTGTGGAGCCTCACTCCTCGGCGTGCCCACGTCAAAGCCTGTCCGGGACGTGCCTTCGGTTCGATTCTGGCTGGCCTGACGGCCACAGACCGGTAGCTAACGAGAATGTCCGTCGCGGAAAAGCAACGCCAGTTGATTGAAGATTACGGCCTGATCGAGAACCGCCAGGAGCGCTTGGCAGCGATCGTCGACCGGGCGCGGAATCTTCCACCCCTTCCCGCCGACCTGCGCACCGAAGCCCATCGGGTGCAGGGATGTGTCTCACACGTCTGGTTGCTTGCCGAGGTGAAGGAGGGACGTATGACCTTCCGGCATGACGCCGACTCGCCCTTGGTGCGGGCCCTGGTTGCTCTGCTCTGTGATCTCTACGAAGGAGCCGCGCCAGCCGATATCGCGGCAACGGAGCCCGACATCTTTGCCGCCTTGGGTTTGTTGCGCGACCTAACGCCGACGCGCCAAAACGGACTGGCGGCGGTGCGGGCGCGGATCAAGAGCCTCGCACTTGATGCGCTCCCGCCGCCCAAACCTTAGGCCAGGCACGCCTCCAAAGCCGCCCGGGCCGCCGCTTCGTCAAGGCGGACTCCGATGAAGACCAGTTCCTGGCGCCGATCTCCATGTGGCTCGACCCAGGCCGCCACAATGGGGGCAGGCCGGTCGGCGAGGCGGACTTTGCCGCTCTCAACCATCGCCGCCCACCAATAACTCAGGTAATCGAAGCGGACCACGCCACCCGCCACGGACAGGAAGCCCATTTCGTCGGGACGTTCCTGCAACCAGAAGAAACCCTTCGCGCGCAGCAAACCCGGGAGACCCGAGCGAACCAACGCCTCAAGGGCGTCTTTGCGGAAGGGACGTCGCGCCTGAAAGGTGAAGTGCACAATGCCATACTTTGCCTCGTGCGCCGCGACCGGCTTCGGCTGGATCCAGCCCGGGGACTTTCCGGGCGCCAATGCGTTCAGCGAGTGGATCCAATGGGCAGCGCCCAAGGTGGCAACCGGATCGAAACGGACGCGATCCAGCAGGTACTCGGCTGCGATCTGCCCGCGCTCGGTCCCGACGATGTCCGCCCGGCGGTTGAGGCCCTGCAAGATGGCCTCGAGCTCGGCCTTCACCTCGGACGAAATCGCATCGCACTTATTGAGCACGAGTACATCGGCGCACTCCACCTGCTCGATCATGAGCTCGATCACCGGGCGGTCCGTGCCTTGGACGGCCGTCCGACCTTCCGATCTCGACTGCGCCCAGGCGGCGTGAAACGCCGGTGCGTCGACCACCGTGACCAGCGAAGCGAGGGTCGCGAAATCGCCCAGCGAGCGACCGAAGGGATTCTTGCGCAAAAAGAGATTCGCGAGGGCGCGGGGTTCGGCCACCCCCGTGGTCTCGACCAGCAAATGGTCGAACGTACCTGTCGCCGCGAGCTCGGCGAGGGACTCGGCAAGCTCGTCCTTGCTCGAGCAACAGACACAGCCATTGCCCAACTCGACGATGGTTCGATTCCCCGCGGTCGAGGTCACCACGGCACCGTCGATGTTGATCGCCGCCACATCGTTGACCACCGCCGCCCAGCGGCGCCCCTCGGCCTGGGTCAACAGGTGCTGGAGCAGGGTGGTTTTGCCCGCGCCAAGGAATCCGCACAGGATGGTGACGGGTGGACGGTTCGAAGAGGACGTCATCGCAGCCGCAAAGGTTCGGCCAAACCGCACGCGCTGGCAACCCCGTGCCTGATCACGGCAAAAAAAAAGACCCGCACGCGGGGTGCGGGTCTCGAAAAACGAACGATCGGGATGAGGTCAGGGCGCCGCCGGAGCCGGAGCGAACGGATCGCTGCCGTCACGGTAACCCGGGAGGTCATCCCGCTTGAGGCCCATGGCCCGGACCGCGCGGGGATCGAAGACCTCCTCGATCGGCGCGCCTTCGGGGTTAACCGTTTTCGCCGTGATGAAGATCAGCAGATTGCGCGAGTCGACATTCTTGGTGTCGGAGCGGAAGAGACGACCGAGGCCGGGAATCGTACCGAGCACCGGAACCTTCGACTGACCGTTCTGCGAGGTGTTCTCGATCAGGCCGCCGATGCCCATGGTGTAGCCATCCTTGAGCGAAACCTGGGTCTTGCTCTTGCGGGTGGCGATGATCGGGATTTCCGCTCCACCCGCTCCGCCGAACGAGGTGATGCCGGCGCGGCTGCTGACCTCGGGTTCGATCGAAAGCTTGATGAAGCCCTGCGAGTTCACCTGCGGGGTGACCTTGAGCAGAATACCGATCGGGCGGTAGGTGAAGCCACTGACCTCGAACGTGCCCCGCTCCTGATTGTAGGTGTAGTTCGGGATCGGGAACTCCTCACCGATGTTGATGTTCGCCTCGGTGTTGTTGAGGGTGACGATCGTCGGGTTGGACACCAGCTTGACGTTGTTCTGCGTCTGCAGGGCACTCAGGACGACGTTGAAGTCGGAGGCCGAAAACACCGCGCTGGCGGCTCGCGTGGTGCCGGAGGCGTTCACGAGGCCGAGCAGGTTGTTGATGGCATTCGAGGCAGTGTCGGTGACGACATTGCTCGTGCTTCCAGTGGTTCCACCGGCCGTCGTAACGGTCGAGGTGTTGGACGAGTTGGTCGGAACCGTGACGAAATTCGTCGACGTGGTCCGTTCGAGGGTAACCGGATCAACCACGGTCGTGGTCTGTTGCACCAGCTGGGAACCCGTGAGCGTGGAGGACGTCGTCGTGGTCGACGGCAACGTCGTGGTGGTCGTGTTGGTCGCAGTCGTCGTGCGGCCACTGCCGGACGTGACATTGGTTCCGTCCGTGCGCTCCTGCCCACGCAGGCGCGTCCACTCTTGGGTCATCTGCTTGGCACCCAGCTCAAGTCCCTGCAGCGAGGCCCAGTTGACGCCGATGTTCTTCACATCGCGGTCGGTGACTTCGACGAACTTCGACTCAATCATCACCTGGGCGGTGGCCTTGTCGAGTTGCTCGATGATCGGACGGATGCGCGTCATCTGCGACGGACGCTCGGTGATGACCAACGCATTGCTGCGCGAATCAACCACCACGCGGCCACCCTTGGCGGCGTCGACCAGCGGATTGATGGTCGGAAGGATGTCGCCGGCGCGGGCGTAGTTGATGAGGAAGACCTCGGTGATAACGGGCTCCATCAGCAGCTGGTCTTGGCTGACCACGGTGATGATGTTGCCTTCCTCGACGTAGGTGTAACCCACCGGGCTGAGCACCACCTGGAAGATCTGGCGCCAGGTGACGTCGCGCAGCTTGATCGACGTTTTGCCCTGGAGCGTGTCGGGAACAACGAGGTTGAGCTCGAAGAGGTCGGCGACATTGCGCAGGATGGTGCGGACATCCTCGTCGGGGAAATCGACGGAGAGCGTATCCTGCTTGTCGCTACGGGTGGCACCGCCAGCGGCCGCGTCTTGGATGACCACGGGAGCGGACGACGGAGGGTTGGCGGGGGCGGCCTCGCCAGCGGCGGGCGTGGGTTGGGCCCAGACGGCGGGGAGCAGGCTCGCGGCCAGCAGGGCGGACTTGATCGTGTGCGTTCTCATGGTTTGGATCCAGCTTCAATGGGCCGGGAGATTTGTTCGTTGTTGAGGCGAAGCGTGAAACTGGTGCTCTCGATCGCGGAGATCGTGACCGAGTAGGTGACGCCTTCGACAGCCACGTTGAGCGCGTCACCGACCTTCATGGGACGGCCTCGGCCGCCGAAGAGGAGGATGGGCTCGCCGCGAAGGATCATTGTGCCCGTCGGACGGACGTTGGCGGCAATCAATTCGAGCAACTCGCGGGAAGACCGCGTGCGGGCGACCGGGCCGGCGGTCGGCGGAGCCTCGACCGGGTCGATCCGGTCAAAATCAGCCGGCGCGAAGGGATTGTTGACCGTGGGCAGCACGGCCGGCACCACACGCTGCTCGAGCAGCTTGGTCGCGCGTTCGACCGTCGGAGCACGGCGGGCGGGCGGCAGCACGTCGGACCGCTGGGCGGCCGCATCAGCGGCAAAGGCGATCAGGCCGGAGAAAAGGGCTAGGCACGTGCGCTTCATGGCAGACCGAGGAGTTCGACGCCCAAGGTGAGCGTCATGTCGCTGGTGGAGGAAAGGGACAGGGTCGCCGTGTTAACCCGCGAAAAGTGCGCGCCTGTCTCCAAACGGCGGAGGAAATTCATCACCTTCGGGTACTCTCCCTGCACCGACACCGCGAAGGGCACGCGCAGGTGTTTCGTGGCCGCCGCACCACGCGCCGGAGCGGCCGGCGCAAGTTGGCGCAGGTCAAGCAGCTTGATGCCCGTTTCCGCCTCGAGCCGGTAGAAGTATTCGAGATTGGTCGCGAGGCTGGAGAGTCGAACCGCGCGGTTATCGATCTCGACATTCGCGGCGGTCAGGGCGTCCACCTGTTCCTTGAGCTGAGCGCTGTACCGCAGGTTGTCGCTTAGGCGGTTGCCCTCCGACGTCCGCTGCTCCAGCAGCGCCTCGCGCTCCGGAATGGCTGAACGCCGGTTGATGTAGCCAGCGATCAGCAGCAGCGAGAGCAGCCCGCAACCGAAGCTGATCGGATGTTTCTTGAAGGCCTCGGAGAGGCTTTTGCCGGTGATGCTCATTTCTTGGCCCCCTCCACCTTGAATTTGAGCGCGAGCTCGATGTGCAGTCGGCCGGTGACGGGATCGCGATTCACCCCGGTCAGTTCGACTGTTTCGAAAAGACCGCCGAAGTCGGAGTCCTTCCGGATCTGCTCCACAAAGGCCGTGGCATGCCCCGTCGCCTGGTCCGGCGCACCGCGTACGATGCCGCGCAGGTTCACGCCCGTGTCGCGCAGTTCAAAGCTGCGGATCGCAATGTCCTTGGGCAGGGTGCTGCCCAGCTTGAGCACAAAATCAGACACGCGGAGACGCGGTTCGGCGAACGCCGCCACCTCGTTGATGATCTTCTCCTCGGCTTGGAATTTCTTGAACAGGGCGACCGCCTGGTCGCTCGGCCCGCGGTCGCGGGCAATCTGTTCGTCCCAGGTGGCGACCTGTTTGCCCAGGCCGTAAATCTGATACTCCTGGTAGGCGAAAAGCAGCACGAGCAGGACGGCGACGAGGACGGACGCGCCGTTCACGAAGAACGTGGTGCGCACGACCTTGGTGTCCGGCAACTTCTCGTAGTTGCGGAAGTTCGGATGCCAAGGCGGCGTCGCCGGCTGCGACTGCTCCTTACTTTTCTTGAGAAACGGGAGCATGGTGATGGGCCATCAGGCCAAAAAGTCCGAGCCAGCGAGCATCGAAGGCGGTGTTCTGGTGTTCGGGAGGCAGGCTGAGCTGTTGTTGCTGGAGCCACGCACCGAGCTTGGGCTTGAACACCGTCACCCCGAGTTGGGACGAGATCACGGTCTCCAGCCACGAGAGCTTGGAGGGAAGAAGCACGCAGACCAGCTGGGTGACCGACTGACCGGTCTGGACCTCGTAAAAGCCAATCGACGAGTGCAACTCCCGCAGAAGCTTCTTGATCAGGACCGGCCCCATGCCGGTGAAATCGAAGGTATTGGAGAAGAAGAGGCGGCGGGCGGATTCCTCGTCCTTCAAGTTCAACTCCTGCTGCACCATCGGAATCATGGAGTTGAAGCCCTGGGGGATCGGACGCGACGAATCGATCCCGTTGCCGCTGACAATGAACGAGTGGGTCGCATCGGCCCCGATCTCGATGACAAGGGTGGGCGTTACCGACTTTTCTCCGGCAAGAATGCTGATGACCGCTCCGAGCGTGGCGACCGTGCCAAGTTCCACCCGTTGCGGGTAGATCCCGCTGGCCAGCAGGCGGTCCTGCACGGCGATCACCTCATCATTGGGCAGACCGCAGCAGAGCACGTCCTTTTGTGACGGACGGTTGATATCGAAATCGCTGCCATCGCGCGTGCTCAGCACCGCCACCGTCGCCTTGTCGAGCTCCACCCGGCATTGCGTGGTGACGAGATCGTTGAGGTAGCCCGGCTCTTTGATCCGTTTCAGATCAAGCGAGGCATGGCGCACGAACCGCTTGGGCGGATAAACGCCCACCGTGGCGTGCAGGTAGCCACTCTGCCCCTTGGCCGGCTGGAGCTGTTTTACTGCCTCGGCCAACGCGGCCTCGTCACCCGCCGGCACTTCGGCGATGTGCTCCACCGTCATCGGACCGGGATCCGAACTCGACGTCCGCGCCAAAAGAATGCCGCTTTCGTTGAAGTCGACGAAGAATCCTTTGGATTTTCGGGCGAAGAGCATGGGTCGTGGTGAAAGTCGCTGTCACCTCATCGGCGCGGAAGGGCGCGACTGAAGGATGAGGTCAAACTCCTACCACGCCTCGACCAAGACAAGGCTAAAGGCCTTTCTTAACCCCTAACCCACTGGCATTTACATTTCCTTAACGCCTCCCGAAATCGCGAACACAATTTTCACAAGTGCTTGGGCACAAAAAAACCCGCCGGGATGTCCGGCGGGTCGTTGGCCATGGGGGCGGAGGGATGCGGCGCGGGGCGCCGTCCCTTACTTCTGCCACGTGCGCTTCTTGTGGCGATTTGACTTCAAGCGCTTGCGGCGCTTGTGCTTGTTCATCTTGAGACGGCGCTTCTTCTTGAGGTTGCCCATGGTGTGAAAACGAAGAGAGTAATGATTTAAGCCGGCCAACCTGCGATTTCCCTCCCGGCCTGTAAAGCCCGAATTTGGCGGCCCTTCGCCGGACCTTACTCCGGCGCGATCTCTCCCCAATCCCCCAGAGCCGTAGCATAGATCCACGCGCGCACCCGATGCCCAGGAAAGAACGGCGCCAGGCTGCGGACATACGCCTTCAGCTGGGCCGCATACTCATCGCGCAAACGGGCGAGGAAGCGCTCAGGGTCTTCGTCAGGCCGCCGTCGGTTGGTTTTCCAATCGACGATCCAGACTTCGGCAGCGCCGGGGTCATGAAGCACGAGGTCCACCACCCCGTCGACCCACGCCTCGTCGTCGAGGGGTGCAAACACGGCCAGTTCGCTCAACCGCGTCCAACGGGGGTTGCGCATGGCGCGCCAGGCCTGACTTTCGCGCAAAGCGGTCCATTCCCGACGGCCTCGATCCGCGAAGCCCGACGCTTCGGCGCGCACCAAAGCCTGCACGGCGTAACGCTCCACGAGGGGATCGTCCGCCTCCCACGGCACGAACTCCAAGGTCTCGTGCCACCACAGACCGTAGTCGATTGCCTCTTCACCGCCGGGCAGAGGCAGGACTTCATCGACCGTATCGTGGCGCACCGCCCGGATCCGATCAGCACCCTGCGCCAGTTGGTGCGGCAGACGGCGGGCGGGCAGGACCGGAGCCGGTCGCGGTTGAGAAAGACTTTCGGGCCAGAAATCGGCGACGGGTTCTGACAACGTCACCGCAGGTTCCGGCGGCGGCGGAATCCCGCCTTCGAGATCGGGCCGAACGGACAGATCCTCGCCCCACAACTCGGCGAAGCTCGCCTTCTGTCGCTTTGGGTTGCCGAAGCCAGCAGCCCAAGGGACCACCAAGACACGCATGGCGCGCGTCATGGCCACGTACATCAGCCGCACGAGTTCGCGCATGCGTTCGCGTTCACGGGCTTCCACGGTCTCCGACGGAAGGCTGCTCTGGTCGAAGTAAACGCGGACCGCGTCGACGCCACCCTCTCGGCCCCGCACGAGCCGCATCCCGCGTTCGGGCGCTTTTCCGATCCCTCGCCACCAACCGGCGAGGATGACGACCGGCCACTCCAGTCCCTTCGCGGAGTGCACCGTCAGCAAATTGACCGCGTCCGACTCCGGCTTCCCGGCCGCCCGGCCATCATCGAGCGCCGCCAGCAGTTCCTGAAGCCAGGCCCGCGGACTCACCCCCTCGAGGCCTTGTTCGGCTGCGGTCGCCAGCAGCCGCTGCAGATCTTCGCTTAGGGTCCCGGCCGGGTCGAGAATCCGCGCCCGCTCAGCCAGACCGCAGGCTGCGGCCAGGGCGCTCGCGAAGTCGGCCAACGATTTCCCTTCGTCATTGAACCCCAAGACGAACGGACGCACGCGCGCCAGGGCGGCCGCCAGAGGTTCAGGATGCGCCTCGGGCTCCTCCCACGCAAAGTGGCCGAGACGTTTCAGCTCTGCCGCAAGCAGGGCGTCACTCACCCCAAAGACTTCGCGCAGCACGCCGTACCACTCGAATCCGTTCTCCGGATCGGCGCATACCGCCAGCAACCCCGTCATCCACGCGTAGACTGGGTTGTCGCCGTTGCGAAGCCGCTTGGTCTGCAAGGCGACTTTCAGTCCCTGGTCTTCAAAGACGCGGCGGACCACCACCAGCCAATCATTGCGAGGTGCCAGCACCGCGACTTCGCCCCAGGCGCGGGCGCCGATCGCCTCCGGCCCCTGCGAACGCAGCCAGCGCGCCAGCTGGCGTGCCTCTTCCTCAAGCCACCCCTCGACACCCGGAGGCCGCTCGGCGGGCTCGACGAGCGGAAACCGCACGAAGGCGCCGTCCGGATTCGTGGGGCCGGGCTCGAGCGGAACATAAGGCACCTGCAGCCGCGGCTCGGGCGCACCCGGCGACGGAGCCACCCCGAGGTTGTGCGGACGATCCGGGCCGAAGGCCGCCGGCAGGGTCGCATTGAGGCCTGCGATCACTGCTTTCGGGGCGCGAAACGTCACTTGGAACTCGAGCAATTCGCCGGCGTCGCCGTGCCGAAACGCCTCCACGTGCCGCAAAAAATTTCCGATGTCGGCCCGGCTGCCGTAAATCGCCTGCTGTCCATCGCCGACCAGGCTGAAATGGCCGGGGCGGGGGCCGGGAACGCGAGCGCGTCCGGCTGGTGACGGCCACGCGCCGCGCGCCGCGCCGGGGGGCCGGGCGATTTCGACCAGCACGGCAAATTGCTGCGGATCGGTGTCCTGGGCCTCGTCGAGGATGATCCGCCAGCCTTCGGCCCGTATCCGGTCGAGCAAGACATCGTGTTCCAACACGGCCAGCGCCGCATCGATCTGATCCGCGTACGTCTGCACCCCGCGTTCGAACCGCCACGCACGATAGCGCCGGGCCAGCTCGGCCGCCAGCACCGCCGCCGCGGCCGCCAGCCACGTCTTGAGCGGCGCCATCCACGCCAATGCCGATTCGGTCAGCGCGGCACCGGATCCGGAAGGCGCGTAGAGCGGGAGAAAACCGGATCCACCTTCGTACGCCTCCTGCCAGGCGCGCGCAGCCGCCTGACTGGCGAGCACGTTCCGCGCTCCGGTACCCTTGGCGGGCAGCGTGAGCAACTGGTCCAAGGCGGCTTGCGCTGGGCGGGCGGGCGGGCCCGGCGCACGAGCGGCTAGGCGGTCCGCCGCCGCCCGGTCCAGATCCCGAGCGAGCGGAAAGATCTCCGCCAGCGGTACGTGGCGCAGAAAGGCGGCGAGTTCGCTGGGAGCAAGCGAACGGAACTCCATGGCATCGTCCTCGAGGAACGCCTCCCACAGAGCGTCGTCGTCGTCGGTGACCAGCGTCGGATTGAGATTGATGCCCGCCGCCTGGCCGTAGGTCTGCGCCAGCATGAGGCAAAAGCTGTGAATGGTGCCGAAGAACGCGTGTTCGAGGTGGTCGAGCGGAGCAAGGTCGACGGTTCCGCTCTCACGCAACTGTCGCAGCAACGCCTGGCGCGCCTTCTGCCCAATCTGCCCGGCCGCCTTGCGCGTGTAGGTCACCACGGCGGTGCGACGCAGCGCCGCGGCACCTTCGGGACTCAGGGCCATCGCGGCGAGGCGCCGGGAAATGGCCGTCGTCTTACCCGAGCCGGCGTTGGCGCTGACGGCAAAGTTTCGGTCCCACTCGCGGCAGAAGCGTTCGCGCGCCGGCTGATCGATCAGGTCAGACACGGTCCGCCTCCTCCCCGCCGTCCCCAAACGTGGCTGCGTACTTGCGTCGGAGCACGCCGAAAGGGATCGGCGTGCAGGCGAGCGGCCACTCGTATCCGTCCGGCGTATACTCGGAACGGTCGCGGGTAAGCGCACCATAGACGCCTGTCCGCAGCGCCTGGCCCAGCCAGCCGAGGGCGGTCAGTGCATCGGAAAGCTCGGATGCGGCGATGCTGGAGCAGGCTCCGGGTTCCGGCTTGATCATCCAGACCCGGCCGTCCCGCGCCCCGAGCGAGAGCACGGCGGCAAGATAAATGCCCAGCTGAACCGAGGCG
This sequence comes from uncultured Opitutus sp., assembly GCA_964476565.1. Lineage (GTDB taxonomy): Bacteria > Verrucomicrobiota > Verrucomicrobiia > Opitutales > Opitutaceae > CAMAXB01. Next base: position 12,349 of record CAYZBG010000005.1, read on the forward strand.
CCGGTTGCCATGCGTTCGGCAGACAGGTCCGCATCGCCGCCCGTCTTGAAATCCACCACGTCGACGAAGGCGTCGCGCCAATCGGGCCGATCCAGCAGCACGAGGTCCATCCTGCCTTTGACCGGTAGAGTCGAGCCACCGATGGCAACGGACGCGGCCGCCGGCAGCCGGCGCTCGACCGCCACAAAAGGTCCGGCTCCGAGAGTGAAGACATTATCGAGCAGGTGCCGGGCAAGGCGGCTGAGCTCCGCGTGAAACGACTGCCAGTAGGCGTCGTCCGGCCAGCGGCGGCGGAGACGCTCAAGCGCCTGTTCCATCCGGCCCCGAGCCTCTTCCGGAGACGGCAGCGGCACAAAGGCCTGCTGGGTCTCGACACCTGCAAGGGCGCGCGCGAGCACGTCATGCGCCCAAAGGCCGAGGGCTTTGCGGCGAGCCCGCGTCAGCGGGCCCCACGGCAGGCGCGAAAGTCCGAGCACCCCTTCGAACCAAAGCTCCGCCGGATCGCCAAGGCCGCGCTCGATGAGACGCGCCGACAACGCCTCGGGACGGACGAGATCCGGAGGTCCGGCCAAAAAGTATTCGTCAAAGGGCCGGAGCGGATCGCGACGACCGCGCCAGATATCGAACCAGGGGCCGACGTCCTCGCACGGGCCCGGATTCGTTCGCGGACGCCGGCAACCCCGCGCAAACACGCGGGCCGGATCCTGCTCATCATCGAACCAGCCCTTGGCCCACATCACGCGCTCCAGCCAGGCGTTGGGCGCGAGCGGAGTTTCGGGGTCCTGTTCGTCAGCGAGCGCCGCCGTGAAGACCACCTGAGTAGCGGTGTCACGGGCAAGCGCCCCATAGCCGGCACGCTCGAGGGCGCGGCGGTCCTCGCTGGTGAACAGGCCCAGGCCGAACCGGCTGCGCGTGTTGAGCTGCTGCCGGTCATCGTCCGTCAGCCAGCAGCTGCCTCGGGCGGGGTCAGGCCACGTCCCGGCGTTGCTCTCAACCAGCAGCAGATGGGTCCAGGGCACGCCCTCCATGCGTCGCCGAGTGCCGAGGATGACGCGTGCGAACACCGTACGCCCCGCCGCCGCGCTCCGCACCGCCTGCTTCTGGGGCACAAATGAGGCGAGCGCGGCGATCACCGCGGCCTTGGGCAGCGGCCGAGCCTCCTGCTCCGCGAAACGTTCGAGTGCACTCCAACCCTCGGGAGGAGCGACCTCGAGTGAGGCACAGATGAGGCGGAAGCGTTCCAACGCATCGGCCAGCGTGAGTTTATCGGGCCAAAGCGGTCCGAGCGCCGCGATCACCCGCGCGAGTTCCGGCTCCTGCCGGCTGAACTCATCGCGGTACGCCTCGACCGCGTGCGTCTGCCGCAGATCAAAAGAACGCTCACAGGCACGGCGCACGGCCGACGACGGCAGAGTGACGACACCCAAGGCCCGCAGCAGCGGCCAGAGCGCAAGCAACCCCTCGAGCCGGGCGCCCCCGCCATGATACTCAAGCAGGGCCCGTTGAGCCTGGGCATCAACGGGCGGAGGCCCCGCGGTTTCCAACCAGTCGGCGTACACCACGCCGCGCCTTCGCAGGCATTCCGCCAAACGGAGATGCGACGCATCCGCCCCGGGGAAAACGACCCCCACAGCCTCCGCGCCCTCGGCCAACCAGGCCTCGATCTGCGTCGCCGCCAGTTCCATTTCCTCCGCTCGATTTCGACCGATGAGCACGCCCGCCTGGTCGGCTGAACCTTGTCCGCCCAACCAGAGCCGGCCGACCGACTCGCACTCGCTGCCAGGTGGATCCGCATCGACCGGCAACGCCGAAACGCCGAGGAGGTCCTGCCACAACGCCACCCACCGCTCGTCGAGCTCGGAACGTCCCCGCCATGCCGGCTCCGGCAACACGACGCTGATCTGAGGACACCGGCGCACAAACGCGGCCATGTTGAAAAACTCCCCCCACAACTCGACCCCGGGCAGGTACACCATCACCCGGGCACCCATCACCGGAACACCGGCGGGCCGCAACGCCAGTCCGGCAGCCTCGGCCTCCAGCGGCGCGAGGCCGTAACCGCAGGCGTGCACCCAACTCGTCAAAGCCACGAACAAATCGCGCAGCGCAGGCTGGGGAAAATCCTCCGCTCTGAACCCCGCCTTCAACAACGCATCGAAATCGTCGAGTGCCCGCTCAGGATCACTCTTCAGGCTTTGCCAATAGCCCCACTCCTCCTGATCGGGCCGCAGCGGCTCAAGCCGCCCGGCGATGAGCACGCGCAGACCCAACAGCAGCAACTCGCGCCCCATGACCGGCACCACGGGCCGACCGGCGTCCTGATCGTGCGCGCGCCACTTTTGCCGGGCGAGTCCCGGCGTGAGGAACTCCACTCCGAGCAACGGCAGTCCTTCGGTCAGGCACCGCTGCTTGAGCGCCTGGGCCTGTCCGCGGGTCGCCACGATCACATACGTCCGCTCCAACCTGCCCCGCCCCGCTTCCAGCCACGGACGCAGCACCGCGTGCCACGCCGTGAGGGCATGGCGCGCCAGCCAAAGTTCGATGCGGGCGTCCGCGGGCTCCACGCCCCGACGTTTGAAGGCGCACGGAGAGGCACAACCCAAAACCCGCGCCGTGCCGCGGCGAACGGATGAAATGTGCCGATGCGAGGGAGATTGCGATTGTCGGTCCCGGTGAACGGTGCATGCTCTTCCCCAGCCCCTTTACCCTATGAAAACCCCGGTTGGCATGCTGCTGAGCCGAAAGGGCTCGGTCGTCTACTCCGTGGCGCCGTCGGCCTCCGTGGCCGACGCCGTGCGCGTGATGAATCAACACAAAGTCGGCGCCTTGGTCGTTCTCGAAGGAGGGCGGGTCGTGGGCATGTTCACCGAACGCGATGTGCTCACCCGCATCGTGGCCGCCGGACGCAATCCCCAGGCAACGCGGGTCAGCGAGGTCATGACCGCGTCCGTCGTCACCATTGCGCCGACCACCACCGTGGAGCAAGTGATGGAGACGTTCACGAGCAAACGCTGCCGTCACCTGCCCGTGCTTGCCGATGGACACCTGCAAGGGCTGATCTCGATCGGCGACGTCTCGCGCTGGCTGGTCGATTCCCACCGCGCCGAGGCCGAGCAGCTTCGCCAGTACATCGCCGGCGGCCTCGCCGAGTCCTGAGTCCGCTCAGCCCGCCACGAGCCGCAGTCCCGCGGCCGTGGCGCGCAGTCGCACCGGACTTTCGAACGCCTGTGAAAGGCGGCGCGAAGTCAGGATCTCCTCGCGGGGTCCGGCCGCCACCACCCGGCCCCGGCCCAGGAGCAGCACGTGGGTGAATGCCGGTGTGATCTCCTCCACGTGATGGGTGACCAGCACCAACGCGGGTGCCTTCGGGCGGCGCGCCAGCGTTTCCAATTCGGTCAGGAAGCGTGCCCGTGCGACCGGGTCGAGGCCCGCGCACGGTTCGTCGAGAATCAGCAGGCTGGGCTTTGCCATTCGCGCACGCGCAATCAGGACCCGCTGGCGTTCCCCTTGCGAAAGGTGCATCCATGACCTCGACCCGAGTCCACCCAGCCCCACCTCCGCCAGCGCACGCAGGCCGTCACGCCGGTCGGCCGGTGTGACCGGCATCCAGAGGTCGAGCTGCGCGTAGCGTCCACTGATCACGGTCTCCAGCGCGGGCTCGAGCACCGGGATCTGCATCTGCAGGGCGGACGTCACCAGACCCACCCGCAGCCGCAGCTCCCGCCAGTCATCTTCTCCGTAAACTTTGCCGAGGACGGCGATCTCACCGGAGGACGGCGTCAGGTAGCCGGTCAGGGTCTTGAGCAGCGAGGTCTTGCCGCAACCGTTTGGCCCGAGGATCACCCAGTGCTGCCCAGGATCCACGCGCCAATGAATCCCGTCCAGCAGACTGGCGTCGCCCCGACGCACGGAGAGCGCGTTCACCTGCAGCAAAGGACGTCGACGGCCGGCAATCATGCGCCGACGCTTGCGTCCGCCGCAGCCGGGTCAACCGCGCACTAGACCGAATCCTTGCGCGGTTTCACTGGCGCGCCCACCGAAGCCCGTTACGTTCCGGCCATGATCGGTCTGCCGTTCCTCCGCCTCACCGCCCTCTTCCTCGCCGCCGGCACCGCGTTGCTCGCCCGGACTTTCACTGCCGTGGTCTACAACGTGGAGAACCTTTTCGACGTCGACGGCGTCGCCGTGTACGACGACTACCAGCCGGCCCGCTACACCCCTGCGCATCTCGCCACCAAGGTCGCTCACATCGCGGCGATACTGAAACGCTACGACGACGGCCGCGGTCCCGATCTCGTTCTGCTCAACGAGATCGAGATCGACCGCACGCCTGAGTCCGCGGTCGCCGACTACGCCGATTTCCTCACCCGGCACGAAGGGCGTACGGCCGCGGAATTGCTCCGTCAGCAACCCCTCCCGGCTGACCTCGCCGGCCTGCCGGCGGAGGCCTGGTTGCTCAAGGCTCTGCACGACGCCGGGCTCACCGGTTACACGCTCGTGTCCGGTGCCGACCCGGCCGAGACGCACGAGGATGGCAATCCACGCGCGATCAAGAATGTCATCCTGACCCGCCTGCCGGTGAAGGCCGTGCAGTCGCATCCGACGCTCAACGCGCGTCACGTGCTGGAGGTCGAGCTCGATGTCGACGGCCACCGGCTGCATGTCTTCAACAACCATTGGAAGTCGGGCGCAAGCGACCCGGCCACGGAACCGTTGCGCATCGCGAATGCCCGCACCTTGCGGGCACGGATCGACGACCTGCTCAAGGCCGATGCGCACGCCGACATCCTCATCGGCGGCGACCTGAATTCGCAGTACAACCAAAAGCTGCGGTACCGCGATATGAAGACGACCGCCATCAACGATGTGCTGCGCTCCCAGGGCAACGAACTCGCCCTGCGCGGCCCGCAGCGCGACCTCTACAACCTTTGGCACGAACTGCCCCGCGAGCAGCGCGGGAGCGACACGTGGCGCGGCGAATGGGGCACCCTGATGCACCTCATCGTCTCGCGCGGACTCTACGACCAACGCGGCGTGCAGTACGTCGACAATTCCTTCTCGGTCGGTCGCTTCCCCGACCTCAATACGGACGGGGCCGGGCTGCCGCGTCGTTGGAATGGGGATACACCGCAAGGCTCCGGTTTCTCCGACCATTTTCCGATCGCCGCGCGTTTCACCATCGCCGAGGCCGGCCGCACCGACCGGTGGATCGCCCTCGCCCGTCCCTCCGACCGTGACGAGACCGACGCGGAACCCGTGCGGGTGAGCTTTGCCGCCCTCGAGGTCGAACGCACCGCCCTTACCCCCGACACGCTGCCCGCCGGCGCCCGCCTGCGCGACGGTTCCTTCAATGGAAAAATTTTCCGCGTGGTCGGCCCGGCCGAGGACGGACCGCTCCTACGCGTCACCTTCGCCGGCGAATCCTACGAGGTCTATAGTCCCGACCCGGCCATTCGCGACCTGCTCGCCGCCCAGCGCAAGGAGACCCGTGGTTTCCGCTTCTACGGTGAACTCGGCACGTTTCGCGGCCGCTGGCAGTTCGTCGTCCGCGACGCCAGTTGGGTGAAATGACCGCCCCGTCCCCCGCCATGTCCGACCTCGTCGTCTACACCTACGCCTCGTGCGACACCTGCCGTCGCGCCGTGAAATGGTTGCGCGCCCAGAATGTCGCCTTTGAGGAGCGTCCCATCCGCGAAACGCCGCCGAGCCTTGCCGAACTGCGTCGGATGCTGACCTGCCAGCAGGGCGAACTGCGCCGCCTGTTCAACACGTCCGGGCGCGACTACCGGGAACAGAAGCTGGGCGAAAAACTCCCGTCGATGTCCGTCGACGACGCGCTGCACGCGCTCTCCGGCAATGGCAATCTGGTGAAACGGCCGTTCGCCCTTGGTTCCGGGGTGGGGCTGGTGGGCTTCGACGAGAAGGCCTGGAGCTCGGCCCTGCTCCGCTAGGGCGTGTTGACTCCCGACGGAGGCGTCCGTCAGCCTCCTCCCGTGTCCGCCACCGTCCTTACCACCTTGCCTGCGTTTCTCAGCTGGTTGTCCAGCGGGACCGGCTTTCCGCGTTTCCGTCTCCCCGCCGAGGCCGAGCGCATGCTGCTCGTCGCGGTCGCCGCGGCGGAAGACGAAGCGGGCGACGCGGCGCGCGAACGCTTTCTCGTGAAGACTCGTGACCCGGCGCGCGATTCCGCCCTTCGCGCCCACGCGCTCCGGCGCTCCCAGGTCCACTTCAAGTGCGACAACAGCGCCAAGGTCTGAGCCGGCGCACAGGGCTGTAACTTTTCCCGTTCGGTCGGGTTATGGGAGGACAACTCCCATGAAATCATCCTACCTCCTGATCGCTGCGGGCACCCTGCTCGCATCCCTGCCGCCGACCGCGTCCGCGCGGATCGAGCGTACCGCCACCCAGATCTTTGCGGCCGAACCCGGCGGCAAGCTCACCGTCAGCACCGAGGGCGGCGACGTCCAGGTGCAACGCGGGTCCGACCACGAGGTGCGAGTCGAGGCACGGTTCGTGTTTCCCCACGCTCAGACCGAGGCTGACGCCGATGCCGTGATGAAAAATCTCGGCTTCTCCATCGCCAAGACCGGCAACGCCGTCACCGCCGTGGCGCGGGGCGAACGTAAACGCACCGTCCTGCCCTGGCAGGGCCGCCCGGTGACCGTGAGCTTCACCGTCTTCGTGCCCGCCCACTACCACGCGGAGCTCAAGACATCGGGCGGCGACGTCGATATCGTCGAACTTGGCGGCAATGTCGTGGCCCGCACCAGCGGCGGCGACATCCGACTCGGCCGCATCACCGGTCACATCGAGGCCGTCACCTCCGGGGGCGACATCACGGTCGAATCCGGCGGCGGCTCGGCCAAGCTCACCACGTCGGGCGGAGACATCGTGGTGCAACGCATCGCCGGCCTCGCGCGGTTGAACACCAGTGGCGGCGACATCGACATCGCCGATGCCCACGGTCCGGTGCAGGCCTCGACCTCGGGCGGCACGGTGCGCGCCCGGTTCGCCGGCCGCATGCCGGCCAGCTCGGTGCTGACCTCGTCAGGCGGTGACATCATCGCCCGCGTCGGTAACGATGCCGCCTTTCAGCTGGAGGCGAGTGCCGCCGGCGGGGGCGTCGAAGCGGACGGCCTGCCCATTCACCTCCAGTCCGGAGGACTCGGCAAGAGCCGGCTCAAAGGTGTCGTCAACCAGGGCGAGGCTCGGCTGACCTTGCGCACGAGCGGCGGCGACATCCGGATCGAGCGCTCTTGAATACCGGCGGGCCGCGGGCTTGCCCCGGACCCGCCGCTGCGGATGCTGCCGGCATGTCCGCCTACGCCACGCTCGTCGCCAAGCTCAAGCGCGCCCACACCCTTGGTACCGTCGCCGGCCTGCTCGGCTGGGACGAACAGGTCTATCTCCCGCCCGACAGCACGGATCAGCGCGCCGAGCAGCTGGCCGTGCTTGCCGAGTTGCACCACGCCGCCGCGACCGATCCGGCCATCGGCCGCGCCCTGGGCGAACTCGAAGCCGAACCGGGCCGACTTGCTCCAGACGAGGCCGTGGTCGTGCGCGAGGCACGCCGGGACTACGATCGTGCCACGCGACTGCCCGCCGATCTTGTCACCGAAAAGGCACGCCATGGCAGCGCGGCCTACCACGCCTGGACCGCAGCCCGCGCCCGGGCTGATTTCGGGGCCTTTGCTCCCTTTCTCGAGAAACACCTCGACCTCGCCCGGCGTGAAGCGGCCTGTCTCGGCTGGGGTGACCGACCCTACGACTACGCGATCGACAAGCACGACCCGGGACTCGATGCAGCGACGATCACCCGCCTCTTCAATGAGCTGAAACGCGACCTCCTGCCGCTCGTCCGGGCGATCGCCGCTTCGCCGGTGAAAGCTGACCCGACGCTGTTCCGCGGCTTTCCCGTCGAACGCCAGCGCGCCTTCCTGCTCAAGGTAACCGAACGCCTCGGCTTCAACTACCGGCGGGGACGTTTTGATGTGTCGGTGCACCCGTTCTGCGAGGGCTCCGGTGCCGACATCCGGATGACGACGCGATTCGACGAGGACAATCCCCTCGATTCGCTCTTCAGCTCGATCCACGAAACCGGCCACGGGCTGTACGAACAAGGTCTGCCGCTGGCCGATCTCGGTACGCCGCTGGGGCAGAACGCCGGGATGGCGATGCATGAATCCCAAAGCCGCATGTGGGAGAACCAGGTCGCGCGCGGCCGGGCGTTCTGGCGTCACTTTGAACCCGAATGGCGCGCCGCGTTTCCCGCCCAGCTCGACGGCATCTCGTCCGATGCGCTGTACCTCGCCATCAACGCAGTGCAACCCACCCTGATCCGGGTCGATTCCGACGAGGTTCATTACAACCTGCACATTCTCCTCCGCTTCGACCTTGAGCGCCGCCTGTTCTCAGGCGAGCTGGCGGTGAGGGACCTCCCGGCGGCGTGGAACGCCCTCGCGCAAGAGCTGCTCGGCCTCACGCCCGCCCACGACGGCGAGGGCGTCCTGCAGGACGTGCATTGGAGCGGCGGCGCCTTCGGTTACTTCCCCAGCTACTGCCTCGGCAATATGATCGCCGCCCAGAACTGGGCGGCGGTGCGCCGTGACCTGCCCGGGCTTGAGGACGATTTCGCCCGCGGCGAGTTTGGCCGCCTGCTCGGCTGGCTGCGCACCCACGTTCATGCGCAGGGCCGCCGCCTCCCCGCGCTCGACCTGGTGAAGCGTGTGACCGGCGAGGACCTCTCCCCCCGTCATCTGGTTTCGTATTTGAAAGAACGATACCTGCCGCTCTACGCCGCCACCTGATTTTGCCATGCTCTTGGTCGACTCCCACACTCACCTCGAAACCTTCGCCCGCCGCGGGGACCTCGACGCCGTGCTGGCGCGCAGCCGGACCGCGTGCGTCGGGCGGCTGATCACCGTCGGCACGTCGACCGACGACTGGGAACTCTACCGGGGGCTCGCCCGCGTCCATGCCGGAACGGTCAGCTACACCGCGGGGCTGCACCCTTGCAGCGTCACCGGGAGCTGGTCCGACGAACTCGCCCGCCTGCCGGCCTGCTGGGACGAGTCCGGGCCGAAGCCCGTTGCCTTGGGGGAAATTGGGCTCGACCGCTTTCACCTGCCCAAGGACGCCGCCGAGGCCGGGCGGATCTTCGGCTGGCAGCGCGACGCGTTCACCGAGGGACTGAAGCTCGCCCGCAGTCTCGGCTGTCCCGTCGTCATCCATTCGCGCGGAGCATTCCGCGACTGCGTGGAGGCCATCGACGCGAGCGGGGTGGACTGGCGCAAGGTGGTCTTCCACTGCTTCGTCGAAGGCCCGGCCGAGATGAGCGCGCTCGTCGAGCGCGGCGGCTTCGGCTCGTTCACCGGCATTCTCACCTACAAGAGCGCCGACGCCGTGCGCGAAGCGATGAAGGTCCAGGGCCTCGACCGTCTGATGTTGGAAACCGACGCACCCTACCTCACGCCCGTACCGCATCGCGGCAAACCCAACGAGCCCGCTTTCTTGCGGCACACGGCCGAGTTCGCTGCCGACGTGTTCGGTGTCAGCCTCGAATCGCTGGCCGAAAAAACCACCGCGACGGCCAGGGCGTTCTTCAATCTCTGAGGCCCACGGCCTCGCCGCCAACCTCAGGCCTCGTCGAATTTGCGGGCGAAGAGCTGCTCGAGCTCCGCCAGCATCGCCGCGGCGTCATCCCCGGTGGCAATGAACTTGACCTTCGAACCCTTCCCGGCGGCGAGCATCATCAGACCCATGATGCTCTTGCCGTTCACCTGTTCCTCGTCCTTTTCCACAAACACGTCCGCTTTGAACTTGTTGGTGATCCGAACGATCATCGCCGCAGGACGGGCGTGAATGCCCATCTTGTTCTGGACCACGAGCTCCTTGGAGAGCCCCTGGCCGGCGGCGGCGGTGTCGGTTTTGTCTGGCATGGGCAGGGAAACGTTCCGGCGGTGCGGGCGGCTTGCAACCCAAAAACCGGCCGTTCAGCCTGCCCCGCGCCATGGCCAAGACAGCAATCATCGTACCCTGCCGGCTGGAATCCACGCGTTTTCCCCGGAAGCTGCTGCATCCGATTCGCGGCAAACCGTTGCTGCTGTGGGTCGCGGAACGCATCCGCCAGGAGGCCCCGCAGTTTCCTCTCTTCTTCGCGGTCGACGACGAGCGGCTGGCCCGCCCCTTACGCGACGCCGGGTTCGAAGCCCTTCTGACCCGCGTCGATCACCAGAGCGGGACCGACCGCATTGCCGAAGCGAATCGCAGCGTGGGCGCCGACCGGGTGATCAACGTGCAGGCCGACGAGCCGCTGGTGTCTCGCAGCCAAGTGAATGCCCTCGCCGGGCTCATTGGCGGCGAAGCGCCCATGGCCACCCTCGCGACGCCGTTTGCCAACGCGGACGACTTCTACAATCCGAACCAGGTCAAGGTGGTGTTCGACCGGAACGGCCGCGCCCTGTACTTCTCACGTTCGCCCCTGCCCTACGCCCGCGACCTGAAGGGAGTCGTCGACGACACGTGGGTCCGGTCCCACCCCTGCCACCGCCACCTCGGCCTGTACGCCTACCACGCCAGCCTGCTGGAGGAGTTTGCTCGCCTGCCGCTGGGTCGGTTCGAGGCGATCGAACGGCTCGAACAACTGCGGGTGCTGGAGAACGGCTACGACATCGCGGTCGCGGTCACGGCCGATCCCACCATCGGCGTCGACACACCGGAAGACGCCGTGAAGTTCGAGCAGTGGCTCGGCTGAGCCGCCCCGCCGGTCAGATTTTGCCGGCCTTGCGCGCCTCGACCATGCGGTAGAAATCCTGGAAGAGCGGATCGGCGTCATTCGGACCCGGTGCGGCCTCCGGGTGATACTGCACCGAAAAGACCGGCAGACGCGTATGACGCAGCCCCTCGACCGTCTGGTCGTTAAGGTTGATCTCCGTCACCTTGGCGCCGCCTTTCTCAATGCTCTTCGGATCCGTGGCGAAGCCGTGATTCTGGGCGGTGATCGAAACCTTGCCGGTCTCGAGGTTCTTGACCGGCTGGTTGCCGCCGCGATGGCCAAACTTCAGCTTGAACGTCGTCCCCCCGACGGCGTGGGTGATCATCTGGTGTCCCAAGCAGATCCCGAAGGTGGGAAAGTCGGGCAAGAGGGCGGTCACGGTCTTGTGCACGTAAGCCAGCGCGGACGGGTCACCGGGACCGTTCGAAAGGAAAAGCGCGTCAGGCTTGTGCTCCCGCACCTGCTCGGCCGACGCCATGGCAGGAAACACCTGCACCTCGAAACCATGGTTCACCAGCTTGCGGTAAATGGAGTACTTCGCGCCGTAATCGAAGGCCGCCACGCGGAACTTCTTCGCCGGCACCTTCGGCGTGCCGAAGGTCGTGCCCACCGGAAGGTAGGGCGTGTTGTAGTTCGCCGCGTCGTCGGCCTTCCAGAGAAACGGCGCCTTGGTCGTGACGTCCTTGACGTAGTCGCTGCCGGCCATGTCCTGCCAGCCGCGCGCCCGCTTGATCGCCTCGTCGTCGCTCAAGGGCAGCGTGCTCAGGCAGCACTTCATCGCGCCGTCGACCCGCAGCTTCTTGGTCAGGGCCCGCGTATCCACTTCGCTGATGCCAGGAATGCCGTGCTTGCGCAGGTAGTCGTGCAGGGAAAGCTGGGAGCGCCAGTTGCTGACGATCGGCGAGACCTCGCGCACCACAAAGCCGGTTGCCTTCGGCGCCGAGGCCTCGGCGTCCTCGGGATTGATCCCGTAGTTGCCGATTTGCACGGCCGTCATCGTCACAATCTGCCCGAAATACGAGGGATCGGTGAGGATCTCCTGATATCCGGTCATCGATGTGTTGAACACACATTCGCCGGCGACCGTGGCATCGGCGCCAAAAGCGCGGCCGCGAAACACGGAACCATCTTCGAGAGCGAGGACTGCGGGCTGGGACGTGGACATTAAAGCCAGACGAAAGAGCCTCGCCCGCAGCCTGCCAAGGGTTTTGTGGGTCCGGGCCCGTCCGCAGGGGAGAAATCTTTGCCCGCACTGACGCAACGTTTGCGTAACGGCCCCGCGCAAAGCCCACCCGTCGTTTGACAGCAAGTGATTAGGGGCCTAATCATGCGCCTCACGCCCATGGCTTACACCGACGATCGCGCGACTTGGTTCGAGGGACAGGGACTTTGGCAGCACGTACCTGCCGACCAATGGCAGGACTGGACCTGGCAGTTGAAGAACCGCATCACCACGCTGGATCAGCTGGAGAGTTACATGACGCTGACGCCCGAGGAACGCCGGGGCGTCGCCTTCGCCGGACACAAGCTCGCCCTCGCGATCACCCCCTATTTTTTCAACCTGATCGACCGCCAAGACCCGAATTGCCCGATTCGGAAGCAAATGATTCCCCGTGAGGGAGAAACCTTCATCTCCGAGGGCGAGCAGCTCGATTCCTTGGGCGAAGACGAGCATTCGCCGGTGCCGGGACTCGTTCACCGCTACCCGGATCGCGTGCTCTTTCTCGTGACGGACCGGTGTGCCGCCTACTGCCGCTACTGCACGCGCAGCCGGTTGGTTTCAAACGCCCAAGACTACAACTTCCACCCGGAGTACGAGCAGGGTTTGCGTTACATCGAGTCGCATCCCGAGATCCGCGACGTCCTGCTCTCCGGGGGCGACCCGCTCCTGCTGTCCGACAAGAAGTTGGAACATTTGCTCAGCCGGTTGCGCGCGATCAAGCACGTCGAATTCATCCGCATTGGCTCCCGCATCCCGGTGTTCCTGCCCCAACGCATCACGCCGGCCCTCTGCGACCTGTTCAAGACGTACGGCCCCATCTGGATGAGCATCCACGTCAATCACCCGAAGGAGGCCACGGCCGAACTACGCGCCGCCTGCGAGCGCCTGAGTTTCGCCGGCTTGCCCCTGGGCAACCAGAGTGTGCTGCTGAAGGGCGTGAACGACGACGCCGACGTGATGAAGGCCCTGGTGCATCGCCTCCTGCGCATGCGCGTCCGGCCGTACTACCTCTACCAGATGGACCTGATCACGGGAGGCAGCCACTTCAAGGTGGATGTGCGTAAGGGCATCGAGATCATCCGCGCCCTCCGCGGCCACACCACCGGTTATGCCGTGCCCCAGTATGTCATCGACGCCCCCGGCGGCGGCGGCAAGGTGCCGATCAACCCGGACTACGTGGAGACCGTCAACGACGACGAGATCGTGTTCCGCAACTACGAGGGCAACGTCTACCGTTATCCATTGAAACACCGCCGCTTGGAGACGTCGACCCCGGCCGCACCGGCTGGGCCCGCCGACGCCGGGACTACGGGCCTGCACGCCTGAGATTCCCGCGCCGCGCAGACCAAGAAATCGCGAAGATTTTTTTGAGCGTTTCGCACCCGAGCCCGTCTATCTCCGCGTAGTCAGCATCGTTCGTTAGGGAACGATTCTTGTTTGTAGTTCTTACGGTTTGCTTGGTGTTAGGTCATAAAGGGCGTCCCGCAAGGGGCGCCTTTTATGTTTTCGGAAAGGACGAAGCCGCGCCCCGGAAACCCGCACCACCCCGCCACCAAACGGATGAAATTTCACCCGAAAAAAGATCGGGAATTTTTGAGCGTTTTGCGCCCGGGCCCGTCTATCTCCGCGTAGTCAGTATCGTTCGTTAGGGGACGGTGCTGGTTTGTAGTTCTTACGGTTTGCTTGGTGTTAGGTCATAAAAGGCGTCCCTCGCGGGGCGCCTTTTATGTTTACGCCTTGGCCGCATCCGGTGCGGTGAGTTGCTCCAGGGCTAGCAGGTGGCGCAGGGCATCTGCCCGGTCTTCCCCGCACATGTCCGCAGACGGATTCAGGCCTGAGCAAAACGCTGGCCGTTCCGGTTTCCCGAACAGACGGCACCGAAAATCATCGGTCAACTGCACGCACGGCACGCCGGCCGGTTTGCCCCACGGCATGCCCGGCAGCGGCGAGGTGATGGAGGGGGCGATGCAACACGCGCCGCACCCCGCCCGGCAGCCGAGACTCATTGCAAGGAAAGCAGGACCTTTGCGCCCTGACTCTGCTGCGCCGCCTGACCTGCATTCGCGAGAAACAGACGGTCGGGCTCGATCTGGGCAGTCGTGATGAAATGCTGCCGGACGGTCGCCGCGCGGGCCGCCGCCAATTCGCGCAGGTCCTCGGGCGTCACGTCGACGCGGGAACGCAACCGTTCGATCATCACGGCCAGCGGTGTGCCCTGAACGCTCAGCAACTGGATCGCAGCCGCGTGTGCGGCCTGCCGGCGGGCATTCTCCTCCTCAGCCGCACGTTGCTCGCGCCGGGTCTTGAGCGTGAGCGTGTCAACGAAGCGGCGCAGCGCGTTCTCCGAGGGCGGCGGCGGTGTCACCAACGGTGGCGGCGGCGGCAGCGGCGTACCCAGCTCCGTGCCGGGCGGGAATGCCGCGTCGAACATCGCCTTGATCACCGCCTCGTGCTCCTCCGGATCGATGGGCTCGTCGGCCGGCCAGGAAATCCCGTCCGTCACAAAGCGGTCACGGATCTGCCGCTCGAAACGGAGTTGTCGCAAGGTCTCCGCGTCGCGCACCGGATCAATCGAGCCTTCGATCATCAGATTCAGGCCCGGCCGTTCCTTCAGGGCCTTTTCGAGGGTGGCGAGCTTGGCCTTCTCCGACTCGAGCAACTGCACCGTACCGGGCGCAAACTCCTGAAACGCGAGTTCCTCTCCGCCGCCGCCGAACATCGAGCCTAGGAGCGCGAAGGGCGAAACCGCCGCCTTGGTGAGCAAATTCACGATCACCCGGAGGACCACTCGGCCCACCTTGAATTCTGGATCGTCCGTCCGGCCCTTCACCGGCACATCGATCACAATCTTGCCTTCGGTGTCCTTCAGCAGGGCCACCGCCAGGCGCACCGGCAGCTTAGTCGCTTCGGGACTGTTCGACGGAGCCCCAAAATTAAACTGATCCAGCGTGATCACATTGCCGGCGTCGAGTTGTGTTCCGTCGAGGGCGAAATCGACATCGACGCGCAGTTTGCCCCGCGCCACAGCGAAGCCCGCATACTTCGCGCTGTACGGACTGAAGCTGACCAGATCGATGTTCTGAAAATCCACCTCGAGGTCGACGAAGGGCTTGGGCCCGAGGGGATCGAGCCGCCCCGCCACCGAGACGGGCCCCACCCCGTCGACCGAACCTTTCAACGCCACCTGGGCCCGGGCGAAGTTCTCGGACGAGAGTCCGACCACGGTGCCGCCAAAGTCCTGCAGGGCCAGCCGCACTTCCGGCTGCACCGACCGGTCGGTCAGGCTGAACTCGCCACCATTCACCGCCACGCGATGCACCGTAAGGGCAGGCGCCTCGCCGGCGGAGGGCGGCGCCGGGGCCGGATCGGCAGGGCCCGCCGGCGCAGATGCCGCGGCGTCATCCGCCTTGCGCAGCGCCGCGAGGTTCAAGGTGCCGTCGGCCGCCAGCACTGCACGCACCTTCGGCCCGGAAAGAGAAACCTGCTCCACAAAAACGGACGTAGGGTTGGCTTGGATACCGCTGATCTCGAGCCGAGTCAGGGCGGCCACTTCGTCGCCCTGCCCCGTATCCTCGATCGCGAGGTCGTCCAACGTCACCCCGCCGGCAAAGCTCCAGTCCACGGCGCCATCCTTCATGGCCGCACGCAGGACATGCTCGGTGGCAAACAGACCCCGGGCGATCCGCGCCCGGGCCACGCCTTCCATGTAAGGTCCCAGCGGCACGAGACTGAGCCCGGTCACCCGCGTGGTGAGCGCAGCACGAAGGGAGGGCAGAATCGTCACTTCGCCGTCCACGGTGACGGTGCCTTCCGGCAGCCAACGCAAGGAGACCGAGACCGGCATGGTTGCGTCCGGGGCGTTGGACAGGTTGCGCACCGTCACCCCGAGGTCGGCAATGCCGAGTTGCGCCGGCCACGGCGCGGCAAGGTCGGTCCAGTCCGCCGCAAATCCCGTCACAGCCACCTCGGCAACCTCCACGGAGAACGCCGGGGTATCGCCGCCACCGGCAGGCACTCCCGCCGAGGACGGACGGTCAGTCGCCGGGGGACTGAGCAGTCGTTGCAGATTGAGCGATCCGTCGACGTCCCGGCGGACCGAGGCCTTGCCGCCTTCGACTTTGACCTGAGCCACCCGAGCCACCCTGGTCATGGCATCGACGTTGATCCCGGTGACGTCCACTGCGGGCAGAGCCACGACCGGTCGTCCGCTCGCCCGCTCCACCACGTCGACCTGGCGCACGCTGACACTGCCGTCGGCCAACCGCAGCACCCGGGCTCCCTCGGTCAAATCGATCTCATAGCGGCCCCCCACACTGAGTGTGCCGCTGCGCACGTCTGCCTGGGTCCACGGCGCCGAGTAAGGCGCGTACTTGCCCAGCACAATCGAGCCTACCTCCAGGGTTCCGGCCGAGCGGAAGGGCTTGGCGTGCAAGGTACCCTCCCAGGCGACGCGTTCGCCGGACTCGGTGACCGCGGCAAAGCGATACGGCGCGTCGACGCCACCGCCCGTGTGGAGGTCGGTCAAAACGAAATCCATCGGTCCGACCACGCTGCGGAACGGCTCGGCCGTCGAAAGATCCTCGATCGAAAGCTGCGCCCGCGTGATCGTCACCACGCCCACATGCAGCGGTCGGGCCGGAGCAGGCTCCGTCGCCGGGCCATCGCCCGCACCCCCGGTGAACCGCTCGAGCAGGTCCGACACGTTGAGCGAACCGTCCGCCCGCACGCTCGCCGCCGCCCGGAAGCCTTCAAGGGTGATCTCCTGCACGCGCCAGTGCCGGAGGAACGAACCCCAAAGGCCGGCATTGACGTACAGGCGGTCCCAGCCGGCAAACTCCGCCGTTCCGTCAGGTTCCTTGATGCTGAAACCCGAGAGAGTGACCGACAGCGTGAGCGGATTCGTGCGCACCCGCTCCACGGTCGTGGCACGGCCCAGCAAGGCCGTCAGGCGGGACTCCACCTGCGCCTTGAGCACGCGCGGTGCGACTAGAAACCCCGCCAGGAGATAAAGCCCGACCAGACCTACGACGACACGGATTGCGATCCGCCGGTTGCGACGCCTTCTCCGAATGCGACTCATGGCGCGAGTGTGGGCGCCCGGGCCCACACCGCAAATCCGGACTTGGGCGCTCCGACTCGTCAGCGCAGGCCGGCCAGCACGGACTTCAGCTGGGCCGCGTGGTCGGCGGTGTCGACCTTCGGTACGACTGCGAGGACCGTGCCATCGCGATCGAGCACGAAGGCAGCCCGCGCCGGACCGGTGAAGGTCTTGCCGTACATCGATTTCTCCACCAACGCATCCGCCGCCCGGGCGAACGTGTCCTCGGGGTCGCTGACCAACGTCTGTTTCAGCGCCTTCTTTTTCGCGTAGTTGCGATGGGAAGTGCACCCGTCACGACTCAGGGCCACGACGTTGTAGCCCAGTTTGTCGAAGGCCGCATACGCCGCGGACAGACTCTCGTTCTGCCGGTCGCAGGAACCGGTGTTGTTCTTCATGTAAACCGACACAATCGTTCGCCGGTTGAGCAGGTCGCCGAGGGCAACCTCCTTTTCGCCATCGGATTGCGCGATTTTAAGCTTAAGGGTGAGTGGAAGCTTCTTGCCGGTGAAGATCATCGCTCACACGGGATGGACGTTCACTCTTTCGTCAAACTTCCCGGCCGGCCCGTGTTCGACGCGGACTCCTTTGACGGCGGCATGAAAATCCTCCAAGCTCCGCCCGAATGAAGTCTGTCAAGGTTCCCGCGCTGGAGATGTTCATGCACGAGGCGATCCCGCTCGCCAAGGCCATGGGTGTCGGCGTCGAGGTCAGCGACGAGCAGGCGCTCGTCCTCACCGCCCCGAAGGAGCAGAACCGGAATTCGCTCAACACCGCCTTCGGCGGCAGCCTCGTCTCGCTCGCCACGCTCGCGGGTTATGGCGTCGTCTGGGAGTTGATGCGCAACGAGACCGAACGGGAAAAAGTCGAGTGGCGCATCGTGATCAAGGAGAGCCGTGCGGCCTACCGGCGCCCGGTGATCGGCGATCTGCGCGCGATCTGTGAACGTCCCGCCAAGGCGGCGATCGAAGAGTTCAAGGCCTCGCTGGCCCGCTACGGCAAGGCGAAGCTGAAACTCAAGGCCCGCGTCATCGAGGGTGGCGAGACCGCCGTCGAAGTGAACGCGGCCTACGTCGTTTCCCGCTGACGGAACCGGCCTGCCGCCGGGCCAGCTTGGCGACACGTCGCCTCGCCGCCGACGGTTCAGATGTGCTTCGAATCGGCTTCGTCCTTCTTGGCGTAGCCGGAGTCCTGACGCTGGTGGTTCACCGCGTTCTTCTTCAGATACGCCTGGTAGACGTCGTCCGCTGTCATCCCGAGTGTCTGGGCGAGCGAGACCAGAAAATGGAAGAGGTCGACGACTTCCACCTTGGCGTTCTGCTCGTCGAACTTCTGGTACTTGGCCCACCATTTCCACGGCACAGAATCGATCAGTTCGGCCGTCTCCTGCTGCATCGCCCGGGTGTAGTTGAGAATCCACTTCGCCTTTTCCTCGTCGGTCGGCGGCGGGAGATTGACTCCGATGCGCTGGTTGAGCGCGTCCTGCATGCGGAAAATTTCCTCGAGCTTGTCCATGGGCCGCACGGTGCCGCGCGTCGTTCCGCGGGGCAAGTGGCAAGTCGGCGGCCGTCCACGCCTCGTCCGGGCCAGGCGGGCGACGTCCGCCAATGCAAGTCAACCACCGGAATATAGGGTTGCCGACGGGGCCGAATCCCGCGAGGGGTTGGGTTTGCTGCCCGCGTCGAGCGCTCCCTGCGTTCCGCCGATGGCCGCATTGCGCGGCTCCCCCGAGTTGGGGTGAGCGCGTTTCAACCCAAACATAACACACGTCATGTCAGATAACACCACGTCCGGCGACACGCCCGCGGCTCCCGCCGCGTCTGCCGCCGAGACTCCCAGCGCGCCGCCTGCCTCCTTTGGCACCGGCCGGGGCTCCGGCCTCGCCCGCGGCAAGCGCCCGAGCCCGCCGTCCGCCGCCCCCGCCAGCAGCGCCCCCGCCGGTACCTACAAACCCTCCGCCGTCCAATTGATCACGGCGGAAACGGAGTACACCAACCCGTTCGCCCCCGCCGAGCCCGCCACCGCGGCTCCGGCAGCCGAGACGGTTCCTGCCAGCATTCCCGTTCCTCCTCCCGCTCCGGCGCCGGCACCCGTGGTCGTCGCCCCGGTTGTGCCGGAAGCCGTCGCCCGTCCGTCGGCCCCGGTCGAACCGGTTGCCCCGCCGACGCCTCCCGCTCCGGCAGCTCCGGTCGAAAAGGCCGAGCTGAAGATCCTCCCGCCGGCGCAGGTCCGGCGTCCGGCGCAGAGTTGGGAATCCGAATCGTTCAAGCCGGGTGAAGAGCGGACCGAACCCCGGCGCGAACGCCGCGAGGACCGGCCGGTCTTCAAGCCCGAGCGGCGCGGCGAATTTCGCGCCAGCCCCGGCGCAGAGGCCGCACCGCGGCCCCCGCGCCCGCCTGCACCGCCCGCCCCCGCTCCGGTCCGCGAAGAGGCTCCCGCCAAAAAATCCGGCGGCTTCCTCGGCTGGCTCAAGGGACTCTTCGGCGGCTCTGCCGAACCCACGTCTGAGACCCCCGCGTCCGGCACCCGTCCGGAACGCGAAAGCGGATCCAGCGGCCGCGACGGCGATCGTCGCCGGCATCGTGGCGGACGTGGCCGCCATGGCGGTCCCGGTTTTGAAGGCGGTCCGGGCGGACGTCCGGAAGGCGCGACCGACGGTCGCGGCGGCGAAGGTCGCGGCGAAGGCGGCGGCGGACGTCGCCGGCGGCGTGGCGGACGCGGTCGCCGCGGCGGCGGTCCCCGCCCCGAGGGCGGCCCCGGTCCGGCATCGAGTTAAACCTTGCCAAGGCCTCGCGGCCTGAACGCAGTTCAAGGCGTCCGTCTCACCGGACGCCTTTTTTGCGCCCACCTGCGTCGTACCACGTCTTTCCCGGCCCCCTTTCGCTCCATGGCTGATCTCATCGTCAACGGCGGCAAGCCACTCGCCGGCTCCGTCACGCCCTCCGGCAACAAGAACTCCGTGCTCCCGATCTTTTGCGCGACGCTGCTGACCGACGAGCCGGTCACGCTGCGCAACGTACCCGACATCACGGATCTGGAGAAGCTGGTCACGTTCTTCCGCTCCCAGGGGTCTCGGATCGACTGGAACCGCGAGAAGGGGGTGATGAAGGTCGACCACTCGACGTTCAAAAGCACGCTCACCAACGACGAGCTTCCGCAGGACATGCGCTCGACCGTGCTGCTCTACCCGGCCCTGCTCCATCGCCTGCGCAAGATCACGGTGCACGCCAATGCCAAGGGCTGCTCGCTCGGCGTGCGTGAAATCGATCCCCACCTTGAGATTCTCCGCGCTCTCGGCGCCGTGATCAACGAGGGTGATCCGCTCGTGATCGCGTTGCCGGACGGGTTCGCCGGGGCGCGCCACTGGCTGGACTACATGTCGGTCACGGTCACGGAAAACTTCGCCATGGCCGCCGCGCTCGCCCGCGGCAATTCCACCCTGATCAACGCCGCGAGCGAACCGCACGTACAGGACCTCTGCGCCGCGCTGGTCGCCATGGGTGCGAAGATCAAGGGCATCGGCACGTCGATGCTCACCATCACGGGCGTGAAAAAGCTGCACGGCGCCACCATCGACATCAGCTCGGACTATCACGAGATCGTCACCTTCCTCGCCTTGGGAGCCATCACCGGCGGTGAAGTGCGGGTCAACCGGTCCCTGCCGCAGCACTTCGACCTGATCGCCCGCGCCTTCAAGAAGCTCGGCGTCATCGTCGAGCACGAGGGCGACACCGCCATCGTGCGCCGCAATCAGTCGCTGCGCATCGAAGCCCCCTTCACCAGCAACCTGCTGCCCAAGATCGAGGCTGCACCGTGGCCTTACTTCTCGGTCGACCTGCTGCCGCTGCTCATTGCCCTGAGCACGCGCGCCGAGGGCACGATTCATTTTTGGAACAAGGTGTATGAGAATGGATTCTCCTGGATCCCCGAACTCGCCAAGTTCGGCGCCCATGCGGTCGTGAGCGATCCGCACCGGATCATCGTCTTCGGCAACCGGCCGCTCCGCCCGGCCACGGTCGATTCGCCGTACGTGATCCGCGCCGCCGTCGCCCTGACCATGGTCGCAGCCGCCATCCCGGGTCGCAGCGTCGTCCGCCACGCCGAGATCATCAAGCGCGCCCACCCGCACTTCGTCGAGAACCTGCGCAGCCTCGGCGCCGATTTGGAATGGAAGTAACGTCCTCGTCTCCGTCGCCCCGCATGCCCGCTCCTGAATCGCCGAAAAAAGGCCTCGGCTTCCTTACCCAAACGCTCGCCGCGCCCGCCTCCCCCGCAGAGGTGGCGTTGCGTCCGCTCTCGTTTTCCGACTTCACCGGACAACCCAAGACGGTCGAGCGGCTGCAGGTGATGGTCGGCGCAGCCCGGAGGCGCGGCGAGGCGCTCAATCACATCCTGCTCAGCGGCCCTCCGGGGCTGGGCAAGACCACACTGGCCTTCATCCTCGGTCAGGAGCTCGGCCGCAACGTCCGGGTCACGTCCGGTCCGGTGGTGGAGAAAGCCGGCGACCTCGCCGGGCTGCTCACCAGCCTCGAAGAGGGCGATCTGCTCTTCATCGACGAAATCCACCGCATTCCGAAGACCGTCGAAGAGTACCTCTACTCGGCCATGGAGGACTTCTGCCTCGACATCATGATCGACCAGGGGCCCAACGCCCGGAGCATTCGCCTGCCGGTGAAGCGCTTCACGCTCGTTGGCGCGACCACGCGTGCCGGCCTGCTCACCGCGCCGCTGCGGTCGCGGTTCACCCTGCAGACGCGCCTCGACTACTATGACAAGGCCACGCTCATGGGCATCGTGAAGCGATCCTGCGCCCTCCTGCAGGTGAAGGTCGACGACGGCGGGGCCGAGGAAATCGCCAGCCGCTCGCGCGGTACGCCGCGCATCGCGAACAATCTGATCAACTTCTGCCGGGACTACGCGCAGGAACGCGCCACCGGCGTCATCACGCGCCAGACCGCCGCCGCCGCGCTCGAACTGCTGGAGATCGACGTGCGCGGCCTCGACGAAATGGACAAACGCGTCCTGCGCTGCATGGCCGAAAACTATGGCGGCGGGCCGGTCGGCCTCGGCACCATCGCCGTCGCCGTCGGCGAGGAAGCTGAGACGCTGGAGGAAGTGCACGAGCCGTTCCTCATCCAGGAAGGCTACCTGCAGCGCACTCCGCAGGGCCGCGTGCTCACCGCCAAGGGCTACGGAGCCATCGGACTCAAGGCGGCGACAGGCGACCAGCGCCCCCTCCTGTAGGCGTCTTTCTCGGGGATATTTCAGTTTCTCCGACTGATCGGATCGATCCGTCGGATTTTTCGGAACAGCCAGGTGGAATCGTCCGCATTGTATCCTTTTTATAGATACAATGCCGATGTCGACTGTGCCAAATTTTCCCGGCCGGAATTCTTGTTCCCTCGCCGCACGGCGCCCAAACTGGGCACATGTCCGCTCTACATCCCGACCGCAAACGACCACGCCTCGCGATGGTCTCGACCCATGGTTATGTCGCAGCCCAGCCGCCGTTGGGCGCCGCCGACACCGGCGGCCAGGTGGTGTACGTGCTCGAACTGGCCAAGAAGCTGGCGCAGCTCGGCTTCGACGTCGACATTTGGACCCGCCGCTTCGAACGCCAGCCTGAGATCGACATCGTCAACGCGCGGGTCCGCGTCGTGCGCGTCCCCTGCGGCGGCCCGGCCTTCATCGGCAAGGAGTACCTGCACCGCGAACTCATGGAGTGGTGCGAGCACGCGCTGCGCCTGATCCGACGCCAGAAACTCACGTATCAGTTCATCAATAGCCACTATTGGGACGCCGGCGTCGCCGGCCAGCGTCTGGCCGAGGCGCTGTCCATTCCACACGTGCACACGCCCCATTCGCTCGGGCTCTGGAAGAAAGTGCAGATGGAGAAGGATTACCCGGAGCGGGCCGAGTCCTTCGAGAAGGAGTTCAACTTCACCGAACGCATCCAGCACGAGACGATCCTTTACCGAACCTGCGACCTCGTCGTCGCGACCACTCCGCCGCAGCTGGACATGATCATCGGCGACTACAACACCCCGCCGGATCGCGTTCACATGATCCCGCCGGGCTATGACGACAATCGCTTCTACCCGGTGAGCGACGCGTCGCGGCAGATGATCCGGCAGCGTCTCGGCTACACCCGGCCGACCATTCTTGCCCTGGGGCGGCTCGCGACCAATAAGGGTTACGACCTGCTGATCGATGCGTTCGCCATTGCCGCGAAACGGCTGCCTGACGTCGTGCTCCGCCTCGCCGTGGGGGGCGAGAGCCAGGATCGTCAGGAAAAGCGGATTCTGGCCGACTTGAAGCGCCGGGTGCGAAGCCACGGACTGGGCCGGCGAGTGACGTTCGGCAGTTTCATCGCGGACGAGGACCTTGCCGACCACTATCGCGCCGCCGACCTCTTCGTTCTGAGCAGCCGGTACGAGCCCTTCGGCATGACGGCAATCGAGGCCATGGCCTGCGGTACACCCACGGTGGTCACCATCCACGGCGGACTATTCCGCGCCCTGTCCTTCGGCCGGCATGCGCTCTACGGCGATCCTTTTGATCCCGAGGACCTCGGCATCATGATGGTAAAGCCGTTCCGCCACCCCAAACTCTGGTCGCGGCTTTCCCGGATGGGCGCGCACAAGGCCCGGAGTCTCTTCACGTGGACGGGCATCGCCCAGCAGCTGATCAGCCTGGTGGAAGGTCGCCCCACCCTGAAGGCGCTCGACGATACGGAGTGGGAGGAACCGTGGAACGACGGCGATTGAACAACCCGAGCGCCGGCGGTGCTCAGGCGCGGGCCATCAGCTTGTAGTTCACTGCGTCCGTCAACGCCTCCCACGAGGCGTCGATGATGTTGTCGCTTACGCCGACTGTGCCCCAGATGTCCTTGCCGTGGCCGGACTCGATGAAAACCCGCGTGCGGCTGTTCGCACCCTGTCGGCTTTCGAGGATGCGCACCTTGTAGTCCCGCAGCTCGACGTCCTTGAGTTGCGGATACGCCGCCTCCAGCGCGAGTCGCAGGGCCTTGTCGAGGGCGCCGACCGGTCCGGTGCATTCTGCCACCGTGTGCAACGCGGCGCCGTTGACCTTGAGTTTCACCGTAGCCTCGGCGACGAGTTCGGTGCCTCGGCGCTCGACGATCACGCGGTAGCTCTCGACCTCGAAGAAGGTGGGCCGCCGGCCGAGGGCCTTGGCGATGAGCAGCTTGAGGGAGGCATCCGCCGCCTCGAACTCATAGCCGCGGAACTCGAGCTCCTTCAGCTCGTCGATGAGCGCCTTCATCTCGGGCGCCTTTTCGTCCAGGTCGAACCCGAGCTCGCGGGCCTTCATCGCAATGCTGCTCCGGCCGGCCATGTCCGAAACCAACACCCGCGTCCGGTTGCCGACCAGCGCGGGATCGATGTGCTCGTAGCTGCTCTTCACCTTCTGCGCGGCATTGGCGTGAAGCCCGCCCTTGTGCGCGAACGCAGACGCACCGATGAAGGGCGCTTTCGGGTCGGGACGGAGATTGGCCAGTTCGTCGAAGAAAAGCGAAAGGTCGCGCAGCTGGTTCAGGTTGGCCGCGCAGGACGCCGTGCGGCCCATCTTGAGGAAGAGATTGGGGAGAATCGTGGTGAGGTTGGCGTTGCCCACCCGTTCGCCGTACCCGTTTGCCGTGCCCTGCACGAGGGTGGCCCCAGCCGCGATGCCGGCGAGCGAAAGCGCCACACCCAGCCCACTGTCGTTATGGCAGTGCACACCGACCTTGTCGCCGCCGAATTCGCGCACCACGCGACCGACGATGTCCTTGAACTCGTCCACGAGCGTGCCGCCGTTGGTGTCACACAGGGTCAGGTTCGACACGCCGCCGCGCAGGGCCGCGGCGAGGCTCTGCAGCGCGTAGTCCGGGTCAGCCTTGTACCCGTCGAAGAAATGCTCGGCGTCATAGACCACCTCGCGTCCCTGGGAAACCAGGTAACGAGCGGAGTCCTCGATCATCGCAAGATTCTCCTCCAGCGTGGTGCGCAGGATCTCCGTGACATGGAGAGTCCAGGTTTTCCCCACGATCGTCATCACGGGCATGCCGCTGTCGAGCAGGGTCTTGAGCTGCAGATCCTCCAAGGCCTTTACCCCGGCGCGGCGGGTGGAGCCAAAGGCCGCGAGACGGGCATGCCTGAGCTTCAAGGACTTCGCTTCGTGGAAGAACGTGATGTCGCGGGGATTGGACCCCGGAAAGCCCCCCTCGATGTAGTCGACGCCAAACTGGTCGAGCCGCTCGGCGATCATCAGCTTGTCGGCTACGGAAAAATTGATGCCTTCGCCCTGCGTGCCATCACGCAGGGTGGTGTCGTAGATCTTGACGACGTTGCTCATGGGAAGGGTGAGGTTTGTGCATCCCTCCGGCACTGGCAAGCGGTGGTTTTGGGGCCGACGCCGTAGAGGCAAGTCGTTCTCGGCGCTTGGAGATGCGGCGCGCCAGGCCGATCCGGACGGGATGGTCCGGATTGTCCGCCGCCACCCTCCTGCCGGTCATTCCGCCGGATAAAGGTTTCCGGTCACCGACTCGCACAGTCCGACGAAGGTCTCCTCCGCCAGCGGCAGTTTGCGACCGCGCAGGTAACCGACGCCCCAAGCGCGGCGGAGTTTGCGCGGGCCCGCGGGAAAGGAAACGAGGGAGTTCTCAGCGATCTCCTTGCGCACCAGCCAGTCGGCCAGCACGCCGACACCGAGTCCGATCTTCACCAGTTCCTTGATCGCCTCCATGCTGCCGAGTTCGATGAAGTTGGTCAGCGTCACGTCTTCGCCGGCAAAGTAGTCCTCCACCAGCCGAAACGTGTAACTACCTTTGTGATACAGGATGAAGGTCTCGTCGGCCAGGCTGGCGCGGGCAACCTTGCCGCGCTGCGCCCATGGGTGCATCGGCGGCACGACCAAGCGCAGCTCGTCCTCGAAGAGGGGCCGGAAGGCGAGTTCTTCCCGTGGTTCGGGCTGCAGCATCAGGGCGAGGTCGATCTGGTTGCTGCGCAACAGCTCCACCATGCGCGGCCCGTCGCCGGCCTCGATCCGGATCACACACTGGGGGAAGCTTTGTTTGAACTCCCGCAGCACCGTCGGCAGAAGATACTGGCAGGCCGCCGGACTCGCCCCGAGCCGCAGGCGGCTGTGGCCCCAGTTCTGGATCTCCTCGAGGCCGCTGCGGGCATCCTGCATTTCCCGCAGGATCCGCTCCGCATGCTTCAGCAGGTGCTCCCCGGCCTGCGTGAGGTGCACTTTTTTGCCCACGCGGTCAAAAACGCGCACCCCCACCTCCTGTTCGAGGCTCTTGATGGTGTGGCTCACCGCGGACTGGGTGAGGAACAGTTCGCGCGCGGTCGCCGTAAAGCTCCCCTGACGCGCCAGCGTGGCAAAGGCCAGCAACTGGCGGCTGTCAATAATGGCCTTCATGAATGAGCCTCCTTCATCATTATCATGCATTGTTTGAACAGCATTTCTTGAGCCACGCCATCGACATGGCATTGCAACGGCTAAAAGGGAGGCACGCTTATGACGCACGCCGCTGCCCTTTCTCGATCGAGCCGCCGGGATCTCCGGATCGGCTTCATCCCCCTGAATGATGCGGCTCCGATCATCGTCGCCCACGAACACGGGCTGTTTCACCGACACGGCCTGAACGTCACGCTCTGCCGCGAAGTCGGCTGGGCAACGATCCGGGACAAGATCATCTACCGCGAGCTTGATGCGGCGCACGCGCTGGGCGCGATGGTCCTGAGCACGACCTTGGGCCTGAACTGCCTTCCCTGCCCTTCCCTCACCGCCTTTGTGCTCAATACCCACGGCAACTGCATCACGTTGTCCGAGGAACTGTGGCAGCGCGGCGTGCGCGACGCAGCCACCATGCGCGACGAGATCATCCGGTCGCGCCATGAACGCACCTACGTCTTTGGGGTCGTATTCGCGCACTCCTCCCACCGTATTCACCTCTGCGACTGGCTGCGCAGCGCCGGAGTCCATCCGGAAAAGGATGTGCGCATCGTCGTCGTGCCGCCGCCCCAGCTCTTCCGCAATCTCGTCGCCGGCACGATCGACGGCTACTGCGTTGGCGATCCGTGGAACTCCCTTGCCGTGCGCGAGAAGACCGGCTGGTGCGTGGCCACCAGCCCTGAGCTCGCGCCGGGGCACCCCGAGAAGGTGCTGATGGTTCGCCAGGATTTCGCCGCCAACGAGGGAGAACGGCACCTCGCCCTCGTCTCCGCCCTCGCCGAGGCGGCCGCCCTCTGCGACGATCCTTCGTTCCGGCCGGAACTGGCCCGCCTGCTCGCCCGGCGTGAATACCTCAACCTCCCGGAACGCGTGGTCGCCGCCAGCCTGCTCGGTCCGCTGGAACTGGGCCACGACCGGCGCACCGACGCCGCGTCGTTCATCCACTTCCATCGCGACGGCGCCAACGACCCGTCAGCCGCAAAGGCCGCCTGGCTGATCGACGGTTTCACCCGCCACCGCCTCTTTCCGCCCGGGCACGACCTCCCGCGCGACCTCGGCCGGCGCACGTTCCGCTCCGACCTTTATCACCAAGCCGTGCGCAAGCACACCGTCCCAAGTCATGAAGCCATCCCCGTCTCCGTCTGACCGCACGCCTGCCTCGCCCGGCCGGCGCGCGTTTCTCGCCACCTCCGCTCGCGGCCTCGGCGCCGCGGCGCTCCTCGCCCACCTGCCGCGCGGCTGGGCCGCGCCAGCCCTGGCGTCGGACGCCCCAGAAACGCCCAACCTCAACTTCGGCATCATCGCCCTGACCGACTGCTCGCCGATCGTCATCGCGCACGAGAAGGGCCTATTCAAGAAGTACGGTATCCAGTCCACGGTGACGAAGGGTGCAAACTGGGCCGCGATCCGCGACAGCCTCAGCACCGGTTCAATCCAGGCGACCCACATGCTCATCGGCATGCCGTTCGCCTCCACCATGGGACTGCAGGGTTCGCCGCAGAAACCCATGGTCATCCCCTGGCTGCTCAATCGCAACGGCCAGGCGATCACCCTGTCCAACGACTTCAAGGGTAAGGTCAGCGCCGACCCCAAGGCCCTCAAGCCCTTCGTCGATGCTGCGAAGGCCAAGGGCCAACCGCTTACCTTTGCCATGACCTTCCCGCCCGGCACCCACGCGATGTGGATGCGTTACTACCTGGCGGCGGGCGGCATCGATCCGGACAAGGACATCTCGCTCATCACCATTCCGCCGCCGCAGATGGTGGCCAACATGCGCATCGGCAAGATGGACGGCTTCTGCGTGGGCGAGCCTTGGAACGCTCGCGCCATTGCGGACAAGATCGGATTCACCTCGGTCACCACCCAAGACATGTGGAAGGACCACCCCGAAAAGGTCTGCGCCTTTACCGAGGAGTTCGCGGCTCAGAATCCACGCACCGTCAAGGCCGTCCTGAAGGCCCTGCATGAGGCCAGCATCTGGCTCGACGACTTCGGCAATCGCCGGGAGCAGTGCGAAATCGTGTCCAAGCCCACCTACATCAACTGCCCGCCGGAAATCATCCAGGGCCGTCTGCTGGGCGAGCTGGACTATGGCGATGGGCGCGTCGTCACCGACAGCCACCCGATGCACTTCAGCCGGCGCAACTGCAACTACCCGCAACCGAAGTACGGCAAATGGTGGCTCTCGCAGTTCCGTCGCTGGGGCATGGTCGCCGGCGCTCCCGACTACGACGGCATCGTGAAGCGCGTCATGCGCACCGATCTCTATGAGGAGGCCATGAAAGAAATCGGCTACACTCACGGTGGCCGCGATGACTCGGCCGAGACCTTGTTCGACGGCCGGACCTTCGATCCGGCGAACCCGGAAGCGTACGCCACGTCCTTCGCGGTCCATAACCTCAAGGGCTGACCCCATGCCTGCCCATGCCACCACCCGCCTTCGTCACACTTTGCGCGACCGGCGGGTGTGGCGCCGGGCGGCACGCCTCGGCCTCACCGTCGGCCTGCTCCAGGTGGCGCTCAATCAGGGCGATCACTGGCTCAAGCTGAACATCACGACTCCCCTGATCCTCAAGTCGCTGCTCTCACCGCTGCTCACCTTCTCCGTCGCCCTCGGCTCCGCTGCCCTGGCCCATCACGACATCCCCTCACCGTCCTCCCATGAGTAATCCGAAAATCGACGCCTTCGTCACCCGACTCGCCCACAATGTGATTCTTCCGCTGGTCGGCGTGCTCATCGTCCTTGCTCTGTGGAGCATCTCCAGCCGCACCTGGGCGACCGAGCTGCCTTCGCCCAGCCAAACCTGGGAGTCGAGCAAGGCCTACGTGCTCGAACCCTTCGCGAAGCGCGGCGAAATGGACCAGGGCATCCTGCGCTTCACGTGGTACTCGCTGCTCCTCGTCGCCCAGGGCTACGCCATCGCCCTCGTGGTCGGAACCCCCATCGGATTCCTGCTCGGGCTCTCGCCGACCTTCTCGCGCATCTTCGACCCAATCATCCAGATCCTCCGGCCGGTGTCCCCGCTCGCATGGCTGCCTCTGGGCCTGGTGCTCTTCATGAGCACAGGCCGTGAGGCCGGCACTTACGGTGCGCTCTTCACCATCGCGATCTGCTCGATGTGGCCAACGGTGCTCAACACCGCGGTCGGCGTGCGCGCCGTGCCGCAGGATTATCTCAACGTGGGCCGGGTCCTAAAGCTCTCACGCTGGAAGATGCTCACGACCATCCTGTTGCCTGCGACCCTGCCCTACATGTTCACCGGCTTTCGACTGAGCCTCGGCATCGCCTGGCTCGTGATCGTCGCCGCCGAGATGCTGACCGGCACACCGGGCGTCGGCGGCTTCCTCTGGCAGGAGTACAACAGCCTGATCTACGAGCACATCATTCTCTCCATCATCACCATCGGACTCGTCGGCTTCGTCCTCGATCGGTTGATGAGCCTCATCGAACGGCGGTTCAAGACAGCCTGAGCCCTACACGATTTATGATGGAGGATTCATGACCTGCGATTCTTTGCCTTGGGCCTGGCGGGCGGTGCGCCGGGTCGCCGCAAAGATGCGGACCAGCTCCTCTGCCTCAGCGCGAAGGCCGGCTATTCTGCTGCCCTCAACCACGCCGACTCGCTCTCCCAGCTCAATCCAGAACTCCGTCTCATCCGCCTCCTCCAGAACCATGGTGATCTTGTTGATGAAGTCTGCCCGGGATTTGCCGCGCAAAGCCGCCCGATAGTTCGCCGCCACCGATGTCCCGCTTCTCGCCACCTGCCTCGCTATGGTCTGTCCGCTCACCGTCGACGGGATCGCCTCGGCCAGTCGCAACACCCGTACAGCAAACCGCATGGTCCGCTCCTTGAGCTCGTCTGACGTCATTGCACCAGCCCGATCAAGGCAGGGGATTAATGCAAATCATTAATCTCAATTCACAAATCCTAAGTTCCCATGTCTTTCCTCGAGCTTTCCTCCGTATCCAAATCCTTCGGACGCACCTCGGTGCTCCGCGACGTCAACCTCACGATCGAACGCGGCGAGTTCGTGGCGATCGTGGGTTACTCCGGTTCCGGCAAGACCACGCTGATCAGCCTCATCGCCGGCCTGCTCAAGCCCGACACCGGCACGGTAAAGCTCAATGACCTCGACATCACCGGCCCCGGTCCGGACCGGGGCGTGGTTTTCCAGAACTACAGCCTGCTGCCCTGGCTGACCGTGTACGAGAACATCGCCCTCGCCGTCGACGAGGTGTTTCCCAATTACTCCGCGGAGAAGAAGCGTCAGCACATCGAGCGGCACATCGCGATGGTCAACCTGACGCCGGCCCGCGACAAGCTGCCCCGCCAGCTCTCCGGCGGCATGCGCCAGCGCGTGTCCGTCGCTCGCGCCCTCGCGATGGATCCGCAGATCCTGCTGCTCGACGAGCCACTCTCCGCCCTCGACGCCCTGACCCGCGCCGTGCTGCAGGACGAGATCGCGCGCATCTGGCAGGAGAACAAGAAAACCGTCGTGCTCATCACCAACGACGTCGACGAAAGCCTCCTGCTCGCCGACCGGATCATCCCGCTCACACCTGGCCCCAACGCCACGCTGGCCGAACCGATTCTCAACGACCTCGCGCGTCCTCGCGACCGCAAGGCCCTCAATCACGATCCCGCGTTCAAGCAACTCCGGGCGCACGTCACCAAGACCCTGCTCGGGTTTGGTTCCCGGCGCCAGACGGCGACCGCGCGCAAGCTCGTCCTGCCCGACATCCTGCCTGAGAACCTCGAGGCTCCGCGCGTCAACCGGCCGCCGCTCCGCCTGCACGAGATCAAGGAAGAGATCGTCGCTACGTCGTCCTGATCCGATCCGCCCTCCGTCCCTTCACCGCCCATGTCCTCCTTCCTCGAAATCTCCCAGCTCCACAAAACCTATTCGACGCCGAAGGGCCCGGCTGTGATCGTGCAGGACTTCAACCTCACCGTGCAGAAGGGTGAATTCATCACCCTGCTGGGTCACTCCGGCTGCGGAAAGTCTACCGTGCTCTCCATGGTCGCCGGACTCGTCGATATCACGGCTGGCGGTGTCATTCTTGCCGGCAAGGAAGTCACGGCGGCGGGACCCGACCGCGGCGTGGTCTTCCAGGCGCCCTGCCTCCTTCCGTGGTACACCGCCTTCGAGAACGTCATGCTGGGCGTCAACCAGGTTTACTACACGGCATCGCGGCTCGAGCGGCGCCAGATAGCCGAGTATTATCTGTCCGTCGTCGGCCTCGCCGACGCCATGCACCGAAAGCCGGCCGAACTCTCCCAGGGTATGCGCCAGCGCGCGGGGATTGCCCGTGCCTTCGCGTTGTCGCCAAAACTGCTCCTGCTCGACGAACCGTTCGGCATGCTCGATTCCCTCACGCGCTGCGAATTGCAGGATGTGCTGCTCGATCTGTGGCAGCGCGACCAGAAGACCGCGTTGATGGTCACTCACGATGTCGACGAGGCGATCTTCCTCTCCGACCGCATCGTCATGATGACCGACGGTCCGGCGGCGACCGTGGGCGAAATCGTATCCGTGCGTTTCCCCCGCCCACGCGACCGCCGGCAGCTGCTCGAAGACCCGGTCTACTACGAGCTGCGCGAGCAATTGATCGGCTTCCTCAATGAGCGCTCCCATCTCCGCCCCACCCGACCGCCATCTCTGCCACCACCGCCCGCATCGAACCGGCGTGGGCTGAGCCGGATGTTTGCCTTCGCCTGATCGGACGCCGCGGAGAGAAGCCGCCGCTCCCTTGATCCGGATCAAGTCCCGATCCGTTCCCGGCGGAGCTTTGCCCGAATTTCCCCTACCGTACCAACACCATGAAATCGTACCTGCTCCTCCTCGCCGTGCTGGCGACCTCCAGCATCGCTCTCGCCCAGGCTCCGACCACGCCCAAACCCGACGCCCCCGCCTCTTTCGCCCAAGCGATCGAGTCGGGCAAGGTGTCCTTCAACGCCCGCCTGCGTCATGAACACGTCGATCAGGACGCGCTTGCCGAACGCGCCGACGCTCTGACGCTGCGTGCGCGACTCGGCTACACGACCGCCGCCTACCAGGGGTTCCAGGCCATGGTGGAAGCGGAACACGTCACCGCCCTCGTCGACGACTATGCCGACGGGGTGACGGCCAATCCGGGTTATCCGGTCGTGGCCGATCCGGAGGTCACCGAGGTCAACCAAGCCTGGCTCGCCTACACGACCGGCAGCGCCAAAGGCACGCTCGGCCGTCAGCGTCTCGTGCTCGACAACACCCGGTTCATCGGCGACGTCGCCTGGCGTCAGGACCAGCAGACGGTGGATGCCTTCACCCTTCAGGACAAAACCATCGATCAGCTCACCTTCACCTATGCGTACCTCTGGCGCATCAATCGCGTGTTTGGCGATGAGCTCGACTGGGACTCGGACTCGCATGTGATCCACGCGGCCTACGCCGGTCTGCCCTACGGCACGCTCACCGGTTACGGTTACCTGCTCGATTTCGACGCGCCGGCCGGCGCCCGCCCGCAATCGACCGCGACCTACGGGGTGAGCTTCGTGGGTTCGGCACCGCTCTCCGATACCGTGAAGCTGACCTACCGGGCCGAAGTCGCCACGCAGACCGAGTACGGTGCGAGCGCGCTCGACTACCGGGCCGACTACTACGTCGGCGAACTCGGGGCCGCGTGGAAAACCTTCAACGTGACCGCGGGCTACGAGGTCCTCGGCTCCGACAACGGCCAGGGATTCCGTACGCCCCTTGCGACCTTGCACGCCTTCAACGGGTGGGCCGACGTCTTCCTCACCACCCCCGGAGCCGGTCTGCGCGACACCTACATCAAGGTCGGGGCCAATCTGCCTGCCTCGCTGCAGCTGCTCGCCTTCTACCATCGTTTCGACGCGGACCGTGGCGGCGCCCGCTTCGGTGACGAGATCGACCTGCAGCTCGTCCGCCGGCTGACCAAGACGCTGAGCCTGACCGCCAAGGCCGCCCTCTTCGACGGAAAGCCCGGTTTCGCCGACCGCGACAAGGTCATGCTTCAGGCTGATTACGCGTTCTGATCGCCGCTCTGTTGCCTGAGATCGAAGCGCTTTTCCGGGCGTACGCGAGGGGCGGCCACCACGGCCGCCCCTTTGCTTTTCCGCAACTCACCTCTGTCGCTGCCGGCACGAGAACCCATGTTCCCAGGCAAGAAACGTGGAATTAGCAATACTCATCATTTTGAGCAAAATTATTCCGATCGTTCATACTCACGGAAGTGCGGCATGGCATCAGCGGTGCTCGAAGCGCTCTCAACCATGATCCTGCTGTGAGCACCTCCACGTTGCCCTCACCCGCCACCGGTCCCTTCTCGGCCGAACAAAAGGAGTACCTGCAGGGATTCCTTGCCGGCGCCCTGACCCCCGTTCCGGCCGCATTCGCCGGCCAGACCGCCGCCGGCCTGCTGACCGCCTCGCCTGAGGCTGCCGTCACCGGCAACCTCGCCGTTCCTGCCCCTGAGGATACCGTGTTTGGCACGCCCGTTTCAGACCTGTGCAAGGAGGAGCGTTGGAAACATGCAGAGGACCCGCTCGACGCGTGGGAACGCCTGGTGCGTCACGCCGATGGCGACCTCACCCCGGACGCGGAGAACACCTACCGCTTCAAGACCTTCGGTCTGTTCTATGTCGCCCCGGCACAGGACAGCTTCATGATCCGTCTCCGGGTGCCGGCGTGCGAGCTCAGTGCGCATCAGCTGCACGGTCTCGCCTCCCTCGCGGACGAACTTGGCGGCGGTTACGCGCACATCACTACCCGAGGCAACCTCCAGATCCGCGAGTTCAAGCCGCGCGACCTGGTGAAGGTGTTGATGCGAGTGCAGGACCTCGGCCTCACCTCAAGAGGTGCCGGGGCGGACAACATCCGCAACATCACGGCATCGCCGGACAGCGGCTTTGCCCCCGAGGAACTGCTCGACGTTCGTCCCTACGCCAAGGCGCTCCATCACTACATCCTGAATCACCGGGATCTCTACGGCCTGCCGCGCAAGTTCAACGTCGCATTCGACAACGGCGGCCGGCTGTCCGTGGCAGCAGACACCAACGACATCGGATTCATCGCCGTGCGCGTATTGGACCCGGCCTTCGGCGCGCCGGTAGCCTTTCGCCTGCAGCTCGGCGGGATCACCGGTCACGGTGACTTCGCCCGCGACACCGGCCTGTTGATCCGTCCGTCCGAGGCGGTGGCGGTCGCCGCGGCGATGATCCGCGTCTTCGCCGAGCACGGCGACCGAACCAACCGCAAACGGGCGCGTCTCAAGTACCTGCTCGAAGCGTGGGGTGTGGAACGCTTCCTCGAAGCGACGCAGAAGAAGTTGGCCTTCCCGCTCACGCGCGTGCCGCTTTCGAGCTGCGCCCCGCGGCCGCCGGTCGAGAAGCACGCCTGGCTGGGAGTCCATCGCCAGTCCGAGCGCGGACGCAACTGGGTCGGTGTGGGCATCCCGGTCGGTCGCATGAGTGCCCGACAGATGCATGCCCTGGCCGACCTCGCCCTCCACTACGGCCGCGGCGAACTTCGACTGACCGTCTGGCAGTCCTTGATCATCCCGCATGTGGCGGATGCGTTTGTCGAGACGGTGAAACGGGGCGTGCGCCGGGCGGGATTCTTCACCGAGACGTCGTTCGCCGCCGGCGGGATCATCGCCTGCACCGGCAGCCGCGGCTGCAAGTATTCATCCGCGGATACGAAGGCACACGCCACCACCCTCTTCAAGGCGATCGCCGACCGGTTCCCCGACTTGAACGCACCGGTCAACATCCATGTCACCGGGTGCGCGCATTCGTGCGCCCAGCACTACTGCGGCGACATTGGCTTGGTCAGCACGAAACTCGCCGATGGCAGCGAAGGCTACCACCTCGTGGTCGGCGGCGGCATGGACCACGAACAAGGCATCGCGCGCGAGCTGCTCCGCGGCGTTCGTGCGACCGAAGTGGTCACCACCGTCACCAAACTGCTCAACGACTACCTCGCCCGCCGCGAGGGCAACGAGACCTACGTGCAGTGGTCCCGCCGCCACCCGGTCAAAGCCCTTCAGGAATTTTACTCCACATGACGTCCGTTCCCGTCCTGCCCGAAACCGCGCCGTTCACGCCCGAGCAGCGGGCGTGGCTCAATGGCTTCTTCGCCGGCCTCTTCAACCGGACGCCGTCCGCAGCCCCGGCGAACCCGACTCAGGCTGCCACGCCGCTCCAGCCGCTGACCATCCTCTACGGAACGCAGACCGGCACTGCAGAGTCTCTCGCCAAACGCGCGGCGAAGGAGGCCGGCAAACGCGGCTTCGCTCCGGCCGTGCTCGACATGGCCGCGACCGATCCGGCCAAGCTAGCCGGCGAGAAGAACGTACTCGTCGTGGTCAGCACCTATGGCGATGGCGAACCGCCGGACAACGCGAAGGCCTTGCACGCCGCGTTGGCATCGGACTCGGCACCGTTGGCCGGTCTGCGCTACAGCGTCTGTGCCCTCGGCGACTCGAACTACACCCAGTTCTGCCAATGCGGACGCGATTTTGATACGCGGTTGGAACAGCGCGGAGCGCATCGGATCGCGCCGCGGGTCGAGTGCGATGTGGACTACGAACAGACGTTCACCCAGTGGCTGAATTCCGCACTCGCCGCGCTCGGTTCATCGATAGCCGCCAGTGGTCCCGCAGTCATGGCGCCCTCGATCGCCGAAGCCGCGACGCCCTCGGTTTACAGCAAAGCCAATCCCTTCGCCGCTCCCTTGCTGGCCCGGCGCACGCTCAACGCTTCCGGCTCGGCGAAAGAGGTGAATCACGTCGAACTCTCGCTCGCTGGCTCGGGCCTCACCTACGAGGCCGGCGATGCGCTGGGGGTCCTGCCGCGTAACTGTCCGGAATTGGTCGACGAGGTGCTGGCCACGCTCGGATTTGACGGTGAGGAAGCGGTGACCACTGGCGCGGGTGAGTTGCCCCTGCGGATCGCGCTCCAGCAGCACTACGACCTTGGCAAGCCACCGGGCGCCCTGCTCACCGCGCTCGGTCTCACCGCCAGTCCGGAGCTGCTCGATGTGCTCGATGTTCTCCGGGTCGGGGCGCGCACCGGGTTGGCCAACGCCGGCGCCTTCGTTGCCTTGCTCCGCAAACTGCAGCCGCGACTGTACTCCATCTCGTCCAGCCCGCGGGCTCATCCCGACGAGGTTCACCTTACCGTCGGTGCCGTGCGCTACGAGGCGGCCAACCGCCGGCGCAAAGGCGTGTGCTCCACCTTCCTCGCCGATCGCTGCGCGGCAGGCGAAACCACCGTGCCGGTTTTCGTGCACGCCAACTCCAATTTCCGCCTGCCCGCCGACGGCTCGGTGCCGGTGATCATGGTCGGACCCGGGACCGGGATCGCGCCCTTCCGCGCTTTCCTCGAAGAACGGCGTGCCACCGGGGCTTCCGGCCGCAACTGGCTCTTCTTCGGCGACCAACGCGAGGCGACGGATTTTCTCTACCGCGACGAGCTTGTTGACTGGCACCGCGACGGCCTTCTCACCCGCCTCGACCTCGCTTGGTCCCGGGACCAGCAGCAAAAGGTCTACGTGCAACAGCGCATGCGCGAGCACGCCGCTGAACTCTTTTCGTGGCTCGAAGCGGGTGCCCATCTCTACGTATGCGGCGACGCCTCGCGTATGGCCAAGGATGTCGACGCCGCATTGCATGACGCCATTGCCACCGCCGGTGGACGAAGCACGGAATCGGCCGCCGCGTACGTCCAGGCGCTGAAGGCGGCGAAACGATACCAGCGGGATGTGTACTGAGGCGCGATGAGCAGCGTCTAGCGAGCACCCACCCATGGCACACCGCCCACCGTTCTCCGAGGCAGGTCACTCCAATCCCCAACCGGCCTTGGCTGACTTCCTCGCGGAGCTCCTCGACGAGCAGCAGCGCTTGCAGACGCCGGTCGCGACCTTCGCGCGCGCCCACGATCGTCTGAGCCCGTCAGCACTGCAGTCGGTGCGTCCCTCGCTGATCCCGCTATCAGCCCCGGGACCCGGCGAACAGTATGCCTTCGAGGTCGATCTTGACGCCTGCACGGGATGCAAGGCCTGCGTCGCCGCCTGCCACTCGCTCAACGGCTTGGACGACTCGGAGACCTGGCGCGACGTCGGCCTGATCGTGTCCCCGGCCCCCGCCGCCTACGCCCAGACCGTCACCACCGCCTGCCACCACTGCACGGAGCCGGGCTGCCTGCACGGCTGCCCCGTGCGGGCCTACGAGAAGGATCCAGCCACCGGCATTGTGCGGCACCTCGATGACCAGTGCATCGGTTGCAGCTACTGCATCCTGAAATGCCCGTATGATGTTCCCAAATACAACGACCGCCTGGGCATCGTGCGCAAATGCGACCTGTGTCACGGCCGGCTGGCAGCTGGCGAAGCTCCGGCCTGTGCGCAGGCCTGCCCGACGCAGGCCATCCGGATCGTGACGGTCGAAACCGCCGCACCCAATCCTGCCTTTCTTGCCGCCGCGCCGGATCCGCGGTGGACCGGGCCCACCACGCGCTACCGCGCACGCCGGCCGGTTCCCGCCACCGCCCGCCCCGCCGATGAACGGGCGGTCCGCCCTGAACCGGCGCACACCCCGCTGGTGCTGATGCTCGTCGGCACCCAGGCGTCGGTCGGGGCGCTGTTGGCTGGTCTGGTTCCACTGGCGCTCGGCCTCGCCCTCGCCGGACTCGCCGCCAGCGTCTTTCACCTCGGCCAGCCGTTCCGGGCTTGGCGGGCCTTCCTTGGCCTCCGCCGTTCGTGGCTGAGCCGGGAGATTTTGGTTTTCGGGTTGTATCCGGTCCTGCTCGGCGCCGCGTGTTGGCCAGCGGTCAGTGCATGGGCGGTGCCGGCCGCGGTCGCCACCGGCCTCGCCGGCATCGGATGCTCGATCATGATCTATGTCGATACGCCGCGGCGCGAGTGGCGGCTGGCACGGACGCTGCCGAATTTCGTCGGCACCACCGCAGTAACCGGGCTCGCCCTCGCCTTTGCCGCCGGCTCCGGTACGTCAGAGCTGCTCGCGCTCGCGTTGGCCGCAACCATCTTGGTCCACCGACTCGCCGACGACGTTATCGCGCGGGGCGAGCGGATGCGTCGTCTGCGCCGCGGACCCTTGCGACGCACCGCAGTCACGCGTGACCTGCTCCTTGCGACCGGGGGTCTGGTCTTCCCGGCGCTGGCGCTGATCGCCCCGAACTCAGCGTTCGGTTGTGCGGTGTTGGGCAGTGTTGCCATGCTCGGCGCCGAACTCGCGGGACGCGCGTGGTACTTCCAGTCGGTCAGCCCTTCGAAAATGCCCGGAGTATCCCCTGCATGATCAGCACCCTCGAATCCCTGTTGCTCGCCAAGGACGGACCCATGACGGCCGAACTGGTCCGGCGGCCCGGTGACTTCGGCCTCGGCCAGGTTCCGGCGAGGCTCGCGCCGCACGCGACCGCGCGCAGCATCTGCGGCTTCTGCAGCACCGGTTGCTCCCTCGAGGTTCATCTCAACGAGGCCGGTAAGGCGATCAACCTCACGCCTGACCCGGACTACCCGGTGAATCTTGGCATGGCATGCCCCAAAGGCTGGGAAGCCCTGACCCCGCTTGCGGCGGCCGATCGTCTGACCACGCCCTTGCAGCGCAACACCGCCACCGGTCGCCTCGAGCCGGTCACGTGGGAGCAGGCGCTTCAGACCTTCGTGAGCCGGTTCAAGGGCATTCAATCGGCTCACGGCCCCGCGAGCGTATCCTTCCTGAGCACGGGCCAGATCGTCACGGAGGAGATGGCTCTGCTCGGGGCGCTCGCCAAGTTCGGCATGGGGCTCCGGCATGTGGACTCGAACACGCGCCAGTGCATGGCCACCTCCCACGTGGCGTACAAGCAGAGCTTCGGTTTTGACGCCCCGCCTTTCACCTACGCCGACTTCGAGGAGAGCGATGTGCTCGTGTTCTTCGGTGCCAACCCGTGCATTGCCCATCCCATCATGTGGCAGCGGGTCATGCGCAACCGGCGCAATCCCGAGATCGTCGTGATTGATCCGCGCCGCACGGAAACGGCGGCCGCTGCCACCCTGCACGTACCGTTGCGCCCCAAGAGCGACCTCACCCTGCTGTATGGCCTGGCCCGCCAACTCATCGTCACCGGCCAGGTGAAGCGTGAGTTCGTCGATGCCCACACCCATGGCTACGAGGCATTCGCCAGCTTCGTGCAGGCATTCACCCTCGAGCGGGTGGCCGGCGAAACCGGACTGCCGCCGTCAACAATCGAACATCTCGCCGCGCTGATCGGCACCCGCGAGCGGGTCTCGTTGTGGTGGACCATGGGTATCAACCAAGGGCACGAGTCCACCCGCACGGCGCAGGCCATCATCAATCTCGCACTCATGACCGGCAACATCGGGCGGCCCGGTACCGGGGCGAATTCGATCACCGGCCAGTGCAACGCGATGGGATCCCGGCTGTTCGGCAATGCAACATCGCTCCTTGGGGGATACGACTTCGAGAGCGCCGCGGACCGCGCCCATGTCGCCTCGGTGCTGAAACTCGATGTGGACCTTGTGCCCAAGGAGAAGAGCTGGGCGTACGACCAGATCCTCGACGGCATCGACGCAGGGAAGATTCGTGGGCTGTGGGTGATTGCTACAAACACCGCGCATTCGTGGATCAACCAAGGCCGGTTTGCCGACCTGCGCCGCAAGCTCGATTTCCTCGTGGTCCAGGACCTCTACGGCACCACCGAGACTGCCCAGATGGCAGACCTGGTGCTGCCCGCCGCCGGCTGGGGTGAAAAGGAAGGTACCTTCATCAACAGCGAGCGGCGCATCGGGGTCACACGGAAAGTGGCGCGCGCGCTCGGACAGGCGCTGAGTGACTTTGCGATCTTCAAGCTCGTCGCTGCGGCCTGGGGCTGCGGCCACCTCTTTCGGGACTGGTCGAGTCCGGAGGCCACCTTCCGGATCATGCGCGAGTTGTCCCGCGGACGTCCGTACGATTTCACCGGGATCGAGGGCTATGCCCAGCTTGAGTCCAGCGGCGGCATCCAGTGGCCCTTCGCCGAGCGAGACGACACCGGCGCTCCGTCCCGCGGCGACCGGGAACGCCGCCTCTTTGCCGACGGTCGGTTCTTCACGGCCGATGGCCGCGCCCGATTCTTTTTCGACCCACCCCGTCCGCTGCCGGAAGCACCGGACACCG
The DNA here is from genome assembly GCA_964476565.1 of uncultured Opitutus sp. Taxonomy (GTDB): domain Bacteria; phylum Verrucomicrobiota; class Verrucomicrobiia; order Opitutales; family Opitutaceae; genus CAMAXB01. Next base: position 53,087 of record CAYZBG010000005.1, read on the forward strand.
ATTACCCGTTGCTGCTCAATACGGGCCGAGGGTCATCGGCGCAGTGGCACACGGGGTCGCGCACCAACAAGAGCGCCGTGCTGCGCCGCCTCGCCCCGACCACGCTCTATGTTGAGATCAATCCGGAAGATGCCGCCCGGCTCGGCATCCAGGCGCAGCAGCCGGTCGTGGTGGCATCGCGACGCGGTCGGGCCGAAGCCTTTGCCCTCGTGACCGCCACCGTCGCCCCCGGGCAGGTATTCATGCCCATGCACTTCGAAGCGGTGAACCGGCTCACCTTCCCGGCGTTCGATCCGCACTCGCGGCAGCCCTCCTACAAATGCTGCGCCGTTCGCCTTGAGCTCCCGAAGCACGATTGAAACGGTGCGCGCCTTCGCCTAGGGTCCCGAGGATCACGATGCACCTGCGTCACATCTTCGTCTCGCCCGGACACAACTATTTCGGGCACCACGGCCAGCCGCCCGGGAGCCACCCGCTCACCGAGGTGCCGGAGGTCGAATGCGTGGCGGGCTCCGGGCTGCGCGGCGACCGCTTCTTCGACTACAAGCCGGACTACAAGGGGCAGGTCACGTTCTTCGCCCTCGAGGTGTGGCTCGACTTGTGTGCGCACTTTCAGATCTTGCCCGAAACCAGCTCCCCCGGGGTGTTTCGTCGCAACCTCATCACCGAAGGGATCGACCTCAATACCCTGATCGGGCAGGAGTTCGACCTGCAAGGGGTACGCTTCGAAGGGATCGCGGAATGCACACCCTGTCATTGGATGGACACGGCGTTTCACCCCGGCACTTGGGCGGCGCTCCGCGGCCGCGGGGGATTGCGAGCCAAGGTGCTCTCGAGCGGTCGGCTGAAAACGGACGCGTGCGTGGTCAGCCATGCCTGAGGTCCTGACCGGCGTTGTGCTCGCCGGTGGACGTTCGCGCCGCATGGGGCGCGACAAGGCCTTTCTCACGCTCGATGGGGTGACCCTCGTACGCCGACAGGCGCTGCTGCTCGCGTCCGTCGGCTGCAGCGAGATCCTGATCTCCGGGCGGCCCAGCGTAGACTACGACGTGCCCGGAGCGCGCGTGATCCTCGATCCCGTAGCGGACGCAGGTCCGCTTGGCGGGCTGGTTGCTGCGCTCTCGGCCATGACGCATCCCCGTCTGCTGGCGCTCGCGGTGGACCTGCCGCACATGACGCCCGCCTTCCTGCAGCGACTAATCGCCGCCGGCAACGAACGGGTGAGCGTGGTGCCACACGGGCCCCACGGCTATGAGCCACTGGGGGCGTGCTATGCCCCGACCCTTGCAGCTCCGGCCAGGGCCGCGCTCGCCCGGGGCGAGCTGTCACTCCAGACGCTCATGGCTCAGGCCGAGGAATCAGGCCTCGTCAGGCGCATCCCCCTCGGCTCTGACGAGGAGCGGGCCTTCGTGAATTGGAATCTACCCACGGACGTGGCGCCCTGAAGCGCGACGTCGAGGCCGCCTTGACCATCAGACCGCGTGGCGGTCGATGAAGGCACGAATCGCATCCGGCTCAGCTCTGAGCCGATGTTTGACGATCGGACGGGACTTCAGGGCCTCGAGGCTCGGATGCGTAGGCTCGATGCCTATGGCGGCCTTGATCGTGTCCGGGAACTTGGCCGGGCTGGCGGTCGCCAGGACGACATTGAGCCGGTCCCGGTTCAGCTCCTTGAACCCGCACGCGGTGTGGGGGTCGGCGATGTAACCGTATTTATGATACACCGACTTGATGATACCCGGGATCTCGGCATCGGTGCACCGCGACGCCGAGAACGTATCGGGATCGAAGTTCTCGAACCGATAAGCTCCAGTCGTCTTGAAGGTCTGCATGACGGAGCGGACCTTCCCCGGATCGCGTCCGCAGCTGTAATAGATGAAGCGCTCGAAATTTGAGGCGACCTGGATGTCCATCGACGGCGCCAGGCTCGGCTCGACGGCGCCGACGCGGTACTCGCCCGTGGTGAAGAGGCGGTAGAGGATGTCGTTCTGATTGGTCGCGACCCGGAAGCCCCGGATCGGCACGCCCATGCGCTGCAGCATCCAACCGGCGAGGACATTGCCGAAATTGCCCGTCGGCACGACGAACTCAACGTCGGCCCGACGGTCCTTCGGCAAACGCAGCCAGGCGTACAAGTAGTACACGCACTGCGCCAGAACCCGGGCCAGGTTGATCGAGTTGACCGCCGAGAGCCGATGGCGGGTACGGAAACCTTGATCCGCAAAGATCTCCTTCAGGGCGGCCTGGGCGTCGTCGAAACTCCCGTCGACGGCGAGCGCGTGGACATTGCCTGCGCCGGTGCAGGCCATCTGCCGCTCCTGCAGGGGCGAAACCCGGCCGTCCGGGTAGAGGATGAAGATGGCGGTGCCCGGTTTTCCGAGCAGTCCATGAATGGCGGCCGCGCCGGTGTCACCGGAGGTGGCCCCCAGCACGTTGATCGACTCGCGGCGAACCTGGCACTGGTGCTCGTAGAGATTGCCGAGGAACTGGAGCGCGAAATCCTTGAAGGCCAGCGTCGGACCGTGGAAGAGCTCGAGCACGAACAGGTTCTCCCCCAACTGCTCGAGCGGAGCGATGTCGCGATGGGTGAAGGTCGTGTACGACTTCCGGGCGATCGCACGCAGCGTCGCTTCGTCAATGTCGGTGGCGAAGCGCTTGAAGAACTCCACGCACAGGTCGGCGTAGGTCGGAGCAAAGGCCAGGGTCGCGAGATCCGTGGCGGAGAACTGCGGCAGCGTCTCGGGCAGGAACAACCCGCCATCGGGGGCCAGCCCGGTCGCAACGGCGTCGCTGAAACCGAGGGCGGGGGTTTGTCCGCGAGTGGAAATATAGTTCATCAGACGGAGGCCGGGGAGAAAAGGTCGGGCCCGGAGACCCGAACACGCGGTGCGTAAGGGGGAGGCTGGTCGCTCGATTGCGGGCGGGTGTCGGCGTTGCCGCGGGAGGACGGGTTCCGGACTCCGTCCTCCGACATCCGGGCTCAGGCCTCTGAGATCACACCTTATCGAGCTCGAAGGCGGCGTGGGCGACGCGGGCGGCCTCGTCGGCGCGATCCTGGTCGATCACGACGGAGATTTTGATCTCCGAGGTGGTGATGAGCTCGATGTTGATGCCCTTGTCGGCAAGCGCCTGGAAGAGCGTGGCCGCGACGCCCGAGTGGGTCTTCATGCCGACGCCGACGACGGACAGCTTGGCGATGTTCTCATGGACGGCCACGTGGCCGCCGCCGACGGTGTCGAGCACGGACTCGAGCGCGCGCTGGGCCTTGTGCGTATCCGTGCGCGGCACGGTGAAGGTCAGGTTGGCGATCCCGTTGCGGCCGACATTCTGCACGATCATGTCGACGATGATGTTGGCGTCGGCGAGGGCGCGGAAGACGCTCGCGGCCGAACCCGGCTTGTCGAGGATGTTGCTGACGATGACCTTGGCCTGGTCCTTGTCGACGGCGACTCCGCGCACGACGACCTTTTCCATGTAAGCGACTTCTTGTTTCACGATGGTTCCCGGATTGTAGTTGAACGATGAGCGGACTTCAAAAACGACGCCGTATTTCTCGGCGAACTCGACCGAGCGCGACTGCATGACCTTCGAGCCCGACGAAGCGAGTTCGAGCATCTCGTCGTAGGAGATCTCCTCGAGCTTGCGGGCGGTCGGGACGACGCGCGGATCCGCCGTGTAGACGCCGTCGACGTCGGTGTAGATCTCGCACTTGTCAGCCTTGATCGCGGCCGCGAGGGCGATGGCGGTGAGGTCGGAGCCGCCACGGCCGAGCGTGGTGATCTGGCCGTCCTCATTGATGCCCTGGAAGCCGGCGACAATGATGACGTTGCCCGCCTTGAGGTCGGTCTCGAGCTTCTTGGCGTTGATCGTCTTGATCTTCGCCTTGGTGTGAACCTTGTCGGTGAAAATGCCGGCCTGTGCGCCGGTGTAAGAAACGGCCTTCACACCGACCCCGTGCAGGGCCATCGCGGTGAGGGCGATCGTCTCTTGTTCGCCGATGGCGAGCAGCATGTCGAGTTCGCGGTCGGCGGGCTGGGCGCAGACCGCCTTGGCGCGGGCGATGAGCTCGTTGGTCACGCCGGCGCGGGCCGAGACGACGACAACCAGCTCGTGGCCCTGGTCGCGGATCGACTTGATGCGTTCGGCGACCTTCTTGATGCGCTCGACGTCACCCACGGAGGTGCCGCCGTATTTTTGAACGATTCTGGCCATAGGAATGGGAGTTGGAGAAAGAGAAAGGGACGAAGCCCTCAGCCGGCGAAATCGGCGATGCGGAGCAGCAGCGGCTCGGTCACCACGCTGGAGAGGCGGCGCAGGCGAGCGACGGCGGCACGGATGGCCTTCTCGTTGCTCGTGTGAGTGGTGAGGATGAGCGTCGCCGCACCCGGCCGTTCGCTTGGACGCTGCAGGACGCTGGCGATGCTCACCTGTGAACGGGCTGTGGCCGAGGCGATCCGGGCCAGCACGCCCGGCTCGTCCTTCACCTCCATGCGGAGATAATACCGGCCGCTGATCTTCTCGAGCGGCAGCAGCGGGCAGCGCTGCGTCGACGGCTCCGGCAATGCCACGTTGCCGCGTCGCAATAGGATGATCGCGTCGGCAATGTCGCTGATCACCGCGCTCGCCGTCGCATCCTGTCCGGCGCCGCGTCCGATGTAGACGGTTTCGCCGACGACGTCACCGGTGACGGAGATGCCGTTGTACACCTCGTTCACGTTCGCCAGCACCTTGGTGCGTGGCAGCAAGGCGGGGTGCACGCGCACGAAGAGTTCGTTCGTCGTCAGGTCTCGCGTGATGACGGCGAGCAGCTTGATCGCATAGCCGTGGTCGCGAGCGTAGGTCAGGTCCGTCTGCGTGAGCTTCGTGATGCCCTCGATGAGCATGGCCTTGGTCGGGACCCAGGTGCCATGGGCGAGGTAGGCGAGCACCGAGGCCTTGTGAGCCGTGTCCCAGCCCTCGACATCGAGCGACTCGTCCGCCTCGGCGTAGCCGAGAGCCTTGGCCTCGGCGAGGATAGCCGGATAGGAGAGCCCCTCGCGTTCCATCCGGGTGAGGATGTAATTGCACGTGCCGTTGAGGATGCCGTAGATGAGGCCGAATCGATTGGCGACCAGACCCTCGCGCAGGGCCTTGATGATCGGGATGCCACCGGCCACGGAGGCCTCGAAAAAGAAATGGCCGCCGTGGCGGCGGGCGGCGGCGAAGATCTCCGGACCGTGGGCGCAGAGCAGAGCCTTGTTGGCGGAAACGACGGTCTTGCCATGGCGAAGGGCGGCGAGCGTGACCTCACGGGCGAGGGTCGTGCCACCGATCAATTCGCACACCAAGTGGATCGACGGATCCGTGGCGATCGACAGGGAATCAGTCGTGAGCTTCGCTGTGGGCACCTTGACCTGGCGCTTCTTGCGCAGGTCGCGCACCGACGCGCGGTGCAGGTTGAGTTTCACGCCGAGGCGGGACTCCAGGGCGGCGCGGGAACGCTCGAGGTGTTTCCACACGCCTTGCCCGACGGTGCCGAGGCCGCAGATGCCGATGTTGATGACCGAGAGATCTGTCATTGGAAATGGGGAAGCAGGCCGGTCGAGGGGCGAACTCACGGTACGCTCTCCTTCTTCTTACGCTCGAATCGGGCCTCCGTGCCGGCAAGCAGGCGGCTGATGTTGGCGCGGTGACGGACCGCGACGAACACTGCAACGAGCACACCGAAGCCGATAATCGTGGGCGGGCTGCCCAGCAGGTAGGCCGCCACGGGCAGTGCGGCCGCGGAGAGCAGAGAGGCGAGCGAGACGTAGCGCGACAGGTAGAACGTCGCCACCCACACGGCGCCCCCAATCAGGGTAACCACCGGGGCCAGCATCAGAAATCCGCCCGCGCCGGTGGCCACGCCTTTGCCGCCGCGGAAACCTGTGAAACACGAAAAGCTGTGTCCGAGCAACGCCCCGACCAGTCCGGCAATGCCGAGGTCCAACCAGGTATCGCCCGCGATGACCACGGCACCGTCCGGGGTCGCAGCGGCGGCGCTGTCACCGTACGACCAGCTGAAATGCGCCCCGAGCGCCCAGGCTGCGGCGACGGCACCCTTGAGCGCGTCGAGCGCAAACACGGTGTTGCCGGCCTTGCGACCGAGCACGCGCTTCACGTTCGTGGCGCCCGGATTGCGGCTGCCCACCTCGAAGATGTTCACGCCATGCGCCCGAGCCACAAGGTAGCCAAAGGGCAGCGCACCCAGCACGTAGCCGAGGCCGGCGGTGAGGAGCAGCGGGAGCATCATGGTGAAGGGAGGGCTTCCGCGCCGCGTGACCGGCGGTCACGCGACGCCGTCGGGCCGGCTCAGAGTTGAACGAACTTGGCCACCTTGATGGCGGGGTTGCTCTTGATCTCCTTGCGGGCGGCCTCGCTCGGTTCGGTGTCGACGCGCACGACCATGTACGCGGTCCCCCCCGGCGTGAGCCGGCTGAGCGACATGTCGGCGATGTTGACCTTGTCCTTGCCGAGCAGCGTGCCCACCTGGCCGACCATGCCCGGCTGGTCGAGGTTCTCGAGCACGAGCAGTTTCCCCTCGGCGGCCACTTCGACCTCGCGGCCGTTGATGTTGACGATGCGCGGCTCGTTGGCCTTGCCGATCAAGGTGCCGGCCGCCGAATATGCCGCACCATCCGACGCGATCGCCGCGACCTGGATGAGCTCGGTGTAGTCGGCGTCGCTGTTCGACTTCGTTACCTCGACCTGGATGCCGAGGCGCTGGAAAAAGACCGGAGCGTTGACGAAATTAACCTCGTCGCCGCTGATCCGGCGCAGGTAACCGTGCTGGATGGCGCGGGTGACGGAATTGGCGTCGAGATCGACGATCTTGCCCCAGTAGGAGATGCGCAGGGCCGCAATCTGCGGCGGCGCGATCTGCTGCACGAGCGTGCCGAGTTTGGTGCCAAGATCGAGGTAAGGCCCGAGCACCTTGACCGCGGCGGCGTCCATCGACGGCATGTTGACGGCGTTGCGAATCACGCCGCCGGCAAGCACGTCGGTGATCTGCTCAGCGATCTCGATGCCCACGGACTCCTGCGCCTCGGCCGTCGAGGCGCCCAGGTGCGGCGTCAGCACGACATTGGGCAGGGAGCGAAACTCACTGTCCTTCGCAAGCGGTTCGTCCTCGAACACGTCAAGTCCGGCGGCGGCGACATGCCCCGACTTCAGTGCGGCCAGCAGCGCGGTCTCCTTGATGATGCCGCCGCGGGCGCAGTTGAAAAGGCGCACACCCTTCTTGCACTTCGCGAGGGCGGCCTCGTCGATCATGTGCTTGGTGTCATCCGTCATGGGCATGTGGACGGTGATGTAGTCCGACTCGGCCAGGAGCTGGTCGAGCGTCACGCCCTCCACCTGCATGGCCTTCGCGCGGCTCGGCGCGAGATAGGGATCGTACGCCAGCACGCGCATACCGAAGGCCTGGGCCCGCTTCGCCACCTCACCACCGATGCGGCCGAGACCGACGATTCCGAGGGTCTTCTTGAACAGCTCGATGCCGCTGAAGCTCTTGCGGTCCCACTGGCCGGCCTTCATCGAGGCGGCGGCCTGCGGCACCGGACGGGCGCCACAGAGGATGTGCGTGAAGGTGAGCTCGGCGGTAGCAATCGTGTTGCCGGCCGGGGTATTCATGACCACCACACCGCGCTCGGTCGCCGCCTCGACATCAACGTTGTCCACGCCCACCCCGGCGCGACCAACCACTTTTAGCAACGGCGCCGCCGCGATGACCTCACGCGTGATCTTGGTCTCGGAACGGACCGCGATCGCATGGACGTCCTTGACCAACTGCAGCACCTTCTCGGGAGAAGACCCGTAGGCCTCGACCACTTCGAAGCCCGGCTGCTGACGCAGGTAGGCAACTCCCTTGGGTGAGATCTTGTCGGCGACGAGGATTTTCATGAGACAAATGGCACCCATCGAAGGGTGCGAAGGAAAGGCTCGCAAGGAAAAGGTTGGCCCGGCGTGACTTCGCAGCGCCGACGACCTGCGTCGTGGATTCGCCACCCCGGAGTTTTACAACTCGCTCTTTCGCCGCTGATTAACCGTACCCACCCGAGTGCGGGTACGCGCCGCGTCCAATCGGTGCTGCCATCGCGGCAAGCGCCTTGCGACGCCGGCCCGTCCTTGCCCTTCGTCACGACCGGGCTTCCCCTCCGTCATGGAAAACGCGGCCGCCGCACGTCTTGCTCAGCAAATCCGGTTCATCCTCGAGGTGGATCGGCTCAAGGAAATCTTCCGCCAAACCCTCGTCACGCACAGCCGGCGTCACGAAAACGACGCCGAACACTCATGGCACCTGTGCCTGATGGTGCTGGTGCTGGCCGAACATGCGAACGATCGCGATCTCGATGTCCTGCGGGTGCTCAAGATGCTCCTGCTCCACGATCTGGTGGAAATCGACGCTGGCGACACGTTCGCCTACGACGAGCAAGGACGGGCCGACCAGCATGCCCGCGAGTGCCGCGCGGCGGAGAGAATCTTCGGGCTGCTTCCGCCGGACCAGGCGGAGGAGTTCCGCTCGCTCTGGGATGAGTTTGAGGCCCGGGAGACGCCGGAGGCACGGTTCGCTGCGGCCATGGATCGCTTCCAACCGATGCTGCTCAACTGCGCCACCGAGGGCGCCGCCTGGCACAAACATGGGGTCACCAGCGACCGCGTCATCGCCCGCAACCGACACATCGCCGACGGCGCCGAAGCGGTCTGGACCCACGCGGCCGAGATGATCCGGCAGGCCGTGGCCCGCGGCCACCTCCTGCCGTAGCGCACGACTGGCGCAGCGATCAACGCCCGCGAGCCAGCGTTTCGATCTCGGCTTGGAGCCGGGCGACGACGGCTTCGGTCGCGCGCACGTAAGGCGCCTTGAAGGTGGTCCCGTGCGTGTAGCCCACGTAGGCGAGCCATGCCTCCGAGCGCAGGGCCCGGCGGTCGCGCACGAGCGGGAACAGCGGATCAGCTTGGATGCGCGCCAGCTCTTCGTCGAGCCGTGCCTCAGGCACCGGCAACCCCAGACCCTGAGCGACGAGGCGGCCCATCAGCAGGTGCCCCCGGTCGTCCGGATGCACCCCGTCCGGGCAGAACGTGAACGCGGGATCCGCCTTCCGGCGCTCGGCCAGAGCATCGCGCATCCCCGCGTGCAGGTCGATGACCGCCACCCCCGGCCCCCGTCGGCGCAGACCCGCTTGGGCAAACGATGCGAGCACGTCGTTATAAAGCGGATACGCCGCCTGGTAACCGAACGCGGTCGTGTCCGCCTTGGCGAGGCGCTGCGGAATGGGCAGCGGGTCGAACACCGGCGGTGTGATCAGCACCAGCGAGGCCCCGGCGGCCCGCACGCCGGCGATCAGGCGGTCCAGCCCGGCCTCGTAGGCCGCGAGCCGTTCATCCGAGGGCGGGTGATAGATGCCGTCGTTCATGCCGTAGCAGGCGAAGACAATGGCCGGCTTCACCGCCTTGAGGGCGGCGTCCAGGCGGTCGAGCGCGTTGGGCCGCGGGAAACGCACGCCCGGTTCGGAGAGGCCGGAGACTGTCTCGCTGCTCAGCCCGATGCTGATCAGGTCGTAGCCGCCACCGGGGGCAAGGCGGTGCAGGTAATACTCCAGGAAGGTCACGTAGAGCCCGTTCTGGGTGATGCTGTCGCCGAGCAGGAGCACACGTTTCCCTGCGAGGTCGGCCGCGGTCGTGGCGCGCAAGTTGGGCGCGGTCACAAGGAGCGCCGTCAACAAGACAATCAGGAAGGTGAGAGGAGAGGCAGGGCGTGGTGACATGGGAAACAAAGGGGGCGCCTTTGACCCAACGCTCTTTTTCGTTGGCAGGCGACCACGAAACCTTCGCTCAACGGCGGTCGCGATTGACGGGAAACAGGCAACCGCAGCCTTTGCCGCAGCAATCACGGCGGCGGAAGCACACATAGCGCCTCAGCCCCAGCGCAGCACCGAACGCCACGCCTACGCCAATCAATGCGATAACCCAGATCACAGTCGTACGATGAAGCCTAACGTCGCCAAGACAAGCCGCCGCCTGTTACCAGGCGAGGCTCCGGCGCGCCCCGCGCTGCCACGGAAACCACGTCACCCCAAATCGCGGATCGAGCCGAAGTCAGGATCGTTGAGCCGACGGTAGGTGCGGACGATCATGCCGTCGGTGAGTCCGGCGAGCCAGTCGCAGATCCGGCGGGCTTTGCCGGCCGTGGTTTCCTCGGCCTCGATCAAAGTCCCCACCCGCGGAGGCAGGAGGTGAATCACCCGGCGTCCCCGGTCGACGTAGTTGGACCAGGCCGACTCCCAAAGGCTGAAGAGGATCCGGCGCGCCTTGTGCTCCATCTGCTGCAGCTGCGGGCTCTCGAAGATGATGTCGTTCGCCATCTTCTTGTAGAACTGCGCCTCGCGCTCCGCCTCAGGTGCGACGACGAGCTGAAACCGGTATCGCTGCGTGCGATCGGCCATGAAACCGGACCGTTCCTTCAACCAGCAGGCCGTGATGAAACGCCCGATCTTCTGCGAGAAGACGCTTTCGAGCCGGTCTCCCCGGATTGCCCCGCACAGCGTATCCAAATGCCCCTGACGCTCGGCGTCGATCGCCTCCCCCGCCGCCCACGCCTCGATGCGCTCGAGCGTCAGGAACCCGGCCTTCACCCCGTCGACGATGTCATTCAGGGAATAGGCCGCATCATCGGCCCAGTCCATGATCTGGCACTCCACGCTTTTCAGCGCGTTCAACGCCTCGCCCTGCTCCAAACCGGGCGGCAGGTCGTCCTGGGCAAACACGTGCCGACGATAGGTCTCCTGCGGATCGTAGATGAAGTGATGTCGCGGATAGGGCGGAAACTCGCGGTAGAGCTTCTTGTACTTCAGCACCCCGTCGAGCAACGCCCGCGTCGGCTGCATGCCGCGCACCGTCGTCTCGGTGGCAATCATCGTCTCGGTCAGCAGGTGCAGCGTCTGGGCATTGCCCTCAAAACCGCCGTAGGGCTGCATGAGCTCCTGCAAGGTGCGCTCGCCCGAGTGCCCGAACGGCGGGTGGCCCAGGTCATGCGCGAGGCAGACGGCTTCAACGAGGTCGCCATCAAGGTGGAAGTCGGCGGACAGCGGTCCGCCCCGGTGCAGCAGCCAGGTGCAAATCGAGCGGCCGATCTGGGCCACTTCCATCGAGTGCGTCAGGCGCGTGCGGTAAAAGTCATACTCCCCCGACAAGAACACCTGGGTTTTCGACTGCAGCTTCCGGAAGGCGTGAGAATGGATGACCCGGTCCCGGTCGATCTGAAACGGTGTGCGGTAATCCGCCCGACGCGACGCACCCAGCGTCTCCTCGTCGAAGGCGGTGTAGAAGCGGTTGGGCATGATGCGACCGTTACGATTGTCAGGCGCCCGCGGTTGCCAATGTCATTCGCGGTGCCGGGGCTTTACCCCGTTGGGCGTTGCAGCCAATTTTCCCTCCCGTCATGCCCGCCGCCCACGTCCAGACCGCCCTCGGTCCCTGCATCCTCACCTGGGAAGGCGATCGTGTGACGGATTTCGCGTTGCCGAATCCGTCGGGTGCGCCGGTCGCCCAGGCCGAAGAACCTCCGCCGTGGGTCGGCGCGCTCCTGCCGCGCGTGGCCCGGCACCTCGCCGGGGACCTGCAGGACTTCGCCGACCTGCCCTACGCCTTCGATCGCGTCAGCCCGTTTCAACGTCGCGTTTATGAGGCGGCGTTGACGGTGAAGGCCGGCCACACCTCGACCTACGGCGAGTTGGCCACCCGCCTGGGCCTCGGCCCTGCCGGGAGCCGAGCCGTCGGCACCGCGCTGGGTCTGAACCCATGGCCGTTGCTCATCCCCTGCCACCGCTTCGTCGGGGCGGATGGTCGCATGACGGGTTTCTCGGCGCCAGGTGGAGTCGCGACCAAGGCCCGCCTCCTCGCCATCGAGGGCGCGACGTGGTTCTAAGCGCGGGAACGTCCAGGTAAATTTTTTGCGGAACCGAGAACCGGCGTTGCCTCGGACCCGCAGACTGGCACCATCCCGCCACCCTCCAAACGTCCATGGACATTCAGCTCTCCGCCCCACCCCTCGCGGTCTCGTATCCCGAACACTCGATCGGCTCGCTGATGGAATCTCCCGCCGCCGTCTTTCCCCCGGACATGACGGTGAAGGCCGCCACGGAGGCGGTGCGGGAGATCGTGAAACGCCGGTTTGTCACGTACGCCTACATCGTCGATGCGAACCGCCGCCTGCTCGGCGTGGCCGCGATGCGCGATTTGCTCCTTGCCCGGCCGGAACAGCCCATCGCCGAAGTGATGCTGAAGGACTTCTTCGCCTTCCGCCCCGAGATGCCGTTGGTCGACGCGATGAAGCTGACACTCGATAAGCACTACCCGTCGTATCCAGTCACCGATCACAACGGGGTGTTGCTCGGCCTGCTCTGGGGCCAACGGCTCTTCAAGGCGCAGAGCGTGGAACTCGTCGCCCAGGCCGGATCGATGGTGGGTGTGGACAAGGAGGAGCGTACCGACACCCACTGGACGCGCAGTTTCAAGTTCCGCCATCCCTGGCTCCAGCTCAACCTGCTCACCGCCTTCGTCGCCGCCGCCGTCGTCGGCGTTTTCGAAGCCACCATCGATCGCGTCGTGGTGCTGGCAGTCTTTCTGCCCGTGCTCGCCGGCCAGTCGGGCAACACCGGCTGTCAGGCCCTTGCCGTCGCGTTGCGCGGCATGACCCTCGGCGAACTCAAGCCTGGCAAGGAGCGTGCCTTGCTGCTCAAGGAAGCCATTCTCGGGTCCATGAACGGACTCTTTGTCGGCATCACCGCCGGCATCGGCATGTATGTGTATGCCACGATGCAAAAGACGCCGGAATCGCCGTTACTGCTCGGCGCCATCGTCTGTGTGGCGATGGTGTCCGCCTGCGTGGTCAGCGGGCTCAGCGGCGTGCTCACCCCCCTCGCCTTGAAGCGCCTCGGCGCTGACCCAGCGACGGCTTCGAGCATCTTTCTCACCACGGCCACCGACGTGGCCAGCATGGGATGCTTCCTCGGCCTTGCCACCTGGTGGCTGCCATCGGCATGAGCGCGCTCCGGGACTCCGTCCTGCGCCGCCTGCTGGCCGCCGCGAAGAAGGCGGCCCAGGCGTCCTACTCACCCTACTCGCGTTTTGCCGTCGGCGCGGCGGTGCTCACCGACACGGGCCGGATCTACTCCGGGTGCAACGTCGAGAATGCCTCGTACGGGCTCTGCAACTGCGCCGAGCGCACCGCCGTCTTCTCCGCGGTGGCCGACGGTGCCCGCCGGGTACACTGCGTTGCGATCTACACGCCGACGCCGGCACCTACCCTGCCCTGCGGCGCCTGCCGTCAGGTGCTTCACGAATTTGGTCCGCAGGCGCGGGTGATCTCCGTTTGCGACGGTCCGGATCGCAGCGACCTGACGTTGGACGCCCTGCTGCCCGGCGCCTTCGGCCCGGCCGATCTCGCCGCCGCCCCCGCCCGCCGCAAGGCGCGCGTTACGCGCTGAAGTAGTCCCGCACCGCCGCGGTCAACGTGGCCGCCGGAACCTCCCGCTCGGATCGATCCGCGAGGTCGCGGATCTTCACCACCCCCTTGGCCACTTCGTCCTCGCCGTAGATCAGCGCGAGCTTGGCTCCGGATTCCGCCGCAGCCTTGAACTGTTTGCCGAAGGCGACGTCCTTCAGGGGATAGTCGACCCGGTAGCCGGCGGCGCGCAGGGCACTGATGTCGGCAAAGGCGGTGCGACGGGCACCTGCGCCCCCGATCACCGCGTACACGTCGGGAGCCTGGATGATCGCGGGCATGAGCCCTCGCTGCTCGAGCAACAACGCAAAGGTCATATCCCCCATCCCGAAACCCACCGCGGGCATCTCGCCATAGCCCAACTTGCCCACCAACGCGTCATAGCGACCGCCCCCGGCGAGGGCGCGCAGGTCGCCCTTGCGATCGAACGCCTCGAACACAAATCCGGTATAATAGGCGAGGCCGCGCACAACCCCGAGATCGACTTCCACGAAGTCGCCGAACCCCATGGCGGCGAGGTTGTCGAGCAACCGGCGCCATTCGGCCAGCCGGGCATCAAGTTTCTCGCTGGCCAGCGGCGCCAGAATCGCTTCGAGCGCGGCGAGTGAGCGAACCTGCAGGAACGCCAGCACCTTTTCCTTGATGCCCGGATCCAGCGCACCAAAGCGCTCGGTGTCGTCCTTGAACGCGTCGTCGCCCAGCTTCTCGTACCGGTCGACCGCGGTCAGGATGCTGCGCACGCGCTCGTCCGACAAACCCAGCGTCTCGAGGTAATAGAACCACAGGTTGCGGTCGCTCAGGCGCACATAGAAATCCTGGGCCGTGAGACCAAACGTAGTCAGGCAGTGCACCAGCAGACCGATCAGCTCGGTCTCGGCCTCAATCCCCGGCTCGCCAAAGATGTCGGCATTCAGCTGGAAGAAGCAGCGTCCGCGGCCCTTCTGCATGCGCTCGTAGCGGTAAAACTCGGCGATGCTGAACCACTTGATCGGCCGCTTGAGCGCGTTGGCCTTGGCTCCGACGAGCCGGCACACCGTCGGCGTCATCTCCGGCCGCAGCGCCACCTCGCGACCACCTTTGTCCGTAAAGCTGAATAACTGCGCCTCGATCTCATCGCCCGACTTGGTCTTGTAGAGCTCCAGCGGCTCCAGCACCGGCGCATCATACTCCTGAAATCCGTAGGCATGTGCCGTCCGCCGCCACTGGCGAAAGAGGTGATTCCGGCGCGCAAGGGCGTCGGGATAGAACTCGCGGAAGCCGGGCAGGGACTGGAACGATGCCATGGTGACCGGCCAGTGTTGAAGTCCGGTGCACCGAAGGGCGAACCGAAAATCGGCGCCCCTGCCTGCGCCCCGCCGGTTACCCAATAAACATCGTCCGGATCCTCGGCACTCGGCCAAAAAAAAGCCGGGCTCAGGCCCGGCTTCGAAAGGAAACGCTGGTGTGCGCCGCTCAGGTGAGCTTCTGAATATCGAGCTTCTTCAGCATCTGCTTCAGAATCTTGCCCGACTTGAACTTCACCACCGCACGCTCCGGAATGACCACCTCGGCCTCCGGCTTGTTCGGATTGCGACCAATGCGCGACTTGCGGCGCTGCACTTCGAGGACGCCGAAATTGCGAAGCTCCACGTTGCGACCCTCAGCCAGGGCGCGCATGATGATGTCCAACGTCATTTGCACCGTGGCCACGACTTCCTTTTGCGGGAAGCCCGTCTTTTCGTAGATCTCCAAAACAATTTCGCGCTTGGTCAGATTGGGCAGGTTTTCAGACATAAATTTCCTTTCGATAGTGATGCCGGCAATTTCCCTAAGTTATTTTCAATGCTGTTATTACGTCAACCCAGAAGGGCCTGATTTTTGATAAAAATGAGTGAAAAAGACCCATCAGATCCACTCGAACAGTTTCCTAAACAGTTCAGGGACATACTGAAAGACAGTCCGTTCCGTGGAATTTTCCAACCCAACACCCCGCTGGGCGCGACCGCGCCTGCCGGGTCTGCTGGCGCGCAACCAGATGAAGCGCAGCAAGAAGCCCTAAAACGTATTCGCAGCTTCAATCTGCGTCCGCGCGAGATCCGGGATTACCTCGACCGCTATGTCATCCAGCAGGGCGAGGCCAAAAAAGTCCTCTCTGTCGCCATCTGCGACCACTACAATCATGTGCGGCAGTGCCTCGAGAATCCGGAGCTCCGGGAACGGGACTACGCGAAGCAAAACATCCTGCTGCTCGGCCCGACGGGCGTCGGAAAGACCTACCTCATGCGCAACGTGGCGCGCCTGATCGGCGTGCCGTTCGTCAAGGCGGATGCGACCAAGTTCTCGGAGACCGGCTACGTCGGCGGCGACGTCGACGACCTGGTTCGTGACCTCGTAAAGGCGGCTGGCGGCGATGTGGAACTAGCCCAGTACGGGATCATTTACATCGACGAGATCGACAAAATCGCCACCGCGGCCGGCGCGGCGGGAGGACGCGATGTGTCGGGCCGGGGCGTGCAGATCAACCTGCTCAAGCTCATGGAGGACACCGATGTGGCGCTCGCCAGCCAGAACGACATCGCCGCCCAGATGCAGGCGATGTTCGACCTCCAGCGCACGGGACGGCCACGCAAGCGGACGATCAACACCCGGCACATCCTGTTCATTGTCAGCGGTGCCTTTCCGAAACTGGCCGAGACGATCAAGCGGCGCGTGCAATCCAGTCGCATCGGCTTCACCGCCGGCACCGAGGGCGCTCGCTTCGACGACGACAGCGCCTACCTGCGCTTGGCCCAGTCCCGCGACATCATCGATTACGGCATGGAACCCGAGTTTGTCGGCCGCCTGCCGGTGCGCGTGTCGTGCCAACCTTTGGCGGCGACCGACCTGGAGCAAATCCTCGTCACCAGTGAGGGCAGCATTCTGCAGCAGTACCGCGCCGACTTTGCCGGCTACGGCATCGCCTTCGACATCAGCCCCGCCGCCATCACTGAAATCGCACGGCTCGCGCACACGGAAAACACCGGCGCCCGCGGCCTCATGACCGTGCTCGAACGCGTGTTCCGCGACTTCAAGTTCGAACTCCCCTCCACTGCGATCAAGAGCTTCAAGATTGACCCGGACACCGTACGCGACCCGGGTAAGGCCCTGCGCGCCCTGCTTCAGGCCAATGCCGAGCAGCAGCGCGATGTCCTGAGGGCGGAGGTCGAGACCTTTGCCGACCGCTTCAAGGCAGAGCACGGATTCGAGCTGCGCTTTGACGAAGGAGCGCTCGGGGTGTTGATCGAACAAAGCCTCGCCGCCGACAAGACCATCCGCGCCCTGTGCGAGGAACGGTTTCGCGACTTCCAACACGGCCTGAAGCTGCTCGTGCGCGACGGTCGCGAACCGATCTTCGCCATCACCAAAGAGGTCGCCTTGAATCCGGCCAAGGCCATCTCCGACTGGGTCGTCGCCGCCTTCCGCGGCTGAACGATTGCGCCTCGCCAAGGCCGGCTCGGCCGGCGAGCCTGTCCCGCTTGCGTCCTGCCACGTCCATGCCCGATCCCGTCGCCGTCAACTCCATGTTCTCCCGCATCGCCCGTCGGTACGACGTGGCGAATCGTCTGCTCAGCGGCGGCACCGATGTCTGGTGGCGGCGCAAGCTGGTGCGGTCGGTGGCGGCGACCGCCCCGCGGGATGTCCTCGACCTGGCAACCGGCAGCGGCGATGTCGCGTTCGCCTTGGGCCGGAGGCTTCCCCCGTCCACCGCCATCACCGGCATGGATTTCTGCCAGCCGATGCTCGACGAAGCCGAGATCAAGAAACGGCAGGCGGGAGGATTCACCAACCTCACGTTTCAGCCCGGCGACGGCCTGAACCTGCCCGCCGCCGACGCGAGCTTCGACGCCGTCACGCTCTCGTTTGGTCTGCGCAACATGGCCGACCGCGCCCGTGCGCTCGCTGAAATCCATCGGGTGCTGCGTCCCGGTGGACATCTTTTCCTGCTCGAGTTTTCCCAACCCTACGGATGGTTCCGCCCGTTCTACTACTTCTACTTGCGGCGCATTCTGCCGATCCTCGCCGCCGCGGTGACCGGCGACCGCAGTGCCTACGAGTACCTCGGAGGATCAATCGAGACTTATCCCGGACATGCCGCCATGACCGCGGAAATCCTCCGGGCCGGCTTTGCCGAGGTGAACGTTACCCGCATGACGGCCGGCATCGTGGCCCTCCATCAGGCCACAAAGTAAATCATAGCGGCCCGTAGGCCCGTGCGAGGCAGGCCTCAGTTGAACGATTTGCCACACCCGCAGGTACTGGCTGCATTCGGATTCTTGATCTCGAAGCCTTTGCCCTGGAGCCCGTCGTCGAAGTGAATGTGCGACCCGTCGAGGTACGCATGGCTGGCCGGGTCGACCAAAATCTGCAGGCCCTCGCTCTCACTCGTCACATCATCCGCCTTCGGGTCGTCGAACGACATCCCGTACTGAAACCCCGAACAGCCGCCTGATTCGATGAAAACGCGCAGCCGCTTCTCCGGCGCGTGCAACTCGGCGTGCATGGCGCGGATCTGTCGGGCGGCTTCCGGAGTGAGCGTGATCATGCGCTCAACCTACGATCGTAACCCCGGCTGTCAACGGACCCGGATCCGCCACAGCATTTTCCGTGCTAGATGAAACTTCGCCTCTTGCAAGCGACCGCCCCGCCCCCTTCACTGGGAGGAGTGGCAGCCCTCAAGCACATCTTCAACGAACTCCATTACGAGCTGACGCGCAAGATCGCCGAGGGTGGCATGGGGTTGGTCTACGAGGCACTTCAGCGCGGTTCCGGCAATTTCAAGAAGGTCGTGGCCGTAAAGCTGATCCGGGAGGAGTACTCCGCCTTGGAGGAATTCCAAAAAAATTTCATCGGTGAAGCCCGGCTAGTCGCCGACTTGATTCACACCAACATCGTCCAGACCTACCATCTGGGCCAGATCGGCGGACAGTACTTCATGGTGATGGAGTACGTGAACGGGGTGAACCTTGAGCAGGTCATCGAAAAACACCGGGCCAAGAACCTCGCCATCCCGATCGATATCGGCGTGTTCATCGTCTCGCGCATCGCCCGCGGCCTCGCCTACGCCCACGAGAAGTGCGACAAGGACGGCCGGCACCTCAACATCGTCCACCGCGACATCGGCCCGAAGAACATCATGCTCGCCTACGAGGGCGACGTGAAGCTGACGGACTTCGGCATCGCGAAGGCCCTCGACCTCATGTACAATGAGGAAGGCAAGGTGATCGCGGGCAAGGACGAGTACCTGTCCCCCGAACAGGCCAGCTACGCCGTGACGGACGCGCGGGCGGATATCTTTGGTCTCGGCATCGTTTTGACCGAGCTGTTGCTGGGCCGGAACATCTTCCGCTCCGCCGATCGGCTCGAATCGCGCAAGAACGTGCTCAGCATGCCCATCCCCGTCTTCGGCACCCTGCGGCCGGAGATCGACGCCAAGCTCGAGGCGATCATTCAGAAAGCCCTGCAGCGTGACCGCGACAAGCGCTACCAGAGCGCGTATCAGATGCTCAACGATCTGGAGCTCTACCTCTACTCCGACCGTTATGGCCCCACCAACGAGAAGTTGGGCATCTACCTCAAGCAGCTGATGGATTACGTGCCCCCGGGTGCGTCCCTCGCCTCCTCCTCGTTACCCCGCCCCGGCCTGACACCCTTGGCACGCCCCCTGCGCTAAGACCTGTCACCATGAGCGGACCCGGATTCAGCCAGGACCTACGCCAGCGCCAGACCCAGTCCCTGGTCCTTGCGCCGCAGCTGCGGCAGTCATTGAAGATCCTGCAGGTCGCCGCCCTGGACCTGCGCTCCGTCATCCAGGAGGAATTGCAGAGCAATCCCACGCTCGAAGAGCTGCCGATGGAGGGAGTCAGCCTCGACAAGGAGACAGCGGCGGAGAACAAGGACAAGGCCGACGACACCGGCGACCAGCGCGAGGAGATGGATTTCTCCAAGGAGTTCGAGATCCTCAACAAGATCGACGACGACTGGCGGGACTACATGGCGAATGCCGGCGGGAATCAACCGTACACGTCCGAGGACGCCGAAAAGCGCCAGCATTTCTTCGATTCCCTCGTCACCGAGACGTCGCTGCAGGAGCACCTCATGCAGCAGGCCGAGCTGACCGACTCCAGTCCCGAGTTGGTCCAGGCGATGCGCTACCTGGTCGGTTGCCTCGATGATCGCGGCTTCCTGACCCAGTCCCCCTCGGACGTCGCCCTGCAGACCAGCCTGCCCCTCTCCGTCGTCCAGGAAGCAGTGCGCATGCTCAAGACCTTCGATCCGCCCGGCATCGGCGCGCAGAGTCTTGAGGAATGCCTCCGCCTGCAGCTCGCCGCCAAGGGCCGCAGCGACAGCCTCGCTGCCCGCATCGTACGCGATTATTTCGAGCTGCTCACCCGCCGGCGGATTCCCGAGATCGCCCGCAAGACCGGGGCCTCGATGGATGACGTCCAGCATGCGATCGAGGAGATCGGCGGACTCGACCCGGCGCCGGGCCGGCGCTTTGCGGATGACAACAACCGCGTCGTCGTTCCCGACGTCACGGTCGAGAAGGACGGCGATGAATGGCGGATCGTGCTCAACAACGACTACATTCCCCGGCTGCGCATCTCGAGCACCTACCGCGAACTCATCGCCAAAGGCACGCTGAACAAACAGGAACGCGACTACCTACGCGAACGCATGCGGTCGGGGAAGTTTCTCATCAACTCGATCGAGCAGCGGCAGCAGACAATCGAGCGCATCACGCGGGAAATCATCCAGGTGCAGCGCGAGTTCTTCGAACACGGGGTCTCGCGGCTGAAGCCGCTCACGATGACCCAGATTGCCGACGTGGTCGGCGTCCACGAGACGACCGTGAGCCGGGCGATCGCCAACAAGTACATCAAGACCCCGCACGGTGTCTTCGAATTCAAGTTCTTCTTCACCCCGGGCTATCAGGCACAGAGTGGCGACGCGGTCTCGAACACGAGCGTGAAGGAGATGATCCACAATCTCGTCGAGGGCGAGGACCGGAGCCAGCCGTTGAGCGACCAGGAAATCGTCGCAAAACTGCAGGAGCGCGGCATCAAGATTGCCCGTCGCACCGTGGCCAAGTACCGCGAGGAACTTGGGCTGCTGCCGAGCAACCTGCGGCGCGAATACATCTGAGCGGCGCGATC
The DNA here is from genome assembly GCA_964476565.1 of uncultured Opitutus sp. Taxonomy (GTDB): domain Bacteria; phylum Verrucomicrobiota; class Verrucomicrobiia; order Opitutales; family Opitutaceae; genus CAMAXB01. Next base: position 73,781 of record CAYZBG010000005.1, read on the forward strand.
GCGGCGGCCGCGGGTGCGGTCGGGCGTTAAGCCAGCCCGATTCCGGGTTCGATCCGTAGATCGGCGGTAGGGCCGGATTGCACCGTCGGATCCACCCAGGCCGCGAATGCAATCATGCCCGCATTGTCGCCGGTGTGCCGCGGCTCTGCCGCAAGGGATGCGACCCCCTGGCGCCGGGCAAGACCGTCGAGCGCGATCCGGAGCGCACGGTTGTTCGCGACGCCACCGGAGAGGCCGAAGCTGCGAAAACGTCCTCCGTTGCCCGGCCCCTGCTGGAGGGCAGCCTTCGTCTTGCGCTCAAGGGCATCGATCACCGCCTGCTGATAACTGGCACACAGGTCAGGCATTCGGTCCGCAATCTCTGACCGGGACATCTTCTCCAATCGGTAACGCAGGCTCGTTTTCAATCCGGAGAAACTGAAATCGAGCTCGCTGCGGGGGCCGATGCCCCGCGGAAAATCGAAGGCGTCGGCCCGACCCGCCGCCGCTTCGCGCTCGATCAGCGGACCGCCCGGATACCCGAGCCCGAGAAGTTTGGCGCCCTTGTCGAGGGCCTCACCGGCCGCATCATCCCGCGTGGTCGAGAGGACCGTGAGCGACCGCCGTTCGTCGATGACGAACAGCAACGTATTGCCTCCCGAAACAATCAGCCCGAGATGCGGCAGCAGCGCGGCCAGACGTTCGTCGAATCGACCGGGATCCGCCGCGTGTACACCGATGAAGGGCGAGAACGCATGACCGCGGAGATGATTCACGCCCACGAGCGGTACCCGCAACGCCGTGGCCAACGCCTTGGCGGCGGCGACCCCGATGGCCAGGCACCCGGCCAGACCGGGCCCCTGAGTCACGGCCACGGTGGTGACGGCGCCAAACTCCGGCGCCGAACGGGCAACCGAAACCAGCGGTCCAATCGTGCGCAGGTGCTCCCTTGTCGCAAGGTCGGGCACGACGCCGCCATGGCGCCCATGCAACGCAATCTGGCTGTGCACCCATTCACCGACCAGCCCCCGGCCGGGCGCGAAAAGCGCCAGCGCGGATTCGTCGCACGAGCTCTCGAGCGCGAGGATCATCGGCTCCGCCACGGTCAACGCAGCGACGCCACCTTGCGCTGATCGAGCTTCTTGACCGCGCGCAACACGTCGAGCGCCGCCTCCAACTGGCGGTCCACCACGGGTTCGAAGCCGAAGCGTTCCTTGAACTCCTCCGGATCCTTAATGTCATCCCGTGCGCGCTGCAGGCGCACCTTGCCGTCTTCCGCCGGGGTCATCACCACCTCGACGTGCGGTTCGATGCCACGCTCGTGAATCGTCGCCCCGCCCGGCGTGTAGTAGCGTGCCGTGGTCAGGCGGAGGCCTTCGCCGTTGCGAAGGCGAAAGATCGACTGCACCGAACCCTTGCCAAAGGAACGCTCACCCACGACCACCGCCCGGCCCGTGTCCTTGAGCGCTCCCGCGACAATCTCGGCCGCACTGGCGCTGCCGGCGTTGATCAGAACGGCAATCGGCAAACGGTAGGTCTCGCCGTCACGCGTGGAGCGATACTCCTCCCGGTCCTCCGCGCGGCGACCCTGCGTGTAGACGATCAACTCATCCTTGGCGAAAAACGGCTCCGAAACCTGCACCGCCGCATCGAGCAAGCCGCCGGGATTGTTGCGCAGGTCAAGCACCAGGCTGGCCATCCCCTCGTCCCGCAGCCGCTGGAGGGCCGCGGCGAACTCGGCGCCGGTGCGTTCCGAAAACTGGGCCAGCCTCAGGTAGCCGATGCCGTCGTCCAGCAGCCTCGCCTCGCTCACACTCTCCAGCTTGATGACCTCCCGGACCAGCGTGAGCGTGAAATCGGCCCCTGTATCTGGCCGATGGATACCCACGGAAACCTGCGTCCGGGGACGGCCGCGCAGGCGGTTGATGACGTCGTCCATCGACGGGGACTCCAGCCGCTCCCCGTCCACGCTGACGATCTGGTCGCCGCGCAAGATGCCGGCCCGTTCCCCGGGGGTGCCGGCGATCGGCGCAATCACCACCACCCGTTCGTTGCGCATCTCGACCTGCACGCCGATGCCCCCGAACTCGTTGCTCATGTCTTCCTGCAACGCCCGGTAGGCCGGCGCCTCCATGAAATCCGAATGGGGATCAAGCGACGTCATCACGCCCTTTAGCGCCGAGCGGGTGAGCGCCTGAACGTCCGCCGGCGCCTCCTCCACGTAGTTCTCGTTCACGATCTGCAGCACGTCCCGGACGTAAGCGGCAGAGCGATCGAGATCCCGCCCGGGCCAGAGCCCGAAATGGACCGCCAGCCGCGCCGCCCCGAGGGCGACGGCGGTCCCGAGCAACACGCCCGTGGCGACCGAGAAAATGCGTTTGAGCATGCTCGACACTGTGGCCAACTCGATGGCTTTGTAAATAAATGGGTGCATCCCCACATGACTCGCTCACGGCCGACTGGATCGGTGCCCTCCAATCGGTCGCGGACGCACAGGGTTATATGTCGTTCGAGCGGTTCATGACCGTGGCCCTTTATCATCCCGAACTGGGCTATTACCGGCGCCACCGCCCGCGGGTCGGCTACGCTCCCGGCACCGATTTCTACACCGCGAGCACATCCGGAGCCGTGTTTGGCGAACTGGTCTGCGCCGCAGTCTGCACCCTGCTTGGCCCGAAGCGGCCCGAGCGGTTTCACTTCGTGGAAATCGGGGCAGAGCCCGGCCAAGGCGTCCTGCGTGACGTGGTGCATCCGTTTGCGTCCTACCAAAGCCTGCCGTTGGGTTCGGAACTCGCCCTCCATGGGCCGTGCATCGTCTTCTCCAACGAGCTGTTCGACGCCCGACCCTTTCGACGATTTGTGCGGCGCCAAGGCGCGTGGCGCGAAGTCGGGGTGCGGCTGGAAGACGGACGCCTCGCCGAGGCTGAGGTGCCTGTCAATCCGCCCGCCTACCTGCCGGACCACGCACCGGAGGGTTACCGCATCGATGCCCCCGAAGCGGCCGAACGTCTCGCCTCCGGGCTCGCCCGCGAGCCGTGGCACGGTCTGTTCGTCGCCTTTGACTACGGTAAATCATGGGACGAGTTGGTGCATGCGACTCCCCAGGGCACCGCGCGCGCGTACCACCGGCACACCCAGGAGCGCGATCTGCTCGCCCGCCCCGGCGATCAGGACCTGACCTGCCATGTCTGCTGGGACTGGCTCATTCGCGCCTTGAACGCGCAGGGCTTCGACCGTCCGACCCTGCAAACACAGGAAGCGTTCTTCATCAAACATGCCGGCACGCGCATCGAGGCCTGGCTGAACACCACGACGGGCGTTCCGCCCGCCACGAAACGGAGCCTGATGCAATTACTGCACCCGGCCTACCTCGGACAGAAGTTTGAGGTTCTGGCCGCCACGCGGGAGGAAACCAAGATTGCCCTTGATTCGGCCCCCGGCCGCTCCTTACTCTCGACCCTTTAACCAACTCGAAACCATGGCCAGAATTTGTGCAATCACCGGCAAGCGCCCCGTCAAGGGCAGCTCCATCAACCGCAAGGGTCAGTCCAAGAAGAGCGGTGGCATCGGCACCCACGTGACGAGCATCACCAAGCGCAAGTTCCGCCCCAACCTGCAGCGCATTCGCATCAAGACTGCAAATGGCGGCACCAAGCGCGTCTGGGTGGCCGTGAAGGCGATCAAGGCCGGCCTCGTCGAGAAGGTCTGATCACCCGTTCAGCTTCATTCAGCAAAAACCGCGCGCCATCGGCCGCGGTTTTTTTGTGTCCGGATGCGACCGGAAACAGCCGGGGCGGTGCCACCGCTCTCCGGCCCTTCAGTCGGGTCAAAGGGCGCGAAACACCACGGACGCGTTCTGCCCGCCGAAGCCAAGATTGTTGCTCAAGACGCCCCTCACCCGCGCGGGACGGGCGGTGTTCGGCACGTAGTCGAGGTCGCACTCGGGGTCCGGCTCATGCAAATTAATGGTGGGAGCGAGCGTCTGTTGCTCAAGGGTCTTGGCGCAGATCACGCTTTCAATGCCACCCGCGGCGCCGAGCAGGTGACCGGTCATCGACTTGGTCGAGCTGATGGCAAGGCGCGAAGCGTGGGCGCCAAAGACGCGCTTGATCGCCAAGGTCTCGAACTTGTCGTTGTAGGGCGTGCTCGTGCCGTGGGCGTTGACGTAGTCGATCTCGTCCGGAGCCATACCCGCACTCTTGAGCGCCCGCGTCATGGCCATCGACAGGCCCTTCCCTTCCGGGTCCGGCATGGTGATATGGTGCGCATCGCACGTCGCCGCATAGCCGGCGAGTTCGCAGTAAATCCGGGCGCCGCGCGCCTGGGCATGCGCCAGCGACTCCAACACCAGCACACCTGCACCTTCACCCATCACGAAACCGTCGCGACCGAGTGAGAAGGGACGGCAGGCGGTGGCCGGATCGTCGTTGCGCGTGCTCATCGCCTTCATCGAGCAAAAGCTCGCATAGGCAAACGGCGTGATCGAGGCCTCCGCCCCGCCCGCGATCATCACGTCGGCATCCCCGCGCCGGATCATGTGCATTGCCTCGCCCAGAGCGTGCGTCCCCGTCGCGCAGGCCGAGACCACACCGAAGTTGGGTCCGCGCGCGCCCAGATCGATCGCCACCATCCCGGAGCACATGTTGCCGATGAGGGACGGGATGGTGAACGGCGACACCTTCCGCGGCCCGCGCTCGGCCATGACCTTGAGTTGGGATTCGAACGTGAACATGCCGCCGATCCCGGAGCCAATCACCACGCCCACCCGGTCGGGGTCCTCACGCGTCATTTCGATGCCGGCGTCCTTCACCGCCTGGCGGGCGGCGACAAAACCGAAGTGGGTGTAGCGGTCGTTTCGCCGCGCTTCCTTGGGATCCATGTGGGCGGCGGCGTCCCAGTCGCGCACCTCGGCCCCAATCTGGCAGGCCATCTCGGACGGATCGAAGGCCTTGATCCGGTCTACCCCACCCCGTCCGGCCACCAAACTCGACCAGAATTGGGGAACATCATGACCGATCGCCGTAACGACGCCGAGTCCGGTGACAACCACGCGCTGAGAGGGTGACAAGGTTTCCATGGGCACAGGAGTGAAGGGTGGAAAACAAAAAGGCGTTCTACCTCAGGTCCCGAAGGACGCTTGGTAGAACGCCAGAAAGACAGAAAAGGCTTACTTCGCGCCGGCCTTGGCCTTGATGTAGTCGACGACCTGACCCACCGTCTGGAGTTTCTCCGCGTCCGACTCAGGAATCTCGCCCTTGATCTCATCCTTGAACTCTTCCTCAAAAGCCATGATCAGCTCGACCGTGTCGAGTGAATCGGCGCCGAGATCGTCCAAGAACGAGGCTTGGGGCGTGATCTGCTCTTCGTTAACATTGAGCTGGTTAACGATGATCTCTTTTACGCGTTGTTCGATGGTTTTTTGGTCGGCCATGATAAGAAGTCGCTGATCAACCGGAGGCTTCACATCGCCATGCCGCCGTCAACGGCAAAAACTTGACCGGTGATGTAGCCCGCCTCCTCGCTGGCGAGGAAGGCCGTCATGTGGGCAATGTCTGCGGCTTCACCGAAACGCTTGAGGGGAACCGCCGACAAAATCTGGGTCGAAGCCTCCGGATTGTTGACGAACTCCGTGGTCATGTCGGTCTTGATGAAACCCGGCGCGATGGCATTCACCGTCACGCTGCGCGAGGCGAACTCGCGGGCCAGGGTCTTGGTCAACCCAATCATGCCGGCCTTCGCCGCAGAATAGTTCGCCTGTCCGGCGTTGCCCATGACACCCGAGACGGAGGTCATGTTGATGATGCGTCCCCACCGCGCCCGCGTCATCGGGCGGGCGAGGTGCTTGATGAAGTGGAAACAACTGGTCAGGTTCGTCTGCAGCACGCTGTTCCAGTCGTCCTCGCTCATCCGGAAAAGCAGGCCGTCCCGGGTGATGCCGGCATTGTTGACCAGAATGTCGATCACCGGGTGCTCGGCGAGCAGCTGTTCGCAGACCTTGGCCACGGCCGCTCCGTCCGCGACATCCACCGCCACCGCCTTGGCCTTACCACCGCTGGCGTTGATCGCCTGGGCCACCGCGCCGCACGAATCGGCCGACTTGGAAACGCAAATCACCGTCACCCCTTGGGCGGCGAGCAGTTCAGCGATGGCTTTGCCGATGCCGCGACCGGCGCCGGTGACAAGGGCGGTTCGATTCTTGAAGGTGAGCATGAGCGAAAAGGTGCGGGGACCAACCAAAGCGTAGCGAGTCGAAAATGGCCGGCGGACACCGACCCTTGTCACCGGACAACCGTCTCCACCGGCTCAGTACACGTCGCGCTGGTAGCGCTTGTCCTTCTTGAGCTGCTTGACGTACTCCACGGCCTGTTCCGGGCTCATGCCCCCTTGATGGGCGACGATCTCGTGCAGGGCCACGTCGACGTCCTTGGCCATGCGTTTGGCATCGCCGCACACGTAGAACGAGGCGCCGCCCTGGAGCCAGGCCCAGAGCTCGGCTGCGTTCGCCCGCATCTTGTCCTGCACGTAGACCTTGGCCGCTTGGTCGCGCGACCAAGCGAGATCGAGGCGGCTCACCTGGCCCTTGGCGAGGTAGTCCTTCCACTCGTCTTCGTAGAGGAAATCGGTCGACTGTTTCTGATCGCCGAAGAACACCCAATTGCGGCCCGTCGCCCCCACCGCGACGCGTTCTTGCACAAAGGCTCGGAACGGTGCAATGCCCGTGCCCGGTCCGACCATGATCACATCCTTGGTGGCGTGATCGTCGGCCAGTCCGAAATGCGAATGAGAAACGAAGGTCGGCACCGGCGTCACGTTGACCTGGACACGGTCGGACATGAAGGTCGAGCACACGCCCACCCGGTCGCGGCCATTGGTCTGATAGCGGACGATCGCCACCGTGAGGTGCACCTGGGTTGGGTAAGGCTTGGGTGAGGACGCGATCGAATACAGACGGGGCATCAGCTTGCGCAGGTGGTCGACGAACTCCTGCGGCGTCAGCCGGGCGCCGGGGTACTCCGCGAGCAAATCCACGTACTCCCGTTCATCGAGGTAGGCCGTCAGCTGTTCCTTGGCCTCGGGCTTCAACAGGGACTCCAGACGGGCCTTTTCCGCAGGATCGGCCGTGCGCGCGAGGAACGTGTTGAGAATCTTGGCCGTCGGCCCCGCCAGCGCGAGACGTGAGGTGAGCGCTTCCCGCAGGGAAATGGGCGCCGCCAGCTTGAGCATCACCGGTGAAACCGGCTCGTCGCCCGTGGCCCCCAGGCGTTGGAGAATCTCCGCCACCTCGGAGGAGCGGTTCGTGGCAAAGATGCCGAGCGAATCCCCGACCTTGTAGCTCAACCCGCTGCCGCCGATGTCGACGACCAGATGCCGGGTTTCCTTGGCCGAGCCAGGCCGGTTGAGGAGGCGATTCTCGACGATCTTCGCCGGGAAGGGATTATCCTTGGAAAAGGCAGAGGAGGCGACGGGAGCGGACATAAAACGCCGATTGAGGGCATCGCGCCATGCCCGCGCAAGCCTTAACACCTCCCGTGTTGCTCCCGGCGCCGGCACCCTGTCCGCCGGGCTTGCGTCATCCGGACAAATCACCCCAACTGCCCCGATCATGTCCGCCCAAGAACCGATTCGCGTGCAAAAATACCTCGCCGATGCCGGGGTCTGCTCGCGTCGCGCCGCCGAGGCCCTGATCACGGGCGGCGAGGTCTGGGTGAACGGCCAACTGGCCACCCTCGGCCAAAAGGTCACTCCGGGGATCGACCGGGTGACGGTGAGCGGCAAGAGCATCCGCGCCTCGGCCCAGCCCAAGCTGACTGTCGCCGTCCACAAACCCAAGGGGCTGGTCTGCTCCAACGACGATCCGCACAACGCCGACACCGTCTTTGACCTCCTGCCGCCCGAGCTGGCCCGGCTGCGCTTCTTTTGTGCCGGTCGCTTGGACAAGGACAGCGAGGGTCTGGTGATTCTCACCACCGATGGCGAACTTGCCAACCGGCTGATGCATCCGAGCAACCTCGTGGTCAAACGCTACCACGTGCGCCTCGCCGAGCCCTTCCCGCACACCAAGGTGCCGCGCCTGCGCAAGGGCGTGATGATCGAAGGCGAGCGCCTGCAGGTCGAACGTGCCGCTCTGGTCAATCCGAGCCACCAGATGTCCTGCGACCTCGATGTCTGGATGCACCACGGCAAGAAGCGCGAAATTCGCCAGCTGTTCATGGCCCTCGGCTACGAGGTGAAACGCCTCAAGCGCTACCAGATCGGCTCGTTCCCGTTGCGCGGAATCCCAGTTCGCGCCGTGAAACAACTTTCCACGCGGGAAATCTCAGCTTTATTCAAGATACCGGCGCCCCACGCTCGCTCCGCCGCCGCCAAGACCACCGCCACCGCCCATGAAGACTAAGCTCGTCGTCCTCGCCTCGCTGTTTGCGGCTTCCTTCGCCTCTGCCGCTCCTTTGCCGCAGGCCACTCCGGTCTACGTGCGCCCGGCCGCGGGCGCTCCCGTCATCGCCACCCTGCCCGCCGGCACCGAACCCGCCCCGGTCGCCACCGGCTACGGCCTGCTCCCGACCGGCTGGATCGCCGTGGCCGTCAAAGGTCCCCATGAAGTCTTCGTTCAGAACAAGGACCTGACCAAGAGCCTCGACGTCAAACCGGGCGCGCCGCTCCATCGCGACGCCAACACCCAGAGCGAGGTGCTCGCAACCGGTGCCGAGGGCGATGTGACCGAGATCATCGATCTGCGCGGGCGCTGGACGAAGCTGCTGCTCAAACGCGACCTCGTGGGCTACATCCAAGTGAGCGGGTCCGCCTCGCCCGCTCCGGCCCTCGCGACGGCCACGCCGCCGCCCGCGCCGCGCGCTCCCGCCGCCGTTGCCGCGCCGCCGGCCGCCACCGCCCCCGCAGGCCAGGCCGTGCCCCTCATGCAATCGCCGGGCGAACGCGCCCTGCCCCGCCTCTTTCAGGGCCGCCTGACCAGCACGCGCAACCCCCTTCGTCCGCGCCGTCCGTACGACTACCAGCTGACCAGCGAGGAGGGCGAACGCTATGCCTATGCCGACCTGTCCAAGCTGCTTCAGACCGAACAGCTCGACAAGTATCTCGACCGGGTTGTGGTCGTCTACGGCGCCGCGCAGCCGGTACCCGGCACGCAGGACATCGTGATTGTGGTCGAGTCCCTGCAGCTGCGCTGACCGCGACCTCCGCGGCAGCCGGAACGGTTGTCCTGCTCCGTTGGATACATCCAGCGGCATGCCGCCTGCCCGGGCGTCATGCCCGCAAACACCCGCCTTTTCCCATGACCCTCATCGACGGCAACGAAATCGCCACCACCCTGATCGCCGAACTCAAGGCCGAGGTCGCCGCCCTCCCCGGCCGCAAGCCCTGTCTCGCGCTCGTCCGCGTCGGTGACGATCCGGCCTCGGTGTCCTACGTGCGCAAAAAAGAGAAGACTGCGGCCGAGATCGGGGTCGAGAGCCGCATCATCCTGCCGCCCGTCACGATCACCCAGGAGGCCTTGTTCGCCCTCATCGACGACCTCAATGCCGATCCCGGCGTCGACGGCATCCTGGTTCAGTCGCCGCTGCCCAAACACATCGACGAGGTGGCAGTCTTCCGCCGGGTCGCCGCCCATAAGGACGTCGACGGTTTCAACACCCTCAACCTGGGCAAGGTCGCCCAGGAAGACGAGAGCGGCTTCGTCGCCTGCACCCCTGCCGGGATCATGGAGCTCCTGGCCCGGAGCGGCGTCGACCTGAAGAGTAAGCACGTGGTGGTGCTCGGCCGCTCCCTCATCGTCGGCAAACCCGTCGCCCTGCTCGCCCTGCAGAAAAAGGCCGGGGCCAACGGCACCGTCACCATCTGCCATTCCGGCACCACCAATCTCCCGGCCATCACCCGCCTCGCCGACGTCCTCATCGCTGCAATTGGACGACCCGAGTTCGTTACCGCCGACATGGTCAAGCCTGGTGCCGTCGTGATCGACGTTGGCATCAACCGAGTACCCGATTCCTCGAAAAAGACCGGATACCGGCTCACCGGCGATGTCCATTTCCCCTCCGTCTCCGCCATCGCGTCCCAAATCACCCCGGTTCCGGGCGGTGTCGGTCCGATGACGGTGGCGATGTTGATGAAAAACACCGTAAAAGCGCGCCGCCAAGGGGCGAAGTGAGGCTTTGGCGGCCTCCGGGGCGATGTCGGTCATTGCTTCCCAAGTGACCGAACCCTATCTCTTTCCCAATGCCCGCCCCCAAGATCCTGGTGGTCGATGACCAGCCCATCAACGTCCAGTTGCTCAAGCGAAAGCTGGAACGTGAAAACCTGCAGATTCTGCCCGCCTACTCCGGCCAGGAGGCGCTGGAAGTGGTCAAGGTCGACAAGCCGGATCTGATCCTGCTCGACGTCATGATGCCCGACATGGATGGCATCGAGGTCTGCCAGCGGCTCCAAGCCAGCGAGGACACCCGCTCCATTCCGGTGATTTTCATCACCGCCCGCAGCTCCAAGGAGGGCAAGCTGGAGGGGCTGGGCGTCGGCGCCGTGGATTACATCACGAAGCCCATCGATCTCGATGAAACGCTCGCGCGGGTGCAGACGCAGCTCCGTTTCGTTGCCATCAATCGGGAAATGGTCGATCTGCAGCGCCGGCTGGCCGAGGCGCGCCGCGCCGCCACGATCGGCGCCGTCACTCAGGGTATCGCCCACAATCTCAACAACCTGCTGGGTGTCGTCATCGGCTACCTCGACCTGATCAAGGTCGCCCACGACAAACCCGACCAGGTCCTGCGCAATGTCGATCACGTCGAGCAGGCCGTGCAACGCATCGTCTCGATCATCAAGCAGCTGAGCTCGCTCGTGACCAAGACCCGCCTGCCGTCGCAGAAGTTCAAGCTGTCCCGCCTCCTCTCCGGCGCCATCGAACGCTACCACGACGAGTTCAAGATCAGCCAGCCGGTCGTGATCGACAATCCCCTCGGCGACCTCGAGGTCGACACCCACGTCGAGGTCATTGAGGACGTCATCAGCAAGGTGCTGATCAACGCGTGGGAGGCCTACGAACCGAAGCCGCCCGAGGAGCGGATCATCACGATCCGCACCGCAGTAATCGAGCGTGCCCCCGAGGGGAAGATGGTGCAGATCCGCGTCGAAGATCAGGGCAAGGGCATCGACCCCGAGATCCGCGATCACATGTTCGAACCCTTCATCAGCAGCAAACACACGGTCGGCGTAGGCATGGGACTGACTGTGGCCCGCCATTCCCTGCGCAACATGTGGGGTGACCTCACCCTCGAGGACCGTCCGGGCGGCGGCACCGTCGCCGTCATTGTCCATCCGATTGAACGCCGCAAGAAGAAGCATGCAGAGTAAGATCGCGTTTCTCGGCGCCGGCCGCATGGCCTCCGCCCTTGTCGACGGCCTGCTGGCCAAAGGTACGGTCTCCGCCGGAGCCATCTCCTGCCTCGGCGGCAAAGGTGCCAGCGCCGCCACTCTCGCCCAGCGCACCGGTATCCGTCTCGCCCCCGATCTCGGATCGCTGCTGCACGATGCCGACGTGGTGGTCGTGGCATTCAAGCCTCAGCACCTCGCGTCAGCGGATCCCCGCCTGGCCGACCTCACGGAAGGCAAATTGGTGCTGTCGGTCCTCGCCGCCAAGACCCTGGCCCGACTGGAACGCACGTTTCCCCGTGCGCGCGGGCTGGTCCGCACCATGCCGAACACCCCGAGCGCCATCGGCGCCGGCATGACCGGCTGGTGTTCGCTGCGTCCGTTGGCCGAAGCCGACCGCGGCCTCGTCCTCGCTCTGCTGGGCGCGATTGGCAAGGAGGTCGAGATCCCGGAGCGCGACATCGACGCCCTCATGGCGATCAGCGGCTGCGGGCCGGCCTTCGTTTTCGAGTTCTGCGCGGCCCTCCGTGAAGCCGGCGTCGCCGCCGGACTCGAACGCGGGCTCGCCCAGACGCTTGCCCTCGAAACCATCCTCGGCTCGGCCCGCCTCATGGCTCGCACCCAGGCTGAACCGGAAGCGTTGCGCAATCAGGTGACGTCTCCCAACGGCACCACCTTCGCCGGCCTGCAGCGCATGGAGGCCCGCGATTTTCGCGGCATGATGCGCGAGACCGTGCTCGCTGCCAAGGCTCGCTCCGAAGAGCTCTCCCGGCAGGAGTGACCGGGATCCGGATCGCCGGACAAAGTTCTGTTTTGCCTTCCGCGGCCGCTTGTCCGGCTAATGTGCGGACGATGAGCAAGCTTGAGGGACGTATCCTGGTCACCGGGGGAGCCGGTTTCATTGGCAGCGCCTTGGTTTGGGCGCTCAACCAGCGCGGCCATACCGACATCGTCATCACTGACCTGCTCGGCTCCGACGAGAAATGGCGTAACCTGGTGCCGCTGAAGTTCAGTGACTACGTGGAAGCGGGTGAGTTCCGCAGCCGACTTGCCGCCGGCGCCGACGCCTTCGGGCGCTTCTCCACCGTGTTTCACCTCGGCGCCTGTTCGGCCACGACCGAACGCAACGCCTCCTACCTGATCGACAACAATTTTGCCTACACCAAGGAACTGGCGGCGTGGGCTCTCGCGCGGGATGCACGGTTCGTCTATGCGTCATCCGCTGCGACCTACGGCGACGGCACGGCAGGAATGGACGATCGTGACCCACGCCTCGAACGCCTGCGGCCGCTCAACATGTACGGTTACTCGAAGCACCTGTTTGACGTTTACGCGCAGCGTCAGGGCTTCCTGTCCCGCATCGCCGGCGTGAAGTACTTCAACGTTTTCGGCCCCAACGAAGACCACAAGGCCGACATGCGTTCGCTGGTACACAAGGCCTTTCAACAGATCCAGACGACCGGGCGGGTCGGCCTCTTCAAGAGCCACCATCCGGATTACCGGGACGGTGAACAGCGCCGAGACTTTCTCTACGTCAAGGACGCCGTGGAAATGACCCTGCACCTCGCCGATGCTGCGCGCGACGCCGGAGGGCTGTTCAACCTGGGCTCAGGCGAGGCGAATACCTGGCTCACGCTGGCCCAAGCCATCTTTGCCGCCTTGGGCCGACCGCCCGCGATCGATTTCATCGACATGCCGGAAGCGCTGCGGGGCAAGTACCAGTACTACACGAAAGCCGACATCGGAAAACTGAGGTCCACCGGTTACGCCCGCCCGATGACGGCGCTGACCGAGTCCGTACGCGATTACGTGCAGGGCTACCTGCTTCCGAACAAGCGCCTCGGAGAGTGACAAAAAAAGAGGCAGCCGTGCGGCTGCCTCGTGAAATCAAAGTCGTTCGTCGGTTTGGTCAGGGCAGCGCGAGCAGCTCCTCGGCCGTCCACGGCGCCGTACGGCCCGCGGCGCCGCCGGTACGAACCGCAGTCACCTGCTCCGTCGTGATCGGCGCGGCGTTGTTGCCCCACTCCGAGCGGATGTAGGTCAGAACTTCAGCGATGCGCTGATCATTCCAATTATAGGCGCCACCCTGCCCGAAGGCCGGCATGATGCCATTGTAGGTGTTACCCTTGACCTCGATCGGGCCCTGCAGGCCGTGGAGAAGGATGCGGATCAGACGCTCCTCGCTGCCCGTCACCCAGTCGGCACCGGCCAGCGGAGGAAAGGCACCGGGGACACCCAGGCCGTTGGCCTGATGGCAGGCGGCGCAGGCGGTGTAGTGACGTTTGCCCGCCACCCGAGGATCGATCACGGCCGTCTGAGCTCCCGTTCCCATGGTCTTGGGATCGAATCGCTCGTCGTACACCATCGAGTCAAAGCCTCCTCGATAGTGCACGAAGTAGATCGAAACGAGGAAGATCATCGTCGAGATGAAGCCGAGCAGGAACAGCGGCATGGGCGCGACGCCCTCCGCCGGTTCGGCTTTCTCCCGCAGAAGGACGCTGTGAACCTTCTGGATGCTTTCGTCGGAGGCCCCGGCCTGCTCGATGCGGGGATCGTTATTTTTGGGATCGGCGCTCATTTCGCTTCGCCCTCCTCGGCGGCGGGCTCGACGTAGATGTTCTTGGTCTCGGGGAAGGCGTAAGGATCCTTCAGGCTGATCAGGTAGGCCACAAGCGACTCAGCGCGCTCGGTGGGAACGATCTCGTAGCCCTCCGGTGGCGTGTGAGACGCCGGCATCCGCAAAGCCTTCGGCGAAGGCTCACCCACGATCTTGCGGGTCTCGAACAGGAAGGGGTACGGCGGCATGGTCGACCCGGGCGAGGTGATCGTCGGATCATAGAGGTGGAGGTAGTGCCACGTCGTGTCGGTCAAACGGGCGCCCACGTTGCGCAGATCCGGTCCCGTGCGCATCGAGCCCAGCAGCACCCGCTTCTCGCGGATGTAGTCGCGGGCCACGCTCTGGCGCTCACCCCAGCCGCGCTCGATGTCGGCACCAAAACCCGGGCGACGCACCTGCTGCGTGTGGCAGTACATGCAGCCGAGATCCTGGTAAACGAGCTTGCCGCGTTCGGCGATACCCGGAATCGCTTCGGGGAAGACCTTACCTTCCTCGGGGGAGTAGTAAGGCGTCAGGCTCCCGTAACCAATTTGGTTGGAGAGGACGATGCCGGTCCAGGAAAACGCCAAGGCACAGAAAATACCGAGGAAAATGAGGGGAGCGCGGTTCATCGGACGACCTCCATGGTCGGAGCATTACGGAAGAGGGTCGGAGCGGTGGCACTCGACTCGCGGGGCTTGAGGAGCATCCACGTGAAGTTCACGGCAAAGGCGATGTGGCCGATCGTGATCAGAATCCCGGCCGCGCTACGAATCCACAGATAATCGAGCGTGTTGCGCACGACATCCATGAAGGGGATGTCCGGATTGTTCATCTCCAATCCTTGTTTCACCCCGCCGATGGAGAGCGCGATGACGTAGGCCATGACCCCGACCGCGGTGCACCAGAAGTGAGCGCTGATCAGCGTCGCAGACGGCCATTCCTTCAGCAGCAGGCGCGGCATGATGTAGTACATGCTGCCGAACATCACCATGGTGAAGAAGGCGTACATGCCCCAGTGGGAATGTCCCACCGTGTAGTGGGTGAAGTGCGTGACCTCCGACCAGCTGCGGATCGACATCGAGGAGCCTTGGAGCGAGGTCAGCGTGTAGGAGACCGCACCAAAGACGATGAAGCGGAGCGTCGGGCTGTACTTAAGGGCCGAGAAGCTGCCGACCATGGTCATGTGATGGTTGATCGCAGTCACAACCACCGGCACGACCATCATGAAACTGGCCGCAATACCGGCCGACTGGACCCACGCCGGCACCGGACCACCGATCAGGTGATGCACGCCCGCCCAGTTGTAGAAGAACGCGAGGGACCAGAATCCAAGCACGGAGAGGTAGTAGCTGTGAATCGGCTTACCCAGGACCTTCGGCAGGAAATAATAGACGGCCGCAAGGCCGATGGGCGTGAACCAGAGCCCGAGTACGTTGTGGGCAAACCACCAGTTGACCAGGGCCTGCACCGTACCGCGGGCCGGCTCAAAGATCAGCATCATCTGCGCAATCGAGTACAGCCACGGGAACCAGAACAGGGCGGCGAGGATGTACCACTGCGAAACGTAGATGTGCTCTGACTTGCCGAAACGGAAGGTGATCACTGCCCAGGCGCCGATCAGGGCGTAGGCGACAAACAGCAGCGGCGTCGCGTAGGCCGGCATCTCGAGCCACTCGATCGAGGTGGAGTCACCCGCAAGGATGCCGTACACCCCCACGGTCACACCGATGTTCCAAAAAGCGCCGGCAATGAAGAGGAGCGTCGGATGCCGGAGCACGGAACGGGACAGGCGCGCCATCAGCCAGAAAGCCACCGCGAAGGCCGCATTCACACTCCAGCCGTAGATGACCGTGTTCAGATGGGCCGTGCGGGCCCGGCCGAAGGTCAGCCACTCGTACTCCGCCAGGAAGCCCGGCGTGTGCATCTTGAACGACGAGATCAGGGCGAACACCGTGCCGATCAGGAGCCAGGCCACGGCCGAGATCAGGAAGAACAAGGCCGGGGCCTTCGTCGAGGCGTCGATCGCACTGAGCTCGGCCCGCTTCACCAGATCGGGCGAAGCAGACGGGCTCAAGGAAGCGGCTAAACTGGAGGAAGAAGACATCGTGGGAAAGGGCTGGGTGCGGGGGATGGGCGGAACTCAGCTCCGGGGCGTGCGGGCTGACTTGCCCGGGAACGCATCGGAAGGCTGTCCGATCGGCTCTTTATCGTCGAAGATCGAGGCCGCCCCCTTTTCGAAGTTCTTCAGCTGTCCGTTCCGCGAGGCCCAATAAAGGCCGTACACGGCAGAGGCGAGGAACAGGAGGGCAACCGGCAAGGCAACGGCGTAAAAGAACCAATCCATGCGGCTTATTTCTTGCGCGCGTTGATCTCGTCAACCGTGAGCTTCATCGCCTGCTCGATCGGCAGAAGGACGACGCCTTGGTCCTTGTTGATCCACGAATAGGTCGTCGTAGCCGTCTGCTCGCGGGCGCGAACCTCGGCCAAGCGGGCCTTGCGGCCCTCCGGAGTCAGCTTCCACTGCTCCTCCTCCGGAACGTTCACGGCTTGATCCAGCGGGGTCGGCGGGTTGCGCACGACCTGCAGGATGACGAGAAAGATCGCGAAGACGCCGATGATCGCGAGGACCAACGCCGTCTGGCCTTTGGGTGAGGAGGACGCGTCACTCATGGTGGGTCAGGGATTCGCCAATACGGGGATCGCGGATGGGGATGAGCTTGGCCGTCGGGAAGCTCTTGAGGTAGGCCCAGACACAGACACCCCCGATGCCGATGACGGCCGTCAGGGTCCAGAGCTGATGCACGGCGAGGAAGGGCAAGGGATCGCCGAGCTCATTCTTCTTCGAGGGCCAGACGTTGTAGATGATATCGATCAGGAACACCGTCGCGATGAAGAAGGCGATGCGCGGCATCCAGACCTTGCTGAGCTTGATCGGGTAATGGATGAGGGTCAGGAACGGCGCCACGAAATGGCCGAAGAGCAGGAAGAGACCGACCCATTTCCACTGATTGGGTTGACCGTCGCTGTTGTTGATCTCACGCAGGTTGTACCAGAAGGTTTCCTCGGGAATGTTCGCGTTCCAGATCAGGAAGTACTGGGAGAAGGTGACGTAGGCCCAGAACACGGTGAACGCGAACATGAGCTGGCCGATGCTGTGAAGGTGGTTGTTGTTCAGCACCCCCTTGTAATCGCCGCGCAGCCACAGCCAGATCATGATGATCACGCCGGCGGAAAGCGCAGCGCGAACGCAGCCGGCAAAGAACCACACGCCGTACATCGTCGAGAACCAGTGGTAATCGAGCGACTTCACCCAGAGGATGATGCAGAGCGTGAGGGAGATGGCGGCAAGCGGGAGGCCCATGGCGGCCGTGACGCGATTCTTGAAGGTCCACTTCACGTCGCCATCGAGGTCCTGGCTGAAGGACGCCGTGCGCAACCGGGAGGACAGCCACATCCAGATGAGGAATGAGCCCACCGTGCAGAATAGGAACATGTTCGGGTTCAGCAGGGCCGATTTCTTCACCCAGAGGATGTCCTGGCCGACCGTGCCTTCACCGCCGACCTTCGCGAGGTCATATGCCGGGTCGAACCACTTCCAAATGATGCTGCTGTCCACGAAGCTCGCAATCAGCAGCGGGACGAAGAGCAGCGCGAGCCACTTGAAGGCGGCCAAGCCGTGCTCGAACTGACGCCGGATCACCGTCGACCACGAAGCATCAAAAATGTGATGGATCATCACGAGGAACAGCATGCCGAGGGCGATGCCGGTCCAGAACGTCATGCCGACGAGCCAGGAAACCGCCACTTTTGCGGGGCCCGAGACGAGCAAGCCGACGGCCGTGACGCCGATGCCGGCGAGACCGATGGCAAGAGCCTTGCCGGCCGCAGGGGCACCGGACGCCACCGCGGGGGCGGCGGCAGGAAGAGAGGTGGCGCGAACAGTCGCAGCGTGAGTGCTCATTGGATACCAAGCTCCGCTTTGTGGGACGGGGGGACATCGGCCGCAGTGCCCGTGTGGGCCCGCTGGAGGGCGCGAACGTAAGCCACGATCGCCCAGCGATCGTTCAGGTCCAATTTGTCGCCGTAGCCGTACATCGTGTTTTTGCCGTTGGTGATCGTGTTGTAGATCTCACCGTCGGCCTGGTTGCGGATCAGATCGTTGTGGAAGCTGGCCGCGTTGCCCAAACCGTAGCTGGCCACGATGCCGCGCCCGTCGCCGAGTTGGCCGTGGCACACCGCGCAGTAGATGCCGTAACGTTCCCGGCCGCGCTCCATGAGCACGTTGTCGACGGTGACGCTAGCCGGAAACCCGCGGGCCCATTGCCCGCTGGCATCCTTGCCGGCGGCGAGGTGGGAATCGGCGCGGAGATCGCCGCGGGCAACGACGCCCACCGGCAGAGGCCGGTCCGAGCGGCCATCGGCAAAGAAGGCCGAGGAGCTCTGCGGGTTGTAGCGCGGCATGCGATCCATGTCCGGAAACACTTCCAGCGGAGGCTTGGTGGAGATGGATCCCCGGAAGCCGAGCGCCCCGACGGTCAGGACGACGAGGAAGAAGGTGGCGAGATAGACGTAGCGCATGGCTCAGGCTTCCATTTCGGTGATGTCCTTGCCGCCGGCCTTTTCGAGCAGGGCCTTGGTGGCGGCGAGGTTGAATTTCGGATCGCGCGCTTCGATGACGATGAGGAACTTGTCGTCCAGACCGCGCACGATCTTGTCGCTCTTGAGCACCGGGTGATAGTGCATCGGCAGACGGTTGAGGAAGAGCATGCCGCCGATCGTGGCGAACGCCGTGAACAGGATCGTCAGCTCGTAGGACACCGGAAAGGCGAACATCGGGCTGAAGTAAGGCTTGCCGCCGACGATCAACGGGTAATCCACGGCGCCGGTCCACCAGATCAGCGACATGCCGGTGGTGAAACCGAGCAGGCCGCCGACGAAGGAGAAACGGGGCACCACCGAGCGGCGCAGGCCCATGGCCTTGTCGAGCCCGTGGATCGGGAACGGCGTGATGCAGTCCCAGAACTTGTAGCCGGCATCGCGCACCTGTTCTGCGGCGTGGTACACCTCAGGAACGGTGTCGAAGGTGGCGATCAGGCCATGTGAGGAAGAGGACATGGTCGGAAGGGCTTAGTGGTGGCCGTGACCCGCATGCGGATCAGCCTGGGGAGTGACCGCCTTGAGCTCCGCCATGGGCATGACGGGCAGGAAGCGGATGAAGAGGAGGAAGAGCACGCTGAAGACACCAAAGGTGCCGAAGAACGTGAAGATCTCGACGATCGACGGGCTGTAGTAACCCCAGCTCGACGGCAGGAAATCGCGGGCGAGCGAGGTCACGATGATGACGAAACGCTCGAACCACATGCCGACGTTGACGAAGATCGAGAGCACCCACACGAGCCACGTGTTCTCGCGCACCTTCTTGAACCAGAAGAACTGCGGCGTGATCACGTTGCACGAGATCATGATCCAGTAGGCCCAGGCGTAGTGACCGAAGGCGCGATTGATGAAGGCGAAGCCTTCGTACGGATTCGCGCCATACCAGGCGATGAAGAACTCCATGCCGTAGGCGTAACCGACGATCGTGCCGGTCGCTAGGGTCACCTTGCACATGCAGTCGATGTGGTACTGCGTGATCAGGTCCTCAAGCTTGTAGATCGCGCGCAGGGGCAGCATCAGCGTCAACACCATGCCGAAGCCGGAGAAGATCGCGCCCGCCACGAAGTACGGCGGGAAGATTGTCGTGTGCCAGCCCGGGAGCAGGGAGACGGCGAAGTCGAACGACACGATCGTGTGCACGGAGAGCACGAGCGGGGTCGAGATGCCGGCGAGGATGAGGTAGGCCATCTCGTAGTTGCTCCAGTGACGGTTGGAACCGCGCCAGCCGAGGGCAAAGAAGCCGTAGAGCGCGGAGCGGAGCTTGTTGCCGGCGGCGAAGAAGCGGTCGCGCAGGATGGCGAGGTCGGGCAGGAGGCCAATGTACCAGAAGAGCACCGAGACCGTACCGTAGGTCGAGACGGCGAACACGTCCCACTCGAGCGGCGAACGGAAGTTCTGCCAGATCGCGTTGGAGTTCGGGATGGGGAACAGGTACCAGGCGAACCAGACACGACCGACGTGGAAGACGGGGAAGATCGCAGCGCACACCACGGCGAAAATCGTCATCGCCTCGGCGGCGCGGTTGATCGACGTGCGCCACTTCTGGCGCAGCAGGCACAGAATCGCGGAGATCAGCGTACCGGCATGGCCGATACCGATCCAGAACACGAAGTTGACGATGTCCCACGCCCAGTTGACCGGATTGGCGTGTCCCCACACCCCGACGCCCGTGGCGACGAGGTAGGTGATGCCGGCCACGGTGAACGAGGCGACAAAGCACGCGAGGATGAAGCAGACCCACCACCAGGTGGGGGTCTTGCCTTCAATGATCCCGCAGATCTTGTCGGTGATCCAACCGAAGCTCCGGTTGTGTTCGACGAGCGTCGCGCGCGGCAGCTCCGCCGGCTTGACCTCCTTGAGGATCGCCGGAGCGGCGACCGCATGTTCAGCAGCGTGAGCCATTAGCTGAGTCCTCCGAAGTTCTTGGCGGTATCGATGGCGCTGTGACTGTGGCCGTGGCCGTGGTCATGGTCGCCGTGCACGGGATGATTCTTGGCGTCGTATTCCTTGCGGCTGAGCGGCAGCGAGGCGTAGTCGGGCATGGCCTGGTTGGGATTGCGCAGCTTGCCGAGGTAGGTCGTGCGCGGGCGCACGTTCAGGTAGCCGAGGAGCGCATAATCATGCTCCAGGGCCTTCGCCTTGGACACTTCGCTCTGCGGATCGAGGATGTTGCCGAAGACGATGCTGTCGACCGGGCAGACCTGCTGGCAGGCAGTCTTGATCGTGCCGTCCGGCACCAGGATGTTGTTCGAATTGCGGGCGATCGCCTTTTGCTGGATCTTGGCCTGCTGGATACGCTGCACACAGTAGGTGCACTTCTCCATCACGCCGCGCATGCGCACGCTCACATCCGGATTCTTCACCATCTTGACCAGCTCCGGCATGCCACTCTTACCCAGCGGTCCGAGGTAGAGCTCGTCGATCTGGCGCTTGTTCCAGTCAAAGAAGTTGAAGCGACGCACCTTGTACGGGCAGTTGTTCGCGCAATAGCGGGTGCCGATGCAACGGTTGTAGGCCATCGTGTTGAGGCCTTCGTCGTCGTGAACGGTGGCATTGACGGGGCAGACCACTTCGCACGGGGCGAGTTCGCAGTGCATGCAGCCGACGGGCTGGAGCGAAACCTGCGGATCTTCCGGAATTTCACGGTTGCCCGCGCCACCGAAGGCTGCGGCGTCAATGTTGCCGTCGGAATAGTAGCGATCGAGGCGGATCCAGTGCATTTCGCGGCCGCGGAGCACCTGGTCCTTGCCGACGATCGGGATGTTGTTCTCTGCCTGGCACGCGATCACGCAGGCATTGCACCCGATGCACGTGTTGAGGTCGATCGACATGCCCCACTGGTGCACGCCCTCGAAATTCGGCGTTTCGTAGAGCGAATTGCCGCGCGGCGTGGTCGTGGCGATGAAGGCCGGATCGGCGCCGGCGTCCTTGCCCAGGTTGGCCGGAGCATGCGCCTCCATGCCGATGGTGTCGACGTACGCCGGGTTGGCCCGGAAGCCGCTCTCGCCCTCGAGATTGGCTTCACGGACGATGTCGCGTCCTTCCATCGACCAGTGTTCCTGGGTGTTCGCCAGCGCGTAGGTCTCGCGCGTCACCGTGAGCTTGGCTCCGGTCGCAATCGCCAGGCCGGTCGTGGTGCGGACGGGGTAGAAGTCATGTCCCACGCTCTGCCCCACCCGACCCGACGCCTTGCGGCCGTAACCGAGCGGGAGTACGATGGTCCAGTTCGAGAGTCCGGGCTGGATGCTGAGCGGGCCCCGCACCGTGCGGCCGTTGACCGTCAGCTCGCCGATGAAGGCCATCTCCTGACCGCGTTTGAAGTTCGCGGTCTCCTTGCGGGCGACCTGAATAAGCGAACCCGCCGGATCGATGCCGAGTTCCTTGGCCAGACGCGGGCTGATGAGAATGGCGTTATCCCACGCCACCTTGGTGATCGGATCCGGACATTCTTGGAGCCAGCCGTTGTTGGCGAAGCGGCCGTCATCCATCTTGTGGTCCGTCACGAACCGCACCTCGAGGCTGTCCTTGGAGAGCGCCGGATAACTCGGGGTGGTGCGGAACAGATCCGCCACGCCAGCCGAGCGATAGGTCACATCGGCGCGCCGATAAGCGGAACCCTCGAGCAGGCCGTCATGGAGGAACTTGCGGAACACCGCCGCCGCATCGCCGCCGGCAAGGCCGGTGACGGTGGTGTAGACCAGCGTGTAAGGATCGGTAACCGTTTCACCTGCGATCCGGGCCAGCACCTCAATCTCGGTCAGCCCGTTGAAGAGGGGCAGGATCATCGGCTGGATCGGCACGATGGTACCGTCAACCGTGCGGGCATCTCCCCACGACTCAAGGTAATGGGCGGCCGCAATGTGCACGTTGGCGATCCGGGAGGTCTCGTCGACGTAGTAGCCAAACCGCACGACTTCCCGCGCGGCCTTGGCCACCGCGGCAAAATCGAGATCGGCCGGCGCATTGTAGGCGGGATTCCCACCGAGGATGACCAGCGTTGACACCGAACCGGCCTTCGCGGCTTCGGCGAGCTGGGCAAGGGTCGACGCGGACGGGGTCGGAACCTCGACCAACTCCACGGTCGAACCGAGATTCGCGAGCGCAGCGTTGATCGCGTAGGCGATCGCGTGCACCTGCGCCGGCTGATGGGCGCCCGCAATCACGATCGACTGGCCCTTGTGCGCGAGCAGGTCGGCCGCACAGGCGTCGAGCCACTTGTCCTGATCCTTGAATTCAAGCCCTTGGGTAAGGGGAGCAAACGTCGTCTGCCCGGTAACCTTGCCGTGCAAGGCCGCGATGAAGGCCAGCATGTGGCTGCTCGCGAGGCGCAGGCGATGGTCGGCCATCGAACCCGTGAGCGTGAACGTGCTTTCGACCGCATACAGGCGGTTCATCGCATCCGTCTTCGTGCGCACCCGGCGGGCCTTGCCGAAGTCGCGCGCGTACATCAGCGCACCCGCCTCGGCGTGGAAGAAGTCGGCGTCGACCGACACCACGCGGGCGGCTTTGGCAAAGCGGTAGATCGGTTTCACGTTGCGGCCAAAGGCCGCCTGTGCCGCGGCGAGCGGAGCTTCGTCCGTCACCGGCTCGTACTCGGCCCAGAGGGCGCGGGGGAACTTCCGCTTCAAGGCCGCGACCAAGCGGGCGCGGGTCGGGGAGGCGGACTCCTCGGCCAGGAAGGCAAGGCCGCTGCCGTCGCCTGAACCGAGCGAGGCGAGCTTGTCGTTGATTTGCGCCGCAGTGGCGGAGCGGCCGCCGATCGTGTGCTGGGTGGCGCGGTCCGGATCGTACAGGTCGAGAATCGAAGCCTGGGCGACCAGCGACGAGGCACCGCCATGAGCGGCGTACGTGGGATTGCCCTCCAACTTGGTGGGACGACCCTGGTGAGTTTCGGCCAGCACCGGGAGGGCCGCCTTGCGCAGCGGGAACGCCGTGGCGTAGTACTGCGGCAGACCGGGGATGACGCCCTCGACTGACTTGCCGTACGGGAGGATGTGCGCCTCAGGACGGCGGCAGCCCGACGCCAGGCCCACGCCGCCAAGGGCGAAGGACGCGGCCATCAGCTTGAAGAAGTGACGCCGATCGACGCCGTCGAGCTGGGATGCTCCCTCGGGAAACTCGCGCGCCAGCTGGTCCTTGAAACCCGGCGTGGCGGAAAGTTCGTCGAGACTGCGCCAGTAGCGCGGCCCGGAAAGTTCGCTCGGGGACGGTTCGGGATGGACAACGTTTCGTTTCATCGGTGGCAGCCGGAGCAGCTTTGCGGAGGTTTCACATTCCAGTCGTGGACGAACTTCTTGCCCTGCTCGAGCTGGGCTTCGACGCCGCCGGGATGCTTCCAATCAAGGTTGGTCACGAGTTCAGGCGAACGGAGGAACTTCTCCGGCTCGCGATGGCACTCCAAGCACCAGCCCATCGAGAGCGGCTGTGCGTGGGTGACCACTTCCATTTCGTTGATCTTGCCATGGCACTCCACGCAGGAAACGCCGCGGTTCACGTGAACGGAGTGATTGAAATAAACGTAGTCCGGAGCCTCATGCACCTTCACCCACGGTACGGGATCGCCGGACTCATAGCTGGCCCGAACCGGAGCCAGCAGCGGGCTGTCCTTCTTGACCTGGCTGTGGCAGTTCATGCACGTCTGCGCGGTCGGCACCGCGGCGTGGGCCGCCTTCTCCACCGTGGAGTGGCAGTAGCGGCAATCC
Source organism: uncultured Opitutus sp. (assembly GCA_964476565.1). Classification (GTDB taxonomy): domain Bacteria; phylum Verrucomicrobiota; class Verrucomicrobiia; order Opitutales; family Opitutaceae; genus CAMAXB01. The sequence goes on from CAYZBG010000005.1 coordinate 98,093, forward strand.
AGACCCAGCTGGCCGGAATGAAATGCGTGGCTGAACGGAACCGGCTGGACCGGCGCATACCCGACGCGGGTGTATTTCGGCGTCGCGTAGTACGTCGTCGCCGCGGTGACGATGCCAACGAGCACGAACAGATACACGATGATCTGCAAGGGCAGCCGGTTGGCCGATTTGGGAAAGAGTTTCGACATAGGCCTGAGGGATCCGGGGCGGACCTGACGGGTTAAACGGTTTCGGACCGGCGGGCGACCGCCCGATTTTCAGGACGCAGCACAAACGGGGCCGGACTGGCTGCAGTCTCAGCACGTTGACGGCCAAAAAGGCGGGGCGTGATGCCCGCGGCGGCGATGAGGCCCACTACTTTGCCGAAAAACGACTTTCGAGAATATGGTTGGGTCACGGGTCGACGTGGTTTTGAGAAAATCAGTGGAGGAGCGAAGGCACCGGAGTTTCCAAAGTAAACCAAAAATTCCCACGGAACTTTTTTCTGCGCCAATAAATTAGCGCGAGGGCTCCACCGCGCCCGTGGCACTTATTGACCAGCCGGCCACGCTGGCGCAAATGGGCGTCGGTCTCAGGTCGCGCCGCGGAGTCGGTACTCGTCTGGCGCCCTTGTGACCAGCGGTGGCCGTGCCGCCGTCAGCTGACAAACACGCCGTCGCGCATCGGACGCACGTGGTCGCACCGGTTGGCGATGTCCGGATTGTGCGTCACGAGTACGATGGCTTGGCCGTTCTCCTTCGCGAGCCGAGTCAACAGGTCGAACACGATGCCCGAGTTCTTTTGGTCAAGATTTCCCGTGGGCTCGTCGGCGAGGATGATCGCCGGCTGATTGGCCAGGGCACGGGCAATGGCAACGCGCTGCTGTTCGCCACCAGAAAGCTGCGTGCCAAGACGGTGGGTCTTTTCTCCCAGACCGACCGAGGTGAGCAGGGCATGCGCCCGAGCCTCCATCTCCGCCGCGGAGAGCCGGCCGAGTTTACGCATCGGCATCATCACATTCTCGAGAGCCGAGAACTCCAGCATGAGAAAGTGGAACTGGAACACGAAACCGATGTGCTCGCCCCGGGCGGCAGTACGCGCCGCATCGTCGTCATTCGACATCAGCCGGCCGCCGATGGTGATCGAGCCGCCGTCCGGACGGTCGAGCAGGCCGAGTTGGTAGAGCAAGGTGGACTTTCCGCACCCCGACGGACCGACGATTGCGTAGACCTGCCCCCGCTCCGCCTCGAACGACACGCCCTTGAGCACATGCACCCGCCCCTCGCCTTGTCCGAGGTAGCGATGGAGATCGGCGCAACGCAGGGCGACGCGCCGATCTCCATCGCGGGAGGAAGGAGGAAGGGAGGACGGAGCAGGGACAGGCATCAGCGAAATCGGGATTGGCGGGTATGGATGTAGGCGCCCAGTCTTGCAGAGAGGTCGGCGGCGTCAGCAACAAGCCGGTCTGCTTGCTCCGCTGCGAGCAAATTGACGCGCTTAGCGACCTGCGCCTGCGAGCGAAGTTCACCGCAGGAGCCCTTGGCGTAGTAAAGGAAATGCACGAACTCCTTGTTCGAACCGCGCTCGTACCCTTCGGCGATGTTCGACGACACGGAGACAGCCGCGCGCTGAATCTGATCCTTGAAGCCGTAGTCTTTGCATCCGGCGAAGAGATCGTAAACCTCAGCGGCACGGTCGACGGCCATTTGCCAGACACGTAAATCTTCGAATCGAGAGATCGGTGAGGACTTCATAGGGGATCAGTTGGGAGGCCTAGAATTCGCAAGCGCCATGCGATTGCCATTCCATTTCTCCTGCTCCACCGTTCTCCTTGCTCCATGCCCCTTTCTCCCGCTCTGACCGCCGTGGGCGGTCAGAGCGCTGTGCCGCGGATGACGTCTCCCGGCTCGAGGCGGGCAGCCCGGCGGGAAGGGACGAGGCTGGCCACCATGACCATCACGACCGCTGTGGAAGTCGCCGCGATGTAGTGCCAGATTGACCACGCCACGATGAAATGATCGGTGGCAAAGATGCCGCGGATGCGGATCGGCATCTGCGAAACCGAATAGGTGACCCCCGCCCCCAGGGCCGCGCCCAAGACCGTGCCGATCGCAAGCACCACCGCCGCCTGCCAGAGGAAGATCCGCAGCACGTCGCGGCGGGTGTAACCCATCGACCGCAGGATCGCGATGTCCTTGGTCTTCTCCATGACGATCATGGCGAGGGTGTTGAACATGGCTAGGCCGGCGATGAGCGTGAAGACCGAGACGGTGATGGCCGACGAGATGCGCAACGCTCGGAACACCTCGAGCCAGGTTTTCTCGCGCTCCTGCCAGGACCGCACGCTGTGGCCGAGCACCGCGGTCATGTGCGCCGCATCGTCTGTGGCGCGGGCGCGGTCGTACAGGTTGACCTGCAGGAACGAAGCACCGGTGGGTTTCTTGATGAGCGAGCGGCCCTCGCCCATGTGCATGTACACCCGCATGCGGTCGATGTCGCTCACGCCGGTCTCGTAGAGCGCGGCGACCCGGTAACGCCGGATCTCACCGTCGAACTGGAGCTGAATTGATTCGCCAATGTCGACCTCGAGGCGCTGGGCCATCTCGAGGCCGAGCAGCACAGTGAGCGGACTGTTGCGGAAATCTTCGAGGCTGCCACGGACGATCTGGCTGCCGAGGTCGGACACCTTGAGGTGATCCTCCAAATTGATGCCATAGACGCGCACCGAGTCGCTGCGCATGGCGGTGCGAATCAAGACCGCGCCGTGCACGACCTCCGAAACAGCGGCAACGTTGGGGAACCGGCGGATCGCTTCAATCACCAGCTTGGGCTCGGCAACGCCTTCGACGTATTTTCGTCCTTCCTTGTTCGCCACCTGGAAGATGGACCCGCTGCCCCCACCGGCGCTCATGGTGCTGAAGGTCGCCTGGATCTTATCCTCCACCCGCAGGGCACCATTCGTGCCCAGGATCGTCTTGATGAAAAACTGTTCGAACCCGCTCGTCGTTGCCTGCGTCACGATGAACAGACCGACGCCAAGCACGATGCACGACAGGCTCATGATCATCGACCGCTTCTTCGCTGTGAGAAAGCGGAGGGCGATCAGCAGGTTGGGCGACATCGTCAAACGGTCCGTTGGAAGGAAAGACGCAGGGGCGTCCCTCAGCTTTGGGGCGCAACTTCGGTCTGCGTGCGGACGCGATCGCCGACCCGGTAGCGTTCCAACTGATCGACGATGACCAATTCGCCCGCCTCGAGTCCGGAAAGCACCTCCACGGCATACAGGCTGGTGAAGCCGAGCTTGACCTTGCGCAGTTCAACCCGGCCGTTCGCCACGGCGTAGACACTCTCGCCGAAGAGCGCGCGGCGGGGGATGATCAGGGTGTTTTCACGCACCCCAGTGATGATGCTCACTTCCCCGGTCAGCCCAGGGGCCAGACGCGCCGGATCAATGTCGACGTTGAGCTGCACCGTGTAGCGCTGCGTCGCCGGATCGGCCGTAGGCAAGATTTTCGTAATCGACGCGCCGTACTCTTGGGAGCCCAGGCCGAGGAACCGAACCGTGGCCTGTTGGCCGACCTTAAGGTCCGAGTAATGCTCTTCGCTCACCTTGGCTTCCACCGTGCGGCTGTCGGTGATCATCGTGGCCACGACCGTGCGCTCACCGATGAACTGTTCCGCATTGACGAACACCTCGGCGATCTGGCCGTTGATGCGGGCCTTGATCGTCGCCGCGTCGAGTTGAACCTGCTGGGTCTTGAGCCGATTCTCGAACGAGGCAATGAGCTGGTCCTCGGCGGCTTTCTCGAGGTTGATGCGCTGCTGCAACTGGGTGACGGCGCGGCGCTGCTTGTTCAGCTCGGATTCGGCCAGATTACCGGAGCGAAACTTGTTTTCGAAGTCGGCAAGAACGTCCTGGGCGTTCCGCAAGTCTTGCTCGAGGGGAATTCCGATCTCCTTGCGTCGGCGGGCGGATTCCAGGTCCGTGCTGGTCCGTTCCATTTCGAGCAGGAGCGTGGTCGTGTCGAGGTGGGCGAGCACCTCCCCGGCCTTCACGCGCAGTCCGGGGTCGAGGTTATACCCCTCCGTCTTGATGCGTCCACCGACCTCGCTGACGATGGGCGAAATGTTCTCCGCCTGCACGGTCACGCTGGCGGGCACCATCATGATGGCCTTGCCGCGTTCCACCGTGGCCACGAGGGCGACCGGGCGGGTTAGGTGGGTGATGCCAAAAAAGAGCGCGACGACGATCGCGAGCGGGAGAACGAGCTTCTTGAGTACAGCCATGATGCGAATCAGCGTCCGACCCCGCGAAGGTTGGCGAGGTTCGGATCTTCCGTCACCAGACCCACAAATTCCGAGGATTTCAACAAATAGTCCGCCCGCGCCTCAAGCGCGGCAAGGAAACCGCCCTGATACCGGATCTCCGCCTGAGTGACGTCGGAGTCAGAGGAAAGACCGCGGCTGCGCTGCTCCTTAAGAAAGTTGAGGTAGTTGCGATTGCTGTCGAAGAGGCGTTCCTGGATGGCCATCTGCCGAGCCGAGAACGTCAGCTGACGGGCATTGCGCTGCACGTCGCCATTGATCGATTCCGTGTAGCGCTTCAGGTTGAACTCGGCCTGACGGAGCCGGGCGAGGGCGGAGCGCTTGCCGGCCCGCGTGGCAAAGCCGTCGAACATCGTCCAGCTCACACTCACGCCGGCGTACAGCGAACGCAGGCCGTACTTGAGCGACGGGTCGATGGTGTAGCTCTGCTGGTCCTGGCTGATACCGGCCACAAGGGACAATTTCGGCAACAACCGCGTGCGCTGATTCGCGTAGCTCAGCTCGGCGGACTGGATCTGATCGCGCAAGGTGAGGGCTTCGACCGTCAGCGGTTCGGGCCGGCCGACGAAGCTGGCCAGCAACCGGTCAATCTGGGCGGTGGCGGTGTCCACCGGCGGAATTTCATTCGGGATGGAGTCATCGGCTGGAGCCTGACGGCCGGTGAGAGCCGCGAAGCGTCGCTTCAGTTCCTCAAAACTGTCTGCCGTGCGGTCCGCGTAGAGGCGGGCCTGGTCAACGGCGATACGCGGCTGGAACGCCTCGCTCTCGGAGATCACCCGGCGCGAAAGACGTTCCTCGGTCACGCGCAACACCTCCTCTGCCTGGCCGAGATTGAAACGCGCCTCTTCGACCCGTCCCTTGACAAGGATGAGCTGAAGGTAAGTGGTCCGGATTTCCTGCACGAGCAGGCGGTAGGCCTCGCCGTAGTTGCGATCGGCGATGCGCTTGTTGATCTCGCCGATGCGCGCATTGTTGCGCCGCTCACCCCAGTGGAAGAGGGGCTGCGAAACGGAGAAATTGTAGTAGATCTTCTCGGTGGAGAGCGTGTCTTCGATGCCCTCGCGGTCGTCCCGGGTCAGGCTGGCTGTGAAGGAGCCGCCCACCGAAGGGAGCATTCCTGAGCGCGATTGAATACGGTCCGCCTCGGCAATCTCCTGATTCAGGCTCAGCGCGAGCATGCGCGGCGACTGCTGCACCGCATCTGCGATGATCTGTTTCAGATCGGGAAAGAGCTGCTCGGGCAACACCGGCAGATCGCCGGACTGGGCATAGGCCAGCGGTGCGAAACACAGGGCGGTCAGGAACGAACGTACACGGGTAATCATGAAAGAAACAGACATGCGGAAGATTGGCTAGACCGCCGAAGGCACCGGAAATGGCAACCGCAAAGTCCGGGAGATAGCGCGGC